>NZ_JBVJMF010000015.1:0-42949 GCF_055584345.1 Streptomyces sp. NPDC104106
GCCCAGGGCGATGACCCGCAGCCCTCCTTCGGGAAGGGGCGGGGCGGCTTTCAGCTCGGGGTGCGGATGACTCATACGCTGACGGTACCCGGAGAGCGCGACAGGTGATCCATTACCTCCTCCCGACAGGGTCGGGGCACCACAACGGGTGTCCGAAGGACGATCCGATGACGCCGGCGGCCGGCCAGGGAGGGGTCAAGGCGGGGTCCAGCCAAGGTGAGCTCAAAAGCCGCCACGAGATGATCTCGGAGTCCTGAGTGGACGTTAAGTCCGTTTCTGGTAGCGGCCTCGTCCGGGTTGGGTGAGGAAACCTTGACGGGTGAGGCGTCCGAGGCTGCTGCGGGTGATGTTGACGGACGCCTCGTCAGTGGGCATGCCGAGGAGTTCGTGCAGCTCGCGTGCCCGGAACGCCTGGTCGGGGTGCTGGCTGAAGGCATTCACGATCGCCGGACGGCGCGCCCTCACGAAGGCCGTCGGACGCGGCGCTGCCGGACAGGTCCGGCGTCCAGCAGCGCGAGGGCGTTGTGGACACCCTGGTCGAGGACGTCGTCGGCGAGCTTGGGATCGGCCAGGGCGCGGGCGACACCCGCTCTTGCTTCCAGGCGGTGACCAGCGGCTCGATCAAGGCCCACTGTCTGTCGGACAAGTCTGTTGAGTACGGCATCCGTTCCATGCCCTCAAGCCCAACATGCACACGACAGGCAGGTCGGCTCAAACGGCTCCGTACCGTCGAACGGGCGACACCAGATCATCCAGAAACGGACTTAACATCCTCTGAAGGCGGCTGGTCAGGATGCGGTAGGCATCCTGCGGGCGAGCGACGCCCGGTTTCCGTACAGGGCGGCGTGCAGGGCGGCTGCGAGTTCGCGGGCCCGGCTCTCGGTTGCCACGTTGTGCAGTACGAAGTAGACCGGCCCCGCTAAGGAGTCCGAGCGGATCTCGCCGGCGCGGATCATCTGGATGACCGCGGCGCGGATGGCGTCGTACACCGAGTCGGCGACGGCGTGCTGCGGGGCGGTGATCATGTCGGCCTTCACCGTCCAGTGCCCACCCAGAGACTCGATGGCGACGAAGACGGCGTCCTGCTCCTTGGCCTGCCGGTACGCCGCTTCGAAGGCCGCCATGCCCGTCGCGTCGGGAATGAGGTCGGCGGGGTAGGGAGCCGGCAGCGGCTGCATGAGAACCACCGTGCCAGGCGCCCGGGACGGCACGGACGTCGACACGGCAGGCGTGTGCCTCACTGGGCCTGGCAGGCCGCCGATGGGCAACCGGCGCGCTGGCAGGGCTCCGGCCCGGGACTGGTGCAACCGTCTTGGACGGAGAAGGACCCCAGCGTGGTGATCGCCGGGGTCCTTGCCCTGCGGGAGTCAGGGGCGCTCGTCGCAGGGGCCGATGGCGGGGTCAGTCGGTGGCGGGCAGGGAGCGTCGTCCGTGTCTTCGCGCCAGCGCCCGGTCAGGCTGAGGTCTTCGACTGCGGCTCGGGGCCTTGTGTGCGCATTTGCTCGTTGATGCGCTGCGCTTCTTCGAGTTGGTCTTCGAGGACGATGATGCGGCAGGCAGCTTCGATGGGGGTGCCCTGGTCGACGAGTTCGCGGGCACGGGCAGCGATGCGCAGCTGGTAGCGGGAGTAGCGGCGGTGGCCGCCTTCGGAGCGCAAAGGTGTGATCAGGCGGTGTTCGCCGAGGGCGCGCAGGAAGGCGGGGGTGGTGCCGAGCATGTCGGCGGCCCGGCCCATGGTGTAGGCGGGGTAGTCGTCGTCATCGAGAGGGGTGACGGCGCGGGAACTGCCAGGGGGCATAGGCCTCTTCTTCCGGGGGACGCGTCGGGGGGCCCGGGCGCCGTACTGGCACCCGGGCCCCGAGCTTTCAACACCATCTACCGGCGAACTGCGCCGGCCTTCTATGTCCGCAGGGTCCGCCTGGGAGGGCGGGACTGCGGGGATCGCGGATGCGTGACCGGGGACCACCTTCCAATCCGGGGCCTGCGGTACCCGGGCGGACTGATTCCTCACCCGGGCGATCCTGATGGCGTCTCGCTCCTTACCTTCGGTTACTCGGTGATACTGCTGGATACCGTGGGTACTGCTCACGACCCTCTTGGGCCGTGTCCTGCTTGACCTGCCGGCACGACAGTTCGTGTCTGCCGTGCCCACTTCGACTTCCTGGGTACGACAAAGACAGTAACCCTGCGACGGGACAATGTCTACTGCTGTCACGACAGGTTTTCCTCCATGGTGAGTGTCTGAAGTTCTTCCGCAGATACGCTCGGAAGAGTGCTGTCCCGGGTTGCTTCCTGGCTCGGCGACCACTTGTCCCGTGAGTGATCCACAGGGTTCCGGTGCGCGCGGAGGCCGGCTGGCCTGCATCCATGAACGACGGCGGGAGGCTCGCCGCAGCAGGGGGCCGCGGCGGCGGTCGTCGGACGAGGCTGCTCAGCGGGCGGCCGACGACCTGGAGGGCGTTGGCTGGCGGGATCGGCCACCGGCCTGGCGGCAGACCCCCCATGAGGTAGCCGAGCGGGGCGCCGGCTACCTGGCAGGCCGGTAGACACCTGCGGCAGGTTCCGGCGCCCAGGGACGGTCACAGCAGGCGGCCGGCCGGATCTCCGCCGGGGTCGTCGGCCAGCACGATGGCGGCCCTGACTCGCTTGCCCACCGGCTCGCGGCGCACCTCGAAGCGACACGGCCATGATGATCTCCAGGCCGTGCTGCCCGACCCGGCCCGGGTCTGCGGGGCAAGCCGCGGGCAGTGTCGGGTCGGTGTCCCAGACGCTGATCTGGACGGCGCCCTCGCTGACCTACAGGTCCAGCAGGCAGGGGCCTGGCGCGTACTTGTAGGCGTTGGTGACCAGCTCGCTGACGGCCAGCTGCACGGTGCCCATCGCGCGGTCGGAGACCGGGATGCCGTGTACTGCCTGTACGTCGGTCAGGAAGCGGCGGGCCGCGCTGCGGGCCTCGGCGATCGGTTCGCTGCCCTCGAAGGCGAGGGCCGACAGTATCGGGCGGCGGGCCAGCGGCTGGTCCTCGTTTTCGTGCACCACTGGGCTCCCACCGCCACCCTCGTCCTGAGCAACCCGGTTAAGACGCACGAATACCCCCGAAACGACATGGCACGCATCCGCACGACCGCCCCCGTTATCTTCTTGGCGGCCCTGCAAGAGGGCCGCTGGCCTCCGGGCCCGGCATGACTGTTGCCCCCCTGTCGATCGGATGACCTGGGGGGTGGTGTCACCGGGTCCGAGGGGTGCCGTCGGAGTCGCTGATCAGAGGTCCGGCCACTGCCCGGCCCGGCGCAATGCCGGGCATTTCGCGGGCGGCAGGTCTGCATAACGTGGATGCGCGCGAACGGCCCCGCCGCCGAGGCCGGCACGCATCCAAACGTGGGGGCACGGTGATCGACATCGGCGAGACGGGCGTCTTCCTCGGCCTGGACGTCGGCAAGAGCAACCATCACGGCCACGGACTCACCCCGGCCGGGAGGAAGGTCTTCGACAAAGCCCTGCCGAACGGCGAACCCCAGCTGCGGGCCGTCTTCGACAAGCTCAAGGCCAAGTTCGGCACCGTCCTGGTGGTCGTGGACCAGCCCGCCTCCATCGGCGCCCTGCCGCTGACCGTCGCCCGCGACGCCGGCTGCAAGGTCGCCTACCTACCCCGACTCGCGATGCGCCGGATCGCCGACCTCTACCCGGGTGAGGCCAAGACCGACGCGCGCGACGCGGCTGTCATCGCAGACGCCGCCCGCACCATGCCCCACACCCTGCGCTCCCTCGAACTGGCCGACGAGATCACCGCCGAGCTGACCATGCTGGTCGGCTTCGACCAGGACCTGACCGGCGAGGCCAACCGCACCTCCAACCGCATCCGCGGCCTGCTCACCCAGTTCCACCCCAGCCTCATTGGGGAAGTATCGATGCTGCGGCCCAATCCATGGGCCGTGATTCCCCGGTGAGTGTCGGGGGACGGCCTCGTTGCGCCACACCCGCGAGGACCTGGACGCTGCCGCCACCGAACTCAACAGCCGCCCAGCAAAACGCTCGACTGGGAGACCCCAGCCGAGCGTCTGTCCAAACTGCTCGCGGCTTGATCAACTCACCGCCTGGAATTCGCCCACGCCGGTGGGGCCTCACGGTTCGGTTCGGCTCACACCTGTCCGTACGTCAGGCGGACAGGGGGAGCGCCGAGCGTTGCGGAAGCCGGCCCGTACGGGCCCGCCAGGGGCGCGGTTGCGGCGGTAGGGCGGGTGCGACAGGTGAAGCCGAGTTGGGTCATGGCCCTGAGCACTTCGCCGGTGCTGAAATCACGCCGGTCCTGGCGGGTGATGACCTGGCCGACCTGCTTGGCGGGGTAGTGGCGTCGTCCGATGATGACGAACTCACCGGTGACCAGCTCAGGTGTGACGCCCTTCATCGATTCCACCACGCCGCTCTTGGTCAGCTCGAACGGGAAGCGAGCGATGACACAGCGCATGATGCCTCCAGGGAGAAGAGAAGACGGGGCCGGGCAGGGGTGACGGCGGTTCAGCGAGAGAGGGCGAGGATGCCCAGAGCGCTGCCGTGTCCGTCGACCACGGGCGGGGCCCCGAGCCGGCAGCCGCGCATCGCACGCTCGGCTTCGGCCCTCGTGGCCAGCGGTGGGGCGAAGGGCCCGATGACGTCGGCGATGTCCCGCAGACGGATCCGGTCCGTGTATCCGGAGCCGTCACGAACGGCCGTGAGCCGGTCCCGGGTGACCAGGCCGGTACACATACCGTCCTCGTCGCAGACGACCAGCTGACCTGTACGAGCGGCGGCCATCACGGACAGTGCCACCTCCACGGTCATGTCCTCCCAGACCTGCGGTCCGGCCGCGTCCGCGGGATCGGCCGCCGTCTGCACGGCGTTGGTACGTGTTGAGCGGAACTGCGTCTGGTCCAGCGTCAAAGGGTGCCTCCTGCGAAGTTGGGCGGGCTTCCTGACACGAAGGTTCTATGCCGCCGCACCGGCGGTGGACTGCCGTACGGGCGCGCGGCGGGCCGCCGAGACGGGGCGGCGTCGGCCGCGTGAGGTGGCGCCGCGCTTCTTGGGGCGTTCGACCACCGGTGCGGTGATGACGACCGGGATGCCGGAGGGGGCCTGGGCGCCGGTGATGCGGTGCAGGGCCTCTTCGCCGACGCGGACCTGGGTGGTCTGCGGGACGATGCCGGCCGCTGCCATGAGGCGGGTCATGCCGCGGCGCTGGTTGGGGGTGACCAGGGTGACGACGGTGCCGGACTCTCCTGCGCGGGCGGTGCGGCCGCCGCGGTGGAGGTAGTCCTTGTGGTCGGTCGGCGGGTCGACGTTGACGACGAGGTCGAGGTTGTCGACGTGGATGCCGCGCGCCGCGACGTTGGTCGCTACCAGCACGTTGACGTGTCCGGTCTTGAACTGTGCCAGCGTGCGGGTGCGCTGGGGCTGTGACTTCCCGCCGTGCAGGGCGGCGGCCCGTACCCCGCTGTTCAGGAGGTGTTCGGTGAGGCCGTCGACGGCGTGCTTGGTGTCGAGGAACATGATCACGCGGCCGTCGCGTGCGGCGATCTGGGTGGTGGCCGTGTGCTTGTCGGCGCCGTGAATGTGGAGTACGTGGTGCTCCATCGTCGTGACCGCACCGGCCGAGGGGTCGACGGAGTGCACGACGGGGTCGCTGAGGTAGCGGCGCACGAGCAGGTCGACGTTGCGGTCGAGAGTGGCGGAGAACAGCATGCGCTGGCCTTCAGGGCGGACCTGGTCGAGGAGGGCGGTGACCTGCGGCATGAAGCCCATGTCGGCCATCTGGTCGGCCTCGTCGAGGACGGTGATGGAAACCTGGTTCAGTTGGCAGTCGCCACGGTCGATGAGGTCTTTGAGGCGTCCCGGCGTGGCGACGACGATCTCGGCGCCGGCGCGCAGCGCGCTCGCCTGCCGACCGATCGGCATTCCGCCCACCACCGTGGCCAGCCGCAGCCTCACGGAGCGGGCGTACGGGGCGAGCGCGTCGGTGACCTGCTGCGCCAGCTCACGGGTGGGTACGAGGATCAGCCCCAGCGGCTGCCTGGCCTCGGCGCGCTGCCCGGCCGTACGGGCCAGCAGCGCCAGCCCGAAGGCGAGGGTCTTGCCGGAGCCGGTGCGGCCACGGCCCAGTACGTCCCGGCCAGCGAGGGAGTTCGGCAGGGTCGCAGCCTGGATCGGGAAGGGTACGGTCACGCCTTGCGAGCTGAGCGCGCCCAGCAGCGCCCCGGGCATGTCGAGATCGGCGAAGCCCTCCACGGCGGGGAGCGCGGGAGTGATCGTCTTGGGCAGCGCGAACTCCCCCTGGACCGCGGCGGGCCGGCGGCCATAACCACCGGAACGGCTCGGCCCGCCGGAGCGGCTCCTGGCCGACGAACCGAATCGGCTGCCGCCCCTGCCGGAGTCCGTACTGCCGTTACGGGTGCGGGTGAAGCGGTCGTTCGTGCGTGTGCGGTTCATGCGGACCCTTCCTCGATGCGGCACATATCAAGGAATTCCCGGAGCGATCAGCAGCACAGAGAATTGCAAGAATGGACCGGTGGAATGCGACAGCGAATCTGACCGACGGAAAATCCGTGCGGGCACAGGCGCTGGAATGAGTAGCGCGAAGCCGACGCAATGTTCGGGCGTCCGCCGCTATGAAGCTATGAAGGGTGCGTACACCCCTGAAGGATGCTCCGTATGCGCTGAGCCTACCGGTTTCCTGGTTGTCGTCCGCAGGTGAAACCACTGCGGAAAATGCGAGTAGCTGGGGCCCGCACCCCGAAGGACGCGGGCCCCAGCTACAGGTACGCGACAGTCAGCGTCAGGCGAGAACGATGTTCTCGGCCGTCGGGCCCTTCTGGCCCTGCGCGATGTCGAAGGTCACCTTCTGGCCCTCGATCAGCTCACGGAAGCCCTGGGCGGCAATGTTCGAGTAGTGGGCGAACACATCAGCTCCGCCACCGTCCTGCTCGATGAAGCCGAAGCCCTTTTCCGCATTGAACCACTTGACAGTACCAGAAGCCATGTCATTTCTCCTTTGGGGCAGTGCATCGGGATCCGCACTGCACGGACCCCGTGTCGCCGCGATGATCACCCCGCCGGGAAAAAGACCGGATAACAAAAGTGCTTCCAGTGGCACAGGCGCCGCCCGGAGGGCACTTGAAGTTTTGGGAACCACAACTGCAACTGAGATCGACAGTAGCACGCCGAAGCGGCCTGTGTACGGTGAAGAATCCCACCCCACTTAATGCAGTAGAGAATCTGTCTGCCTGTCCCGTTGAAACCTCAGCTCGCGGGCACAGATTTTGACCCAGCCGGAGCGCAACGTTTCGGAAAGTTTTGGGGGCGCGCCCAGCGTAAGGGCTACTCCCCCAAGGGATGGTGCGGGCGGGCGTGGAGATCAGGGTGGTTCCGGCAAGCGTCACGGCCCGTCTCCGGCGCACGCACGGGAGCGGCCATATCGAAGGTCATCAAGGACCAGCCCGTCGATCAGCTCGGCGGAAACAGCAGCATCCTGGTGCGGCAACGCCGTGAGCACGAGGAAACGGCGGCTGACGGATCAGTACCTGACCCTCGACGACCTTCACCAGCGGGAACGCGTTCTGAAGCAGGCGGTGCAGCTGGTCTTCAGCCATGCCTTCGTGGGAGAGACGGTGCTGCGGCCCGCCGTACGAGCCTCAGGCCCGGACGGCGAGGAACTGACGACAGCCGCAGTCGTTTTTCACAGCGGTACGGGGGCACGCAAGGCGCGCAACACCGGCCGCGTACCCTCGGACAAGGCAGTGCCCTCATCCCGGAATTCCAGTTCGGCGGCGCCACCGACCCGAACCAACCGCATCTGGGCCATTCCCCCAGACGAGTCCCCCGGGCTACGCCCCGCCCGCAACGCGCGCACGGGCATGCGCACGTCGCGGGCCACTGCACGGGACGCGCGGGTGGATAGCGCGAGTGCCGGTGAAGCGGTTAGATCGCGGGACTCATCGACTCAGCCGCCGCTCTTGCGCCTGAACGACCGCTGGCTCGCAGCCGGGCCGTGCGCCGAACGCACCTTTGATGCATCGGACTTGGCGGCCATATCAGCGGCGTCCGCCTGCGCACCGCGCTTGCGCGCCAGGGCTTCGCGGAACTTGCGCTTGAGGTCGTAGTTGCCGTCGCTGTCCGGCTCCAGAGGGGACGTCTCGGGGGCAGCCGGCTCCGAACCTTCCGTAGATACGGGCTCTGCGGTCATGGTGACCTCCTGGGTTCGGGGGGTGGGCCAGCACAGCTTGTCATGTTGGGCGCAGTGCGAGGCGCCGGCAACATCATTCTGCTCCGTTTCGGCGGGTATCCCTCTCGCGGCCAAAGGCGTTGACTTCGTAGGTGAGGCAGACAGGACGGCTTCGGGCCGGGCCGAGGGTTGTCGATCCCGTGGCCAGGCTGCCAGGGCAACGGCTCTCAGCCGTTGCGACGCACGAGGGCGGCCCTGCGGGCCTCGGCGAGCTTGCGGGCCTCGCCGGCCTTTCGGGACTTGCCGTCGGCGCCGCGGGAGGTGCCCTTGCTGGTGCCGAGGCCGCGGAAGGGAGCGTTGGTGTTCTTGGGTCGGGGGACGGCGGCCCCGCCGTCGAGCGGGATCCCGGAGGGAGTCTTGGCGCCGGTGATCCGGCTCAGCTCCGCCTCGCCCGAGCGCACCTTGGTGACGGTCGGCTCGATGCCGGCCTCGGCCATCATCCGGCTCGTCTCGCGGCGCCGGCCCGCCAGCACGAGCGTGACCACGCTGCCGGACTCACCGGCGCGGGCGGTGCGGCCCGCCCGGTGCACATAGTCCTTGACGTCGGTGGGCGGGTCGACGTTGACCACGAGATCGAGGTCGTCGACGTGCAGGCCACGGGCCGCGACATTGGTCGCCACCAGAACGGTGATCTGGCTGTTCTTGAACTGCGCCAGGGTCCGTGTGCGCTGTGGCTGGGACTTGCCGCTGTGCAGGGCCCCGGCGTGCACCCCGCTGGCCCGCAGATGCCGGGTGAGCTGGTCGACGGCGTGCTTGGTGTCGAGGAACAGCAGTACGCGGCCGTCGCGGGCGGCGATTTCCGTGATGACGGCGTAGCGGTCAGGGCCGTGGACGACCAGAACGTGGTGCTCCATCGTCGTGACCGTGCCCGCGGCCGGGTCGACCGAGTGGACGATGGGGTCGTGGAGGTAGCGGCGGACCAGTTGATCGACGTCGCGATCGAGAGTGGCCGAGAACAGCATCCTCTGACCGTCGGGGTGTACCTGGTCGAGCACGTCGGCAACCTGCGGCAGGAATCCCAAGTCGCACATCTGGTCGGCCTCGTCCAGCACGGTGATTCTCACCCGTCCCAGGCGGCAGGCGTTGCGCTCGATCAGGTCGTGCAGGCGTCCGGGGGTGGCGACGACCACCTCTGCTCCCTGGCGCAGCGCGGCGACCTGCCGGCCGATCGACGTTCCGCCGACGACCGTGGCGATCCGCAGCCGCAGTGCCTGGGCGTACGGCGCCAGCGCCTGGGTGACCTGTTGGGCCAGCTCACGGGTGGGCACCAGGATCAGAGCAAGGGGCTGCTTCGGTTCGGCGCGTCGCCCGGCCGTCCGTGCGAGCAGCGGCAGGCCGAAAGCGAGCGTCTTGCCTGATCCGGTGCGCCCGCGTCCCAGGATGTCGCACCCCTTCAGGGCATCGGGCAGTGTGGCGGCCTGGATCGGAAAGGGTTCGCGCACCCCGAGTTCGCTCAGTGTCCGCAGCACCTCCGTCGGCAGTTCCAGACCGGCGAAGGTGACGGCCGGGAGCAGCGCCGGGGTCGTTGCCTCGGGCTGGGCGGGGCTGCCGTGCGCGATGCCGGAGTCATTGGGATGCTTCATAAACAGCCTTCCGCAAGGGAACGTACCGAGGAAGGCCCGGCAGGTTTGAACAGCCCACGCACAAGCCGAGCGGGACAGGCAGAATCGCCCACCGCGACGACCACGCAAACGCGTAAGACTAACACATGGAATAACCTCGCGCCACTGATATCGATCGCCCCTGTGTACGGGTGCTGGCAGCGGGTCGGCCTGGAATAACCGTTCCCCTTGAAGAACGGCCCCACCCCACGGGCGAGTTGTCGAGCCACGCATCGAGCCTTACGAGCGGCGCGCCGGGCGGGGCAGCAGGCCCCTGCTGCGGGTGCAGGTCAGCAAGCCGGACGACAGGTCGTGGTGGACATCTGCAATCCCGTCGACTTCGCCACCATGGACTCGCGGGTGACGCCCGCCGACACGTCGGCCGCCGAGCAGATCCAGCAGATCGTCGGCACGGACGCGAAGGTCGTCAAGGCATTCAACACCACGTTCGCCGGGCTGCTCACGACCGGTGAAGGCCACAGCTTCCCGCTCGACGTACTGATCGCCGGCGACGACTCCCCTGCCAAGGCCAAGGTCGCGGAGCTAATCTCCTCCGGCGCGATACGTCCCCTGGACGTCGGTCCGCTGCGCCGCGCCCGGGAGCTCGAGGCGTTGGGCTTCCTACACATCTCCGTCCAACAACCCCTGGAGCTGAACTGGCAGAGCGCCATCAAGATCCTCCCCTGACCGAGCCCGACGGACCGGTGCGCCAGGCCCTCCCCAGTCAGCCGAAAGCCCGCACGAGCGGTTCGGCTCGGTCATCTCCACGGACATCGACGCCGCCGTCAAACAACTCGCCGCCGACATGTACCCATCGGGGGCGTGCATGATGATGCCCTGCGGTTCATGGTCCAGCGGCTCGAACGGCTCAAAGCCGTCCACCGGAACCTCCTGGTACGACGCCAGCTTCCAGGCACCGATCAGCCGTTTGCGCAGACCTTCAGCCATCGCTGCCTCCATCGATCAGTGCGCGGTTGCATTCCGGCAGGACAGCCGGCACCGCCGGTGACCGCTGGACTCAACCCGCCCGTGAAGATGATCCAGGAGCTGGCCGGAATCCGCTCGGCCCTACGCCGTCCGGGTGCCCGGTACGCAATGACGGCGCCCGTTGAAACCGACCACCCCCGCTATGTTTTGCGCCGGTCCTGCAAGAGGGCCGCTGGCCTCCGGGACCGGCTGCAGGCACGCGTCGCCTCGTCGTCAACGCCGTGATCCGGAAGGGACACGGGTCAGCGGGGGTGGTTTCGCAGCTGTCGGACGGCGCCGCCTCTGGCCTCACCGCGCCGGAAAGCCGAACGCGTATCCCTGACTCCTCAGCCGGGGCAGCAGCGCGGCGAGCGCCGCGACGGTCTGCGATCGGTCGCCACCACCGTCGTGGAAGAGGATGGTCGGACCGTTGGGCAGTTCGCGCTCCACCGTGTTGAGGATCGCCTGGGTGCCCGGCAGCTTGTAGTCGTCGGTGTCGACGTTCCAGCCGAGCGGGCGCATGCCCATCGAGGCGGCGAGCTGACGGCTGTAGGGAGTGAAGGCGCCACCTGGGGCACGATAGTAAAGCGGCTTCACTCCGCCGGACGCCTGCTCGATCGTCTGGGCCGCCCCGACCACTTCCGAGCGCTGGAAGGAGCGGGACTTGTGGTCCATCGCCGTGTCGTGGTGGACGCTGTGGTCGCACAGCCTGTGCCCGTCGACGACAACCTGCCGCACCACGGCGGGGTACTCGGCCGCAAGCGGCCGCCGGGAGAGCCGGACGTGCCAGGGTTCGGTGAGAGGCGACAGGGCACTCGTGTTGCGCTGGGTCAGCCTGCGCAGGGTGATGGCAAAGCGCCTGGACGAGGTGGCCGCCCCTGCGGCCCGGTGGCCACCGGGCTCCTCTTCTCCCCTCACGCGGCATCTCCGTTGAAAGGACAGCGGCCCGCCATCCAGAAGAAGGCGATCTCCATGAACATCGGACAGGCAGGGCTCCACTGTCTCGCGCCCCTGGCGACGGAACTCGCCAGTTGGAGTCAGGCAGACATCACATGGTGGGCGGTCATGGGCGCGATCTTCCTTGTCACCGCACTAGCCGTGGTTATTCGCAGGTGACACACGAGGTTGATGAACCGGCCTCCCGCAGCCGGACCCGCAGTGGCGACTGGGGCGCGGCTGCCTCCCACGTCAGTGGTGGCCCCTGCGTGTCACCCGGTCGCGCAGGCGGTCCCAGGGGCCCCACACACACGCGGTGAGCCTTGTCAGCATCGGCGTGTCAGGCGCCATGGGGCGTGGCCGTGTGGGCGCGACGGCTTTGGTATGGCGCGCCTCGGCTCCCGCGTCGCCCAGGACCGCGTCGGGGCCCATCGCCTGCAACCGCGGGAAGACCAGTTGCTCGAGTTCGACCACATGCCGGGTGACACCCGTGACGAGAGTCAGCAACAGCTCCACATACCTCTCGCTGCGGGGCGGTGCCGCCTCAAGGGACTTCAACGTCTTCTCGATTTCCCTGTCTCCGGCCAACAGACGGTTTGTCCAGTCTTCGCCGTCCACGACGTAGCGATGGAGAAGGGGGTGCAAGCATTCCCTCTCCGCCATGAGATGGCGCACCAGGCACATGCTGGTCTGCTCCACCAGTGACGTGCGCTCGTCACTGCCAGGCAGCGCGCACCGGACTTGGTCCAGAAGGTTCTGAATTCTTTTGTGGTCCGCCGCCAGCTCCGCAATGATGCCGCTGTCGTTTCCCACGCGTGGCTCCTCGATGGCTTTCTCGCGGTCCCGCAGGTCCTCGTGCCTGACCGCGGTTCATGTGGCTCCCGCGCGGGCATCGCCGTTCGCTCTCGGTCCGATTCCCGCGATGTCGCCCTTTCATGCTCCCCCGTACGCCCACGGTGTTTTGAGAAGTGCGGCGTTCGGGTACCCCTGCGCCCGTCGCGCGAGCTGGGGGCCGTGCGGCGTGCATGAGGAGCAAACGGAGGAGTGTGGTGTGGGCGTGCTGCTACGGCGACGCAGGGAGAGGGTAAGGGGCAGAGCGCGGCAAGCGGTCTTCCAGACGTACGTGGCGGCCGACCGGCGATCGCCCATGTCCGAACTGGCCGGCCAGCTGATGCGCAAGGCCTTCCCCGATCACTGGTCGTTCCTCCTGGGCGAGATCGCGCTCTACAGCTTTGTCATCCTCGTGCTGACAGGATCCTTTCTGACTCTCTTCTTCGATCCGAGTCTGGCCCAGGTGCCGTACAGCGGTTCGTACAAGCCTTTGCAGGGACTACTCGTTTCCAAGGCCTACGACTCGACGCTCCATCTGAGCTTCGACGTGCGCGGCGGGCTGCTGATGCGGCAGATGCACCACTGGTCGGCGCTCGTCTTCGTGGCGGCCATCGGCGTCCACATGTTGAGGATCTTCTTCACCGGCGCCTTCCGCAGGCCTCGGGAACTCAACTGGGTCATCGGAGTGACCCTGTTCCTGCTGGCTCTCCTGGAGGGATTCTGCGGCTACTCGCTCCCGGACGACCTGCTGTCCGGAACCGGTCTGCGCACTGCCAACTCCATCGTGCTGTCGATCCCGATCGTCGGCACCTATCTGAGCTTCCTCTTCTGGGGCGGCCCCTACCCGGGGACCGCGATCATCGGCCGCCTCTACATCGTGCACGTGCTGTTCGTTCCCGGCGCCCTCATCGCGCTGATCGCCGTACACCTGATCATGGTGGTCTACCTGAAGCACACCCAGTGGGCCGCTCCCGGCAAGACCAACCGCAACGTGATCGGTCAGCCGATGTTCCCCTCGTTCACCGCCAAATCGACCGGGCTGTCGCTGATGGTCGCCGGACTCACCGCCGTCATGGGAGCGGTCGCGCAGATCAACCCCATCTGGTTCTTCGGCCCCTACCTACCGGATCAGGTCTCCACCGACGCCCAGCCGGACTGGTACGTCGGATTCCTGGAGGGTGCCCTGCGGCTGATGCCGGGGGTCGAGAGCAATGTTGCGGGTCACACCGTCATGTGGAACGTCTTCCTGCCCGCGGTCGCATTGCCGGCCCTGCTGTTCGCCGTGCTGTACCTGTACCCCTTCTTCGAGCGCTGGGTGACGGGTGACATGGTGGAGCACCATCTGTGCGACCGACCCCGCGACAGGCCCACCAGGACCGGACTCGGCGTGGCGGGCCTCGCCTGCTACGCGGTACTGCTCATGGCCGGCGGGAACGACGTGATGGCCGTCTGGTTCGACGTCTCCGTGAACGAACTCACGTGGACCTTCCGCATCGCCCTGTTCGTGGTTCCGGTCCTCGCCCATCTCGTGACCAAACGCGTGTGCCTGGCGTTGCAGCGGCATGACTGCCAGTTGCTGGAAGAGGGTGAGGAGACCGGCGAGGTGTACCAGGACCTGGCCGGCGGCATGAGCGAGCGGCACGCACCCATCGACCGTGAGCAACGGTACAAACTGCTGGTTCGGGACATCCCCCGCCCACTGAAGCGCCCAGGGCGCCGCGCGCCGTTGCGGAGGCGGCTCCAGGCATCTCTCAGCTCGTGGTACTACGGCGAAGGAGTCGACATGCAGGCCACCATGGAGGAACGGCTCCAGGTGACCGGCCGAACCGCAGATCCCGTCTCGGGCGGCGTAGGCGGAGGCGAGAGTACGAGCTGACTCTCCGAGCGCACGCGTTGCCTCGCCCTCGTCACCCGCTCTCCCGGCCGTTGTACTGGAAGACCATGCCGAAGATTCCCATTCCGAGAATTCCGAGGCCGATCAGGATCAGCCAGTCGCCGTAGACGATGCCGTTGGCCACCACCGTGGCCCCGGCAGCGGTCACCACCGGATGACGGCTGTGCGGGGGAAAGAAGTCGACCCGCCCACTGCGCTCCTGGATCTCCGAGTCCGAACGGTCCTCCGGACGAATTCCCTTGCGCCGGTAATTGACCAGCGAGAAGAACGCGATCACGGACGCCATGATGAACGAGATCGTGAGCGCCGCACTACCGGCGGGTTCCCGCGCGAACCACATGTACGCCGCGTCGGTGACGAGAAAGAAGAGGGCCACGCCCGCGAAAAGATATGCTTCGGACTTCATTCGCTCTGTTCCCCTAGAGGGTCGGGGGTCGGTTCCACCGTGCCGCGAGCGGCCGGCGGCAGCTCTTCACTGAACTCCGGATGGTGCAGGTCGAACGCGGGGGAATCGGACCGCACCCGGGGCAGCGCCGTGAAGTTGTGCCGAGGCGGAGGGCATGAAGTCGCCCATTCGAGCGATCGACCGTATCCCCACGGGTCATCCAGCGTCACCTTCTGCGCGTACCGAGCGGTCTTCCAGACGTTGTAGAGGAACGGCAGGGTGGAGAGCCCCAGCAGAAACGCACCGATCGACGAAACCGTATTCAAAGCGGTGAACCCGTCGGCAGCCAAGTAGTCGGCATAGCGGCGCGGCATTCCGATCTCGCCCAGCCAGTGCTGCACGAGGAACGTCGTCTGAAATCCCACGAACAGTGTCCAGAAATGGATCTTACCAATGCGTTCGTCCAGCATGCGGCCCGTCAGCTTGGGCCACCAGAAGTAGAAACCGCCGAACATCGCGAAGACGATCGTTCCGAAGAGGACATAGTGCAGATGAGCGACGATGAAATAGGTGTCGGTGAGATGGAGGTCCATGGCGGGCGAGGCGATGAGAACGCCGCTGAGCCCGCCGAGCAGGAAGGTCACGAGGAAACCCAGCGACCAGAGCATGGGAGTCTCGAAGGAGAGGCTGCCCTGCCACATCGTCCCGATCCAGTTGAAGAACTTCACCCCGGTGGGCACGGCGATCAGGAAGGACATGAAGGAGAAGAAAGGCAGAAACACCGCGCCCGTGGCGAACATGTGATGGGCCCACACGGCGGCCGACAGCATGGTGATCGCGATGGTCGCGCCGACCATACCGAGGTAGCCGAACACAGGTTTACGGCTGAACACCGGGAGGATCTCCGTGACCACGCCGAAGAACGGCAACGCCACGATGTAGACCTCCGGATGGCCGAACCACCAGAACAGATGCTGCCACAGCAGGGCGCCACCGGTGGCCGAGTCGAAGACGTGGGCGCCGTAAAGCCGGTCGGCCGCCAGGGCCAGGAGGATGGCCGTGAAGACGGGGAAGGCCAGCAGCACGAGGATGGAGGTGAAGAGCACGTTCCACGTGAAGATCGGCATCCGGAACATCGTCATTCCAGGACAGCGGAGGCACACGATCGTGGCGATGAAATTGACGGCCCCCAGGGTGGTGCTCACACCCGAGAGCACCAGGCCCATCGCCCACAGATCACCACCGTGCCCCGGGCTGTGCACCGCGTTGTTCAGCGGTGAATACGCGAACCATCCGAAAGGGGCGGGACCGTTACTGACCAGGAAACCGGACAGTACAGTGAGACCGCCGAAGAGGAAGAGCCAGTAGGTGAGAGCGTTGAGCCGGGGGAACGCCACGTCGGGCGCCCCGATCTGCAGGGGCATGACGGCATTCGCGAAGCCGGTGAACGTCGGCGTCGCGAAGAGCAGCATCATGATCGTGCCATGGATGGTGAACAGTTCGTTGTACTGCTGCTCGTCGACGAGCTGGAGTCCGGGCCTGGCCAGCTCCGTGCGCATCAACATCGCCAGCAAGCCGGCGATCAGGAAGAAGCCGAATGACGTGACGAGGTACAGATTTCCGATCTTCTTGTGATCCGTGGTGGTCAGATAGTCCCTGATCCTGTCACCCGTCTGCACGTGAGGGCTGTGAGCCGCATCCTCCTTCTGCCCCAGCCCCGGGTGCGTCTTCGACATGAGCGCCCTCCTGGCAGTGCACCGACGCGTCGGCATCTGTGACGAACGCAAGGGGGTTAGCCCCCGCCGTCCCTTCGTAAACCTGGCCTGTGCCCCGTCGCTGCGCACGCGGATCACCCGCGCCCAGGCCCGGCAGGCGCAAACTGTTCGGCCCCTGCGGGGACAGCCGGTCGGCCCGGGCGAGCGCCCGCCGGCCGCACACCTTGTGGACCACCAGGCGCGAGCGCCGGCGAGTTCGCCGCCGGTGAAGACGTGGACACCGCGCCCGTCGGCCCGGTTGGTGGCGGTGCGTCCGCCCGGCGTGGCACGAACCTCACCTGCCGACCGGAGGGCAGGCACAGTTCGCCCTCCGGGGAGATGTGCGGGCAGTCGGAGTCCGCGATGACGTGCACCCCGTCCAGGTCCCCGATCACCTCCCCGTCAGCATCCGGCGCCAAGGAGGCGGAAGGCCGTCAGGGCACGCTTGCCGGCAGCGGCGAAAGGGGCGGGGAAGCGGTCGGGTCGCAGGCCACCGGCCCGCAGCCGGCCGATGTCGATCCGGCAGTCCCGCACGTGCCCATGTTTCGGCAGGTCGACGCTCCCCGGCACGTGCGGCGCTCCGGTAGCCCCGAGTCGGCCGGACCCGGGCGGGTGGGCCGGCGTCGTTCTCCCGGCCGGCGGACCGACTGGGCATGCTCTGCGCTCACCGGCCCGGGACGGTCGCACCGCCGAGCGGGTGTTTCCGCCTGCGATGGCGAGCCGGGCAGGCTGCCACGGGATCCGCGGCGGGGCAGGCGTCCGACGCCTTCGCGGTGCCGGACGCGGCGGTCCGGCGGTCAGGGGCCGGCGTGGGACCGAAGCTCGGTTGTCGCTCCGCGGGAGCCGACGGGGCCAGGTGCCCGAGTACTTCTCGCAAGCGTGCCAGGCATCGGGTGAGCAGCCGCGACACATGCATCTGTGAGATTCCCACGGTTGTCGCGATCTGCTGCTGGGTCTGGTCATGGAAGAAGCGCAGCAGCAGGATGTGGCGTTCCCGTTCAGGGAACTGAAGCAGGGCCTGGAGGATGTCCACCCGTGCGGCGGCGGATTCGATGGCCGGGTCCCGGTCTCCCACCACCTCGGCGTACGGGGGCAGGGCTCCGTCCGGTCCGTCCGGGCACGCGTCGAGGTATCGGGGCTGCAGCACTTCCTGGGAGCGGAGGGCCGCGGCCACTGCGCTCTCGGAGAGACCGCAGGCCAGAGCGATCTCGCCGGGTGCGGGAGAGCGCCCACCGTGCGACTGTTCGATGTCTCGGCGGGCTCGTGCGACGTGCAGCCTGGCTTCCTGGACGGTTCGTGGCAGTCTCACGAGGCTTGCCCGATCCCTCAGGTGGCGCTTCACCTCTCCGGCAATCGTCGGCACGGCATAGGACAGAAAGGCATGGCCCTGAGCCGGATCGTAGCCGTCGATGGCTTTGACCAGGCCCACACACGCCACCTGGAGCAGGTCGTCCTGGTCCTCGGCACCGAAGGGGCGGTACCTCCCGGCGATCCGGCGCGCCAGGGGGATCAGAGCACGGATGGCCTCCTCGCGGGCGTCCTGCCTCTCCCTGCCCGGCATCTGCCGGCGGATGCGACCCACAAGGTCGTCGATCTGCGAGGACGTCAGCGCGCCTTGCGCTGCCGTCCTGACCGGGCGACGAGGAGTGATGGAGGAAGTCATGTGGGCCTCTGCGCTGGACTTGTTCCCGGGGCATCAGCCTGGGTTTCCGCGCCGCTTTCGCCTATGCGAATGCCACCCGGTCAGTCGTATGTCCTGTCGGCGGGCAACCCGGTCAGCGCATCCTGGTGTCGCCGGGCTGCGATGAGGTGACCCAGGGACTCCCGCCCCCGCGCCCGAGGTGACTCATGCGTCTCCTGCTCGCCCACCCAAGTGCCCTGATGTATTCGGAGATCGTCCTGAGGCTGGAGCCGCTCGGCCTGGAACGAGTCGCGGCCGCCGCTCGGGCGGCGGGGCACGAGGTGCGGGTCGTGGACCTCCAGGTGAGCTGCCACGGTGATCTGCGCAGGGCTGTCACCGGCTTCCGGCCCGAGGCGGTGGGATTCTCCTCCACTACGTGGCGAACATCCCGGATGGCCGTCGATCCGGCGCGCGCCATCAAACGGGTGGAGCCGGGCTGCTTCGTCTTCTTCGGCGGACACAGCGTCTCGTTCGTCGCCGAGGACGTCCTGGATCAGGCAGAGACAGCCGTGGACGTGGTGGTGCGAGGCGAGGGTGAGACGGCGGTCGTCCCGCTTGTCGAAGCCGTACGCCACGGTGGCGTGGACGGTGTGCCCGGCGTCGTCACGCCCGGCGGTCGGGGGCCGGCGCCGACCATGCTGCACTCGATCGACACCCCCGTCCTGCGCGGGACCTCCTGCGCCACCGCAGCCGGTACTTCATCGGTGAGCTGGCCCCGTGCGCATCCATCGAGTTCACCCGTGGGTGCCCACGGGACTGCTCCGCCTGGACCTTCTGCGGACGCAGTTACCGCAAGGCCTCCCCCGAGGCCGCCGCCGCGGAACTGGCCGGGATCCGGTAGCCGAATGTCTTCATCGTCGGTGATGTCGCCTTCATCCGCCCGGAGCACGGGGATGCCGTCGCCGCCGAGGTGGAGCGGCGCCGTGTGCGCAAGCAGTACTACCTCGAGACGCGCAGCGACGTCCTGCTGCGCAACACCGACGTTTTCGAACGATGGACGCGGCTGGGCCTGCGGTACATGTTTCTCGGCATGGCGGCGATCGCCGCCGAGGGGCTGGACCTGTACCGCAAGCGGGTGAGTCCCGACGAGAACTTCCACGCCCTGGAGACGGCTCGCAAGCTGGGAATCAATGTCGCCATGGCGGTGCCGGCCGCCGCAGCGGCTGCCGTCGCGGTCGTGGTCCTGTCCCGTTCGCCGGTGCTGTGCGGCGACACCGGCCATGGCGAGAACGCCGACCCGGTGAGCCATGGCGAGACGGACGCACCGCAGGCGAGGGGCGGATGAAGGCGCCACGTTCGACATCGACCACACCGGGATCGGGCTCCTGGCCTCCGTGGTCACGCTGTCCACCGCCCCTGTCGGGCTGCTCGCCGGCAGCGTGTCCCTGGGGCTGCAGCGATGCTTCTCGCGGGCATGAGCACCTCATACATGTGGCTGCTTGCCGCGCGCTCCAGGCCCCTCGTGCCCACCGTATGCATGCTCTGGCGTCCCGGACACGACGGTCACGGCACAGGCCCGCGGCACACCCTGACGTCAGCGGGATCCACCGGAGCTCAGGGGCGTCACGTCCGCTGCGATGAGGTCGCACCGGACTCGCTGACTCGCTGTGCGTGCGCCTCGGCGAGCAGGAGGTAGCTGGCGGCGGTCCACGTGTAGGCGCGGTCACGCAGGCCGGTTCCGGTGAGGGCGTCGAAGTTCTCGGCGAAGCCGTGGGTCTCGCACAGGGCGCGGAAGCGGGCGCTGATGTCGTCCGCCAGCCGGTGATGGCCGGCGCGCCGCAGCCCGTCCTCGATCAGGACGGTGGCGGGGGCCCAGATCGGGCCGCGCCAGTAGCCGTCGGGGAGGTAGTGCGGCGAGGTGGGCAGTTCGGTGGCCAGGCCGTACGGCGTCAGGTGGGCCTTGATGCGGTCGGCCAGCGCGCTGCTGACCTCGCCGGGCAGGTGCTCGCCCAGCACGATGGGCATCAGGTCGAGGAGGCTGTCGCTGCTCCAGCCGTCCCCGGTGCTGACACCCCGGGTGACGAACCTGTCGCCGGTCCACAGCTGCTCCAGCAGCGCCGTCTGGATCTCCCCGGCCATGGCCGTCCACCGGCTCGCCGCGTCCGGCATACGCAACTTCCGTGCGAGTGCGGCGAGTTCGTGTAGTTGGAGAACGAGGAACGCGGTCAGGTCGGCGGTGACGACGACCCGTTCGGGATCGAAGGCGGTGGCGTTGTCCCAGCCGCTGTCGTTGCCGTGCTGGTAGTGGGGCAGGGCGGCCCCGGGGGCTCGTCGGGCACTGAGCCAGAAGTCGGTCCAGCGCTCCAGACGGCCGTACGCCTCGGCCAGTTCGGCACGGCGGGGAGGCGTCGGCAGCCGACGGCGCAGACGGCCGAAGGCCCAGCCGTGGATGGGCGGCTTGACGAAGTTGTAGAGGACTTCGGAGTGGGTGACCGAGTCCGGCAGGGCGCCGGCGGCGTCCTGGTGGTCGAAGGGCAGCGCGAACTGGTCGAGAGCGAGTTCGGGGCGTCCGGGCGCCAGGGCGAGGGCGTTGAAGCAGTGGTCCCAGCTCCAGACCTTGTCCATCCAGTGCTTGGACATCAGCACGGCGGGCCGGGTGACCAGTCCGGTCGGCCGTACGGTCGCCGACCAGACGACGTAGGCGGCGAGTTCGGCCGCCGGGGTGGCCGGCGAGCGCCAGGGAGCCACCGCGTCGGCGAAGTCCGCGAACGCGCCCCGCGCGGACCTGACGAGGTCGTCGAAGCTCGCCGAGGACGCGTACGGCGCTCGGGCGGTCCGGAACTCCTCGATCGCGATCTCCCACGCTCCGTCCGCCGCCGCGGTCACGGCCACACCGCGGTCGGCACGGCCCAGGGCCTGGTCACCGCCCGGCACGGCGATGGAGCCGGACAGCGCGGTGACGCGGTAGCGGCGTCCGGTCTCGTACGACGTGAACACGTGGGCGCCCGCCGCCGGGTCGTGAAAGAAGTACGTCCCGCTGAACGGAGTCAGGGTCTGCGCGGCTGCGAAGACTCCGACGCCCAGGCCGCTCCCCCGCAGCCGCACGGTGTCCGGCGACTCGTAGGCGAGGTCGACGCGCCCGTTCCCGGCGATCCAGCTGAGCAGGCCCGGTGTCGCCTCGACGCCGGTCTCGACCCGGTCGCCCGCGGTCGTGTCCAGGGGGACCAGGCGCAGGACGGCGTGCATGCCGTTCTGGTGCGAGACGAGGTGGAGGTCGTCGGCGTACGTCTTCTCGGCCACCACGGGCGATATGCCGAACCAGGAGCCGTGTGTGCTGAACGGGATGGCCTGGACGGAGAAGGCCGGGCCGGGAAGGGCGGCGGTCATGGGGTACGACTCGTTTCTCGAGCAGAGGGACTCGAACAGAGGGCGGGAACTCAGTCCTTGACGGCGCCGGCGGTCACGCCGGCGGCGACGTAGCGCTGGGCGAGGACGAGGATGACCGCGGCCGGCAGCGAGGCGACGACGGCGGTGGCCATGATGGCGTTCCACTGCTGGTTGTTGTTGCCGATGTAGTGGTAGATGCCGAGGGTGATCGGCTCGTGGGCGCCGCCGCCCGCCAGGGTGCCGGCGAAGACGAAGTCGGACCAGGACCACAGGAACGCGAACAGGGACACCGTGACGACGGCGTTGCGGCTGATCGGCAGGACGATGGACCAGAAGGTACGCAAGGGGCCGGCGCCGTCGGTCGTCGCGGCCTGGAGCAGTTCGCCGGGGATGCCGGACATGAAGGCGGTGAAGATGAGGACGCCGAAGGGGACGGCCAGGGTGGAGTCGGCGACGATCAGGCCGGGGACGGACTGGAGCAGGCCGAGCTGGAGGTAGATGGCGTAGAAGCCCATCGCCATGATGATGCCGGGGATCATCTGGGCGGCCAGCAGGACGAAGTTCAGGATGCCGGCGCCGCGTGGGCGCAGCTTGGCCAGGGCGTAGCCGGCGGGGGCGGACAGGGCGACGGTCAGCACGACGGTGCCCAGGCCGATCACGAGGCTGGTGCCGAGGTAGGGAAGTTGCTCGTCCAGGACGGTGCGGTAGCCGGCCAGGGTCCCGTGGAGCGGCAGCAGGTCCGGCGGGCTCTTGCGCATGTCCTGGTCGCGTGTGAGGGAGACGTTGAGCATCCAGTAGACCGGGAAGAGCATGATGCCGGTCAGCGCGACGCCGATCGTGGTCTTCACCCGGTTGCGCCGGGGGCTTCGGCTCATGACAGCGCCTGCTTTCTCTGGGCCCGCACGTAGACCAGACCGAAGACCAGGGCGACGACCACGAGCAGGTTGCCGACGGCCGCGCCGGGGCCGAAGGCGGGCAGGAGGTTGCCGAAGCCGAGCTGGTAGGCCCAGGTGGCGAAGGTGGTGGAGGAGTCCGCCGGGCCGCCCTTGGTCATGATCCAGATGATGTCGAAGACCTTGAGCGTGTAGATCAGGCCGAGGAGAAGGGTGATCGCGGACACCGGGCGCAGCAGCGGGAAGGTGACGCGCCAGAAGCGCTGCCAGGCGTTCGCCCCGTCGATGGCGGCGGCCTCGTACAGGCTCGCGGGGATGGACTGCAGGCCGCTGTGGAGCACGACCAGGTTGAAGGGGACGCCGATCCAGATGTTCGCGATGATCACCGAGGTCAGCGACCAGGACTGCGAGGTCAGCCAGTTGACCGGCCCGATACCGAGGGTGTGCAGGGCGGCGTTGACGACGCCCGACTCGCTGTCGAGCATCCACGACCAGGTGGAGGCGGAGACGATCAGCGGCAGCAGCCACGGTACGAGGAAGAGGGCGCGCAGGGTCGCGGAGAGCCGGAAGTGCTGGTTGAAGAAGACCGCGAGTGCGAGCCCGATGGCGTACTGGAAGGCCAGGCACACGGCGGTGAACAGCGCGGTGTGGAGCAGGGCCGGGGCGAAGGTCGGGTCGTGGAGGACCGTGCGGTAGTTCGCCAGGCCCGTGAAGGGGGCGTCGCCCTGGACGAAGGAGCGGACGGTGTAGTGGCGCAGGCTCAGATCGAGGTTGCGGTAGAGCGGATAGGCATAGAAGAGGGCGAGATAGACGCTCACCGGGGCGAGGAATCCCCAGGCGGCCCACTGCGTGGAGGTGGGTCGGCGGCGTGTCCCGCGGGCCGGGCGCGGGGCGGCGGCCGTTGCGGTCCGGGCGTGGCCGGGGGCGGACCGGTGGTCCGGCGGATGTGTCGTCTGCTTCATCGGGCTCACGTCACTTGGCCGCGGACTGCGCCACAGTGAGCGCGTGCCCGGGCGACGCGGACCCGCTGAGTGCGGACTGGACGGCCTTCCACAACTGCTCGGATATCTTGGGGTACTTGGTGCCCAGGTCGTCGCTGGTGCGGCCCTTGGCCGCCTTGACGGCCTCCACCCATGGCTTCAGATCGGCGTTCGCGGCCACCTGCTTGTCCCGGACCGCGGCGGTGGGGGCCACGTAGGACAGGGTGGTGTCGGTGTCGTAGAGGTTGCCGGCGCTGGTCAGGCAGGTCGCCAGCTTCTGCGAGGTGGTGTAGCGGCCGGTGTCCCGCTGGACCGGGACGGTCACGAACTCGCCACCGACCGGGGCCGCCGCGGTGCCGCCGTTCGCCGCGGGTATGGGCAGGACGCCGAAGTCGAGACCGGCCTTCTTGGCGCCTGCGAGCTGCCAGGTGCCGTTCTCGGCGAACGCGTAGTCGCCGCCGGCGAACTCCTGCCAGCTGGTGGTCTGGGTGTTGTTGAGCACCGAGTCGGGCGCGTAGCCGTTCTTCAGCCAGCCCTTCCACAGGGTCAGCGCGGACACGCCCTGGGAGGAGTCCAGTTGGGTCAACTCGGCACCCGAGCCCCAGAACCAGGGCAGGAACTGGAAGCTGCCCTCCTCCGTGCCGATCGCCGAGAACGTGATGCCCTTCCTGCCCGCCTTCCCGACCTTCGCCAGCGCCGCCGTCAGCGACGTCCAGTCCTTGACGGAGGCGATGTCGACGCCTGCCTGCTTGAGCACCTTCTTGTTGTAGTAGAGGGCGAGGGTGTTGGCGCCGATCGGTGTGCCGTACGTCTTGCCGCCGGACTGGCCGGCCGCGAGCAGGTTGGGGTCGACCTTCGAGGTGTCCGGCTTGGTGTCGTCGGTCGTGGTGAGCACGCCCGCCTCGGCGAGGGTGGACACCACCGGGTTGTCGACGATGAGGACGTCCGGCGAGTTGCCCTGCTGTGCTGCCAGGAGCGTCTTGTTGCCCAGGTCGCTGGTGTCGAAGGCGGTCCGCTTGATCTTCACTCCCGCCTTCGTGCCGCACCGGTCGAGCAGCTTCGCCCAGGCCGAGGTCTTGTCGAACTGCGGGTACGGGTCCCAGACGGTGTACGTGCCGCTGCCCGCGCCCTTGGTGCCGGAGCCGGAGGAGCAGGCGGTGGTGGTGACGGACACGGCCACGGCCACGGCGGCGAGGGCGGCGGCGGTCAGACGGCGCGGTCTGGAGGAACTGGTCATCGCGAGGGTTCCTTTGTTCCGGGCATGCGGGTGCCGAGGGCACGGGGTGGTGAGGCGAAACGGGCGCGGCGGACGGCGCCGTGCGCGGTGCGCGCGCCCGGTGAGGTGGGGAGACCTGGAGGCGGAGGGAGTTGTGTGTCGTGAGGAGGTCCGCGCGGGTGTGCTCAGCGCGTCGTACCGGCTCCCGCGGGCCCGGTGCTGGCCCGCAGGGAGATCGGCGGCGCGAGGAGGTGGTGCCGCGGCGGCGCGTCCCGGTGGTCCAGCCGCTCCACCAGGAGGTCGACGGCGCGTCGGCCCATCTCCGCCGCCGGCACGTCGGCCGCGGTGAGCTGCGGGGTCACCGTCTCCGCCCAGCGTCCGGCCACGACCCCGGTGACGGAGAAGTCGCGCGGCACATGGCGGCCCGCCTGGGCAAGCCCCCGGTACAGACCGCCGAGCGCGGCCTCGTTCAGCGTGACCAGGGCGGTGGTGGCCGGGTCGTCGTGCAGGATCCGCTCCACGCACGCCTCGCCCGAGGGGGCGTCGTCCCCGCAGCAGTACGTCCGCACGGTCAGCCCACGCTCGGCAGCCGCCTTGGTGAAACCGTCCAGGCCGCGGTGCGCGGACTCGTATCCGGCCCGCAGCAGTTGTTCGGGACGGTTGACGAAGGCGACGCGGGCGTGGCCGAGGTCCGCCAGGTGGTGGACGCAGGCCGCCGCCAGCGCGGTGTGGTCCAGGCCCACCCACCAGCCGCCCTCCGGGTTGGCGGTACGGCCGATGGCGACCGAGGGGAAGTCCAGGGCGGCCAGGTGATCGACCCGGTCGTCCTCCAGCCTGATCTCCATCAGGATCGCGCCGTCGACCCGCCGCTCCCCCAGCAGCCGCTGGAAGGAGCGGTCGCTGTCCACGCCGCTCGGTGAGAGCAGGACGTCGTAGTCGTACGCCGCCGCGGCCTCCACCACACTGCCGATGAAGTCCAGCTGCATCCCGGTGTAGTGGTGGCCGGCCGGCGGGAACACCAGGCCGATCGTGCTGGTCCGGCCGTTGGCCAGGGCACGCGCGCTGGCGTTCGGGCGGTAGCCCAGCTCGTCGATGACCTGCTGGATCTTCCGGCGGGTGTCGTCGGAGACCGGACGCTTGCCGGTCAGCGCGTAGGACACGGTGCTCCGCGAGACACCGGCCCGCGAAGCGATCTCACCGATGTTCACGGGTGGCTCCTTGCCGTGTGTCGAACCGGTTCGCGTGAAGTGAACGTAGAAACAGGCCGGAGACATGTCAACACCTACGACCACACTTCCCCGTCTCACCCGGCCGCCCCGATTCCCTCTGGTGGGAGGGATTGCTGGTCGGCATCGCCGGTGCTAACTTCCTCGAACCGGTTCGAGGAAGAGGTCCCCGAAGAGCGTTTCCGGATCCGCCGCCCCTGCGCGAACGCGGAAGCCACCGTCCTTTCCCGCCGGATTCGCCACGTGGCACCGCGACCTGACGGTAGAACCGGTTCGACGCATGCCGACACTCAAGGATTGAGGACGCAATCCATGTCATCCGCTGACAGACCGGCTCATCGCCGGGCCTCGGCCGCCGTGGCGCTGGCGCTCGGCGCGGGTCTGCTGGCCGCACCGGCCGTCCCCGCCCAGGCGGCCGACACACTCCGGCCCGCCGCCCACTACACCTTCGACCAGGACGACCTCACCTCCGGAAAGATCGCCGACAGCTCCGGCAACGGCCTGACGGCGACGCTGGTGAACGCCGCCACCGCCCGGTCCGTCGCGGGCGCCGCCGGCGGCAAGGCGCTCGCCCTGCCGGGCGGGGCGGGCGCCTCCGACGGCGCGTACGTGGTCCTTCCCCGCGAAGTCCTCGGCAGCACAGGCGACTTGACGGTCTCGGCCCGCGTGAAGTGGGGCGCTGACACGTCGGGCTGGCAGCGCATCTTCGATCTGGGCACCGACACCACCCGGTACCTGTTCACGACGCCGTACAACGGCAGCGTGCTGCGCACCGCCGTGACCAGCGGCGGCGGGGCCGCGGAGGCGCGGGGGTCCGGCTACGCGCCCCTGCCCGCCGACGGGTGGCGGACGGTGACCGTCACCCTCGACACCGCCGCGCACCGGGTCACCACCTAGGCATCGAGGCCGTGCGGTCCGCGGCCGGGAACATCGGGCCATCCCCTGGTGGAGACCGCCGTGGGAAGCCCCGAGCCCACGGCGGTGTGCCGGCGCGAGCGCCTCTCCCGATCCCCTCCGCCCGCGGCCTGGCGTGTGGCCCGGCCCTGTCGGTGGGCGGCCTCCGCGGACACCGACCCGAACAGCCGGTGCCGCGTCCGCCCCGCCGTGGAAGCCTCCCTCAGGAGCCACTGCCGACGCCACCGGCCGGGCGAGAACCGACGGACATGTGGAGGCCCACCCATGGCGACCCCCGAGCGCATCCTCATCACCGGAGCGGCGGGCCGCATCGGCCTCGGCCTGCGGCCCGCGCTCGCCCGCGCGCACAGAACGCTGCGGCTGCTGGACATCGCGCCGCTCGCCCCGCCCGCACCGGGCGAGGACGTCGAGGTCGTCCAGGCGTCGTTCCTCGACCCGGACGCCATCGGCGCGGCGTGTCAGGGCGTCGACGCCGTGATCCATCTCGGCGGCCTGAGCGGCGAGGCGCCGTGGCGCGACATCGTCGCCGTGAACGTCGACGGCACTCTGCGCGTGCTGGAGGCGGCGCGCGCCGCGGCCGTACCCCGGGTGGTCCTGGCGTCCAGCATCCACGCGGCGGGCTTCCACACACGGGACGAGGCGGGCGCCGGTGAACTGCCCGCCGAGACCCCGCCCCGGCCCGACACGTTCTACGGGGCCGGCAAGGCCGCGAGCGAGGCCCTTTGCAGTCTGTACCACTCCCGGTTCGGCCTCGACGTGGTGTGCCTGCGGATCGGCGCCTTCCGGCCGGTCCCCTTGGCGCCGGAGGACCTGGCCGTCTGGCTCTCGCCGGGTGATGCGGTCCGGCTGTTCGAGGCATGCCTGCGGCCACGGCCGGCCCGCTTCCGCGTGCTGTGGGGGATCTCGGCCAACACCCGCCGCTGGTGGTCGGCGGCCGAGGGCGAGGAGATCGGGTACCGCCCCCGGGACGACGCCGAGGACCACGCGGCCGCCGTCCTCGGCGACCAGCGGTTCGACCCCGCCGATCCCCGCGTCGCACGGGTCGGCGGCACGTTCTGCACCATGCCGCTCGGGGACAGCGCTCCGCCGTGAGAGCGAGCATGGGGGCGGGCGCCCCCTGGGGCCGTAGGGCAGGGCCTGGACGAACGCGAGGAGCCGGGGGATGTCGGGTCAGCCGGACCGGGCTCGTGCCAGGGCGGCCCGGAGGGCCTGGCGCGTTTCGAGGGGGAGCCGGCCGCGCTGGACCGCTTCGACGATCTGTTCCGCGATGCTGCGGAGCTTGGTGTTGGTCCGCTGGGACACGTCCTTCAGGATGTCGCAGCCCTGCTCGGGAGCCAGTCCTTCCAGGGCGATGACCACGCCGATCGCCTGGTCGATGACGGCATGCGAGACGATCGCCCGGCGCAGCTGGGTGATCTCCTCCTGGAGCACGCCGATCACGTCGGCCGGATCGCCGGGCCACTGGCGAGTCCCCCGGACGGCGGGCCGCGGCCCGGTGTGCAGCAGCGGATTCACCATGGTCACCTCCTGCGCGGGGCGGACTCCCCGTCGGCCCGCTGCCGCGGGCCAGGAGAGCCGTGCGAGCCCCACCAGTGTCCAACCGGCACCCGCCGGACGCACCTCCGTGCCGGACGCCCGCCCACGGGGTCGCGGCGTCCGTGCGCGCCGCCGGCGCCACTCCTCCCTGGCCAGCGGTGGCATGGGGTGCTCCGGTCCGGTCCGGGCGGCCCGGCTCGGGTCGCGTCCGCCGGCTGTGCGCGGCCGTGCCGTACGGCCGCCGTCGCCGGTCATCGGCGACGGGTCCCTGTGCGGGCCCGGTCCGATGCCGGGCGATGGGGTGCGGATACGTGCCCGGGACGCGTGGGCGCCGCCGCCTTGGTGGGTACGCGGTGGGGGACATCCAGGCCCTGCTGATCCGCGCATCGGTCCACGAGGTCGGCCGAGCGGAAAGAGGTTGATGCCGATGATCTCCGAGATGGTTCTGGTCCACACGGACGCCACGCTCTCCGGCGACCTCGTCGTCCCGGCCCCGGCACGCGCCCTGGTGCTGTTCGCACACGGCAGCGGCAGTTCCCGGCACAGCGCGCGCAACCGGATGGTCGCCGCCGAGCTGCGCACGGCGGGGCTCGGCACGCTGCTGATGGACCTGCTCAGCGAACGCGAGGAGCGGCACGACGCGCTGACCGGCGAGCACCGCTTCGACATCCCGTTCCTCGGCCGCCGCCTCGTGGGCGCGATCGACTGGCTGCAGACCCAGCCCGACACCCGCGACCTCCCGGTCGTCCTGTTCGGCGCCAGCACCGGTGCCGCGGCGGCGCTGGTGGCCGCGGCCGAGCGGCCGGACCGCGTGCTGACGGTGGTGTCCCGGGGCGGACGGCCCGATCTCGCCGGCGACGCCCTGGAGCGGGTACAGGCCCCGGTCCTGCTCATCGTCGGGGAGCGGGACGAGGCCGTGCTGGACTCCAACAGGCAAGCGGCCCAGCGGCTGCGCGGCGCGCACTCCCTCCACGTCGTACCGGGGGCGACGCACTTGTTCGAGGAGCCCGGTGCGCTGGAGGAGGTCGCCGCCACGGCCAAGCGGTGGTGCGACGAGCGGCTGTCGTCAACGCGGGAGGCCACGCGGAAGGGGAGCGCGTCATGACGGCCGCCGAGTGACCGGCTCCGGATCGCCCGGAGTCCCTGTGTCCGGGCGGTCCGGCCGGGTACCCGTCAAGTTCTGAGGTACGAAGTGGCAGCGACACGACGACGTCGAGGCGACAGGAGTCGGTGGCGAGGCGTCAGACGTCGATGTCGAGACGGCAGAAGTCGAGGAGTCGGAGGCCGGAACCATGCCTGCGCCGGCAGAGTCCGTACTGTCCGATCCGCGTGAGCGCCGCCGTGCGACGGCCCGCTCCGCCCGCCCGCGCAGCCGGGTCCCGGAGACCGGCGACGAGGCCGACCTGCTCGGCCAGTACCTGACCCAGATCGCGGCGACCCCGCTGCTCAGCGCCGAGGACGAGGTCCGGCTGGCCCGGCGTATCGAGGCCGGTGTGCACGCCGCCGAGGAACTGGAGCGGGACGGCGGCAGCGCGGGCACCCTCTCCCCGGGCCGGCGCCGGGACCTGCGGGAGGCCCTGCGGGTCGGCCAGGACGCCAAGGACCACATGATCCGGGCCAATCTGCGCCTGGTGGTGTCGATCGCCAAGCGGCACGCCCACCGCGGCGCGCCCCTGCTCGATCTGATCCAGGACGGCAATCTCGGGCTCATACGGGCGGTGGAGAAGTTCGACCACACCAAGGGCTTCAAGTTCTCCACGTACGCCACGTGGTGGATCCGCCAGGCGATCGAGCGTGGCCTGGCCCAGCACGCCCGTACCGTGCGGCTGCCGATGCACGTCGTGGAGAACCTGCAGAAGCTCGCCAAGACCGAACGTCAGCTGCGCTTGCGTCTGGACCGCGAACCCACCGAGAGCGAGGTCGCCCGGGAGAGCGGATTCGACGAGGACCGCGTCGCCTGGCTGCGCCGCGTCGGGCGGCAGACGCTGAGCCTCGACACGCCCGTGGACGATACCGGCGAGACCGTGGTCGGCGATCTCATCCCCGCCACCGACGTGCTCCAGGCACCCCAGATCGCCGAGTACCGGGCGCTCGCCGAGGACCTCAGGGACGCCCTGGGCGTCCTGGCACCCCGCGAGGCCATGATCCTGAGTCTCCGCTACGGCCTGCACGACGGACACCCGCGCACCCTGCAACAGGTGGCCGACCGCGTGGGCCTGACCCGCGAACGCGTGCGCCAGCTGGAGAAGCAGTCCCTCACGCGGCTGCGCGCACCCGAGACGGGCGAGCGCCTGCTGGACTGGGCCGGCTGACCGCGCCGGAGGGCCGGACCCGTCGTGTGGCCGGGCCCGCGCGGGGTACCCCGTGCCACATGGCCGGTATCGAACTCAGAAGCGCAGCCTTCACTGACCACACCATGATCCCGCGCCGTCATGCCCACGACGCGGAGAACGTCCCACCGCCGCTCACCTGGTCCGGAGTGCCGGACGACGCGGCGGAACTGGCCCTGTTGTGCGAGGACCCCGACGCGCCGTCGGGAACCTTCGTGCACTGGCTCGTCACCGGCATCGATCCCCGCGCGGGGGGCCTGGACGCCGGCGAGACGCCCAGGGTCGGCCAACCCCACCGCAACGGCTTCGGGGAACGCGGCTGGGGCGGCCCCCAGCCACCGGTCGGCGACGACGCCCACCGCTACTTCTTCCGGCTCTACGCCCTGCCCGGTCCCGTCTCGCTCCCCGACCGGGCCACCGCCGACGAGGCGCACGCCGTGCTCGACCGGGAGCAGCTGGCCAGCGGCACCATCGTCGGGCTGTACCGGCGCTGAACCGGGCGCGCCACGCCTGTCACCGCCGGCGTCGATCCCTGGCCCTGCGGCGACCGGCACCGTCCTCGCGGCCCGGCGCCCGACGGCCCCGGGTACCGGGCGCCCGGGACGCCCTCCCTGCCGGCGCCGCACCGTCCCCCTCGGTGGCGGCCACCGGGGCGACGTGCCCGGACGCCCCCGGATACGGACGGCCCGCCCGTCCCCTGACCTGGTCCCCCTGACCGCCACGGATCTCGCGTGCGCCACGGCGGTGCGCGCACTCGCGCGGACCGGCGGACTGACGCCCCGACACGCGGAGCCGCTCGCCGCGCAACACCGGGGGCGGCGGCTCGGCGGGGTGCGGGACCGCGACCGGTCGGCGCAGGCGGTGCCGGCCCGTGCGGCGGTGTGTCACGGCGTGGCGGCGGGGGCGCCAGTAGGGTGGTGCCCGTGCTCGTCCCACAGCCCGCCTCCCGTACCGCCGGCATCCGCCGGCGGGTCGTGCGTCCCTCGGTCGTGCGTCCCTCCGTGCTGGTCGCGGTGCTGCTCGGGCTGTTCCTCATGCACGGCGGTCCGGCCGCTGCCGACGGCGGCTGCCACGGGGACATGCCCGACACCCCGGTCATGCGTATGGCGCGGACCGCCGATACGAGCGGGATGCGACCGGTGCCGGTCCGCGCGGACGGCGGTACGACCGTCCTGCCGGCGGCGCCCGCCCCGACGGCCTCGCACGCCGCCGCCGGCCCCCGCACCGCCCTCGGTCTCCACCCCGCCGTCGGCAGGACGACCGCACACGCGGCCCAGGGCATGCGGGGCGCCCTGTGCCTCGCGACCACTCCGCGCTCCGAGATCCCGCTGCCCCCGCTCGCCGCGCTCGCGGTCCTCCTGCCCGCCGTCGCGCCGCTCCCGTGGGCGCGGCGGACGTACGGCGAGGTGCGTCGGCGGGGGCCACCGGACGGCGGACGCGACCTTCTGCTCCAGGTGTGCGTCGCGCGGACGTGACGTGTCCCGCGGGCTACGGCGCCTTGCCGTGGCCTGGTCGGGGACCCACGTTCACCCGCGCCGTGTCACGGCGCCCACCTGGAAAGACACACCCATGTCCAAGGCTCTCCGGACGACGCGTCACGCCCTCGCGGCGGCCGCGGCCACCGCCGCCCTCACCCTCACCCTCGCCGCCTGCGGCTCCGGCTCCAGCGGCTCGCACGCCTCCGCCATGCCCGGGATGGACCACCGCGGCACGCCGTCCTCCTCGGCACCGGCCTCGTCCGGCGGCATGGCCGACATGCCCGGCATGAACGGCGCCGCCACCGGTAACGGGCTGGCCGCCGCGAAGGACGGCTACCGGCTGACCTCCTCGGCCACCGCCCTCGCCGCCGGCACGGCGACCGGCTACCGTTTCACCGTCACCGGTCCGGACGGCAAGCCCGTCACCGCCTTCGCCGTCGACCAGACGCAGCGGATGCACTTCTACGCCATCCGCTCCGACCTGACCGGTTTCCAGCACGTGCACCCGGCCATGGCCGAGGACGGCACCTGGACCGCGCCGCTGGCCGCGCTGACGCCGGGCACCTGGCGGCTGTACGCCTCCTTCACGCCGGACAGCGGTTCGGGCAAGGGCGAGGACTTCGTGCTCAGCCGGACCGTGCGGGTGCCCGGCACGGCGACGGCCACCTCCCTGCCCCGGGCGGCCCACACCACCACGGTCGACGGCTACACCGTGACCGTGCAGGGCGAGCCCATGGCCGGGATGGCCCATCAGCTCACCGCCACCGTCACCAAGGACGGCAAGCCGGTGACCGACCTCCAGCCGTATCTGGACACCTACGCCCACCTGACCGCCTTCCACCAGGGCGACCTCGCCTTCGCGCACCTGCACCCGCAGACCAGGGTCGACGGCGACCACGGCGGGCCGGCGCTGACCTTCCACGCCGAGTTCGCCCAGGCGGGGAACTGGCGGCTGTTCCTGCAGTTCCGGACGGCGGGACGACTGCACACTGCGGCCCTCACCCTGCGCGTCGGCTGACCCGCGCTACCCGGTGGTCGACCGCCTCTGGTCGACCACCCGCGCGGGCCCGCCGCTCGGCGATCCGGTCGTCGGCGCGCCCGCGCCCCTCGCTCACCCCCCTTCTCCCGCCCCGGTCGTCGCGGCGTCCGTGCCCGTGCCCATGGCGAGGCCCAGGCCGGCGTGGGCGAGCGTGGCGGCGGCGCGACGCCGTCACCGACCCTCGGGACCCCACGGGAGGACCTCGGCGACGACGTGTTCGGGCGCGGTCTCCGCCCCCGCGGCCACCGCCCGCGTCCAGGCGGACGCGGGCGGTTTCGCGCGGGGCGAGCGATCCTGGGGAGCGAGCAGCCCTGCGAGGAGGCCAGGAGGCGCACCCCGGTGATCGCCGTCAATCCGCTGAACAGCGCCTCGGTGCTGGCCGCCTTCGGCGCGCTCGGCGTCCTGGTGGTGATCTTCGCGGAGTCCGGGCTGCTGGTCGTCGGCTTCGTCCTGCCCGGCGACACCCTGCTGTTCCCGGCGGGGGTGCTGTGCGCCGGCGGCGCGCGCCAGCCGCCCCGGCTGGCGCTGTGGCAGGTGCTGGTGTGCGCGGCCGCCGGCGCGGTGGCCGGCGGGCAGGTCGGCTATCTCATCGGTCAGCACGGCGGCCGGGCCCTGCTGACGCACACCTCCAACCGCCGGGTGAAGGCGGCCGCCTCGCGCGCCGAGGGGCTGCTCTCCCGGTACGGCTACGGCAAGGCCCTCGTCATCGGCCGCTTCGTGCCGTTACTGCGAACCGTCCTGCATCCGGTGGCCGGCGCGCTCGGCGTGCCCGCCCGGACGTTCACGGTGTGGCAGAGCGTGGGCGGGGTGCTGTGGTCGCAGGTGCTCGTCCTCGCGGGGTACACCCTGGGGGCGTCGGTCCCCCACATCGACGACTATCTGCTGCCGCTGGTGGCCGTGGTCGTCGTCGTGTCGATGCTGCCGCTGTTGATCGAGACCTGGCGGGCGCGACGCTACCACCACGAATAGCGCCGCGCGGCGGCTGCGCCCGCTCGCACCGTTCCTCCAGGCCACACCCCCAGGACACCCTCGCACCACGGCACCACCCCGCTCAGCCCGGGACACGGCCCCGGCGGCGCCCGTGGTCACGGACGTGACGTCACCGCGCCCAGCTCACACGAGCCCCGCCGCCGGCACCACACCCCGGGAAACACCCCCGCACCACAGCACTACCCCCGCTCACCCCGGGGCACGGCCCCGGCGGCGCTTGCGGTTCGGGCGGCGGGGGCGGTGGGCGGTGTGCAGGTCGCCGATCGCGGCGCGCACATGGGCCGGGTCGCCCTTGCGGGAGCCGCCGGCGCACCACCAGGACGGGCGTCCGTCGACGACCCGGGGGTGCATGCCGAGGTCGTGGACGGTGCAGAGCGGCCACGCCCGCCACAGCCGCTCCGTCACCGTCTCCTGAGCCGCGTCCGCGAGAGTCGTCAGGGCTGTCGCGGCGGACTCCGTCGGCATCAGGGAGCTTCCGTGCTCGCCGCCGTCGGGCAGGACCACGTACACCTGCTCCGCCCCGTCCCCGTCCGCGTGCCCGGGGGCCGGGCACGCGTAGGCCATCAGGCGCAGGGGGCGCTGGTCGGGGAGCGTCGCGGCGAGGTCCCGGTTGACGGCCGCCAGGGCCTCGTCCCACAGCGGGTGGGTCTCGATGAGCACAGGGCGCGGTCGGGCACGGTCGTGGAAGGCGCACATGTGCCCATCCTCGCAGGGACGGCGGCCTCTTTCGGAGGATCGAACGCCGGGTTCTGGACGCGCTGCTGACGAGCCATGAGACTGGACCGGGTCCGGCTCTCCCGCGCCCCGGTTCTCCAGGACGGTGACCATGGAAGAGGAAGTCCCCCGCGTCGAACTCACCCCGAGCGCCGCGGAGCTGGTGCGGCGCCTGCGTGCCGAGCACGGTCCGCTGATGTTCCACCAGTCCGGCGGCTGCTGCGACGGCAGCGCGCCCATGTGCTATCCGGACGGCGAGTTCCGCACCGGCGACTCGGACGTGCTGCTGGCCGAGCTGTCCGTGGACGGCGTGGCCGAGCCCGTCACCTTCTGGATGTCCCGCAGCCAGTACCAGGCGTGGAGCCACACCCGGCTGATCGTCGACGTCGTACCGGGGCGCGGTAGCGGCTTCTCGCTGGAGGCACCCGAGGGGGTGCGTTTCCTCACTCGTTCTCGCGTAGTCGACGCCTAGTCGGCCCGCCGTCCCCCGGCTTCTGCTCAACTGCCTCTGGCCCTGCTAACACAGGTACGAGCAGGGCTAGTTGACGACGCATCAGGGGGCACGGTGGCAGGACGAGACAGGCGTACGGCAGCGGCGAGAGCGGTTCTCACGGTGGTCACCGCGTTCGGTGTGCTGGCCGGTGCGGCCCTGACGGGGGCGGCACCGGCCGCTGCCGTACCGGCGGGCAGGCGGATCGCGCCCGGGGTCACCTACCGGCAGTTCGACGTCGCCGCGGCCGCGGGCCCGGCGCACGCCCATCTGCTCACGGTCGACCTGCGCGATCGGCACGTCCGGGTGGATCTGCTCCACCCGGGGGCCGTGGCGGCCCGCGCCACCGTCTCCGGGATGGCGGACTCGACCGGGGCCGTCGCGGGGGTCAACGGTGACTTCTTCGACATCACCGAGACCCAGCACCCGGGCGTGGCGGCCACCGGCGCGAGCGTCGGACCGGCGATCGCCCACGGTCGTGTGCTCAAGGGGGCCGTGCCCGACGGCCAGCGCTTCGGGCCCGCTCTGCCACCGGGCACGAGCACACGGGACGTCCTCGGCGTCGGAGTCGACCGGCGGGCCCGGCTGGACCGCCTCTCGCTCACCGGCACCGTCCGCGCCCCGGAGGGCCGGTTCCCGCTGCGGGGCCTGAACCAGTACGCCCTGCCGCAGAACTCCGTCGGCGCCTTCACCGCGCCCTGGGGCGGCGTCTCGCGCGAGCGCGCCGTCTGCGGCACCGACACCCTGCGCTCGGCCCCGTGCAGCACCGACACGTACGAGGTGCGGATCCGGGCCGGCCTGGTCGTCTCCGCCGCAGGCCACCCGGGCAGCGGCGCGATCCCGGCGGACACCACGGTCCTGGTGGGCCGTGAGGGGGGCGCCCGGTGGCTGCGCAAGCTCTCCGTCGGGGACCGGGTGAGCGTGACGCACACGCTGGTGGCGGGCGCGTCCGGGGTGCCGTACGCGTTCGCGATCGGCGGCTTCCCGGTACTGCGGCACGGCCGGGTCCTGTCCGGGCTGGACGATGTCACCTCGGCGGTGCGCACCGTCGTCGGCTTCGCGGACGGTGGCCGGCGGATGCTGATCCTGGCGCTGGACGGCGCCGCCGCCTACCGCACCGGGATGACGGTCGCCGAGGAGGCGGCCACCATGCGCTCGCTCGGCGCCTCAGACGCGTTCAACCTCGACGGCGGCGGCTCGTCGGAACTGGTCGCCCGGGACGCGGGCGCCCGTGCCGTGACCGTGCGCAACCATCCGAGCGGCGGCGCCGAGCGGCCCGTCGCGAACGGCATCGGCGTCTTCTCCACCCCCTGACCGGCCCGAACGGCTCACGGCTCACGGCTCACGGCTCACGGCCGCAGGCTGCTGACCAGGTCGGCGGTGGCGGTGAGCGTGCTGGTGATCGTGGGCGCCATGCTGGAGCCGGCCAGGAAGAAGCCCAGCACCATGCAGATCAGCGCGTGGGAGACCTTCAGCCCGCCGTTGCGCATGAAGATGACGGCCAGGATCACGAGCAACAGCACCACAGAGATGGACACGGCCATGGGAACCTCCTCCGCCACGCCCCTTGAGCGGCGTTCGGCCGCAAGTGTGGCGTAGCGGAGGGTGCGTCCGGGCGGCTGACATGTCCCCCGAACGAGTGGTGTCACGCGGTCGGGCGGGCGTCGAGGAAGGCCTCCAGGCCGGCCAGGTCGTCGGTGTTGAGGTAGTCGACACCGGGCGGGTCAGCAGTTCCGTCCACAGGGCGTCGCGGGCCGGGCCCGCGGCGTCCGGGGTGGCCCAGAACCGCACGAGCTGCCCGTGCGCGTGCGCGGCGGCGGTGATGCTCCGCAGCCTCGTCCGCTCGGCGGCGGGGAACGGGCCGGCGCCGGCCCAGGTGAAGTTCGTCGTCCAGTTGTCGCTGATCAGCGAGATGAAGGAGGCGGGGGCCGCGCTGCCCAGGTCGGTGAGCCGGCCGTCGTAGAAGGCGAGCCGTTCGGTGGGATCCGGGCGGCGCGGTCGCCGGAGATGACGGCCGTGACCGGCCCGGGGTGGACGCGGCCGTGCGCGTACCAGGTGAACAGGCGCCGGTGGCGGCGCAGACGGCGGTCTAGTTCCAGGTACGTCGATGAGCCTTCCGTCTTGATGTCGATGAGGAGCTGCAACGGCCGGCGCCAACCCCGGTACAGCGGCGGTGGTTGGCCTTCACGAGCGCGGCCGGCGGGTCGAGGTGGAGGGATTCGAGGGTTCGGGCCGGGTCCGGCTCGGAGCTGTCGTGTCCGATGAGGAGCTGGTCGCCGACGAGGAGGTTTCCGGCCTCGTCGCTGTCGAAGCGGTGGTCGAGCGCGTCGAAGAGGGGACGCGGGTGCTCGTAGTCGTTGTGGGCGTGCGCGTTCCACCGCGGGCGCGGACCGCGGTGCGGGACGCCCGCCCGGGCCCGGGACGCGGGCAGGACGACCGCGCCGGGGAGGGCGGCGCCGAGGCTGCCGGGGGCTCCGCTTCGGGTGGTGAGGGCCATGCTCTGCCTCCCTTGGGATGCCGGATGGGACCGAGGGGAGTATGCGTGCCGCACACACCCGACGGTCCCCGTCCGGCGGGGAGTTCGCCCTCTGTTCACCCGCTCACGACGTCAGGGCGCCTGAAGGTCGACCAGTCCGGCCAGCGCCTCCCGGTGCGCGCCGGCCGTGCCGTACGCGATCGAATCGGCCTTGGCCCGCTTGAGGTACAGGTGGATCGGGTGCTCCCAGGTCATACCGATCCCGGCGTGCAGCTGCAGTGCCTCCTCGGCGGCGTGCACGGTGACCGGCGCCGCGTACGCCTGCGCGACGGCGACCGAGATGTCCGCGTCCTCGCCGGAGGCGAGCGCGTCGGCGGCGGCTCGGGCGGCGGCCCGGAGGTTGACCGTCTCCAGCCACAGCTGGGCGAGCCGGTGCTTGAGCGCCTGGAAGCCGCCGACCGGCCGGTTGAACTGCTTGCGCTCCTTCAGGTAGCGCACGGTCTCGGTCAACGCCCAGTCGGCGACGCCCAGTTGCTCGGAGGCGAGCAGCCCGGCCCCGGCGCGCAGGGCCCGGCGCACGGCGGGCCCCGCGTCGCCGACGCGGCGGCCGGGCGCACCGTCCAGCCGTACCGTCGCCAGCGGCCGGGTGAGGTCGAGGGAGACCTGCGGGGTGAGGGTCACGGCGTCGGCGGCAACGGCGTACAGCCCACCGTCGTCGGCCGGGACGAGCAGCACGTCGGCCACGGCGGCATCGGCGATGCCGGACAACTCGCCGTGCAGGGTGCCGTTCTCGGCCCGTACGGCCGTGGGGGCTGCGTCCGGAGCCGTGTGCAGTGCGACGGCGAGGGCGCCGATGGCGCGCCCGGAGGCCAGCCGTTCCAGCAGTTCCCCGTCCCCGCAGGCGAGCAGGGCCTCGGTGGCCACGACGGCACTGGTGAGGTACGGCACGGGCGCCATCGCCCGGCCGAGCTCCTCCAGTACGACGGCGGCTTCGCGGTGCGTGGCGCCCTGGCCGCCCTGCGCCTCGGGCACCAGGAGCCCGGCCAGGCCCATGCCGTCGGCGAGCAGCTTCCACAGAGCGAGGTCGTGCGGGGTGTCCGACTCGGTGCGGGCGAGGACGTCGGCCGCGGCGCAGTGGTCGGTGAGCAGGTCCCGCACGGCGGCCCGCAGCGCGTCCTCCTCCTCCGAGTACAGCAGGTCGGGCTGTGTGCTCATCGGGCCAGGTCCTTCCAGGCGACGTCCTTGTCGGTGCGCGGCTCGGCGGGCAGGCCGAGGACGCGTTCGGCGACGATGTTCAGCAGGACCTCGCTGGTCCCGCCCTCGATGCTGTTGCCCTTGGCCCGCAGATAGCGGTAGCCGGCGTCGCGGCCGGTGAAGTCGACCAGTTCGGGACGGCGCATGGTCCAGTCGTCGTACAACAGCCCTTCGGCGCCGCGCAGTTCGACCTCCAGGCCGCTGATCTCCTGGTTGAGGCGGGCGAAGGCGAGCTTCATGCCGGCCCCCTCGGGGCCGGGCTGGCCGGCGACGAGCTGCTGGCGCAGGCGTTCGGCGGTGAGGCGGGACACCTCGGCCTCGACCCACAGCTTCAGCAGCCGCTGGTGCAGGTCGTGGGTGCGCAGTGCGGGGCGTTCGCGCCAGGTCCGCGCGACCGGGCCGATCATGCCGCCCTCGCGGGGCAGCCGCATGCCGCCGATGGCGACGCGCTCGTTGTTGAGCGTGGTCTGCGCGACCCGCCAGCCGTCGCCGACCGCGCCGAGGCGGCGTGAGTCGGGGATGCGGACGTCGGTGAGGAAGACCTCGTTGAACTCGGCCTCACCGGTGATCTGGCGCAGCGGCCGGACCTCGACGCCGGGGTCGGTCATGTCGCACAGGAAGTAGGTGATGCCGGCGTGCTTGGGCACGTCCGGGTCGGTGCGGGCGATGAGGATGGCCCAGCGGGCGTTGTGCGCGCCGGACGTCCACACCTTCTGCCCGTTGACGACCCAGTCCTCGCCCTCCCGTACGGCCCGGGTGCCGAGCGCGGCGAGGTCGGAGCCGGCGCCGGGCTCGCTGAAGAGCTGGCACCAGACCTCCTCGCCCGTCCACAGCGGCCGCAGATAGCGCCGCTTCTGCTCGTCGGTGCCGTACTTGAGGATGGTCGGCGCGGCCATACCGAGGCCGATGCCGTTGCGGCGCGCGTCGTTGTCGGGGGCGCCGGCTGCCTCCAGCTCGGCGTCCACCACCGCCTGCAGATGGCGGGGCGCGCCCAGTCCGCCGAGGCCCTCGGGGTAGTGCACCCAGGCGAGGCCGGCGTCGAAGCGGGCCCGCAGGAACCGAAGCCGGTCGGTGTCGGCGGGCGGGTACTGGGCCAGCAACTCCCGTGTGCGGCGGACCAGTTCGTCGGCGTCGGTCATGCTGCTCCCTCCATCACCACGGCGATCCGGCCCACGGAGCGGCCGTCCGCCACCTTCTGCACGGCCGCGGCGGCGTCGCCGAGCGGCACCCGCTCGCTCACCAGCGGCTTGATGGCGCCCCGGGCGGCCAGTTCGGTCAGTTCCTCGTGGCAGTGCGCGATCAGCTTGGGGTTCTTGGTGGCGTACAGACCCCAGTGCAGGCCGAGGATCGAGTAGTTCTTCACCAGGGCGTGGTTGAGGGCCGGGCTCGGGACGGCGCCGCTGGCGAAGCCGACGACGACGATCCGGCCCTCGAAGGCGGCCAGCTTGGCCGACTGGGCGTAGGCGTCGCCGCCGACAGGGTCGTAGATCACGTCCGCGCCCCGGCCGCCGGTGGCCTCCTTCACGGCCGCGACGACGTCCTCGCCGCGCCGGTCGACGACCACGTCACAGCCCAGTTCCCGGGCGACGGCGGCCTTCTCGGCACCGCCGACGACACCGATCACCCTGGCTCCGGCCGCCTTGCCGAGCTGGACGGCGGCGCTGCCGACGCCGCCGGCGGCGGCGTGCACGAGCAGGGTCTCGCCCGCCTGGAGGTGCGCCCGGCGGTGCAGGCCGAACCAGCCCGTCTGGTAGCCGATGTGCAGCGCGGCGGCCTCGGCGTCGTCCAGCGCGTCGGGCGCGGGCAGCAGCGCGCGGGCGTCGGCGAGGGCGTACTCGGCGAAACCGCCGTACGGCAGGGCGGGGTTGGCGATGACCCGGCGGCCGTCCTCGGTCTCGCCGCAGATCTCCACGCCGGGTGTGAACGGCAGCGGCGGCCGGATCTGGTACTGGCCCCGGCACAGCAGGGCGTCCGGGAAGTTGATGTTCGCGGCGCGCACTCGCAGGCGCACCTGGCCCTCGCCGGGCGTGGGCGGCTCCGCCTCCGCGAGGCGCATCACCTCACTCGGCTCACCGTTCTCGTGCACGTGCCATGCCTGCATGCGGGGCCTCCACGGGACTGCTTCGTCTGACCGGGTCCGACGGCATACTAAGCGGTCGCTTGCCGATCAGGGAACAGTCGGCCCGGCCGGGCCCGCGTCAGGTCGGTCACTTCCGTGATGCCGATGCCGGCCGCGCCCGTACGTGCATCCGCTCACCCTGGGGCCCGAACAGGCTCAGGAACTCCACCGGCCCCTCCCCCGTCGAGCCGAACCAGTGCGGCACGCGGGTGTCGAACTCGGCTGCCTCACCGGCCGACAGCACCACGTCGTGCTCGCCGAGAACGAGCCGCAGCCGGCCCGACAGGACGTACAGCCACTCGTAGCCCTCGTGGGTGCGCGGGTCGGGCTCCTGCTTGCGCTGCGGTTCGAGCACCTTGAAGGCCTGCAGGCCGCCGGGCTGGCGGGTCAGCGGCCAGTGGGTGCGCCCGCCCCGCACGATCGGCTTCGCCCGCACCCTCGGGTCCCCCACCGGGGGCGCCCCGACCAGTTCGTCCAGCGGCACCTGGTGGGCCTGGGCGATCGGCAGCAGCAGCTCCAGGCTGGGCCTGCGCAGGCCGGACTCCAGCCGGGACAGCGTGCTCACGGAGATCCCGGTCGCCTCCGACAGGGCGGCCAGGGTCACCTCCCGCTCCTTGCGGACGCGCCGCAGCCGTGGGCCCACCTCGGCGAGAACGTCGTCGGTACTCATACGTGTATTGCAGTTTCGGCAAAGGTGTTTGTCAATGCCGCAGCCCACGGGCGACCGTCGTGCCATGACCGAGAACACGCAGCAGAGCAGGTACGAAGTCGTCGTCGTGGGAGGCGGGGCCGCCGGGCTGTCCGCCGGACTGGTCCTCGGCCGGGCCCGGCGCCGCACGCTGGTCGTCGACGCGGGCGAGCCGCGCAACGCGCCGAGCGCGCACATGCAGGGCTATCTGACCCGGGACGGCATGTCCCCGGCGGAGTTCCTGGCGGTCGGGCGCGAGGAGATCGCCCGGTACGGCGTGGAACTGGTCCGGGACCGGGTGGTCGACGCGGACAAGGACGCCGAGGGCTTCACGGCCCGGCTCGCCGGCGGGCGCACGGTACGGGCCCGGGCGCTGGTGATCGCCACCGGGCTGCGGGACGAACTGCCCGCGGTCCCGGGGCTGGCGGAGCGGTTCGGGCGGGACGTGGTGCACTGCCCGTACTGCCACGGCTGGGAGGTGCGCGACCGGCCGACCGGGGTGCTCGCGACGTCGCCGCTGAGCGTGCACCAGGCGCTGATGGTCACCCAGTGGTCCAAGGACGTGCGGCTCTTCCTGCACGAGGTGCGCGAGGCGGAGCTGACGGACGACGACCTGCGCCGGCTGGCCGCCGCCGGGGTCGGGGTCGTGCCCGGCGAGGTGACCGGCCTGGTCGTCACCGACGACCGGCTCACCGGTGTCCGGCTGGCTGACGGCACGGTGCACGACCGCGAGATCCTGTACGCCGCTCCGCGTGCGGTTCCGCGGACCGACCTGCTCGTGCGCCTGGGCGCCGAGCTGCGCGAGACGCCGTTCGGCAGCTACCCGGTGATCGACGAGCGCGGCCTGACCACCGTGCCCGGCCTCTGGGCCGCGGGCAACGCGAGCGGTTTCGCCGAACAGGTCATCAACGCGGCGAGCCGCGGCTACCGGGCGGGCGCGGCGATCAACGGCGAGCTGCTGATGGCGGACCTCGACGCA
>NZ_JBVJMF010000015.1:43046-93194 GCF_055584345.1 Streptomyces sp. NPDC104106
GCAAACCCCCCGAAGGAGCCGCCGGGCCGCGCCTGACAGGCCACCACCGCCACCCAGCGCGCGACCAGCCACCCCGGCCCGCAGCCGACGAGCACACCCCGCCACCCCACCACGACGAACGGAGCGAACCCTGCCACCCCGCCGACGCAGCGCCCCGCGGCGATCGACGGCGAGCTGCCGACGACGGACCTCGACGCAAACCCCCCGAAGGAGCCGCCGGGCCGCGCCTGACAGGCCACCACCGCCACCCAGCGCGCGACCAGCCACCCCGGCCCGCAGCCGACGAGCACACCGACGGCGAGTTGCCGACGGCGGACCTGGACGCGGCGGTGCAGGTGTGGCCGGCCGTCCGCTGGGACACCATGGCTGCATGCTGCTTGCCCGGCTCGCCCAGGTGTCTCGGGAGGTGGCCGCGGCGGCGGCACGGTCCCGGAAGACGGAACTGCTCGCGGAGTTGTTCCGGGAGGCGGCGGCCGACGACGTGCCGGTCGTCATCCCGTATCTCGCCGGACGGCTGCCACAGGGCCGGCTCGGGGTCGGCTGGAAGGTGCTGGGCCGGCCGGTGCCGCCCGCCGCCGAGCCGACGCTCACGGTCCAGGAGGCCGACGCCCGCCTCACCGAGCTGGGCAGGGTCTCCGGGCCGGGGGCGCAGGCGGAACGGGGCCGGATCGTCGGGGCGCTGATGGGCGCGGCCACCGAGGACGAGCAGCGCTTCCTGCGGGGGCTGCTCACCGGGGAGGTCCGCCAGGGCGCGCTGGACGCGGTCGCGGTGGAGGGCCTGGCGCGGGCGACCGGCGCGGACCCGGCCGGGGTACGGCGGGCGGTGATGCTGGCGGGGTCGTTGCAGACGGTCGCCCAGGCACTGCTCGCCGAAGGGCCCGGGGCGCTGGAGCGGTTCCGGCTCACCGTCGGCCGGCCGGTGCTGCCGATGCTGGCGCAGACCGCCTCCTCGGTCGCCGAGGCGGTGCGCAGGCTCGGCGCCTGCGCGGTGGAGGAGAAGCTGGACGGCATCCGGGTGCAGGTCCACCGGGACGGCGACGCGGTCCGCGTGCACACCCGCACCCTGGACGACATCACCGACCGGCTGCCCGAAGTCACCTCCGCGGCACGGGACCTGGCGGCAGAGCGGTTCGTGCTCGACGGCGAGGTCATCTCCTTCGGCGACGACGGCCGCCCGCGTTCCTTCCAGGAGACCGCGGGCCGGGTCGGCTCCCGGACGGACGTGGCGAGGGCCGCCGGCGCGGTCCCGGTCTCCCCGGTCTTCTTCGACGTCCTGTCGGTCGGCGGCCGTGATCTGCTCGACCTGTCGTTCGCCGAGCGGCACGCGGAGCTGGCCCGGCTGGTGCCCGAGCCGATGCGGGTGCGCCGTACGGTCGCCGCCGGGCCCGAGGACGTCCCGGAGGCGGAGCGGTTCCTCGCCGACACCCTGGCCCGCGGGCACGAGGGCGTGGTGGTCAAGGCGCTGGACGCCCCCTACAGCGCGGGTCGGCGCGGGGCCTCCTGGCTGAAGGTCAAACCCGTGCACACCCTCGACCTGGTGGTGCTGGCCGCCGAGTGGGGCCACGGCCGTCGCACCGGCAGGCTGTCCAACCTGCACCTGGGCGCCCGCACCGCCGACGGCGGCTTCGCCATGCTGGGCAAGACCTTCAAGGGCATGACGGACGTGATGCTCGCCTGGCAGACGAAGCGGCTGCGGGAGCTGGCGATCGACGACCCCGACAACAGCTGGGTGGTCCGGGTCCGCCCCGAACTCGTCGTGGAGATCGCCTACGACGGCCTCCAGCGCTCCTCCCGCTACCCGGCCGGCGTCACCCTGCGCTTCGCCCGCGTGGTCCGCTACCGCGAGGACAAGCGCCCCGAGGAGGCCGATACGGTGGAGGCCCTGCTGGCGGCCCACCCGGAGGTCACACCGTGACGGTGCGTGCGACGAAGCGCAGCGCGGGACTGCTGTTGTTCCGGCACACCGACGAGGGACTTCAGGTATTGCTCGGCCATATGGGCGGCCCGCTGTGGGCGACGAAGGACGCGGGGGCCTGGACGGTCCCCAAGGGCGAGTACGAAGCCGGCGAGCCCGCGTGGGAGGCGGCCCGGCGCGAGTTCCAGGAGGAGCTGGGGATCGCGCCGCCCGACGGCGAGGCCGTAGCGCTGGGCGAGGTCGTGCAGAAGAACGGCAAGATCGTCACGGCCTGGGCGGTGGAGGCGGATCCGGACCTGTCGGGTTTCACTCCCGGCAGCTTCACCATGGAGTGGCCGCCGCGCTCCGGACGGGTGCGGGAGTTCCCCGAGCTGGACCGGGTGGAGTGGCTCGGCCTGGACCGGGCCCGTGCGGTGCTCATCGCGGCGCAGACCGCGTTTCTCGACCGCTTGGCGGAGCACTCGGGCTGAAGGGGACCACACGCGTTGCGGAGCGCACGCCCGCGCGCGAAGGTCGAGACAAGCCCGCTCCCAGGGAGGTCAGCCATGCCCATCGCGACGGTGAACCCCGCGAACGGCGAGACGCTCAAGACGTACGAGCCCATGGGCGAGGAGGAGCTGGAGCGCCGGCTCCAGCTCGCCGAGGCCACGTTCCGCACCTACCGGACGACCGCCTTCGCCGAGCGCGCCCGCCTGCTGAACAGGGCCGCGGAGCTGCTGGACGAGGATCGGCCGGAGATCGCCCGGGTCATGACCCTGGAGATGGGCAAGCCGCTGAAGCAGGCGCGCGCGGAGGCCGCGAAGTGCGCCAAGGCGATGCGCTGGTACGCCGAGCGCGCCGAGGCGCTGCTGGCCGACGAGGAGCCGGCCGAATCCGATGTGCGGGACTCCGGGGCGTCCCGGGTGCGGGTGCGCTACCGGCCGCTCGGTCCGGTGCTCGCGGTGATGCCGTGGAACTTCCCCCTCTGGCAGGTCGTGCGGTTCGCCGCGCCCGCGCTGATGGCGGGCAACGTGGGCCTGCTCAAGCACGCCTCCAACGTCCCCCAGACGGCCCTGTACCTGGAGGACCTGTTCCACCGGGCGGGCTTCACGGAGGGCTGCTTCCAGACACTGCTGGTGGGGTCGGGCGCGGTGGACGACATCCTGCGCGACGAGCGGGTGAAGGCGGCCACGCTCACCGGCAGCGAACCGGCGGGCCGGGCCGTCGCCTCCACCGCGGGCGAGATGATCAAGAAGACGGTGCTGGAGCTGGGCGGCAGTGACCCGTACGTGGTGATGCCCTCCGCCGACCTGGACCGCGCGGCCGAGGTCGCGGTGACCGCGCGCGTGCAGAACAACGGGCAGTCCTGCATCGCCGCCAAGCGGTTCATCGTGCACGGTGACGTCTACGACGCCTTCGCCGAGAAGTTCGTGGCGGGCATGCGGGCGCTCAAGGTCGGCGACCCGATGGAGGAGGACACCGACGTCGGGCCGCTCTCCAGCGAGCAGGGGCGCATGGATCTGGAGGAGCTGGTCGACGACGCGACGCGTGGCGGTGCCGAGGTGCTGTGCGGCGGGCGGCGGCCGGAAGGGCCGGGCTGGTACTACCCGCCGACCGTGCTCTCCGGCATCACCCGGGAGATGCGCATCCACCGCGAGGAGGCGTTCGGCCCGGTGGGCACGCTGTACCGGGCCGGCGACCTGGACGAGGCGCTGCTCATCGCCAACGACTCGCCGTTCGGGCTGAGTTCGAACGTGTGGACGCGGGACGCGGCCGAGGTGGAGCGGTTCGCCCGCGATCTGGAGGCCGGTTCGGTGTTCGTCAACGGGATGACCGCCTCCCACCCGGCGTTCCCGTTCGGCGGCCAGAAGCGCTCGGGGTACGGGCGTGAGCTGTCCGGGCACGGAATCCGGGAGTTCTGCAACATCACCACGGTTTGGCAGGGGGCGTGACCGCCGCGGGGCTACCATCCCATTTGTGAACCGCGAAGTGACTCTGCCCCTGATCGTCGACGACCGCGGGACCCTGCAGGTGGCTGCCGCCGATGTGAGCAAGCTGTTGCGGACCGTGGGCGGGCGGTGGCTGCGGCTGGTCGAGGCCGGGGAGCAGGACCTGGACGAGGACACGGTCGCGGCGTTGACCATCGAGCTGGCCAAGCTCGCGGACCGTATCGACGTGGCGTGCATCGCGCACAGCAGCGGGGCGCCGTAGCGGGTCTCAGGCAGGTGTCCTGAGCGATTCCCAGAACATGCTCTCGTACGTTTGCAGCAGCGTTCCGTAGGTGTGTGCGTCGGCCGTGTTCAGGGTGCCGTCGTCCAGGCCCTCCTGCACCGCCGCCGTCGCCTGCCGCTCCAGGTCGGGCGCCGGTGCGGCGAAGAAGCCGAAGAAGGCGCGGGAGTCGTCGTCGAAGCCGTAGTGCGTGCGCAGGCCCTCGGCGATGCGGGCGCAATAGCCGCCCCAGGCGGAGAAGTTGGCGGTCAGCGCCAGGACCGCGTCCGCGGGGGACGCGTTGACGGCCAGCCAGGCGACGTAGGCGGGATAGGCCTGGCAGCCGGGCAGGGGCGTGTAGGCGCGTGCGCGGTCCTCCGTCACGCCGCAGGCCCGCGCGAAAGCCGTCAGATGCCGTGCGGCCAGTTCCTCGCCCGTCGCCAGGCTGGTGAACCAGGCCGCCGCGGCCGGGCCGGCGCGCTCGGCCAGACGGCGGAAGGCGCGCCGGTCGGCGGGGATCACGCACCCCTGTTCGAGGGCGAGGCGGGCCAGCGCCTCGGGCGGCGCCTCGCCCCGTTCGACCAGCGGGACGAAGCGGTTGGCGGCGGGGTCCGGCGCGAGCGCCCGGGTGGTCCGCTGGAGCAGATCGGCGGCCGTGACCGTCATGGTGTTTCTCCCTCGCGCGACGTGCGGGTTCTTCCCCGACCCTGACACGGCGTCCCCGGTCTGGAGTAGTTCGGCGAGAGATCGACGCTCCCACGGGTGATCGTGGGTGGACCACCTCCTGAGGTGAACCACCCTCTGACCGGCGGGCGAAGGCCTTCCGGAAGGCTGAAAGCAGGCGCGGTTCATGGCGACTTTGTGCAGACCGGCAGTTTCGGTTCCGGAACACGTGATCACGATGGAGGAGACGCTGGAGCTGGCGCGCTCCCGTCACGCGGACCACCCACAACTCCCGCTCGCACTGCGGCTGATCGAGAACACGGGCGTGAAGACCCGGCACATCGTGCAGCCCATCGAGGAGACCCTGAAGCACCCCGGCTTCGAGGAGCGCAACAAGCTCTACGAGGCCGAGGCCAAGGCAAGGGTCCCCGCGGTGATCCAGCGGGCGCTCGACGACGCGGAACTCCTCACCACCGACATCGACGTGATCATCTACGTCTCGTGCACGGGCTTCATGATGCCCTCGCTCACGGCGTGGCTGATCAACGAGATGGACTTCGACTCCACCACCCGGCAGCTCCCCATAGCCCAGCTGGGCTGTGCGGCCGGCGGCGCGGCGATCAACCGGGCCCACGACTTCTGTTCGGCCTACCCCGAGGCCAACGCGCTGATCGTGGCCTGCGAGTTCTGCTCGCTGTGCTATCAGCCCACCGACCTCGGCGTCGGCTCGCTGCTCTCCAACGGCCTGTTCGGTGACGGCATAGCCGCCGCCGTGGTCCGCGGCAAGGGCGGCACCGGCATCGAGCTGGAGCGCAACGGCTCGTACCTGATCCCGAAGACCGAAGAGTGGATCATGTACGACGTCCGCGCGACGGGCTTCCACTTCCTGCTCGACAAACGGGTGCCGGCCACCATGGAGCCGCTCGCCCCGGCGCTGCAGGACCTCGCGGGCCTGCACGGCTGGGACGCGTCCGACCTGGACTTCTACATCGTCCACGCCGGCGGGCCGCGCATCCTGGACGACCTGAGCAAGTTCCTCCAGGTCGACCCGCACGCGTTCCGGTTCAGCCGGTCCACCCTCACCGAGTACGGCAACATCGCCTCCGCCGTCGTGCTGGACGCGCTGCGCCGGCTGTTCGACGAGGGCGGTGCCGAGCACCGGGCGCGCGGGCTGCTGGCCGGGTTCGGGCCCGGCATCACCGCGGAGATGGCGCTGGGCCGCTGGCGCGGCTCCGACCGGGAAGCGACGTGAGTGCGGCATGACGGAAGAGACGCTCACCGAGACCCTGCCCCCGGTCCGGCACTGGCCGGCGCTCGATCTGACCGGGACGGACTTCGACCCGGTGCTCAGAGAGCTGATGCGGGAGGGACCGGTCACCCGCATCCAGCTGCCCAACGGCGAGGGCTGGGCGTGGCTGGTGACCCGGTACGACGACGTGCGCATGGTGACCAACGACGCCCGCTTCAGCCGCGAGGCCGTCATGGACAAGCCGGTGACCCGGCTGGCCCCGCACTTCATCCCGGACCCGGGCGCGGTCGGCTTCCTCGACCCGCCCGACCACACCCGGCTGCGCCGCTCGGTGGCGGCCGCGTTCACCGCGAAGGGCGTGGAGCGGGTGCGGGAGAGGGCGCAGGTCATGCTGGACGAGCTGGTCGACGAACTGCTCCAGGACGGTCCGCCCGCCGATCTCACGGCCACGATCCTCAGTCCGTTCCCGATCGCGGTGATCTGCGAGATCATGGGCGTCCCGGCGGCCGACCGGCACACCATGCACACCTGGACCCAGCTCATCCTGTCCTCCTCGCACGGCAAGGAGGTCAGCGAGAAGGCCAAGCGGGAGATGGCCGCCTACTTCTCCGACCTGATCGCGCTGCGCGAGAACAGCACGGCCGAGGACGTCACCTCGCTGCTCGGTGCCGCGGTGGGCCGCGGCGAGGTGACGCTGGAGGAGGCCGTCGGGCTCGCCGGTCTGCTCCAGATCGGCGGCGAGGCGGTCACCAACAACAGCGGGCAGATGTTCTACCTGCTGCTGACCCGGCCCGACCTGGTGGAGCGGCTGCGCGCGGAACCGGAGATCCGCCCGAGGGCGATCGACGAGCTGCTGCGCTGGATCCCGCACCGCAACGCGGTCGGCCTGTCCCGCATCGCCATGGTGGACGTGGAGATCCGGGGCGTGCGGATCCGCGCGGGCGACCCGGTCTACGTCTCCTACCTGGCCGCCAACCGCGACCCGGACGTCTTCCCGGACCCGGAGACGATCGACTTCTCGCGCAGCCCCAACCCGCACGTGTCCTTCGGTTTCGGGCCGCACTACTGCCCCGGCGGCCAGCTGGCCCGGCTGGAGGAGGAGCTGCTGGTGGACACCCTGCTGGACCGGGTGCCGGGCCTGCGCCTCGCCGTACCGCCGGAGCAGGTGCCCTTCAGGAAGGGCGCGCTGATCCGGGGTCCCGAAGCCGTCCCGGTGACCTGGTGAGCGGCCGATGACCTGGAGCGAGGGACTGTACGTACCGCCGGGCCACGGCCGTGTCGTGGAGACACCGGCCCAGCGGGTGACGTTCAAGGTCACCGGCGCGCACTCGCGGATGGCCTCCACCTTCGAGGTGGAGGTCCCGCCGGGCTTCGACGTGGGTGCGCATGTGCACACGCGCAGCGAGGAGCTGTTCTACGTCCTGGAGGGCGAACTGGACGTCCTCGCCTTCGAGCCCCGCGTCCGCACCCCCGACAACTGGCGGAAATGGCAGTCGAGTTCGGGCAACAGGGTGGTGCGGGCGACCCCGGGCACGGTGATCGTCGTGCCCCCGGGGTGCCCGCACGCCTTCGCGAACCCGACGGACGCCCCGGCGAAGATGTTCTTCCAGGCCTCTCCCCCGCCGGACCACGAGCGCTATTTCGAGGAGCTGCTGGAGATCCTGGGCAACGGCGGCCCGCCGGACCAGGAGGCGATCGAGGCACTGCGGGCCAAGTACGACATCGAGCAGCTGACGCCGCTCAGGCACCGTTAGCGGATCGGCGTGCCCGAGAGGGTGCGGGCGATCACCAGCCGCTGGATCTCACTCGTGCCCTCGAAAATGGTGTAGATCGCGGCGTCCCGGTGCATCCGCTCCACCGGGTACTCCCGCGTGTAGCCGTTGCCGCCGAGGATCTGGATGGCCTGGGCGGTGACCTCTTTGGCCGTCTCGCTGGCGAAGAGCTTGGACATGGAGCCCTCGGCGGCGGTGAACGGCTTGCCGTTGACCGCCATCCAGGAGGCCCGCCAGACCAGCAGCCGGGCGGCGTCGATCCGGGTGCGCATGTCCGCGAGCTGGAAGGCGACGCCCTGGTTGTCGATGATCGGCCGCCCGAACTGCTCGCGCGTCTTCGCGTAGTCGAGGGCGACCTCGTACGCGGCCCGCGCGGTGCCGACCGCCATCGCGCCGACGGCCGGCCGGGACGCCTCGAAGGTCGCCATCGCCGCGTTCTTCACCCTCCCCCACTCTCGGCTTCGCTCGAGCGGGGAGACCCCCGCGCCGCCCCCGGCCTTCGCCTTCTCGCGGGCGCGGGCGAGCCGCTCGTCCAGCTTCTCCTTGCCGCCGAGCAGGCAGGAGCCCGGGACGCGCACGTTGTCGAGGATGACCTCGGCGGTGTGCGAGGCGCGGATACCGTGCTTCTTGAACTTCTGGCCCTGCGCGAGACCGGGCGTGCCCGGCGGGACGATGAAGGAGGCGTGGCCCTTGGAGCCCAGCTCGGGGTCGACGGCGGCGACGACGACGTGGACGTTCGCGATACCGCCGTTGGTCGCCCAGGTCTTCGTGCCGTTGATCACCCACTCGTCCTTGGCCTCGTCGTAGACGGCACGCGTGCGCATGGAGGCGACGTCGGAGCCGGCGTCGGGCTCGGAGGAGCAGAAGGCGGCGACCTTGACGTCGTTCTGGTCACCGTACATCTGCGGGATCCAGGTGCCGATCTGCTCCTCGGTCCCGTTGGCGAGAACGCCCACGGCGGCGAGTCCGGTGCCCACAATGGACAGGGCGATGCCCGCGTCGCCCCAGAACAGCTCCTCCATCGCCGTCGGGATGCCGAGCCCGGTGGGGTCGAAGTACTGCTGCGCGTAGAAATCGAGGGAGTAGATGCCGACCTTCGCCGCCTCCTGGATGACCGGCCAGGGCGTCTCCTCGCGCTCGTCCCACTCGGCGGCGGCGGGGCGGATCACGTCGGCGGCGAAGCCATGGAGCCAGTCCCGGACTTCCCTCTGTTCGTCGTTCAGCTCCATGGTGAACTCGGCCATGTCCCCTCCAGCGGCGGCACTGCGATGTTACTAACGGTAACCCGAGTCTGTTACCGACGGGTAGGAAAAGTCAAACGGCGACGACGCCTCGGTATCCCGTTCGATGTCAGGGGCACAGTCAGTGTTAGTTTGCGCAGGCGTCACCGAATCAGCACGGGCGGGGAGAGCACATGGACACCACACAGCGGACCGAGCAGCAGCGGTCCGCCGACCGCAGACGGCGCGAGCTGCTGGAGGCCGCCGACCGGGTGGTGCTCCGCGACGGCCCGCAGGCGTCGATGAACGCCATCGCGGCGGAGGCCGGGATCACGAAGCCGATCCTGTACCGCCACTTCGGCGACAAGGGCGGACTGTACGCGGCACTCGCCAAGCGGCACACGGACGCGCTGCTGGACTCGCTGAGAGCCGCGCTGGACGCCCCGGCGGACCGGCGCGAGCGGGTGGAGTCCACGCTGGACACCTACCTCGCCGCGATCGAGGCGCGGCCCCAGGTGTACCGGTTCCTGATGCATCCGGCGGAGGGGAGCACCGGGGGCGACCAGGGCTTCGACGTCGGCAAGCACTCCGCCCCGCTGCTGCGGCGGATGGGCGAGGAGCTGGCCCAGGTGATCGAGGAGCGGGTGGACCTCGGACCGGACAGCCAGCAGCTCGCGCGGGTGTGGGGGCACGGGATCGTCGGCATGATGCATGCCGCCGGCGACTGGTGGCTGGGCGAACGGCCCTGCTCCCGGGCGGAGTTGGTGCGATCACTGGCCGACCTGCTGTGGGGCCGGCTCGCGGCGGCCGGCGACCGGATCGGAGGCCCGGGCTTCTGAGCGGCTGCGGCGAGGTCCGGTGCGACCTGTCGGCGTGCCCGCCGGAAGTCCTCGTACTGGGCGTGCTTGGGCTTTCGGCCGGTGCGGCGAGTGGGGGCACCTCCCGCGCGCCGGGGGAGCCTGCCGGGCGTCGCGACGGGGCGAACGTCGCCTGCCGGGGCACGGGCAGCGGCGGACCCGCCTAGCCGCGCCACGGAGCGCGGGAGATCTGCCGCGCCAGCCGTCGCCCGCGCCACCCCGTCACGTGGTCCGCGTACACCCGGCCCTCCAGGTGGTCGCACTCGTGCTGCAGGCACCGCGCGAAGAAGCCGGTGCCGTGGACCGTGACCGGCTCCCCACGCGCCGTGCGTCCCTCGACCACGGCGTGGTCGTACCGCTCGGTCCCCGCCTCCAGGCCCGGCAGCGACAGGCAGCCCTCCGGGCCCCGGACGACGACGCCGTCCCGGGTCACGAGCCGGGGGTTCACCACGTGTCCGAGATGCCGCACATCCTCGTCATCCGGACAGTCGTAGACGAACACCCGCAAAGGCACCCCGATCTGATTCGCGGCCAGGCCCACCCCCTGCGCCGCGTACATCGTGGCGAACAAGTCCTCCACGAGGTCGGCGAGTTCCGGACCGAAGTCCGTGACATCCCGGCAGGGCTCGCGCAGGGCCGCGTCGCCGAGCAGGGTGAGGGGCCGGACTCGCCCGCGGGCGCCCGGAATGGAACCGTGTCGCATGGCCGCAAGGGTACGGTTCCTTCGACCCACGACCGTCGCGCAGGTGTGGGCACGATTCGGGTGTGCGAAGGGATCTCGATAGGCTGAGGTCCACACCACGCTGCCGGATGGCCCCAGGCGCGGCGCGTACGCAAGGAGGATCGAGAACTGATGGCAGGCAACTCGGACCCGCTCACGCCGCGGGCCAAGCTGGCCGTGACCGCGGGCAAGGCGGTCGCTGCGGCATCGCGCGCCGCGGGACGCGGCAGCGGGTCGGTGATCGGTGGCCGGGTCGCGCTGAGACTCGACCCCGACCTGCTCGCACGGCTCGCCCAGAACCTGGACGTCGTCCTGGTCTCGGCGACCAACGGCAAGACCACGACGACCCGGCTCATCGCCGAGGCGCTGCGCGCCGCGGGGCCGGTCGTCTCCAACGCGCTCGGCGCCAACATGCCGGCCGGCATCACGTCCGCGCTCGCGGGCGGCTCGGACGCCAAGTTCGCGGTCATCGAGGTCGACGAGAAGTACCTGGCCGGTGTCGCCCGGGACACCGACCCGAAGTGCATCGCCCTGCTCAACCTCTCCCGCGACCAGCTCGACCGCGCCGCCGAGACGCGGATGCTCGCCGAGAACTGGCGCGAGGGGCTCGCCGGCTCCAAGGCCGTCATCGTCGCCAACTGCGACGACCCGCTGGTGGTGTGGGCCGCCTCCTCGTCGCCGAACGTGCTCTGGGTCGCCGCCGGGCAGATGTGGAAGGACGACGCCTGGTCCTGCCCGTCCTGCGGCGGCGTGATGCAGCGCCCCGGCGAGGACTGGTACTGCAACGAGTGCGGCTTCCGCCGGCCGCAGCCGACCTGGGCGCTCTCCGGCGACCACGTGCTGGACCCGCACGGCTCCGCCTGGCCCATCCACCTGCAGCTGCCGGGCCGCGCCAACAAGGCGAACGCCGCCTCCTCCGCCGCCGTGGCCGCCGTCTTCGGGGTGCCGCCGCAGGTGGCGCTGGAGCGGATGTACCAGGTGCAGGCCGTGGCCGGACGCTACGACGTCGTCCAGTTCCAGAACCGCGATCTGCGGCTGCTGCTCGCCAAGAACCCGGCCGGCTGGCTGGAGACGTTCTCCCTGATCGACCCGCCGCCCGCGCCGGTGATCCTCTCCGTGAACGCCCGCGGCGCGGACGGCACCGACACCTCCTGGCTGTGGGACGTCGACTACACCCGGCTCACCGGCCACCCGGTCTTCGTGATCGGCGACCGCAAGCTGGACCTCGCCGTCCGCCTGGAGGTCGCGAACCAGCACTTCCAGGTCTGCGACACCCTGGACGAGGCCGTGCAGATGTGCCCGCCCGGCCGGATCGAGGTCATCGCGAACTACACCGCGTTCCAGGACCTGCGCCGCCGGGTCGGCAACTGATCTTCTGATCCTCGAAGGGCGATCACCTCATGAGCGACAACCAACTGCGGCTGGTGTGGGTCTACCCGGACCTGCTGAGCACCTACGGCGACCAGGGCAACGCGCTCGTCATGGAGCGCCGGGCCCGGCAGCGCGGCCTGGACGTGGCCCGCCTCGACGTGCGCAGCGACCAGCCGATCCCGACCTCCGGCGACATCTACCTGATCGGGGGCGGCGAGGACCGTCCGCAGCGGCTCGCGGCCGAGCGGCTGCGCCGCGACGGGCATCTGTACCGGGCGGTGGAGAACGGCGCGATCGTCTTCTCCGTGTGCGCCGGCTACCAGATCCTCGGCCACGAGTTCATCAACGACCTCGGCCAGCGCGAGCCCGGCCTCGGCCTGCTCGACGTGGTCTCGGTGCGCGGCGAGGGCGAGCGGTGCGTCGGTGACGTGCTCGCCGACGTCGACCCCCAGCTCGGCCTGCCCCAGCTGACCGGCTTCGAGAACCACCAGGGCGTCACCCACGTCGGCCCGGGCGCCCGGCCGCTCGCCCGGGTGCAGGTCGGCAGGGGCAACGGCACGGAGGACGGCACGGAGGGCGCGTACAACGGGACCGTCTTCGGTACGTACATGCACGGTCCGGTCCTCGCCCGCAACCCGCTGATCGCCGACCTGCTGCTGAAGCTGGCCCTCGACGTCAACGCGCTGCCGCCGATCGACGACCGCTGGTACGAGGCGCTGCGCACCGAGCGCATCGCCGCTGCTCAGCAGCCCGCCTGAGCGCGACGCCAGGGCGACTCCGGCGCGAGTCCGGCGGGTTCCCGCACGCTCGTGGCGGGCCCGCCTGACGGCCCGTCCGCTCATATGCGCGGGCGCGTCCAGCAGGCGGACGCCCGCTAGGGAGCGACCCCCGGACGCCGGTAGGGTGGCCGGGAATCCGCCGGACAACGTGGTCCGGTCTACCCGGCCCACGTTGAGAAGGTATTTCGGGCTATGCGCATTGGTGTCCTCACGTCCGGCGGCGACTGCCCCGGCCTGAACGCCGTCATCCGGTCCGTCGTGCACCGTGCCGTCGCCGACCACGGCGACGAGGTCATCGGTTTCCGGGACGGCTGGAAGGGCCTCCTGGAGTGCGACTACCTCAAGCTCGACCTCGACGCCGTGGGCGGCATCCTGGCCCGCGGCGGCACCATCCTCGGCTCCTCCCGGGTCCGCCCGGAGCACCTGCGCGACGGCGTGGAGCGGGCCAGGGGCCATGTCGCGGAACTCGGTCTCGACGCGATCATCCCGATCGGCGGTGAGGGCACGCTGAAGGCGGCCCGGCTGCTGTCGGACAGCGGGCTGCCGATCGTGGGCGTGCCCAAGACCATCGACAACGACATCGCCGTCACGGACGTCACCTTCGGCTTCGACACGGCCGTCACCGTGGCCACCGAGGCCCTGGACCGGCTGAAGACCACCGCCGAGTCGCACCAGCGGGTGCTGATCGTGGAGGTCATGGGCCGGCACACCGGCTGGATCGCGCTGCACTCCGGCATGGCGGCCGGTGCCCACGCCGTCGTCGTCCCGGAACGGCCCTTCGACATCGAGGAGTTGACGAGGAAGGTCGGCGAGCGGTTCGAGGCGGGCAAGCGGTTCGCCATCGTCGTCGCGGCCGAGGGCGCCAAGCCCAGGCCGGGCACGATGGAGTTCGACGAGGGCGGCAAGGACATCTACGGCCACGAGCGGTTCGCCGGTATCGCCCGGCAGCTGTCGGTGGAGCTGGAGGAGCGGCTCGGCAAGGAGGCCCGGCCGGTCATCCTCGGGCACGTCCAGCGGGGCGGCACGCCGACGGCGTACGACCGGGTGCTCGCCACGCGCTTCGGCTGGCACGCGGTGGAGGCCGTGCACCGCGGCGAGTTCGGCCGGATGACCGCGCTGCGCGGGACCGACATCGTGATGGTGTCGCTGGCCGAGGCGGTCGAGACGCTGAAGACCGTTCCGGTCGCGCGCTACGACGAGGCGGAGTGCGTCCTGTAGGCCGTCGCGCTGCGTGGTTCACCCGAGAACAACCCGCCCCCGGTCACCGTCGTGACCGGGGGCGGTTCTAGTCTTGGGGCGGACAACTCGTACAACCCCCACGAATCAGGAGCCGCCGGATGGACCACAGCGGGCACGGCATGATGATGGATCTGCCGCCGTTCACGCTGGGACGGGGGCTTCAGTGGTCCGCCGATCCGTTCTTCCTCGTCGCCTGCCTGCTCGGTCTCGGCCTGTACGGCTGGGGCGTGATGCGGCTGCGGCGGCGCGGGGACGGGTGGTCCGCCGGCCGTACGGTGGCGTACGTCGTCGGCGTGCTGACCGTCGCGCTGGTGATGTGCACCAAGCTGAACGACTACGGCATGGTCATGTTCAGCGTGCACATGACCCAGCACATGGTCATCAGCATGCTGTCGCCGATCCTGATCCTGCTCGGCGCCCCGGTCACGCTGGCACTGCGCGCGCTGCCCGTCGCCGGCAAGGGCGGCAAGGGGCCGCGCGAGCTGCTGCTGATGCTGCTGCACAGCCGCTACATGCGGATCGTCACGCATCCGGCGTTCACGATCCCGATGTTCATCGCGAGCCTGTACGTGCTGTACTTCACCCCGCTGTTCGACTTCCTCATGGGGTCCAAGACCGGGCACATCGCGATGATGGTGCACTTCTTCGCCGTGGGCATGGTGTTCTTCTGGCCGATCATGGGCGTCGACCCGGGTCCGCACCGGCCGGGATACGTGATGCGGATGCTGGAGCTGTTCGCGGGCATGCCGTTCCACGCGTTCTTCGGTATCGCCCTGATGATGGCGTCGGCGCCGATGGTGGGCACCTTCGAGCACCCGCCGGCCTCGCTCGGCATCGACGCGCTGTCCGACCAGAACGCGGCCGGCGGCATCGCCTGGGCGTTCAGCGAGGTCCCGTCGGTGCTGGTGCTGATCGCGCTGCTGTTCCAGTGGTACCGCTCCGAGCAGCGCCAGGCCAGGCGCAAGGACCGGGTCGCGGACCGGGACGGCGACAAGGAGTTGGAGGCGTACAACGCCTACCTGGCCTCGCTGAACGCCCGCGAGGGCTGAGCGGATCCGGCTCCTCCGGTCCCGTACGCGCGGCGTTCGGGGCACCATTGGTCAAGGACGGACCAAGAGGAGGGTGTCGCGATGCCCGGTTCCACGAACGGTTCCACCAAGGCGATGGGGATGCTCACGGTCGGCGGGCTCGTCGTCGTCACCGCGTACACGGTCGCGCTCGGCGGCAACGGCTGGCTGTGGTTCGGCTGGGTGGTGCTTGGTCTGCTGACGCTCGCCATGGTCGTCACACGGTCGTAGCCCGGCTCCGCGCGGCCCGGCTGATTACAGTGCCCGCATGAACAGCAGGACCGCGTCCTTCGACGACCTCGACCGCAAGATCATCACCGCGCTGATGGCGAACGCCCGGACCAGCTTCGCCGAGATCGGCGCGGACGTGGGGCTGTCGTCCACCGCGGTCAAGCGGCGGGTGGACCGGCTGCGGGAGACCGGGGTGATCACCGGGTTCACGGCCACCGTGAAGCCGTCCGCGCTGGGCTGGCGCACCGAGGCGTACGTCGAGGTCTACTGCGAGGGCGCGGCCCCGCCCCGGCGGCTGGCGGAGGTCGTCCAGGCCTATCCGGAGATCACGGCGGCCATGACGGTGACCGGCGGCGCGGACGCGCTGCTGCACGTGCGGGCCCGGGACGTGGAGCACTTCGAGGAGGTGCTGGAGCGGATCCGCGCCGAGCCGTTCATCCGCAAGACGATCAGCGTGATGGTGCTCTCCCACCTCCTCCCGGAGAGCCCGGAGGCCGGCGCGACCCAGGCGGCCCCGCAATGACGCGCAAGGGGCGCGCAGCACTGCTGCGTACGCGCCGGGAAAGACGCAGCGATGCTGCGTATGCACGCAGCTTTTCTCGCTTGTCGGTCCTGGACCTCGGTTCCTACCGTTGTGTCACCCCTCTGTGACACACAGGAACCGGAGGAAACCCTCTGTGCTCGAAAGCCGTGTGCCGCGCTCCCGGCGCTTCCTCGTCTGCGAACCCAGACACTTCGCCGTCAGCTATGCGATCAACCCCTGGATGAACCCCGACCGGCCCGTCGACGTCGATCTCGCCCAGGAGCAGTGGCAGGCGATGATCCGCGCCTACCGCGCCCATGGCCACACCGTCGACTCGGTCGAGCCGGTGCCCGGTCTGCCCGACATGGTCTTCGCCGCCAACGCGGCCTGCGTGGTCGGCGGCCGGGTCTTCGGCTCCCTGTTCCACGCGCCCGAGCGGCGCCCCGAGTCGGTGCACTACGACACCTGGTTCAAGGCGGCGGGCTACGACGTCTACCGCCCCGAGTCGGTGACCGAGGGCGAGGGCGACCTGGTGTGGACGGGCCGGTACGTACTGGCCGGCACCGGGTTCCGCACCACCCGCGAGGCACACCGGGAGGCGCAGGAGTTCCTCGGCCACCCGGTGATCGGCCTGACCCTGGTGGACCCGTACTTCTACCACCTGGACACGGCGCTGTTCGTCCTCGACGACGACAACATCTGCTACTACCCCGAGGCGTTCTCGGCGGGCAGCCGCGAGGTGCTGCGGCGGCTGTACCCGGACGCGGTGCTCGCCACCCGCGAGGACGCGATGGCGTTCGGCCTGAACTCCGTGTCCGACGGCCGCAACGTCTTCATCGCCCCCCAGGCCGAGGCGCTGGCCGAGAACCTCGCCGGCCACGGTTACGTCCCCGTCCCCGTCGACCTGTCGGAGTTCCACAAGGCCGGCGGTGGCATCAAGTGCTGCACCCAGGAGATCCGTTCATGACCGCGCCCACCCGTGTGTCCGCGCCCACGCGTACGTCCGCCGACCTCATCCGCGCGGAGGAGCCGGTCGTCGCGCACAACTACCACCCGCTGCCCGTGGTCGTCGCCCGGGCCGAGGGCACCTGGGTCGAGGACGTCGAGGGCCGGCGCTACCTCGACATGCTCGCCGGCTACTCCGCGCTGAACTTCGGCCACCGCCACCCGGCGCTGATCGAGGCCGCGCACCGCCAGCTCGACGAGCTGACGCTCACCTCCCGTGCGTTCCACAACAACCGGCTCGCCGGGTTCGCGGAGCGGCTCGCGGAGCTGACCGGGCTGGACATGGTCCTGCCGATGAACACCGGCGCGGAGGCGGTGGAGAGCGCCGTCAAGGTGGCCCGCAAGTGGGCGTACGACGTCAAGGGCGTCCCGGACGGGCAGGCGACGATCGTCGTGGCGGCCGAGAACTTCCACGGCCGTACGACGACGATCGTCAGCTTCTCCACCGACGAGACGGCCCGCCGCGGCTTCGGCCCGTTCACGCCCGGCTTCCGGATCGTGCCGTACGACGACCTGGCCGCGCTGGCCGAGGCGGTCGACGAGACGACGGCGGCGGTGCTCATCGAGCCCATCCAGGGCGAGGCCGGTGTGATCATCCCCTCCCCCGGCTATCTCGCCGGGGTGCGCGAGCTGACCCGCCGCGAGGGCTGCCTGTTCATCGCCGACGAGATCCAGTCGGGCCTCGGCCGCACCGGCCGTACCCTCGCCGTCGAGCACGACGGCGTCGTACCGGACGTGCTGCTGCTCGGCAAGGCGCTCGGCGGCGGCATCGTGCCGGTGTCGGCGGTGGTGGCCCGGCGCGAGGTGCTGGGGGTGCTCCACCCGGGCGAGCACGGCTCCACGTTCGGCGGCAACCCGCTCGCGGCGGCGGTCGGCACGGCCGTGATCGACCTGCTGGAGACCGGTGAGTACCAGCGGCGGGCGGCCGAGCTGGGGGTGGTCCTGCGGGACGGCCTGGCCGAGCTGGTAGGCGGCGGAGTGGTCGGCTTCCGGGCGCGGGGGCTGTGGGCGGGCGTCGACATCGACCCGGCGATCGGCACGGGCCGGGAGATCAGCGAGCGGCTGATGCGGGAGGGGGTCCTCGCGAAGGACACCCACGGCTCCACCATCCGGCTGGCGCCCCCGCTGACCATCACGGCGGACGAGCTGCGCTCCGCGCTTCAGGCGCTGCGTCAGGTGCTGGGGTCCTGATCCGGGCGGGGCGGCCGCGCGCCGCCCCCGCTCGTTCGCACGCCGCGCGCTATGACCGAAGAGTGAAGATTGACCTAGGAGGGGGTAGACCACTCTCAGCGACAGAGAGGTCGGCCGTGAGTACGCACGAGGAGCAGGACGTCGACCGCCGGGGGTTCGACGTGGCCGATGCCGCGCCCCTGCTGCTCGACGCGCGGGGCGTGGTGGCGAGCTGGACACCGGAGGCCCAGCGGCTGCTGGCCTACCCCGCCGCCGAGGTGGTGGGCAGGCGGGCGAGCGCCCTGCTGTCGGACGAGGACGCCGCCCGGGTGCCCGAACTGGCCGAGCGGTGCCGCAGGAACGGCGGCTGGGCGGGGCTGCTGACCGCCGTGCGGCGGGACGGGCAACCGGTCAGGGTGATGGCGCGGATCACCCACGCGGTGGAAGCCGGCGGTGCGCCGCACTGGCTGGTCCTGCTGTGCGAGACGTCCGGGGCCCGCGGCTGGGACATGAGCCGCGCGGTGCTGGAGCAGATGGTGGCCGACTCCCCCGTCGGCATCGCGATCGTGGACACCGATCTGCGGTGCGTCTGGTCGAACGCGGCCCTGGAGCGGTTCGGCGGGGGCTGCCCGGACGAACGGCTGGGGCGGCGGCTCGCCGAGATCCAGCCCGGCATCGACGCCGGGGGCATCGAAGCGCAGATGCGGCGGGTGCTGAAGACCGGGCGGCCCGTGGTCGGGTACGAGCATGTGGGCCGGGTGCGGGCCGCGCCGCACCGGGAGACGGCGCACATGATGTCGTTCACCCGCCTCGACGACGACCGGGGCCGCCCGATCGGCGTGTACTACACGGTCGTCGACATCACCGACCGGCACCGCGCCCGGCAGCGGCTGGACCTGCTCGACCGGGCGGGCGAGCAGATCGGCGGCAGCCTGGACATCGTCCGGACCGCGCAGGAACTGGCCGACGTCGCGGTACGGGACTTCGCCGACTTCGTCTGCGTGGACCTGCTGGAGTCGGTGCTGCGGGGCGCGGAGCCCCAGCCGGGGCCGCTGCGGGACACGGACGAGGTACGGCTGCGGCGTGCCGGGCACCAGTCGGTGAACGCCGGGATCCCCGAGGCCGTCGTGGAGATCGGACAGGCGGCCACCTATCTCGCCGGATCGCCGCCGATCCGCGCGCTGACCACGGGCCGGTCCTGGCGCGAGGAGCGGCTCGACCCGCTGGGCAAGGAGTGGGCCACGGACATCCCCGGCGGCCGGGAGGCGACCTTCCTGGAGCTGGGCCTGCACAGCGTGATGATCGTCCCGATCCGCGCGCGGGGCGTCACGATGGGCGTGACCTCCTTCTTCCGGCGCGGCCGCCAGGAACCGTTCGACGCCGACGACCTCAATCTCGCCGAGGACCTGGTGTCGCGGGCGGCGGTCTGCGTGGACAACGCCCGCCGCTACACCCGTGAGCGGGACGCGGCCCTGGTCCTGCAGCGCAGCCTGCTGCCGCGCCGGCTGCCGGACCAGGAGGCGGTCGAGGTGGCCGCGTGCTACCGGCCGGCCGACGAGCTGACCGGCCTCGGCGGGGACTGGTATGACCTGATCCCGCTGTCCTGCTCGCGGGTCGCCCTCGTCGTGGGCGAGGTGCCGGGACACGGGATCGACGCCGCCGCGGCCATGGGCCGGCTGCGCACCGCCGTACGCACTCTCGCGGCGCTGGACCTGCCGCCCGAGGAGGTCCTCGCGCACCTCGACGACCTGGTGGCGCGCACGCTCCGCGAGGAGGGACTGCAGCCCCCGGCCGCACCCGCCCGCGGCACCCGGGCGACGGGCCCCGGATGCGTGTACGTCGTCTACGACCCCGTCGACGGGCAGTGCACCATCGCCGCCGCGGACCATCCGGCACCCTGCGTCGTGCTGCCCGACGGCACCGTCGTGTGCGTCGACGTCCCGCAGGGCCCGCCGCTCGGCGTGGGCGGCCCGCCCTTCGAGGCGGTGGAGCTGACCCTGGCCGAGGGCAGCACGCTGGCCCTCCACACCGACGGGCTGCTGGCCCACCGGGACGGTGCCCGGACGGACGACGCGGACCGCCACCGGCTGCGCCACGCCCTGGCACAGCCCGCCGCCTCGCTGGAGGTGCGCTGCCGCGCCGTGGTCGACGCCCTGGTCCCGGACCGGCCGCACGACGATGTGGTCCTGCTGATGGCCCGCACCAGGCTGCTCGGCGCCGACCAGGTCGCCGACTGGGCACTGCCCGCCGACCCGGCCGTGGTCGCCGACGCCCGCAAGGAGACGGCCCGGCAGCTGGACGAGTGGGGTCTGGGGGACCTGGCGTTCACCGTCGAACTGGTCGTGAGCGAGCTGGTCACCAACGCCATGCGGCACGCGCAGGGCCCCATCCGGCTCCGACTGGTCAAGAACCGGGCCCTGATCTGCGAGGTCTCCGACGGTGGCGCCACCGCGCCCCATCTGCGCCATCCGCGCACCACGGACGAGGGCGGCCGCGGACTGCTGCTGGTCTCCCAGCTCACCGACCGCTGGGGGACCCGCTTCGTGCCCGGCGGGAAGGTCATCTGGGCCGAGCAGTCCCTGACGGAGCCGTCGGCCTGACCCGCGAAGCACGCGCATACCCCGCACGAGGTGGGAAAATGGCGGGACTCCGGCAGACGGGCGGTAGCCATGAACGACACGGCCATCGACTACGCGGCGGTGTTCCAGGCGCTGCCGAGCATGGTGGCGCTGCTGACACCGGATCTCGTCGTCGTGGACGCCAACACGGAGTTCCTGCGGCTGGCCGGGCGCGGCCGTGACCAGGTCGTCGGGCGCTACCTCTTCGACGTCTTCCCGGACCACCCGAACAACGCCGGCGCCTCCGGCATGCGCAACCTGGCCGCCTCGCTGGCCCGGGTGGCGGCCACGGGCGAGCGCGACACCATGGCCCTCCAGCGGTACGACGTCGAGAACCCCGAGCAGCCCGGGGAGTGGGAGGAGCGCTACTGGAGCCCGGTCAACTCCCCGGTGTTCGGGGCGGACGGCAAGGTGGTGCTGCTGGTGCACCGGGTCGAGGAGGTCACCGAGCTGATCCGGGCCCGCGGCGGCCCGACTGGCAGCCGGACCCGCGTCCTGGAGGCCGAGCTGTACACGCGCGCCCGCGAACTCCAGGAGGTCAACGAGCAGCTGCGCAAGGCCCACGCCCGCGAGCGCGAGGTGGCCCTCGCCCTCCAGAAGGCGATGCTGCCCGCCCGCCGGCAGGTCGGCCTCCATCACGCCGCCGTGCGCTACCGGCCCGCGGTCGGCGCGCTGAACGTGTGCGGGGACTGGTACGACATCGTGGACCTGGTCGGCGGCAACCGTATGTGCGTGGCCGTGGGCGACGTGGTCGGGCACGGTCTGGAGGCCGCCGGGGTGATGGGCCAGCTGCGCAGCGCGCTGAGCGCCGCCTGCCGGGTCGCCATCGGGCCGGGCGAGGCCCTGAACGTGCTGGGGCGGTACGCGCACGTCGTCGACGGCGCCGAATCGGCCACCGCCGTCGCGACGTTCATCGACTTCGACGACCACACCATCAGCTACAGCAGCGCGGGGCACCCGCCGCCGGTGCTCGTCCACGCCGAGGGCGGGGTGGAGTTCCTCGACCAGGCCACCGACCCGCCGCTCGACGCCCGCCCCGATCCGATCCCCCGCCCCCAGGCCTGGACCTCCTACACCGACGGCGCCACGCTCGTCCTCTACACCGACGGTCTCATCGAGCGCCGTCACGAGGACGTCGACACCGGTCTGGCCCGGCTCGCCGACTCGCTCGAGCGCCACCGCGGGGAGGACCCCGAGAGCCTCGCGGACGCGGTCCTGCTGGAACTGCTGCCGCCGGGGGGCGCGACCGACGACACGGCCCTGGTCATCGTGCGGCTGTGAGCCGCGCGCGCCGCGGGTCAGCCATGGCGGTGGCGGGGTCGTAGGCGCCCTTGGCCTTCTCGGCGCCGGCCATCTCGACGGCGCCCGATCCCCCCGAGTGGTCCATGCCGGCCGCCATCTCCAGAGCCTGCCGGTGGCGCGGCACCCTGTCCTGCGCGAAGGCGACGTCCTGGCCGCCGCTGCCGCCACCGCAGGCGGCGAGGGAGAGGACGGCGCTCGCGGCGACGGCGAGCTGTCCGGCACGGCGGGTCGGGGTGCGGGGCGGGGTACGGACGGTCATACGGGAACTCCCGTGGCCCTCAGGGGATTTCGACGACGCGTGGGCCGACCGCGACGCCCGCGCCGAAAGGGACGGGCGGGCGCGGCCGGCGGGGCGCTCTGGATCCGCAGGAGCTGGATTTCGGCCAGGGAGGGCGGGGCGCGGGCGCCGTCCGCTCCCGTCGCCGCCGTGGCCGTCGCCGCCGTGGCCGTCGTCCGCAGTGGTGAGCGCGACGGCATGCGCCTGGCCTATGTGGAGCGCGTGCCCCGCGACCCCGCCGGGCCCCCAGCGCGCGCACCCCCAAGAGCCCGACCAGCACGGCCGGCACGAGCACCACGCGCCTCCGCCGCGGTGCCGGGCGTCGGGGCCGTCGTACGGGGAGGGGGTGATTGCGGGTACGGGAGGGGGCCCACGGACGCGACCGCCGCGGCACGGCGCCGGCCTGACCGGTCGGACGGTGGGCGGTGGAGGGCGCGGGTGGGTATGAGGGGGTTGCGAGGCGGTTACGTATGACTGACGTATCACTGCAGCCGCGCGCGGTCCGGAGCCGGGATCATGTCCCGACGCGATCGGTGTGCCGCCGCGGCCCGGCGGAGTGAGGGGCGAGCCGTGTTCTACCACCTGCTCAAGTACGTGCTGCTGGGCCCCCTGCTGAGGCTGCTCTTCCGCCCCCGGATCGAGGGGCTGGAGAACGTGCCGGCGTCGGGCCCCGCGATCGTCGCCGGGAACCACCTGTCGTTCTCGGACCACTTCCTGATGCCGGCGATCCTCAAGCGCCGCATCACGTTCCTCGCCAAGGCGGAGTACTTCACGGGCCCGGGACTCAAGGGCCGGCTCACCGCCTTCTTCTTCCGCAGCGCCGGGCAGATCCCGGTGGACCGCTCGGGCAAGGAGGCCGGTCGGGCGGCGATCCGGGAGGGCCTCGGGGTGCTGGGCAAGGGCGAGTTGCTCGGCATCTACCCGGAGGGGACGCGCTCGCACGACGGACGGCTGTACAAGGGCAAGGTCGGCGTCGCCGTGATGGCGCTGACGGCGGGGGTGCCGGTCGTCCCCTGCGCGATGATCGGCACGTTCGAGGCCCAGCCGCCCGGCCGGGTCGTCCCGCGCATCCGGCCCGTCACCATCCGCTTCGGCAAACCCCTCGACTTCTCCCGCTACGCCGGTTTGGAGCGGGAGAAGGCGGTCCTGCGGGCCGTCACCGACGAGATCATGTACGCCATCCTTACCCTTTCCGAGCAGGAGTACGTCGACGAGTACGCGGCCGTCGTCAAGGAGCGGCAGACCGCGGAGAAGGGCGGGAAGGAGCGCCGGTTCCCGCGGGCGCCGCTCGGCTGACCTGCTGTGCCGACGGCATAAGGCCCCTGCCGGCAGGGGCACCGGGTGCCTAGGCTCGGCCCATGAAGAAGGCTGTGGTGATCGGGGCGAGCGGACAGATCGGCCGCCCGACGGTGGACGCGCTGGCGCGCGACCGCTGGGGCGTCTCACGTGCTGAGCAGATCCCGTGCCTCGTCCAGCAGCCGCCGCAGCCGCAGTGCGTCCGGCGCGACGGCGCTGACCAGGGCCGCGGGGCCCGCCAGCGGTACCAGCGCGGCGCACTCCCCCAGCACCTGCGCCCGGACCGGCGCTACGGCGAACTCGGGGCGTACGACGACGAGTTGGCCCACCGCGCGGTGTCCGGCCAGGACCGCCGGGCCGTCCCAGCCGCCCGGGGCGCCGGGGCCGCAGGCCAGTTCCTGGTCCAGGACGGCCCGGCCCGCGACGCGTACGGTCAGCCGGCTGGTGAGCCGGCCGGGTTCCTCTCCGGCCCGGCCCAGCACCTGCTCCTCGCGCAGGACGAGGCGGGCGCCGGCGGCGAGTTCGGCGCGGGTGGTGACATGCAGATCGCTGCCTCCTGCGGAGATCAACTGCTCGGGCAGCCAGTGCAGTTCGGCATCCTCGGCCACGTCGAGCCGGACGTCGTAGCGGGCCTCGCCCTTGGTCTGACCCGGCAGGGCGATGGTGGCGGCCGCCGAGCCGACGTGCAGCCGGGCGCCCTCGGCGACGCTCACGGTGAGGGCGAGGCGGTCGCCGCCGAGCGGGCCGCTCATCGCGCCGACGACCATGACCCTGGCCTCGCCTCCGGTGGCGCGGACACGGCGCAGGGCGAGGGGGCCCTCGCCGGCCAGCACGGGCAGCGCCGTGCCGCCGCGCCCGTCGGCGCGGGCGGCGATCCGTGCGTGGGCCCGGACGCCGGTGGTGGTCACGCCGTCCACGCGGCGAGCCGTCCGCGCACCCAGGCGGCGACGTCGGCGACCCCGCTCCCGCCGCGCAACGACTGGAAGACGACGGGGAGTTCGGCCCGCTGGGCCTTGGCGTCGGCGGCCATCCGGGCGAGGTCTGAGCCGACGTACGGCGCGAGGTCGGTCTTGTTGACGACGAGCAGGTCGGCGGTGGTGACGCCGGGGCCGCCCTTGCGCGGGATGTCGTCGCCGCCCGCCACGTCGATCACGAAGATCTGCGCGTCCACGAGCCCCTTGGAGAAGGTCGCGGTGAGATTGTCGCCGCCGGACTCGACGAGGATCAGGTCCAGCGGGCCGACCGCGTCCTCCAGGTCCTCCACGGCCTCCAGGTTGGCGGAGATGTCGTCGCGGATGGCGGTGTGCGGGCAGGCGCCGGTCTCCACGGCGGTGATCCGCTCCGGCGGGAGCACCGCCTCACGGAGCAGGAACTCGGCGTCCTCGCGGGTGTAGATGTCGTTGGTGACGACGGCGAGGGACAACTCGTCGCGCAGCGTCCGGCACAGCGCGGCGACGGTCGCGGTCTTCCCGGATCCGACGGGCCCGCCGAGCCCGATCCGCAGCGCACGGCGCGAGCCGTCGGGCCGGTGCGCGTCCGCGCTGACGCTGGCGGTGCCGGAGTGGGGGTGGTCGAGGTGCATGGGTGCGGCTCCAATGTGTGACACGGTTCAGGGGGCGCCGGGCTGGTTTCAGGAGGCGAAGAGGCGTACGGGCCAGGCCGCGTGCCACTCGGCGCCGACCTCCAGCAGTGGCCCGGACGCCGCCGGCAGTGCGTCGGCGCCCTCGGCCGCGGCCCTGCGCGCCGCCTCCACGGCCCGGTCCGCCACGCGCTCCAGCTCCGGTGCCAGCCGCGCGAGTACGCCGGTCGCGTCGAACGGGTCCAGGCTGAGCAGCCGTACGGTGGCCGTCGCCGGTCCGCTGACGCTCTCGTAGAGGGCGCAGTGGGCCGCGTCCTCGGGCGTGAGGCCGGCCGCCCGCGCGGCCAGCCCGAGGACCACCGGCTGGTGGGCGCCCTTGGGGAACTGCCGTGCGAACGCGTCGAGTTCGGGGGACGGCCAGCTCGCGCGGGCGGCCCGCAGCAGTTGCCGGCCGAGCCGGCGGGCGGCGGCGCGCAGCGCCGGGGAGGGGGTGCGGGCGTCGGCCGCCGCGTCCAACTGCCCGGCGTCCGCGCCGAGTACGGCGGCCGCGGCGAGCGCGCCCGCGACGAGACCGGCGGTGTGCAGCCGGCCCCGGCAGAAGTCCTCCAGGCTCGCGGCACCGGTGATCCGGCCCGCTTTGACGGCGGCCTCCGCCCCGCCGGAGTGCGCGTGCCCTCCGGCGGGAAAGCGGCCGTCGGCCAGGACGAGAAGTGCTGCCCTTGACATGGTGCGGCCTTCAGAAGAGGAAGTAGCGCTGGGCCATGGGCAGTTCGGCCGCCGGTGCCGCCTCGACGAGTTCGCCGTCGATGTGCACGGCGAAGCTGTCGGGGTCGATCCGTACGTCGGGCCGGGCGTCGTTCTCCCGCATGTCGGCCTTGGTGACCTGGCGCGTGGACTCGATCGCCACGAACCGCTTGCCGAGCTGCAGCCGCTCCGGCAGCCCGTCCTCGATCGCCAGCGGGGCGACGAAGTTGACCGAGTTGGCGGCCGGGGCGCGGCCGATCGCGCCGTACATCGGGCGCGGCAGGATCGGCTGGGGGGTGGGGATGGAGGCGTTGGCGTCGCCCATCTGCGCGTACGCGATCTGCCCGCCCTTGAGCACGAGGAGCGGCTTGACACCGAAGAACGCGGGCTCCCACAGCACCAGGTCGGCGAGCTTGCCGGTCTCGACGGAGCCGATCTCGGCGGCGAGGCCCTGGGCGAGCGCGGGATTGATCGTGTACTTCGCGACGTAGCGCCGCACCCGCCGATTGTCGGCTCGCCCGTCACCGGGAAGTGCCCCACGCCTGCGCTTCATGACATGCGCCGTCTGCCAGGTGCGCAGGATCACCTCGCCCACCCGGCCCATCGCCTGGGAGTCGGAGGAGATGATCGAGATCGCACCGAGGTCGTGCAGCACGTCCTCCGCGCCGATGGTGGACGGCCGGATCCGGGACTCGGCGAAGGCCAGGTCCTCGGGGACGGCGGGGTTGAGGTGGTGGCACACCATCAGCATGTCGAGGTGTTCCTCGGCGGTGTTGACGGTGTAGGGCCGGGTCGGGTTGGTGGAGCTGGGCAGCACGTTGGGCTGCGAGACGACGGTCATGATGTCCGGGGCGTGCCCGCCGCCGGCGCCCTCGGTGTGGTACGAGTGGATGCCCCGGCCGGCGATCGCGGCGAGGGTGTCGCCGACGAAGCCCGCCTCGTTCAGGGTGTCCGTGTGGATGGCCACCTGGATGCCCGTCCGGTCGGCCACGGTGAGCGCGGCGTCGATGACGGCCGGGGTGGACCCCCAGTCCTCGTGCAGCTTCAGTCCGGCGGCGCCGCCGCGGATCTGGGAGAGCATCGCCTCGTGGCTGACGGTGTTGCCCTTGCCGAGGAAGCCGACGTTGACCGGGTAGGCCTCCATTGCCTCCAGCATCCGGGCCAGGTGCCAGGGGCCGGGCGTCACGGTGGTCGCCTTGGAGCCCTCGGCGGGGCCGGTGCCGCCGCCGACCAGGGTGGTGATGCCGGAGGCCAGCGCCTCGTCGGCGACCTGCGGGCAGATGAAGTGGACGTGCGCGTCGATGGCCCCGGCGGTGAGGATCCGGCCGTTGCCGGCGATGATCTCGGTCTCCGGGCCGATGACCAGGTCGGGGTGGACGCCGTCCATGGTGTCGGGGTTGCCGGCCTTGCCGAGCGCGGTGATGCGGCCGTCGCGGATGCCGACGTCGGCCTTGACGACGCCCCAGTGGTCCACGACGACGGCGCCGGTGATCACGGTGTCGGGGGTGCCGTCGGCGCGGGTGGCGCGGGACTGGCCCATGGACTCGCGGATGACCTTGCCGCCGCCGAAGACGGCCTCGTCCCCGGAGCGGCCGGGGCCGCCGGAGCGGTCCTCCTCGATCTCGATCAGCAGATCGGTGTCGGCGAGCCGGATGCGGTCGCCGGTGGTGGGGCCGAAGAGATCGGCGTAGGCGGGACGGGACAGCTCAGACACCGGCTGCTCCGTTCTGCCCCAGACCCCGTCCGGGGGCGCCCCCGTCTTGGTCCGCGAGGCGTTCTTGAAGGTCGTCGGTCGTCTGCTGCCCGGCGGCGCCGCCTGCGTCGCTCGCATCGAGGGCACCCGCGGTCTCCCCGCGCAGTCCCGGCACGACGCGGGCGCCGGTGAGGGGGACGAGTTCGACGTCGACGGGGATGCCGGGTTCGAAGCGGACGGCGGTGCCGGCGGCGATGCCGAGCCGCTTGCCGCGGGCGGCGGCGCGGTCGAACTCCAGGCCGGGGTTGGCCTCGGCGAAGTGGTAGTGGGAGCCGACCTGGACGGGCCGGTCGGCTGCGTTCAGGACGGTCAGCCGGGTGACCTCGCGCCCCTCGTTGCAGACGACCGGGTCGTCCGCGAAGAGAACTTCTCCGGGAATCATCGCGGCGCCCCTCAGATGATCGGCTCGTGGACGGTGACGAGCTTGGTGCCGTCCGGGAAGGTGGCCTCAACCTGGACGTCGTGGATCATCTCGGGGACACCCTCCATGACGTCGTCCCTGGTGAGGATCTTGCGGCCGGAGGACATCAGCTCGGTGACGGTGCGGCCGTCACGGGCGCCCTCAAGGATGTGCGACGTGATGAGGGCGACCGCCTCCGGGTGGTTGAGCTTGAGCCCACGGGCCCGGCGCTTCTCGGCCACGTCGGCCGCCACGTGGATGAGCAGCCTCTCTTGCTCGTGCGGGGTCAGTTGCACGTCCCACCTCACAGTCCTCGCTCCGGACCGTGCGGGGTCCGGTTGCCGCAGCCACCGGCACAGGTCTAACACACGGACATATCGCGAGGTCAGCGACAATCCGGGCAGAAAAACCCCTGGTGACGTGGATCGGCAGGCTAGTTCGCCGGAGTTTCAACGACGTTAACCAGACCTTGATCATCCGATGACCGCGGAACGATCCACGCCTTACCCGTTCATCCGCACGGATCAGGAGGAGGCGGGACCCCGGTGCTCGGCGGCGATCCCGAACCGCTGCTGCCGTTCGCCCGAGGCGGAACGGGTCTCGTGGATCCGCGAGACCGAGCTGACGACCCGCTGCTCCTCGGCCGGCTCGTCCAGGGCGTCCAGCCGCTCCAGATCATCGGCCGAGACCAGCGCGACCAGCGGCTTTCCGTGCCGCGTCACCACGACGCGCTCACCGCCGTACACCACCCGGTTGATCAGGTCGGCGAGCTCTGCCCTGGCTTGCGTCACCGGAATCTCGTAACCCATACCCCCATTCTAACGTCACGTACGTCCTGTACATTTTTTACAGAAGTCGAGCCGCACCTGCGGCCGTGCCATGAGGAGGGGTATGTCCATGTCCCGCGCAATCGCCCGCTATGTTCTTCCGGAGTTCACCGAACGCACCGGCAGCGGCACGCGGACGCTCGATCCGTACGGCAAGCTCTTCGAGGACCGGATCGTCTTCCTCGGCACCCGGCTCGACGACACGGCGGCCAACGACGTGATGGCGCAGCTGATGTACCTCGAACACGCGGCCCCGGAGCGGGACATCACCCTCTACGTCAACTGTCCGGGCGGTACCTTCCAGGCGATGACCGCGGTCTACGACACGCTCCGCTACGTCAGCTGCGACGTGTCGACGTACTGCCTGGGCCAGGCCGTCTCCTACGCCGCGCTGCTGCTCGCGGCCGGCACCGCGGGCAAACGCTTCACGCTGCCCGGCGCGCGCATCGTCCTGGAACAGCCCCAACTGCCCGAGCCGGTGCGGGGCCAGCCCAGCGACCTGCTCATCCAGGCGGAGGAGTTGGCGCGGACGCGGGCGCTGACGGAGGAGATGCTGACGCGGCACACCGGGCGCACGGCGGAGCAGGTGCACGCGGACCTGGAGCGGGACCTGGTCCTGGACGCCCCGGCGGCCCTGGCCTACGGTCTGGTGGACGGCATCGTGCCCAGCCGGCGCGGCACGCCCGGCGCACCGGACGCGAGGTGAGCCGACGATGCTTCCGGAGCTGCCCCCGCTGCCCGCGCTGACGCGCGCCGAAGGGGACCTGATCGACCGTTACCTGGAGGCGGCCGACCTGCTGGGCAGGATCAACCCGGCCGCCGACGGCGACACGTACCGGGGTCTGCGTGCGGCTCAGGCCCTGGTGCGCAAGGCCGCAGAGCTGCGCGACGCCCTCGCGTTGATGCACCAGCGGGGCGAGACGGAGCTGCACGGTGACACGCTGGCACGGGCGCTTCGGGTGCTGGACGGAGAACGCCGTACCGCGCGCGTCGTGCTCCCGCCGGACGGCGTCCGCTGATCCGGACACCCGAGGGGTGCAACCGAACCACCGCGTCGACACGGAGGGTTCGGACCGGATCCCAAACGGCCCGAACGGCGTACCGCCGACCGGTGTATATGCAGATCATTTTCTCGGACTTCCGACTTGCGCACCGCGCGGGTCGGAAGATCGTCCGCGCATACGTCGTCCCAGGTCCGGGGCTACGCAGGGTTTCTGACGGCGCCTCGATCGGCGCACTGTCCACCCGATCGGGCGAGTGGTGAGTAACGCCACAAAGTCCCGGTTCCGTTGGGATTTTCCGACTGCCGTGGGTGAAGATCCCTGACTGACGACAAGCCCCCGCCGCTGTGGCGGGGCGATCCGGGCGGACGCCGAATCCTGCCGCCGCCCGGATGCCCGGTCGACAAGGAGTGGATCGGCAGGAGTGGAGGACCCAAGCAAGACGGGTTCGCCGGAGCGGACGTTCGCCTGTGCCTCACAGGCAGACGGCCGACAGGCTCCGAGCGGCCCTTGGGGTGAAGCCGCGGCAACGCGGCCGGGCACCTTCGCCAGCCCGAATCCGACAGGTCATCCTTCACAGGCGGCTGACGAAGGGTTGCGCATGACTGCGCTCAATCGTGTCCCGTCGCTCATGGCCCGGGCCGGTACGGCCTCGGCCCTCACCCTCGCCGCCGTGGGCGGCTCGATCGTGGTCCCCGGCCTTGCCACCGACGCCTCGGCCGCGAGCCTCGCGACGAAGGCGCTCCAGATCGCGGCCTCCAAGAAGGGTTCCCCGTACCAGTACGGAGCCACGGGGCCGCGCCGCTTCGACTGCTCGGGGCTGACGCTCTACTCGTTCAAGAAGGCGGGCAAGACCCTGCCCCGCACCGCCGCCGCGCAGTACAACACGACGCGCCACATCTCCGCCGGCAGCCGCAAGGCCGGTGACCTGGTGTTCTTCCACTCGGGTTCCAGCGTCTACCACGTCGGCATCTACGCCGGCCACGACAAGATCTGGCACGCTCCGAGGACGGGAGACGTCGTCCGGCTCCAGAAGATCTGGACCCGGAGCGTCTGGTACGGCCGGGTCAGCTGACCCCGCCGTCCGGCCCCCGGGAACGGCTCCAGCAGCGGGGCCGCTCCCCCGCACTCAGCACCGCCCCGGTGCCCGCCTGAAGCCCACGGGCGGCCCGGGGCCGCCGTCGCATGCCGCGCACTCCCCCGCCTCAGGGCACCGCCCGGACCACCCAGGGGAGTTCGATGGAGACCGTCTTGCCGCCCTCGCGGGTCGGGCGGACGCGGAGCTTGCCGCCGCACTCCGCGGTGAGCCAGCGGATGATGACCATGCCGCGGCCATTGTCCTGCTGGACGGCGGCGGGCAGTCTCTTCGGGAAGCGGGGATGACTGTCCGTGACGCCGATGCGCAGCTGTTCGTCACGGTCCAGCGCGATGTCGACCGTGAAGGTGGGTGACTGTCCGAAGGTGTGCTGTACGGCGTTCGTGGCGAGTTCGGAGACGATGAGACGGACGGTGTCGGCCGCTTCGGTGTCCGACGGCAGACCCCACTCCGCGAGGGTGCCCACGACGTAGGAGCGTGCGGCGGAGACCGAGGCGGGATCGCTCGGCAGAGTGACGGATGCTTCCAGAAGGTCTGCCATGGAGACGTCGTCCCTTTCCCGCGGGATCGCACCGACAAGGAGCGGTTGGTTCGAGTACGGTCCCGGACTGGTGCTTCTTCGTCAGACTGCCATCACCGGACGGTCACGGGGAGCGATCCACCAAGATATGCATATATCTGTCGCCCGAAGCGGTGAACTCTACGACGGAAGACCGTATTCGGGCGGCCCGGAAGGAGTAAGGAGGAGCCCATGCAGAACGGGCCGGCGGTGCGGCGCCGCAAACTGGGCGCCGAACTGCGCATGCTCCGTACCGGCGCTGGGTTCACGAGTGGTGAGGCGGCCCGGCTGGTCGGCTGGCACCAGTCGAAAGTGAGCCGTATCGAGACCGGTGCCAGCGGGGTGAAACCAGCCGATGTGCGCTCGCTGCTGGACGCCTACGGGGTGCGGGACGGGCATGTCCGCGAGTTGCTGCTGATGCTGGCGGGGTCGGAGGGGTCGGGCGACCGGAACGGCTGGTGGCACGCCTACCGGGGTGTGCTGCCGCCGGCCTACCGGGATTTCATCAGTCTGGAGTCGCAGGCGAGCGCGATGCGGACCCTGGAGACGACGGTGGTGCCGGGGCTGCTCCAGACCCCCGAGTACGCCCGCGCGGTGACCCGGGCGGCCGTGCCCGACCTGGACGAGGAGCGCCTGGACGCGCTGGTGGAGGTGCGGCTGGCCAGGCAGGACGTGCTGCGCTCGCGCCCTCCGCTGAAGCTGTGCGCGGTGCTGGACGAGGCGGTGCTGCGGCGCGAGGTGGGCGGGCCGGAGGTGATGGCCCGCCAGCTGGAGCGGCTGGCGGAGGCCGCCCGGCTGCCCCAAGTGAGCCTGCAGGTGCTGCCGTTCGGGGCCGGGGCCCATGTGGGCCTTACCGGCCCTTTCGTTATTTTCTCATTTCCGAGCACTTCTGATCTTGACGTGGTCGTTCTGGACCAATTGACGAGTAGCCTCTACCTGGAACGGAAAGAAGACCTCATGGCCTACTCCGAGGCCTTCAGCACCCTTCAGTTCCACGCCCTTTCCCCCGAGGACTCGTTGGACTACATCGCCGGGATAGGTGACGGCGCGTAAGGAGGCACGCCCCCCATGTCAGCACCGCCTCGGAACGTTCCTGCCAGTACCGACCTGCACGACGTGCGCTGGCTGCGCAGCAGCTACAGCACGGGAGCCAACAACTGCGTGGAGACGGCGCGACCGCGCTCCGGCCCCTGGGCCGGGCTGCTCGCCGTGCGCGACTCGAAGAGCCCGGCCGGGCCGGCGCTGCTGTTCCGCGCCGGCAGCTGGGCCGGATTCCTCGCCGCCCTCTGATCAGAACCGATCACTTGTAATCAGCCTGGTGTGAAGCACGGCCGTGTCACGCCGACTCATGGTCGCGTTTCGCCGATCACCCGTACAGCGCGTTCGATCTCCGCCCCGGACAGGTCCGCCCGGGCGGTCAGCCGCAGCCGCGAGATGCCGTCGGGCACGGAAGGAGGACGGAAGCAGCCCACGGCCAGTCCTGCCGTACGGCAGTCGGCCGCCCAGCGCACCGCCTGCTCCGGGGACGGAGCCCGCACCGAGACCACCGCGGCGTCCGGACGCACCGCTTCCAGACCCGCGGCGGTCAGCCGCGCGTGCAGCTCCGCGGCCACCTCGCGGGCCCGCGCCGCGCGCTCGGGCTCCCGTGCGAGCAGCCGCAGCGCCGCCAGCGCCGCACCGGCCGCCGCCGGGGCCAGGCCCGTGTCGAAGATGAAGGTCCGGGCCGCGTTGACCAGATGGTCGATCACCCGCGCCGGTCCCAGCACCACCCCGCCCTGACTGCCCAGCGACTTGGACAGGGTGGCCGTGACCACCACGTCGGCCGCGCCCGCGAGCCCTGCCGCGTACGGCGCGCCCCGGCCGCCGTCGCCCAGCACCCCGAGCCCGTGCGCGTCGTCCACGACCAGCCCGGCGCCGTACTCCCGGCAGGCCGCGGCCAACTCGGCGAGCGGTGCCGCGTCGCCGTCCACGGAGAACACCGTGTCGGAGACGACGATCGCCGCACCCGCGTGCCCGGCCAGGGCCTTGCGCACCGCCTCCGGGTCCGCGTGCCCGACGACCTGCCGCTCACCCCGGGCGAGCCGGCAGCCGTCGATCAGCGAGGCGTGGTTGCCCGCGTCGGAGACGATCAGCGAGCCGTGCGGGCCGAGCGCCGTGACGGCGGCGAGGTTCGCGGCGTAGCCGGAGGAGAAGACCAGGGCCGCCTCGAAGCCGCAGAAGCCGGCCAGCTCGCGTTCCAGCCGGGTGTGCAGCTCGGTGGTGCCGGTGACCAGTCGGGAACCGGTGGAGCCGCCGCCCCAGTCGCGGGCCGCCCCGGCCGCGCCCTCGACGACCTCGGGATGGCGGGCGAGCCCCAGGTAGTCGTTGCTCGCCAGGTCCAGCACGGGCGAGTCGGCGGGGCGCGGGCGCAGGGTCCGCACGAGTCCGGCGCGCCGGCGCGCCTCGGCCTGGTCGTCGATCCAGCCGAACGCCATGGGTCCTCCGGGGCTTTTGTAGGTAGCGGACAGACACTAGCGGCACGACCAGCCGCCCAGGGTGTGGCAATACCCACACGGTGAACCGTCTCCGTTGTGCAAACTCTCCTTGGCCCGGGGCGGTCCCGTAGGACAGGATCGGACCTCATGGACCTGCTGAACACGCTGGTGGACAAGGGGCTTCGGCGCGAGCTGCCGACCCGCGAGGAAGCGCTCGCCGTGCTGGCCACCTCCGACGACGACCTGCTCGATGTGGTGGCCGCGGCCGGGAAGGTGCGCCGGCACTGGTTCGGGCGACGGGTGAAACTCAACTATCTGGTGAACCTCAAGTCGGGTCTGTGCCCAGAGGACTGCTCCTACTGCTCGCAGCGGCTCGGCTCCGAGACCGGCATCCTGAAGTACACCTGGCTGAAGCCCGACGAGGCCTCCCGGGCGGCGGCGGCCGGACTGGCCGGCGGCGCCAAGCGGGTCTGCCTCGTGGCGTCCGGCCGCGGTCCCACCGACCGTGACGTGGAGCGGGTCGCCGGCACGATCAAGGCGATCAAGGAGCAGAACGAGGGCGTCGAGGTGTGCGCCTGTCTGGGTCTGCTCTCCGACGGCCAGGCCGAGCGGCTGCGCGAGGCCGGCGCCGACGCCTACAACCACAACCTCAACACGTCCGAGGCGACGTACGCGGACATCACCACCACCCACACGTACGCCGACCGGGTGGACACGGTGAACAAGGCGCACGCGGCCGGTCTTTCCGCGTGCTCCGGGCTGATCGCGGGCATGGGCGAGAGCGACGAGGACCTGGTCGACGTGGTCTTCTCGCTGCGCGGGCTGGACCCGGACTCGGTGCCGGTCAACTTCCTGATCCCGGTCGAGGGCACCCCGCTGGCCAAGGAGTGGAACCTGTCCCCGCAGCGCTGCCTGCGGATCCTCGCGATGGTGCGCTTCGTGTGCCCGGACGTCGAGGTGCGCATCGCGGGCGGCCGCGAGGTCCACCTGCGCACGATGCAGCCCCTCGCCCTGCACCTGGCCAACTCCATCTTCCTCGGGGACTACCTGACCACCGAGGGCCAGGCGGGCAGGGCCGACCTGGAGATGATCGCGGACGCCGGGTTCGAGGTGGAGGGCGCTGACCAGGTGACCCTCCCGGAGCACCGGGCGACGGCGGACACCGGCGGCTGCGGATCGCACGCGAGCGCCGGCTGCGGGTCGCACGAGGACGCCGGGTGCGGGTCGGTCTGCGGGGCGCACGAGGGCGCGGACCTCTGCGGTACGGCCGCCGCGCCGGCCGCGAACGAGCCGCGCACCGACCTGGTCGCCGTCCGCCGGCGGGGCGCCGGAACGGACCTCGCGCCCAATGCCTGAGGGGACCGGCCCGAGCGTGCCCGAGCTGCTGGCCCTGGACCGGCAGCACGTCTGGCACCCGTACGGCCCCATGCCCGGCCGTCAGGAACCGCTCGTCGTGGAGTCGGCGAGCGGGGTCCGGCTGCGGCTCGCGGACGGCTCCGGCGAGTTGGTCGACGGCATGTCGTCGTGGTGGTCGGCGATCCACGGCTACCGCCACCCCGTGCTCGACGAGGCCGCGCACCGGCAGCTGGGGCGGATGAGCCATGTGATGTTCGGCGGGCTCACGCACGAGCCCGCGGTACGGCTTGCGAAGCTCCTTGTCGACATGTCGCCGGACGGTCTGGAGCACGTCTTCCTGGCCGACTCCGGCTCGGTGTCGGTCGAGGTCGCCGTGAAGATGTGCCTGCAGTACTGGCGTTCGCTCGGCCGCGCGCGCAAGCAGCGCCTGCTGACCTGGCGGGGCGGCTACCACGGCGACACCTGGAACCCGATGTCGGTGTGCGACCCCGACGGCGGGTTGCACCACCTGTGGTCCGGCGTGCTGCCGCGCCAGGTCTTCGCCGACGCGCCGCCCGCGCGGTACGAGGAGGGGTACGCGGACCATCTGCGTGAGCTGATCGCCCGGCACGCGGACGAGCTGGCCGCGGTGATCGTGGAGCCGGTGGTGCAGGGAGCGGGCGGGATGCGCTTCCACTCCCCCGCGTATCTGCGGGTGTTGCGCGAGGCGTGCGACGCGCACGACGTGCTGCTGGTGTTCGACGAGATCGCCACCGGCTTCGGCCGCACCGGCGCGCTGTTCGCGGCGGACCACGCGGCCGTCGCCCCGGATGTGATGTGCGTGGGCAAGGCGCTGACCGGCGGCTATCTGACGCTGGCGGCGACGCTGTGCACCGCGCGGGTCGCCGACGGCATCTCGCGCGGCGAGCTGCCGGTGTTCGCGCACGGCCCGACGTTCATGGGCAACCCGCTCGCGGCGGCCGTGGCCTGCGCCTCCCTCGAACTGTTGCTGGGACAGGACTGGCTGTCCGAGGTCAAGCGGATCGAGACGGGCCTGCGCGAGGGGCTGGCGCCGGCGCTCACGACCGCCGGGGTGAAGGACGTCCGGGTCCTGGGCGCCATCGGGGTCGTCCAGCTCGACCACGAGGTGGACGTGAAGGCCGCCACGGACGCCGCCGTGCGCGAGGGCGTGTGGCTGCGGCCGTTCCGCGACCTGGTCTACACGATGCCGCCGTACGTCACCCCGGACGAGGACGTGGCACGGATCGCGCGCGCGGTGTGCGCCGCGGCACGGGAGGGATGACATGACGGTACTGGTCATCACAGGGACGGGCACGGAGGTCGGCAAGACCGTCACCACCGCCGCGGTCGCCGCCGCCGCGCTCGCGGCCGGGCGTACGGTGGCCGTGCTGAAGGCCGCGCAGACGGGCGTGGGCCCGGACGAACGCGGGGACGCCGACGAGGTCGCGCGGCTCGCGGGACCCGTCACGGCGATGGAGACGGCCCGGTTCCCCGAGCCGTTGGCGCCGGGTACGGCGGCCCGGCGGGCCGGGCTGGCGCCGGTGCGGCCGCGGGAGGTGGTCGACCGTGCGGCCAAGCTCGCCACCGAGCACGACCTGGTGCTGGTCGAGGGGGCGGGCGGCCTGCTCGTCCGGTTCGACGCGGTCGGCGGCACGCTGGCGGACGTGGCGGAGCTGCTGGGCGCACCGGTACTGCTCGTGGCCTCTGCCGGGCTCGGCACGCTGAACACCACCGAGCTGACGGCCCGGGAACTGCGGCGCCGCGACGTGGAGTTGGCCGGTGTGGTGATCGGCAGCTGGCCGGACTCCCCCGACCTCGCCTCCCGCTGCAACGTGACCGACCTGCCGGACGTGGCGGGGGCACCCCTGCTCGGCGCGGTCCCCTGCGGGGCCGGCGCGTTGGCTCCGGGCGCCTTCCGTACGGCGGCACCGGACTGGCTCGCGCCACGGCTGGACGGCGTGTGGGACGCGGAGGCGTTCCGGGCCCGGGTGACGCGGTAGCGACCGCTGCCTCGGCCGGCCGGCAGGGTCGGTGGCGAGCCGGGTCGGTAACAAGCCGGGTCGGAGGCGAGGCGGAGGGACGGGCGAGGCGGAGGGAAGGGCGAGGCGGAGGGAAGGATGGACGAGTCGGGGCCCGCGGGCACGGGCCCTGGCGGGCTCCTTGGGCGGGTCAGGGGCACAGGCGGGTCAGGGACACAGGCTCCGGCCGGCTCCGTGGGCGGGCATGGGCACAGGCCTCGGCCGGTCCTGTGGGCGGGGCATGGGCACAGGCCTCGGCCGGTCCTGTGGGCGGGGCATGGACACAGGCCTCGGCCGGTCCTGTGGGCGGGGCATGGGCACAGGCCTCGGCCGGTCCTGTGGGCGGGGCATGGGCACAGGCCTCGGCCGGTCCTGTGGGCGGGGCATGGGCAGTCTCCAGGCGGCTCCCTGCGCGGAGCCAGGGGCACGAGCGGGCATGGGCGCAGGCCCTGGCGGGGTGCACACGCGGAGCCCCGGGCGACGTCCGGGACGCAGTCCGCAGGCGGAAACCCCGGTGGGGTCGGCGGGTGGAGCTTCGCGGCGGGGGTGCGGGCGCAGCGGAGGGGGGACACTCTTCCCAGGCCCGTTCTGCTCCGGGAGGTTGTCATGCGGTTGCTGTCCTCCGCCTCCGGCAAGGTCGCGCCGAGCCCCGTCCACCATCCGGTGTTCGCCCGCTTCTACGCCCGGTGCAGCGTGGACGCGGAGACCCGGCTCGGTCTGGCCGGGGTGCGGGAGCGGCTGCTCGCCGGGCTGTCCGGCCGGGTGATCGAGGTGGGCGCGGGCAACGGGCTGAACTTCGCCCGCTATCCGGCCGCCGTCGCCGAGGTCGTCGCGATCGAACCGGAGCCGCTGCTGCGCAAGCTGGCGCTGGATGCGGCGCTGCGCGCCCAGGTACCGGTCGACGTCGTGCCGGGGACGGCTGAGGCGCTGCCCGTCAAGAGCGAGGCCTACGACGCGGCGGTGCTGTCGCTGGTGCTGTGCAGCGTGCGGGACGTGGCGCGGGCGCTCGCCGAGGTGCGGCGGGTGCTGCGGCCCGGCGGCGAGGTGCGCTTCTTCGAACACGGGCGCGGCGGCGGCCGGATGATGACGCTGACCCAGCGGGCCCTTGACCGCACCGTGTGGCCCGCCCTGTTCGGCGGCTGTCACGTGGCGCGCGAACCGGTGGCCGCCCTGCGCGGGTCGGGCTTCGAACTCGGGCCCTACCAGCGGCTGTTGCTGCCGGAGAAGGGCCCGAAGCTGCCGACCTCGTACGGCGTGCTCGGCGTCGCCTGGCGCCCGCGGGAGCCGGAGGCCCGCTGACCGCCCCCGCCTCCCCCTCCGCCGCTGCCCCTCCCCCTCACGCCGTCCGACGACACACGTCAGATGCTCCACCTGCGCAGCTCCCGCGCGATGGCCTCCACGTCGGCCGAGCCGTCCTTCACCAGACGGGCCAGGTCGCGCACCTGCTCGGCCGTGGTGACGACCTTGACGCCGCTCGCGACCAGATAGGCGTAGGCGACCGCCGAGGCGAAGAGGGCGTTGGAGCGCTCCAGGGCCGGTACGTGGATCAGCAGCTGGAGCAGGGACGCCGCGCGGGTGTGCGGGTCGTCGTAGACGGGCACGCCGAATATCTCGGCACGGTGCCGGGCGACGGCGGCGATCAGCGCACCCCAGTCGGTGACCTGCGGGTCCCCGGGAGTGCGCTGTTCGGCGAGCATGAGCAGCCAGGCGAGATCGATGCTGAGCTCGTCCAAGGGATCAGCGGCCGTCCCCGGTGGCGGTACCGGGGCCCCGGGTTTCGGTGAACTCCTCGGCGAACACGGTCTCGTAACTCTTCATGAAGTCGGCGGCGGCCTCCACGAACGTGCGGCCCGCCTCCCCGGTGTCCTGTCTGACCAGCTCTTCGATGTAGCGGTTGACACTGATGCCGCGTGCCAGGGCGCGTTCCCGGGCCGCGCGGGCGGTGCCCTCGTCCACGCGCACGTTCAGCTGTGTCTTGGCCATACTTCGACGCTAGCGCCACAACGCTAGCAACGGCAAGGGAGCACGGAGGCGCCGGGCCGGCCTTCCTGTCCCGCACGCACGCCGTCCCTTACGCTCCCGGGACGGGCGGTACCGGTGACGACTACGCTCGCCGGGACGGGCGGTACAGCGACCGGGAGGCGGTCATGTCCACACCTGCTGCGGGGCACGTGCCGGGCCGCGCGCCGGACGGCGGGCTCGCGGCCCGCGCCCGGGGGCTCACCAAGGCCTACGGCGCCGGCGAGGCGGCCGTCGTCGCCCTGGACGCGGTGGACGTGGACATCACGCGCGGCCGGTTCACCGCCGTGATGGGCCCCTCGGGCTCCGGCAAGTCCACGCTCATGCACTGTCTGGCGGGGCTCGACACCGTGACGTCCGGCCGGGTGTGGCTCGGCGACACCGAGGTCACCGGGCTGCGGGAGCGGGAGCTGACCCGGCTGCGGCGGGACCGGATCGGCTTCATGTTCCAGTCGTTCAACCTCGTACCGACGCTCACGGCCGTCGAGAACATCACGCTGCCGATGGCCATCGCCGGCCGCGCGCCCGACGAGCGGTGGCTGGAGCAGGTGATCGACCGGCTCGGCCTGCGGGACCGGCTGGCGCACCGGCCCGCCCAGCTCTCCGGTGGTCAGCAGCAGCGGGTCGCCTGCGCGCGGGCGCTGGTCTCCCGGCCGGAGCTGATCTTCGCCGACGAGCCGACCGGCAACCTGGACTCGCGGGCCGGTCTGGAGGTGCTGGGCTTCCTGCGCGGCGCGGTGGACGATCTCGGGCAGACGGTCGTCATGGTGACCCACGACCCCGGCGCCGCCGCCCATGCAGACCTGGTGCTCTTCCTCGCCGACGGACGGATCGTGGACGAGATGGCACGGCCGACGGCAAACGCCGTGCTCGACCGGATGAAACAGTTCGACGTGGTGCGCGAACGGATCGGCGACGAGCGCGCCGCCCAGGAGGAGTGAGCCGGTGCTCAAGGCGACCCTGCGGAGCTTTCTCGCACACAAGGGGCGGCTCGCCCTCTCCGCGCTGGCCGTGATCCTGTCCGTGGCGTTCGTCGCGGGCAGTCTGATCTTCTCCGACACCGTCACCCGTACCTTCGACCGGCTCTTCGCCTCGACGGCCGCCGATGTGACCGTCCAGCCGAAGCAGGACCTCACGTCCCCGGTCCCGGGCGGCCCGGTGCAGACCCTGCCCGCCGCGCTGCGGGACAAGGTGGCGCGGGTGCCGGGCGTCGCGGCGGCCCGCGCGGACGTCAAGGTGCGCAACGTCGTGGTGGTCAACCGGGCGAACAGGTCCGTCGGGCCGACCACCGGCGCCCCCACCGTCGCCACCGCCTGGTACGCCGGCCGGCGCAGCCCCGTGGAGCTGACCTCCGGCCGCGCGCCGCGCGGTGCGGGCGAGGCGCTGCTGGACGCGGACACCGCCGCCAGGAAGCACGTGCGGATCGGCGACCCGCTGACGGTGCAGGCGCAACCGGGCACGTTCCGGGTCCGGGTGGTCGGGATCGCCACGTTCACCACGACCAACCCGGGCGCGGCCCTGGTCTTCCTGGACCCGGCGGTGGCGGGACGGGAACTGCTCGGGTCGCAGGCGCTGGCGACCAGCGTCTCGGCGGACGCGGCGCAGGGCGTGACCGACGCGCGGCTCAAGGCGCGGGTGGGCCGGGCGATCGGCACCGGCCCCTACGACGTGCGGACGGCCCGCGAGCAGGCGAAGTCGGCGGCGGCCGCCCTCGGACCCTTCCTGGACGTCATCAAGTACGTGATGCTGGGATTCGCGGGCGTCGCCCTCCTCGTGGGCGTGTTCCTGATCGTCAACACCTTCTCCATGCTGATCGCCCAACGCACCCGTGAACTGGGCCTGTTGCGGGCGCTCGGCGCGGACCGGCGGCAGGTGCGCCGCTCAGTGCTCACCGAGGCGCTGCTCCTCGGGCTGGCCGGCTCGACGCTCGGCCTCGGGGCCGGGGTCGGGCTGGCGCTGGGGCTGATCCGGCTGATGAGCCTGCTCGGGATGAACCTGAGGGCCACGGAGATGGTCATCGGCTGGGGGACGCCCGTCGCGGCGTACGCCGTCGGACTCGGCGTCACCTTCGTGGCCGCCTATCTTCCCGCCCGGCGGGCCGCGGCGGTGTCACCGATGGCCGCGCTGGTGGACGCCGAGGTCGCCGGGGCGGGAAAGCCGCTGCGGGCGCGGGCGGTCGCCGGGGCAGTGCTCGGGGCGGCCGGGGCGGCGGCGCTGGCCGGGTGCGCGGCGGCCACGAGGACCGCGCAGGCGGCCGTGCTGCTCGGCATCGGGGTCGTGCTGACCCTGATCGCGACGGTGGTCGCCGGACCGCTGCTGGTACGGCCGGTGATCCGGGTGCTGGGCGCGGCCTTCCCGGCGCTGTTCGGCCCGGTCGGCCGGATGAGCCAGCGCAACGCCCTGCGCAACCCGCGCCGTACCGGCGCCACCGCCGCCGCGCTCATGGTGGGACTGGCCCTGGTCGCCGGGATGTCGGTGGCGAGCGACTCGATGTCGGCGTCGTTCGACCGGCGGATCGACACGACGCTCGGCGCCGATTTCATCGTGCAGAACGCCAACTTCACCCCGTTCACCGGCCAGGTGCGCGCCGCCGTGGCCGGCACGCGCGGCGTCGGGCTCGTCGTGCCGCAGCGGCTCACCCAGCTCGCCGTGCGACTGCCGGACGGGCGCCGGGTCCGGACGGCCGCCGCCGGATACGGCCGAGGGCTCGACGACGTCGTCCACCTCACCTACGCGCAGGGCACCACGGCGGACGCGCTGGCGGCCGGGCACCTGGCGATGGACGCCGGTTTCGCCAGGGACCACGGGGTGCGGACCGGCAGCGTGCTTCCGGTCGAGTTCCCGGGCGGCCGGCACACCGAACTGACCGTCGGCGCGCTCACCGACCAGGACACGACGGAGGGGTTCGGCGCGCAGGGCGGCCTGTACACCGGCCTCGCCACCATCGAGAAATACGTGCCGAACAGCCAGGACTCCGCGCTCTACGTCAATGCCGCGGCCGGCACGCGACCGCAGGACCTGCGCCCCCGGCTGGAGCGGGCGCTGCGGCCGTTCCCGCAGGTCCAGGTGCGCAACCAGAGCGACTACAAGCAACTGGTGCACGATCAGATCGCCGTCCTGCTCTACCTCGTGTACGCGCTGCTGGCGCTGGCGATCGTCATCGCCGTGCTCGGGGTGGTCAACACCCTCGCCCTGTCGGTGGTGGAGCGGACCAGGGAGATCGGGCTGCTGCGGGCGATCGGGCTCGGGCGGCGGCAGTTGCGCCGGATGATCCGGCTGGAGTCGGTGGTGATCGCGGTGTTCGGCGCGGTCCTCGGGCTCGGGCTGGGACTGGTGTGGGGCGTGTCCATGCAGCGGGTGCTGGCGCTGCGCGGCCTGAAGGAGCTGGCCGTCCCCTGGCCCACCATCGTCGCGGTCGTGGTCGGCGCGGCGGCGGTGGGCGTGGTGGCGGCCCTGCTGCCGGCGCTGCGGGCGTCGCGCATGAACGTGCTGGCGGCGATCGCCCACGAGTGAGGGCCTGCCCGCGCCGACGGGCGGGTGACGTGGTGGAATCACGGATCAAGATCAAGTGGCCCAGCACCGAGGCGAGTTCATGCCGCATCCGTTCCGTTTCGGGGTCAACCTGCTCGCGCCCGCGGCCGAGTGGCGCGCCAAGTGCCGGCGTCCCGAGGAGCTGGGGTACGACGTGATCCTCGTCCCGGATCACCTCGGCATGGTCGCGCCGTTCCCGCCCCTGGTCGCGGCGGCCCAGGCGACCGAGCGGACCCGGCTCGGCACGCTCGTGCTCAACGCCGCTCTCTGGAACCCGGCGCTGCCGGCCCGCGAGGTGACGACCACGGACGCGCTGACCGGCGGCCGACTCGAACTCGGCCTCGGCACCGGCTGTGTCCGGGCTGAGCACGAGGCGGCCGGGCTGCCGTTCGGCTCCCCGGGCGAGCGGGTGGAGCATCTGTCGCGCACGGTCGAGGAGGTGAACCGTCTGCTGTCCTCCGCCGAGTTCCAGCCCCGGCCGGTCCAGTCCCGGGTGCCGCTGCTGATCGGCGCCAACGGCGACCGGATGCTGCGGCTGACCGCCCAGCACGCCGACATCGCGGCCTTCACCGGGGCGCGGCCGGGCGCGGAGCCGGGACAGTTGCTCCCGCTCACCGCGGACGAGCTGGACGAGCGCGTGGCCCGCTACCGCGCGTTCGCGGCGGAGCACCGGGCGCAGGGCGCCGAGCTCAACCTGCTGATCCAGCTCGTCGCCGTCACCGACGACCCCGGGGCCCTGCTGAAGCCGCTGCTGGACGACCGGCGCTCGCGGCTGACCCCGGACGACGCGCTGGCGCTGCCCACCGTGCTGGCCGGCCCGATCGATGACCTCGTCGCGCGGGTGCGGGCGCAGCGCGAACGGTTCGGGTTCTCGTACCTGACCGTCCTGGAGGAGCACATGGAGGCGTTCGCGCCGGTGATGGAGCGGCTGCGCGAGGAGAGCGTGTAGCGGGGTCCGCATCGTGGAATTCGGCGAGGCGGCCCCGGCGGCGGTGATCGGATGGCCTCATGACCGATCTGCGGATACGCCCCGCCCTCGCCGACGACCTCGACGCCGTGCTGGACTTCTGGCGGACGGCCGCCGAGGGGACCAGCATCAGCGACGACCGCGCCGGGGTGGAGCGCCTGCTCGCCCGTGACCCCGGGGCCCTGCTGCTGGCCGAGCGCGACGGCGGGCTCGTGGGCACGGTGATAGCCGGCTTCGACGGCTGGCGCTGCCACCTGTACCGGCTCGCGGTCCGTCCGGAGCGGCGTCGGCAGGGCATCGCCTCGGCGCTGCTGGCCGCCGCCGAGGAGCGCTTCGTACGGCTCGGCGGGCGGCGCGCGGACGCGATGGTGCTGGTCCGCAACGAGACGGCGCACCACGCGTGGAGCGCGGCCGGGTACGGCCCCGAGGAGCACTGGCGGCGCTGGGTCAAGCCACTCGTCGGCTGAGCCGCGAAGGAGACCCCGGAAGGTTGTTTTGCTCATCCTTTACCATTGAGTGAGCACTCGTTCCTCGATGAAAGGTTGTGAGCGTCCGCCCATGGGCGAGCCTCCCAGTCCCCGACACCGCGCGTTCCGTCCTGCCCTGTCCGATCATGGGACGGGGGTGACCCGATGACCGAAGTGCTGCTCCTTGTGGTGGCGATCCTGCTGTCGCTCACCTGTGGCGCCTTCGTGGCGGCGGAATTCTCGCTGACCACGGTGGAACGCGGCGAGCTGGAGCGCGCCGCCGAGCGCGGCGAGCGCGGCGCCCCGGGCGCCCTGAAGGCCGTACGGAACCTGACCTTCCAGCTCTCCGGCGCCCAGCTCGGCATCACCGTGACCAACCTGGTGGTCGGCATGCTCGCCGAGCCGTCGATCGCCAAGCTGCTCGCCGGCCCGTTCCGGTCGATGGGCCTGTCGGCCGGTGCGGCAGCTTCGGCCGCACTCGTGCTCGGTACGGCGCTGTCGACGGTGTTCCTGATGGTCGTCGGCGAGCTGGTGCCGAAGAACTGGGCGATCTCCGCGCCGCTGGCCATGGCCAAGCGGGTGGGCAATGCGCAGCGCTTCTTCAGCGCGGCCTTCCGGCCCTTCATCACGCATCTGAACAACACGGCGAACCATTTCGTGCGCCGGCTCGGCATCGAGCCGGCGGAGGAGCTGGCCTCCGCGCGCGGCCCGCAGGAGCTGGCGGCGCTCGCCCGGCACTCCGCGAAGGAGGGCGCGCTGGAGCCGGACACCGCCGAGCTGTTCGTGCGCACCCTGAACCTGGCCGATCTCACGGCGGAGAACGTGATGACCCCGCGCGTGCAGGTCATCGCCCTGGACGCCCAGGCGACCTGCGAGGACGTGGCGAACGCGACGCGGGCCACCGGTCTGTCCCGGTTCCCGGTGTACCGGGGCGGCCTGGACGCCGTCGTCGGCATCGCCCACGTCAAGGACGTGCTGGCCGTGCCGGCCGAGGAGCGGTCGCGCCGCCCGGTCTACCAGGTGATGCGCGAGCCGCTGCTCGTGCCCGAGACGCTGACCGTCGACCGGCTGCTGGACCGCCTCGGCGGCCGGCGCACGATGGCCGTCGTCATCGACGAGTACGGCGGCACGGCGGGCGTGGCGACGCTGGAGGACATCGTGGAGGAGGTCGTCGGCGAGGTGCGCGACGAGCACGACCCGCACGAGACGCCCGACCTCGCCCCGGCCGGCGCGGACGAGCACGGCCGGGCCTTGTACTCCGCCGACGGCGCGGCCCGCACCGACCAGCTCGCGCGCGTGGGACTGCGGGTGCCCGAGGGGCCGTACGAGACGCTGGCCGGTCTGGTCGCCGCCCGGCTGGGCCGGATACCGCGCACCGGTGACGCGGTCGAGGTCGTCGGCTGGCGGCTGGACGTGGTGGACGCCTCCGGCCGCCGGGCGGCCCGCGTGCTGCTGCACGCGCCGCTGGACGACGAACGGCAGCACGAGAGCCCGGAGGGGACGCGATGACCGCCGTACAACTGCTGATCGGGCTGGCGACGCTCGTCGTCAACGCCTTCTTCGTGGCGGGCGAGTTCGCGCTGATCTCCGTGCGCCGCTCGCAGATCGAGCCGCTGGCCCAGGAGGGCGACCGGCGCGCGAAGAGCGTGCTGTGGGGTCTGGAGCACGTCTCCGCGCTGCTGGCCGCCGCCCAGCTCGGCATCACGCTGTGCACGCTGGTCCTCGGTGTGGTCGCGGAGCCGGCGATCGCCCATCTGCTGGAGCCGGTGTTCCACGCGGTCGGTGTCCCGGTGAGCGCGGGCCACGCCGTGTCGTTCGTGATCGCTCTGGCCCTGGCCACGTATCTGCACATGCTGCTCGGCGAGATGGTCCCGAAGAACATCTCCCTCGCGGAACCGGTGCGCAGCGCGCTGCTGCTCGGCCCGCCCCTGGTCGCGCTGTCCCGCGCGCTGCGCCCGGTGATCTTCTCGGTCAACGCCTTCGCCAACGGGCTGCTGAAGCTGCTGCGGGTGGACGCCAAGGACGAGGTCGCGGCGACCTTCACGGACGCCGAGCTGGCCGAGATCGTCAAGGACGCCGGTGAGGCCGGGCTGATCGACGACCGGGCCCAGGAGCGGCTGCACGACGCCCTGGAGCTGGGCAGCCGGCCGGTGCGGGACGTCGTGGTGCCGCTGGAGAAGGTCGTCTACGCGCGCGTGGGCGTCACGCCGGAGGAGCTGGAGCGGCTGACGGCCGAATCGGGCTTCTCCCGGTTCCCGGTGGTCGACGTGGGCCGGCGCATCGTGGGCTATCTGCACGTCAAGGACGCGCTGGACGCCTCGCCCCGGGACGTGCCCTTCCGGCTGCGGGACATGCGCCCCATCGCGCGCGTCCGCGAGAGCACCCCGCTGGACGACGTCCTCACCGCGATGCGCGCCGGCCGTACGCATCTGGCGGCCGTCCTCGGCGACGACGGCCGGCTGTCCGGCCTGGTGACCATGGAGGACGTCCTGCGAGAACTGTTCGGCCAACCGGCGTGACCCGCCATCCGGCCCGGCCGGGCTCGGGCGGGATGGCGGGCATCACCGGACGGCCGGGCGTAGCCGGACGTCCCCGGGTGTCCGGGTATCACCGGGGCGAGCCGGAGCGGGCAGGCAGAGGCAGGCCGCAGCGAGCCGCAGGCGAGCCAGGCCGGGCAGGCGGGAGCCGACGGCCGGCGCAAGGCCGCAGACCGGACGAGCGGGAGCGGGCGGCCGGGGCAAGGCCGCAGGCCGGGCGGGTGTGAGCGGGTGGGCCGGGGTGACCGACCGGCAGGTATGGAGCCGGGATACCATCGCTGACGCCATGCAGACGAATCCCGCATCTCCCCCCTACAGCAGCCTGGTCGCGGTCGGGGACTCCTTCACCGAGGGCATGTCGGACCTGCTGCCCGACGGTTCCTACCGGGGCTGGGCCGACGTTCTCGCCGCGCGGATGGCCGCCCGCACTCCGGGTTTCCGGTACGCCAACCTCGCCGTGCGGGGCAAGCTGATCCGGCAGATCGTGGACGAGCAGGTGGACGTGGCGGCGGCGATGAACGCCGACGTCATCACGCTGGTGGGCGGCCTCAACGACACCCTGCGGCCCAAGTGCGACATGGACCGGGTCAGGGACCTGCTGACCGAGGCCGTGGAGCGGCTCGCGCCGGCCTGCAGGCAGCTGGTGCTGATGCGCAGCCCCGGCCGCCAGGGCCCGGTGCTGGAGCGGTTCCGGCCGCGCATGGAGGAGCTGTTCTCCTGCGTCGACGAACTGGCCGCCCGGCACGGCGCGGTCGTCGTCGACCTGTACGGCGCGCCCGCCCTGGGCGATCCCCGGCTGTGGGACGTGGACCGGCTGCACCTGACGGCGGAGGGACACCGCCGGGTCGCCGAGGCGGTGTGGCAGGCGCTCGGCTACGAGGCGGAGGACCCACAGTGGCGGGTTCCGATGCCGGCCACGCCGCCGCCGGACTGGCTGACGCGCCGGGTCGCGGACGCGCGCTTCGCCCGGGAGCACCTGCTGCCCTGGATAGGCCGTCGCCTGACCGGCCGTTCCTCGGGCGACGGCCGCCCGCCCAAGCGTCCGGATCTGCTGCCGTACGAGGGGCAGGCGTAGCCGCGCGCCGGCCGACACCCGGCCACGCCCCTGCCGGCCCCCGGACGTGACCCGCGTCTCGTAGCTTCCGCCGACCGGGGCCCTGGCGCTGGCCTGCACGAATCGCCAGTAAACTCTGGACACGTGACTTCTGCGCCCGCCAAGCCCCGCATCCCGAACGTCCTCGCCGGACGCTACGCCTCCGCCCAGCTCGCCACGCTCTGGTCGCCCGAGCAGAAAGTGCGGCTGGAGCGGCAGCTCTGGCTCGCCGTGCTGCGCGCCCAGAAGGACCTCGGCATCGAGGTGCCCGACGAGGCGATCGCCGACTACGAGCGCGTCCTCGACACCGTCGACCTGGCCTCCATCGCCGAGCGCGAGAAGGTCACCCGGCACGACGTGAAGGCGCGGATCGAGGAGTTCAACGACCTCGCCGGGCACGAGCACGTGCACAAGGGCATGACCTCCCGCGACCTCACCGAGAACGTGGAGCAGCTCCAGATCCGGCTCTCGCTGGAGCTGATGCGCGACCGCACGGTGGCCGTTCTCGCGCGCCTCGGCAAGCTGGCGGGCGAGTACGGCGAGCTGGTCATGGCCGGCCGCTCGCACAACGTGGCCGCGCAGGCCACCACCCTCGGCAAGCGGTTCGCGACCGCCGCCGACGAGCTGCTCGTCGCCTACGGCCGCGTCGAGGAACTGCTGGGCCGCTACCCGCTGCGCGGCATCAAGGGCCCGGTCGGCACGGCGCAGGACATGCTGGACCTGCTCGGCGGCGACGCGGCCAAGCTCGCCCAGCTGGAGAACCGCATCGCGCGGCACCTGGGCTTCTCGCAGGCGTTCACCTCGGTCGGCCAGGTCTACCCCCGTTCGCTGGACTACGAGGTCGTCACCGCGCTGGTGCAGCTGGCGGCGGCGCCGTCGTCGCTGGCCAGGACGATCCGGCTGATGGCCGGGCACGAGCTGGTCACCGAGGGCTTCAAGCCCGGCCAGGTCGGTTCCTCGGCGATGCCCCACAAAATGAACACCCGCTCCTGCGAGCGCGTCAACGGCCTCATGGTCATCCTGCGCGGCTACGCCTCGATGACGGGCGAGCTGGCGGGCGACCAGTGGAACGAGGGCGACGTGTCCTGCTCGGTGGTGCGCCGGGTCGCGCTGCCGGACGCGTTCTTCGCGCTCGACGGCCTGCTGGAGACCTTCCTCACGGTCCTGGACGAGTTCGGTGCCTTTCCGGCCGTCATCGCCCGTGAGCTGGACCGCTACCTGCCGTTCCTCGCCACCACCAAGGTGCTCATGGGCGCCGTGCGCGCCGGGGTCGGCCGCGAGGTCGCGCACGAGGCGATCAAGGAGAACGCCGTGGCCACCGCGCTCGCGATGCGTGAGCAGGGTGCCGAGCGCAACGACCTGCTCGACAAGCTCGCCGCCGACGAGCGCCTCCCGCTCGACCGCGAGCAGCTGGCTGCCCTGATGGCCGACAAGCTGTCCTTCACCGGCGCCGCTGCCGATCAGGTAAGCACCGTCGTCGGCCGGATCGAGGAGATCGTCAAGCAGCGTCCGGAGGCGGCTGGTTACACCCCTGGGGCGATCCTCTGACCACCCGCGCTCCCCGCGTCACCAAGGCGGAACTGGAGGCCGCCCGCGACCGTCTCGTACCGGACGTCGTCGCGGACGGCCTCCGCGTGCTCTTCTGCGGCATCAACCCGGGGCTGATGACGGCGGCGACCGGTCACCACTTCGCCCGCCCCGGCAACCGCTTCTGGCCGGTGCTGCACCTGTCCGGCTTCACCCCGAGGTTGCTGCGGCCGGCGGAGCAGCGGGAGCTGCTGACGTACGGGCTGGGCATCACGAACGTCGTGGCGCGCGCCACTGCGCGGGCGGACGAGCTGACCGCCGAGGAGTACGTCGCGGGCGGGCGGCTGCTCACCGAGAAGGTGCAGCGCCTGGCGCCGAGGTGGCTGGCCGTGGTCGGGGTGACCGCGTACCGTGCGGCCTTCGGTGACCGCACGGCTCAGGTGGGGCCGCAGGAGCGGGCGTTCGGGTCGACCCGGGTGTGGGTGCTGCCCAATCCGAGCGGGCTGAACGCGCACTGGACGGCACAGACGATGGCCGAGGAGTTCGCCCGGCTCCGGGCCGCCGCACAAGCCGACGGTCCCGACCGGGACCCCGCGTGACGGCGGCCCGGTGAGCTGCCCCAGCGGCGGATCGCCGCACAGCCCGGCGGCCCGGCCTGGGGTCCGCGTGACGCCGGCCGGGTGACTTCCCCCGGCTCCAGACCACCACATGGACCGGCAGCCCAGGCCCAAGAGCCCC
>NZ_JBVJMF010000015.1:93292-225478 GCF_055584345.1 Streptomyces sp. NPDC104106
CCACGACCAAGGCCCAGTAACGACGACCGGGCCAGCTCAACCGGCCACGCAGCACCGCGCAAGCCACCGGCCCCGCCCGGGAACCCCCATGACGACAACCGGGCCAGCCCCCGGCTAGGCGTCACCGCACAGACCGACTTCCCAGACCCACAAGCCCCACGACCAAGGCCCAGTAACGACGACCGGGCCAGCTCAACCGGCCACGCAGCACCGCGCAAGCCACCGGCCCCGCCCGGGAACCCCCATGACGACGACCGGGACAGCCCGCCCAGCTACGGAGCACCGCCCAGACCGACGGCACCGGCCGGGGGCCCGCATGACGGCAATCGGGCCAGCTCACCCTGCCACGGAGCACCACCCGGGCCGACGGCCCCGCCCGGTGGCCCGCATGACGACGGTCGGGGGAATGCCGGCACGGCTGCCCGGCGGTGGGCGGCCGCGTCGTCATGGCGGGGGTGTCTCCGTGACCGTGGCCAGCAGCCGTATCTCGTCCGTGCCGTCCCGGTCGGCGACGCCGACGGCGAGCCAGCGGCCGGTGCCCGCCGGCTCCCACACGTCCAGTTCGTCGGCGAGCAGGCAGAGGGTGGACCAGGGCTCCGGTATCACCTCGCCCCGGCTCAGGCGCAGCCGCACCGTCAGCTGACCCCACGGAGGCCGGCGCCCCCAGCGGTCGTGCAGCCGCTCCGCCAAGGCCTCCCGGCAGGCTTGGAAGTCGGCCACGGCCCGCTCCCGCTGCTCGGCGTCGCCCGTGACCGTCCCCTGGCTCGTCGCTAACTCCACGGTCCGGTGGCCCGGCGCCGGCGCACCCGCCTCCGGCCGGCCGTGCCGCCCGGGAATCTCCGCCGCGCACAGCGACTCGATGGCGGTCAGGCACTTCGCGATGTCCATGCGATCCAGTAAAGCCGGACCCTCTGACATTTGGCGGGCCGTCAGGCGTCCCTGCGGTGCAGGCGCCACGCGCCGGCGACCAGCGCGGCCGCCGCCCACAGCGCGGTCACCCCGAGCCCGGTCCACGGGCCGAGGGAGCCGTCCCAGGCGCTGTGCAGGGTGACTTGGCCGGCCCGGTCGGGCAGGAAGTCGGCGGCGCCGCCGGACAGGTCACCGACGACGAAGGACACGGTCAGCACGAAAGGGACCAGCACGGCGAGGGTGGCGACGCCACTGCGCAGCACGGCGGCGAGCCCGGCGGCGAACAGCGCCATCAGGGTCAGCTGGGCACAGCAGCCGGCCGCGCCGCGCAGCCCCTCGCTCCACGCAGGACCGGAGGCGCCGAGGACCGCCTTTCCGACGACCAGGGTGACCAGCCCGGTGAGGAGGCCGACGGCCAGTACCGGCAGGGCGATCGCCGTGGCCTTGGCCGCGAACCACCGCCGTCGGTCCGGCACCGCCGACAGCGTCAGCCGCAGCGCACCGCCCCGGAACTCCGCGGCGACGGCCGTCGTACCGAAGGCGATGGCGGCGATCTGGCCGAGGTTCACGCCGAAGAACACCGAGTACAGCGGGTCCGAACCGGTGTCACCGGCGGCGCCGACGGCCGAGAACACCGTGGTGACGAGGAGGATTCCGGCCAGCGCGCCGAGGAGCGAGGGCAGCGTGCGGATCTTGATCCACTCGGCGTGGAGCACGGATGCGAACGGCATGGTCAGGCCTCCTGGGGCAGCGCGCTGAACTCGGCCTCCGCCGCGGTCAGATCGAGGTAGGCCTCCTCCAAGGTGGCCTCACGGGCGGCGAGTTCCAGGACGGGTACGCCCGCCTCGGCCATGACCCGGCCGATGTCGTCCACGCGCGCGTGCCGGACGGTACGTGCTCCGTCCGCCTCCGGGGAGGCGTCGATGCCGTGGCGGGAGAGGACGTCGTCCAGTGCGGCGGGGTCGGTGCTGCGGATCCGGACGTGCGGCCGCACGCGCGCGTGGATGAACTCCTGGAGCGGGGTGTCGGCCAGCAGCCGGCCCCGGCCGAGGATCACGAGGTGGTCGGCGAAGGCGGCGGTCTCTCCCATGAGATGGCTGGAGACCAGGACCGTACGGCCCTGCGCGGCGAGGCGGCGCAGCAGCGTGCGGATCCAGACGATGCCCTCCGGGTCGAGGCCGTTGGCGGGTTCGTCGAGGAGGATCACCTCGGGGTCGCCGAGCAGGGCGGCGGCGATGCCGAGCCGCTGGCGCATGCCGAGGGAGTACGTCCGCACCCGGCGCCGCGCCACGGCGGCCAGTCCGGTCTCCGCCAGGACGGCGTCGACCCGGCGGTCCGGGATGCGGTGGGTCGCGGCGAGGGCGCGCAGGTGGTCGCGGGCGGTGCGGGAGCCGTGCGCGGCGCGGGCGTCGAGCAACGCGCCCACCGTGCGCAGCGGTTCCGGCAGTTCGGCGTAGTCGCGGCCGCCGATGGTGGCGGTGCCGGAGGCCGGCCGGTCGAGACCGAGGACGAGGCGCATGGTCGTGGACTTGCCAGCGCCGTTGGGGCCGAGGAAGCCGGTGACGCGGCCGGAGCGCACACTGAAGGTGAGGTGGTCCACGGCCCGCCGCCCGCCGTACTCCTTGGTGAGGTCGCGTACGTCGATGCTGGTCATGGCACCAGCGTCGCCGACCGGTGCGGCCGGGTCCTCCCCCGCCGGTGCGGGGCCACTCCCCCGTGCGGGGGAGGCCCGTTGTCAGTGCCGGCTGCGACCATGGCGTCGTGGTCATGACCCGCTTCCCGCGCCCGCTGCTGCGTGGGACGACGTACACGCGCCTGCTGCACCTGTGGGTGCCGATGCTGATCGTCAGTCTCTGGCTCTTCATCGACATGTCGACTCCCTGGGTGCCCGCGCTGGTCCTCGTCCCGGTCGGCCTGCTGCCCGCGGTCAGGCTGGGCGAGGGGGTGCAGGCGCGGTTGCTGCTCACGCCGGGCGAGGCGGAGCCCGGTATCGCGCAGGCGCCGTCGGCGACCTGGCGGGACCGGCTGCGTACGGTGCTGTGGCTGGAGCTGCGGATGCTGCTCGGCGCGCTGACCATGTTCGCCACGGTGTGGCTGCCCGTCATCGCCTTCGAACTGGCCCGCTGTGCCTGGGGACAGGCGCCGTCGGGGGTGCCGCTGCCGGACGGGCTGCCCCCGCACCGCGCCTGGGCGCTGCTCACGCCGCTGCCGCTGCTCGCCCTGTACGGCGCGGTCGTCGGGCTCGGCGAGCTGATCACGGCCTGCGCGCGCCGGCTGCTGGGACCGTCGGCGGCGGAGCGGCTGGCCGCGCTGGAGGAGCGCACCGAGCAGCTGCTGGAACGCACGCGCATCGCACGCGAGTTGCACGACTCGATCGGGCACGCCCTGACCGTGGCCGTGGTGCAGGCCGGTGCGGCGCGGGCCGCGGGCGATGCGGAGTTCACCGAGCGGGCGCTGGACGCCGTCGAGGAGACCGGCCGGGCCGCGCTGCAGGATCTGGAGCGTGTGCTGGGCGTGCTGCGGGAGGCCGGGCGGCCGGCGAGCGGGAGGCCGGCGCTCGCCGACGCGGACCGGCTGCTGGAGTCGGCGCGGGCCTCGGGGGCGAAGGTCGACGCCGAGGTGACCGGCCCGGTCGCCGCCCTGCCGGGGCCGGTCTCGCGGGAGGGCTACCGCATCCTCCAGGAGGCGCTCACCAACGTCCTGCGGCACGCGGGAGCGGTGCCGGTGCGCGTCCGGATCGCGGTCACCGACGGCCGGCTCGCCCTGGAGGTCCGCAACCCCCTGCCGGGTCCCGTGCCGGCCCCCGGCCGCGGCAGCGGCCTGCGCGGCATACGTGAGCGGGCCGCCCTACTCGGCGGCACCGCCCGCACCGGCCCGGACGGGGGCGACTGGCAGGTGCGGGCGGAACTGCCGACCGGCTGACCGGGCGGGCCGGCCCGCCCGCCTGCTCTAGGCTGGCCGGATGCCCGTCACCGTACTCCTCGTCGACGACGAACCCCTGGTCCGCGCGGGTCTGCGGGCCGTGCTGGAGGCGCAGGCCGACATCGAGGTGGTGGGCGAGGCGGCCGACGGGGCCGCGGTGATCCCGCTGGTGCGGCGACTGCGGCCGGACGTGGTCGCCATGGACGTCCGCATGCCCCTGCTGGACGGGATGGAGGCCACGCGCGCGGTGCTGCGCACGGTGGACCGGCCGCCGAAGATCCTGGTGGTGACCACCTTCGAGGACGACGAGTACGTGTACGAGGCGCTGCGCGCGGGCGCCGACGGGTTTCTGCTGAAGCGGGCCCGGCCGGCCGAGATCGTGCACGCGGTGCGGCTGGTCGCGGAGGGCGAGTCGCTGCTGTTCCCGGCCTCCGTGCGGCGCCTGGCCGCCCGGTACGGCGACGGCGGGCGTCCGGCGCGTGCCGTGCTGGAGCGGGCCGGGCTGACGGAGCGGGAGGCGCAGGTGCTGCGGCTGATGGCGCGCGGGCTGTCGAACGCGGAGATCGCCGCGCGGCTGGTCGTGGGCACGGAGACGGTGAAGTCGCATGTGAGCGGCGTACTGGCCAAACTCGGCGCGCGTGACCGCACCCAGGCGGTGATCGCGGCCTACGAGTCGGGTTTCGTGGAGCCGGGCTGAGCCGCGCCGGTGCTCCCGTGCGCGCGGCCCGGCACTCGCCGGGGTGCGCCCGGCCGAGTACGATCCGGCCAACACCCCCCGCGAGCTGGAAGGACGGACGGTGGCGCAGCTGACCGGCGGCGATCCCTCGCTGCTGCGAAGGATCAATTCCGCGGTGGTGCTGCACGCCCTGCGCGGCACGGACTGTGCGACGCTCACGGAGATCACCCGGGCCACCGGGCTGTCCCGGCCGACCGTCGAGGGCGTCGTCGAGGGGCTGATGGAGGGCGGGCTCGTCGTGGAGACCGTCGCCGAGGAGGTCGGTGCGCGCCGTCAGGGGCGGCCCGCGCGCCGGTTCCGGTTCCGGGCCGAGGCGGGGCATCTGCTGGGCCTGGAGATCGGCCCGCACCGGGTCGCCGCGCTGCTGTCCGACCTGGACGGCCGCGTGCTGGGCACGCAGGCCAAGGAGGTCGACGAGGCGGCTTCGGCGGACGAGCGCCTGGACCGGTTGCGCGGTGCGGTCGCCGAGCTGCTGCGCCGGGCCGGGGTCGCTCGCGGTTCGCTGCGGGCGGTCGGCGTGGGCACGCCGGGCATCGTGGCGGCCGACGGCACCGTACGCCTGAGCACGGCGCTGCCGCAGTGGACCGGCCTGAGGCTGGGTGAGCGGCTGAGCCGGTCCTTCAAGTGCCCGGTGCTGGTGGAGAACGACGCCAACGCGGCGGCGGTCGCCGAGCACTGGAAGGGCGTGGCGACCGGCTCCGAGGACGTGGTGTTCGTACTGGCGGGGCTGAGCCCCGGCGCGGGCTCGCTGATCGGCGGGCGGCTGCACCGGGGATACGGCGGTGCGGCCGGGGAGATCGGGGCGCTGCATCTGCTCGGCCGGGAGGCGACGCCGGAGACCCTGCTGTCCACGACCGACGAGCCGCTGCATCCGCTGGACGAGCAGGCGGTCGCCGGGGTGTTCGCGCTGGCACGCGGCGGCGACCGGCGGGCGCGAGCGGCCGTCGAGCGGTTCATCCAGCGGCTCGTGCACGATGTCGCCGCGCTGGTGCTCGCCCTGGATCCCGAACTGGTCGTCGTCGGTGGGTGGGCCGCCGGGCTGGACGGTGTCCTGGAGCCGTTGCGCCGTGAACTGGCCCGGTACTGCCTGCGGCCGCCTCAGGTCGCGTTGTCGCTGCTGGGTGAGGCGGCCGTGGCCACGGGGGCGCTGCGGTTGGCTCTGGACCACGTGGAGGAGCAGCTGTTCGCCGTCGACGGCACGGTGACGGCCCGTCGGTGAGCGGGGCGGCGGGGGCCGACGCGGACGCTCAGGAGGCCTGCCGCTCCGGGTCGTGGTGTATCTCCACCCCCGCCGCGTCCCCGAAGGTCAGCCGGCACGTGTCGGCCCGGTAGGTCGCCACGGACAGGGCGGTCGTGCGGCCGTCCGCCACGAAGCGGGTCGTGACGACCAGGACCGGGGAGCCGGGGAGGCGGTCGAGGTCCCTCGCGTCGTCCGCGCGGGCGGAGCCGAGTTCGACGGAGCGGTCCTGGCCGTCCAGGGCCAGGTGCTGCAGTTCGCGCAGCACCGCACGCGCGCGTGCGGGACCGGACGGGGCGTCTATCGCGGTGAGCCCGGGGACGGAGGACGACGGGATGTAGAGCAGTTCGGTGGCGACCCGCTGGCCGTGGGACGTCCGGGAGCGCCGCACGGTGTGGACGGGCTCGTCGGCGGCGGTCTCCAGGGCCGCGGCGACGGCGGCGGGCGGCACGGCCCGGTCGCAGTCGACGGGCTGCCAGGCGTCCCCGGCGGCGCCCGGCCAGGCGTGCCGCTCGGTGCCGACGGCCACGCCGACACGCGGCGGCGCCACGGTCGTACCGACCCCGCGGCGGCGCTGGAGCCGGCCCTCCAGCTCCAGCTGTTCGAGGGCCTGGCGGAGCGTGGCGCGGGCCACGCCGAACCGGGCGGCGAGGTCACGCTCGTTGGGCAGGATCTCGCCGACCGAGAACTCGGAGTCCAGTGCCTCGCTGAGCACGGTCTTGAGGTGCCAGTACTTCGGTTCCGGCACCGATTCCAGCTGCGTGGTCCCCACCCTGTCCTCCGCAAGAGCCGTGGTCCGGCGGCTTTTAGCGCCCTTGTTTATTAAAGGTTGTTGCACTTCTCTGTGACCATAGGGCGGCCGTCACCCTTGGTCAAGACCAATCGTCGTTCCCTCGGGGAACGCAGCGGGACGCTGCCGCGCAGCGTTCACGAGGCGTTCGCACGCGCGCGTGGCTGTGACATCACGGCAAAGCCCCCGTCGCGGGACGGGGGCGTGCGCGGCGGGCGCGGCGCCCGGTCAGCGGGTGGGGAGGTGCCGCAGCTTGTCCGGGTTGCGGACGATGTAGACCGTCGTGACCCGGCCGTCGCTGATCTCGAGCTGGAACAGGCTGTCGGGCTTGCCGCCGTCCAGGACCAGCACGGCGGGACCGCCGTTGGCCTCCAGGAAGCGGTACGCCAGGGGCGGCGCGGCCTGCGGTACGACGGCGGCCAGGAAGCGGCCGACCTTGTCGGCGCTGTGCACGATCCGCGCGGGTGCCTTGGCCTTGCCTCCGCTGTCGCCGACCAGGCGGACGTCGGGGGCGAGCAGGGCCATGAGCCCGTCGAGGTCGCCGTCCGACGCGGCGACGAGGAAGCGCTCGGTCAGCTCGCGGCGCCGGGCGGGGTCGACCTCGTAGCGCGGCCGCCGTTCGTCGACGTGCCGGCGGGCCCGCCCGGCGAGCTGCCGTACCGCCGCCTCGCCGCGGTCGAGCAGCTCGGCGATCTCGGCGTACGGATAGCCGAACGCCTCCCGGAGCACGAAGACGGCGCGTTCCAGCGGGGAGAGCGACTCCAGGACGACGAGGACGGCGAAGGAGACGCTGTCGGCGAGCACGGCGCGGTCCGCCGCGTCCGGCGCGGTGGCCCCCGACTCGGTGACGTACGGCTCCGGCAGCCACGGTCCGACGTACGCCTCGCCGCGCGCCCTCACCTGGCGCAGCCGGTCGATGGCGAGGCGGGTGGTGACGCGCACCAGGTAGGCGCCCGGTTCGCGGACCTCGGCGCGGTCGGCACCGGACCAGCGCAGCCAGGCGTCCTGGACGACGTCCTCGGCGTCGGCGACGCGGCCGAGCATGCGGTAGGCGACTCCCATGAGCAGGGGCCGGTGTTCTTCGAAGACGTCGGTCGCGGTGTCGGCGCTCACCGGTCCATCCCATCCGACCCGCGCCGGGCTTGTCCAGTTCCGGCCGCTCCCGCCCGCCGACACGCGCCGGACGGAATCGGCCGGTCCGGCGGAGATCCGGATCACAATGACCGCGGACCGCCGGGGGCCGGCGGCCGGTGACGGAGGTGGCCGATGCGGTACGGGGTACTGGGCACGGGCGAGGTGGGCCGCACACTGGCCGGCCGGCTGGTGGAGCTGGGGCACGAGGTGACGCTGGGGTCGCGCACCAAGGACAATCCGGTGGCGCTGGAGTGGGCCACGGCCGCGGGCGGCCGGGCCCGCGCGGGCGCGTTCGCGGAGGCGGCCGGCGCGGGGGAGGTGGTCGTCAACGCCGTGGCCGGTCCGGTGGCGCTCGACGCGCTGCGCGCGGCCGGCGCCGAGAACCTCGGCGGCAAGGTGCTGGTGGACGTCTGCAACCCGCTGTATTTCGAGGACGGCGAGCCGCGGCTGGACCCGGTGGAGTCCGACAGCGTGGCCGAGCGGATCCAGCGGGCCTTCCCGCACGCGCGCGTGGTGAAGACGCTCAACACCGTCAACTGCCAGGTGATGGTGGATCCCGGCCGGGTGCCGGGGGCGCACAACCTCTTCGTGAGCGGAGAGGACGCCAAGGCCAAGGCACGGGTGACGGAGATGCTCGGGGAGCTGGGCTGGCCGGCGGAGCGGGTGGTGGACCTGGGCGGGATCCGCACGGCGCGGGCGACGGAGATGTACCTGCTGCTGTGGCTCACCATGTTCCGCCTCTCCGGCAGCCCGGACTTCAACGTCGAGGTGCGCAGGGCGGGTTGACCGCCGGCCGCCGGGGAACGCCACCGGGGGCTACCGGGCGGTAGCAATTGCTGACAAGCTGTCTACGACGACTGCCGGCGCCCGACCGCCGTCAGCAGTCAGAGCGTCCGTCAGCAGCCAGACGAGGAGCACCCCATGTCCGCTACCGTCTCCTTCCCGGTCCCCGGCCCGCACGGCCCGCAGAACGTGACCGTGTCCTACGCGCGCGTGGGCCGCGGCGAGCCGCTGGTCCTGCTGCACGGCATCGGCCACCACCGGCAGGCCTGGGACCCGGTGGTGGACATCCTCGCCACCGAACGGGAGGTGATCGCCGTCGACCTGCCGGGCTTCGGCGCCTCACCGGGCCTGCCGGACGGCCTCGGCTACACCCTGCCCGCCACCAACGCCGTGCTCGGCGCCCTGTTCGAGGCCCTGGAGCTGGACCGGCCGCATGTGGCGGGCAACTCGCTGGGCGGACTGCTGGCCCTGGAACTGGGCCGGGAGAAGCTCGTCCGCTCCGTCACCGCCCTCTCCCCGGCCGGCTTCTGGTCAGAGGCCGAGCGCCGGTACGCCTTCACGGTGCTGTCCGCGATGCGGGTCGTCGCCCAGCGGCTCCCGCTGCCGCTGGTGGAGCGGCTGTCGCGGTCGGCGGCCGGGCGTACGGCGCTGACGAGCACGATCTACGCCCGCCCCGCGCGCCGCCCGCCCGAGGCCGTGGTGGCCGAGACGCTGGCACTCGTCGGGGCCGCCGGATTCGACGCGACGCTGCGGGCGGGCCAGACGGTCCGGTTCACCGACGAACTGGCGGGCCTGCCCGTGACGGTGGGCTGGGGCACCCGGGACCGGATCCTCGTGCGCCGCCAGGGCGTGCGCGCCAAGCAGCTGATCCCGCACGCCCGGCTGGTCCGCCTGCCCGGCTGCGGCCACTGCCCGATGAACGACGACCCGGCGCTCGTCGCGCGGGTCATCCTGGACGGCAGCCGCTGAGCGGGGCGGGGGAACCGGCGCGGACGAACCCGCGCTTCCGGCCGGGTTCACCTCGGGTTCGGCTGTGCGCCGCGCCGCCCCAGTAGGTGTGGCTGTGCACACTGGCCGGATCCCGCCCCTGGAGGCACAGCAATGTCCCACCGTCCGTTCCCCGGCCGCCGCAGTGTCCTGCGCGGCTCCCTCGCCGCGTCGGCGGCCCTGACCCTGCCCGTCGGCCTCGGCGCGGCCCCGGCGTTCGCCCGCTCCGGGCGCCCCCGGACGAGCTGGGGCGTGCAGGCGGGCGACGTGACCGCGAACTCCGGCCTGGTCTGGGTGCGTTCGGACCGGCCGGCCCGGATGGTCGTGGAGACCGCCGCCACCGAGTCGTTCCGCAACCCGCACAGATGGCACGGGCCGCTGCTGGGCTCCGGCACCGACTTCACCGGCACCACCCGGCTGCACGGCCTGCCCGCGGGCGAGCAGATCCACTACCGCGTCCTGCTCGCCGACCCCGACGACCCGCGCCGTACCGGCGAACCGGTGACCGGCACCTTCCGCACCGCGCCCGCCGAGCGGCGCCACGGCGTGAGGTTCGTCTGGTCGGGCGACCTCGCCGGACAGGGCTGGGGCATCAACGAGTCCATCGGCGGCTACCGGATCTTCGACGCCATGGCCAAGGTCGACCCGGACTTCTTCCTGTGCAGCGGCGACAACATCTACGCCGACGGCCCCATCGCGCCGAGCGCCGCCCTGCCCGACGGCGGCGTCTACCGCAGCATCACGACCGAGGAGAAGTCGCACGTCGCGACCACCCTGGCCGACTACCGGGGCAACTTCCGCTACAACCTGCTGGACGAGGCGCTGCGCCGGTTCAACGCCCAGGTGCCGAACATCATCCAGTGGGACGACCACGAGGTCCGCAACAACTGGTACCCGGGCGAGGTGATCGGCACCGGCACCCCCTACCCGGCCGGCACGAAGCTCGACGACCTGGCACTGCGCTCGCGGCGGGCCTTCTCCGAGTACTTCCCGATCTCCACGATCAGCGGCCGCCCCGACGGCCGGATCTACCGTGTCGTGAACCACGGCCCGCTGCTCGACGTGTTCGTGCTCGACATGCGCACCTACCGCGACGCCAACTCCCCGGACAGCCAGACCACCGACCCGGTCGGCATCCTCGGCCGCGAGCAGCTGGAATGGCTCAAGCGGGAGCTGGCGAAGTCCCGCGCGGTGTGGAAGGTGATCGCCAACGACATGCCGCTCGGACTGGTCGTGCCCGACCCGGTCGAGGGCAAGCCGAACTTCGAGGCGGTCGCGCAGGGCGACCCGGGCGCGCCGCTCGGCCGGGAGCTGCAGATCGCCGAGCTGCTGCGGTTCATCAAGCACCGGCGGATCACCGGCACGGTGTGGCTGACGGCCGATGTGCACCACACCTCCGCCCAGCACTACGACCCGTCGCGGGCGGCGTTCAAGGACTTCGAGCCGTTCTGGGAGTTCGTCTCCGGCCCGCTCAACGCGGGCGCGTTCCCGGCCAACGACCTCGACGGCACGTTCGGTCCGGACCGGGTGTTCGTGAAGGCGCCGAAGACGGCGAACGTGTCGCCGGCCGAGGGCTACCAGTTCTTCGGCGAGGTCGACATCGACGGCCACAGCGGTGAACTGACGGTCCGGCTGCGCGAGTACGACGGCACCGTGCTGTTCACGCAGACGCTCCAGCCCGGCCGCGTCGGCCAGTAGGCAGCGGCGGGTACGCTTCACTCACACCGTGCCGCGCACCGGCGTCATCCCCCGTTGCGCGGCAGGGTCCCGCATCATTGAAAGCGGGACAAAAGGGGCGGAGCATGCTTTACCCATCGGTCACAAAGCGTTCGTGATCACGCAACACCTCTGCTGCACAGTGGGTGCATGACTCCAGAGATGTCCGATGTGACCCGTGTGAAGCACGGACGACCCGTGCACCACTGGCGGCGCGACCTCGTCGAGCTGGCCGCCCTGTTCACCGCCGTCGCGGTCGCCGACGGGGTGGCGAACCTGATCGGGCACGGCCCCGACGGTCCCGCCCTGCTGGTGATCTCGGCGCTCGCGCTCGCCGCGACGGCGGGCTTCCACACCTGGTGGGCACGGCGCCACGGCCACGCACCGCCGGCCGACGATACCGGCCCCCGGCCTGCCGCCGAGACGCCGCAGGCCGGGCCCGCAGGGCAGTACGGCACGGCGGCCGACGGCGCGGCCGGGGCCACCGCGCTGTGGCGGATGCGTACGACCGTGAAGGACGAACCGGGTTCGCTGGCGGCGCTGTGCGCGGCGCTCGCCGGGCAGCGGGTCGACATCCTCAGCCTGCAGACGCATCCGCTGGCCGACGGCACCGTGGACGAGTTCCTGCTGCGGGCGCCGGGCGCGCTCCCGGCCGCCGCGATCACCCGGGCGGTCGCAGAGGCCGGCGGCGCGTCCACGTGGATCGAGCGGGCCGACGCCCATGACCTGGTCGACGCCCCCACCCGGGTGCTGGGCCTCGCCACCCGCACGGCGCTGGACGCGGCGGAACTGCCGTTGGCGCTGCGCCAGTTGCTCGGCCGCTGCACGATCCGCTCGCTGCCCGGTACGCCCGTCGGCGCACGGCCCGGGACCGGGCCGGTGCCGGTGCCGGTCGAGGGGGTGCTGGAGGACACCGTCATGCGGCTGCGGGCGCCCGGCGACGGGGTGCTCACCGTGGAGCGGCCGTATCTGCCGTTCACGCCGACCGAGTTCGCGCGGGCCCGGGCGCTGGTGGAGCTGGACAGCCGGCTCGGGCCGCGCATTCCGCACGGTGAGGACGTGCTGACCCTGCCCGAGGGCGGTGACATCACGGTCCGCCGGGCCGACACCGGTGACCTCGAGGCGGCGAAGGCGATGCACGAGCGGTGCTCGCCGCGCACCCTCGGCATGCGCTACCACGGTCCGGTCGGTGACGCGGACCGCTACCTCAACCACCTGCTCAGCCCGCGCTTCGGACGCACGCTTGCCGCGTCCACCGCCTCAGGCCGCATCGTCGGCCTCGGACACCTGCTGTGGGACGGCGACGAGACCGAGGTGGCGCTGCTGATCGAGGACGACTGGCAGCAGCGCGGCATCGGCGCCGAACTGCTCGGCCGGCTCGTGAGGATGGCCGAGGAGGCCGGCTGCGCGAGCGTGTACGCCGTGACGCAGGCGTCCAACACCGGCATGGTCGCCGCGATGCGCGGCCTCGGGCTGCCACTGGACTACCAGGTGGAAGAGGGCACCCTGGTCATCACGGCCCGCCTGGACCCGGCCCCGGCCGGCTCCGGGGCACCGTACGACGCCGGCCGCTGCCACCTCGGCGACCCGGCCCGGCACGACTGACGCCGGTCACGCGGCACAACGGCCCGGTGCGTCCGGCACCGGGCCGTCCGCACCTGGACCCAGCCGCAGCTCCGCCGCGCCGGCGGCCCATCGGACCCGGCACCCCCCGCCGGCACCGCCTCCGCCACAGCCCTCATCAGGCCACGCACCCGAGGCGACCATGACCGACCGCCCTCACCCTCACGGCACCCAGCCGGTGACAGCCAACCCAGGCGACCCATGGCCGGCGGCACCCCGCCCCGCGGCACCCAGCCGGTGACAGCCAGCTCAAGCGACCATGGCCGACCACGCCCAGCTCCCCGGTACCCGGACCGATCACACCCACCCGAGCCAGCGCCCAGCCCACGGCGCTCACCAGAGGCAGCAGCCTGCGGCGGTCAGGCCAAGCGAGTGCGGCCGGCGATGTCCAGCTCCGTGGCTCGCGGGCCGACAGCGCCCGACTTCGCGGCGCCCGGAACGGACGCGTCCATCGCTCGCTCCGGCAGGCCGCCCATCGCCTGGGCCAGGTCGGCCCACAGGTCGTCCACGTCTTCCAGTCCCACCGAGAGCCGCAGCAGCCGGTCGCTCACTCCCGCGCCGCGGCGGTCGTCGGCGTCGACGATGCGGTGGCTGATGGACGCGGGGTGCTGGATGAGCGTGTCGACGCTGCCCAGGCTCACCGCCGGGGTGACGAGGCGGACCCGGGAGATGACCTCGTGCGGGTCGCCGTGCACCTCGAAGGCGATCATCGCGCCGCCCAGCCGGGGGTAGTGGACGCGGGCCACGCGGGGGTCGGCGCTGAGCCGGCGGGCCAGTTCGGCGGCGTTCGCGGAGGCGGCCCGTACGCGCACCGGGAGCGTGGACAGTCCCCGGAGCAGGAGGTAGCCCGCGAGGGGGTGCAGGACGCCGCCGGTGGCGAACCGGATCCGGCGCAGCCGGCCCGCGAACTCCTCGTCGCAGGCGACCACCCCGGCCAGCACGTCGCCATGGCCGCCGAGGTACTTCGTGGCACTGTGCAGCACCAGCCGGGCGCCCTGCTCGGCGGGGCGCTGCAGCACCGGCGTGGCGAAGGTGTTGTCGACGAGCAGCGGCACCGAGCCGCAGGCGTGGGCGATGGCCCGCAGATCGAGTTCGGCCAGGGTCGGGTTGGCCGGGGACTCGACCAGTACCAGACCGGTGTCCGCGCGCAACGCGTCGGTGATCCCGGCCGGATCCGTCCACGTGACCTCGGTACCGAGGAGTCCGGCGGTGAGCAGATGGTCGCTGCACCCGTACAGCGGCCGTACGGCGACGACGTGCCGCAGGCCCATGGCGGACCGGGCGAGCAGCACGGCGCTGAGCGCTGCCATGCCGCTGGCGAAGGCGACCGCGGACTCGGTGCCCTCCAGGCGGGCCAGCGCGGTCTCGAAGCGGGCGACGGTCGGATTGCCGAGCCGGCCGTAGACGGGCGGCCCGACCGGGTCGGCGCCGTCGGCGGCGAAGGCGTCGATGCGGGCGGCCTCGGCCCTGCTGTCGTACGACGGGTAGGTGGTGGACAGGTCGATCGGCGGGGCGTGCAGGCCCTGGCGGGCGAGGTCGTCGCGGCCGGCGTGCACGGCCTCGGTGGCAAGGGCTCTCGTTGCGGTGCGTACGCCGTCGTAGGCACCGGTGCTCGCTGTGTCCATGGGCGGAAGGGTGAACATCGAACGGTTCTCGGGAGCCGGACACCGTGCTACGTTCGGCCAATGGCCGAATCTGTCGTACTGGATCCGGTGGACCTCCATCTGCTGCGGCTGCTGCAGAACGACGCCCGGACCACCTACCGCGACCTCGCCGAGCAGGTGGGCGTCGCGCCGTCGACGTGTCTGGACCGGGTGACCCGGCTGCGCCGCTCGGGCGTGATCCTCGGCCATCGGCTCCGGCTGGATCCGGCCAAGCTGGGGCGCGGGCTGCAGGCGCTGCTGTCGGTGCAGGTACGGCCGCACCGACGCGAACTGGTGGGCCCGTTCGTGGAGCGGATCCGGGCGCTGCCGGAGGCCCGGACGGTGTTCCATCTGACCGGACCCGACGACTATCTGGTCCATGTCGCCGTCGCGGACATGGCCGATCTCCAGCGGCTGGTGCTCGACGAGTTCACGGCGCGACGGGAAGTGGCGCGGGTGGAGACCCGGTTGATCTTCCAGCAGTGGGAGTGCGGTCCGCTGCTGCCGCCCGGCCACGCCCAGAGCTGAATCCCCCCGAACCCGGGTGACGCGGAGATCGTCGTCGTACGAGGATGGGCCGCATGTCTGAGACCAAGAGCCCGTTGCCCCGTCAGGTGGCCGACGCGTACGTGGACGACCTCATCGCCCTCGATCCGGTCACCGGTACCTATCTCGGTGTGAAGGAGAGTTCGAGCCGGCTGCCCGACTACTCACCGGCCGGTCAGGAGGCCCTCGCCCAGCTGGCCCGGGCGACCCTCGCCAAGCTCGACGAGGCGGAGCGGCAGCCCGGCGCGGACCGTGACGTGGAGCGCCGCTGCGGGCGGCTGCTGCGGGAGCGGCTGACGGCTGAACTCGCGATCCACGAGGCGGACGAGCACCTGCGCGCGGTGGGCAACATGCACACCCCCGGTCACTCGGTGCGCGACATCTTCACGGTGACCCCGCAGCAGACGGACGAGGACTGGGCGGCGATCGCGCAGCGGCTGCGCGCGGTGCCCGGCGCGCTCGCGGGCTACCGTGAGTCGATCCGACTCGGCCTGGAGCGCAAGCTGTTCGCGGCCCCGCGGCCGACGGCGACGTACATCGAGCAGCTGACGCAGTGGACGGACACCGACGGCTCGGGCCGCGGCTGGTTCGAGGACTTCGTGGCCGCCGGGCCGCAGGCCCTGCGCGCGGAGCTGGAGGAGGCGGCCCGCGCCGCGACCGGTGCCCTGGCGGAGCTGCGGGACTGGCTGCGGGACGTGTACGCCCCGGCGATCGAGGGCGCCCCGGAGACGGTGGGCCGGGAGCGGTACGCGCGCTGGTCGCGCTATTTCAACGGCACCGACCTGGACCTGGACGAGGCGTACGCCTACGGCTGGGCGGAGTTCCACAGGCTGCTAGCCGAGATGGAGCGGGAGGCGGAGAAGATCCTGCCCGGCGCGAAGACGCCCTGGGTGGCGCTCGCGCACCTCGACGAGCACGGCCGGCACATCGAGGGGGTGGAGGAGGTGCGGGAGTGGCTCCAGGGCCTGATGGACCAGGCCATCGCGGACCTGGACGGCACGCACTTCGAACTCGCCGAGCGGGTGCGGAGGGTGGAGTCGCGCATCGCGCCGCCCGGCGGTGCCGCCGCCCCGTACTACACGGGTCCCTCGGAGGACTTCTCCCGTCCCGGCCGCACCTGGCTGCCGACGATGGGCCAGACCCGCTTCCCGGTGTACGACCTCGTCTCGACCTGGTACCACGAGGGCGTGCCCGGCCATCACCTGCAGATCGCGCAGTGGGCGCACGTCGCGCAGGACCTCTCCCGCTACCAGGCCACGGTCGGCATCGTCAGCTCCAACGCCGAGGGCTGGGCGCTGTACGCGGAGCGGCTGATGGACGAGCTGGGCTATCTGAAGAGCCCCGAGGAGCGGCTCGGCTATCTGGACGCGCAGATGATGCGGGCGGTCCGGGTCATCGTGGACATCGGCATGCACCTGGGGCTGGAGATCCCGGCGGACTCGCCGTTCCACCCCGGTGAGCGCTGGACTCCGGAGCTGGCGCAGGAGTTCTTCCGCGCGCACAGCAGCCGGCCGGCGGACTTCGTGGAGAGCGAGGTGACCCGGTACCTGACGATTCCGGGCCAGGCCATCGGCTACAAGCTCGGTGAGCGGGCGTGGCTGCTGGGCCGGGAGAAGGCCCGCGAGCGGCACGGCGACGCCTTCGACCTCAAGTCCTGGCACATGGCGGCCCTCTCCCAGGGCTCCCTGGGTCTGGACGACCTGGTGGACGAGCTGTCCCGGCTCTGACCGTCACCCGGCTCGCCCCTCCTCGCTCCGCGTCTCCTCGCTCCGCGTCTCCTCGCTCCGACCGTCGAGACGTCGACTCGACGCGGCTCACGCGGCATCGATCGGCGGTGTTCTCAGCGATTCCCCGGCCGGCGAGCGAGCCGGCCGGGCACCGGGCGACCGGCATCTTCCCGGCGTACCACCGCCGAGGTCCCGCGGTCGTCCGGGTGGGCAGCCGTACGCGGCGCGGTGTCCGCCGTCTGGCTCTGTCCCGCTGGCGCGGCCGGGCGGGGGGCGGCTCGCTGGGGAGCGGGGGCTGATGTCGGCGGGGGGGGGTGAGGAGGTGGCTCCACGTGGCGAACGGGCAGGAGGCGCGGGCGGGGGTGGAGGCGCTGCGGGCGCCACGGGCCGCCGGGCTGGCCGGGGTCGTGTTCGCGCTGCTGCTGGCGGCGGCGATGGTGCTCATGCGGCTCGGCATCCCCGATGGGGCGAACGCCGTCACCGCCCAGGGGTTCACGGACACCGCGCGGCGTGACGCCGTGCGCGCGGCGCTCGCGCTCGTGCCGTTCTCCGGGATCTTCTTCCTGTGGTTCATCGGCGCCGTACGGGCGTACATCGGCGCGGCGGAGGACAAGTTCATCGCCACCGTCTTCTTCGGCAGCGGACTCGTCTTCACCGCCACCCTGTTCGGCGCCGCCGCGGCCGCCAGTTCCGTACTCTCCGTCGCGCACCCCGGTGGTACGGCACCGGCGCCGGTCTCCTGGGACTTCGGGCGGCACCTCGCGTACCTGCTGATGACGGATTACGCCATGCGGATGGCGGCCGTCTTCGTGTGCTCCCTGTCGTCGCTCGGCCGCCGCCTCGGCGTGCTGCCCCGCCCGCTCACGGCGCTGGGCCTGTGCACCGCGCTGGTGCTGGTCCTCGCCTCCTCGAACGTGCCCTGGGCGGAGCTGGTGTTCCCCGCGTGGTCACTCGTGCTCGCCGGATACATCCTGGTGTCGGGGGGACGCGCCCGTTGACCCGGATGGGGTCGCTGACGGGCGGGCCGCGTGCGGGGCTCCCATGCTGGCGAACGGGACATGTCCACCGTCCGGGCCGCCGCGCGCGTCGCTGCGGCCCGGATCCGGCCGCGCGAAGGGCGGAGCGTCGATGAGGCTCGTCGTCGATCTCAACAAATGTCAGGGGTACGCCCAGTGCGCGTTCCTCGCACCGGACGTCTTCGCGATGCACGGCGAGGAGTCGCTGGTCTACAACCCGCACGCCCCCGAGGAGCAACGGGAGCAGCTGGCCCGCGCGGTCAGCGCCTGCCCGGTGCAGGCCATCACGGCCGACGGGCTGGACGACCTCGTCGGTGAGCCGGCGGCGCGCTCCGCCCAGGAGGCCTCCGATGGCCGCTGACTACGTGGACTGGCTCAGGCGCGAGGGCCGGATCGTGATCGTGGGCGCGTCTCTGGCGGGGCTGCGGGCGGCGGAGACGCTGAGCGCCGAGGGCTTCGCCGGCGAGCTGACGCTGATCGGTGACGAGCCCCACGAACCGTACGACCGGCCACCGCTGTCGAAGTCCGTCCTGCTGGGCGTGGCGTCCCCGCTGCGCACCGAGCTGCCGCGCCGCCGGGAGATCGACGCCAAGTGGCGGCTCGGCGTCGCGGCGACCGGCCTGGATCTGTCGGCCAAGCGGGTGAGGCTGGCCGACGGCGACGAGGTGCCGTACGACCGGCTGCTGATCGCGACCGGGGTGCGCGCCCGGCCCTGGCCGAAGGAGGACGAGGCCCGGCTCGGCGGCGTCTGCGTGCTGCGCACGCGGGACGACGCGGCCGGTCTGTACCAGCGGCTGAAGGCGGGACCGCGCCGGGTGTTCGTCATCGGCGCCGGGTTCGCCGGTTCGGAGGTGGCCTCCGCCTGCCGGGAGATGGGCCTCCCGGTCACCGTCGGGGAGCGCGCGGGGGCGCCGCTGGTGGGCGCGCTCGGCGGGGTGGTCGGCGCGGTCGCCGCCGACCTCCAGCACGAGAACGGCGTGGACCTGCGGGCGCATGTCACGGTGACGTCGCTGGAGGGCGACTCGGTCGGCCGGGTGCGGGCCGTGCACCTGTCCGACGAGAGTGTCGTCGAGGCGGACGTGGTCGTGGTCTCGCTGGGCTCCCAGCGCAACACCGAGTGGCTGACCGGGTCGGGGCTGGCCGCGGGGCCCCGGGGCATCGCGTGCGACGCGGGCTGCCGGGCCTTCGACTTCCGGGGGATCGTCACCGACGACGTCTTCGTGGCGGGCGACGTGGCGCGCTCCCCGCACGCGCTGTTCGGCTACCAGTTCCTGTCGCTGGAGCACTGGGGCAACGCCGTCGCGCAGGCCGAGACCGCCGCGCACAACATGATCTGCCCCGGCGCGGACCGGCGCCCGCACCTGTGGATGCCCGCCTTCTGGTCGTCGATGTTCGGCGTGAACATCAAGTCGGTCGGCGTGCCGCCCATGGGTGACCAGCTCATGATCACGCAAGGGTCGCTGGCCGAGCGCCGGTTCGTCGGCGTCTACGGCTATCAGGGCCGCGTCATCGCCGCCGTGACCTTCGACAACGCCCGCTGGCTTGAGTTCTACGCGCGGCAGATCGAGCGGGGCGCGCCGTTCCCGGTGGAGTACCCGACGATGGACCGGCGGCCCGAGAACCGGCAGCCGGTACCGGCCGCGTTCCCCGACCCGTCCCTGCCGACGCACGGCCCCACCGTGACACTCAGCGGCTACTCCCCCGCCGACCAGCAGCTGGTCTTCCACCCCGCCCGCCACTGACCGCCGCCCGGTCCTACGCCCGACGAGGAACGAGCCATGACGCAAGCCCCGCTGTTCCGCCGGATCACCGACTTCGCCAACCGAGCGGACCCCTATCCGCTGTACGCGGAGCTGCGGAAGACCCCGGTGCTGCACGAGGAGGAGGGCGGACCGTACGTCATCAGCTCGTACTGGGACGTCGAGGCGCTGCTGCACGATCCACGGGTCAGCTCCGACGCCGCCAACCTCGCGTCCGCGGGGGACGACGTACTGGGCCAGGCGGACGAGACGGGCGGGCTGCCGCCGTCGTTCATCCGGCTCGACCCGCCGGAGCACGACCGGCTCCGGCGCATCGCCAACCAAGGCTTCGGACCGCCGCACCGGCCGCGCCGGGTCGAGAGCATGCGCGGTGAGCTGGAGGAGATCGTCGCCGGTCTGATCGGGGACTTCGAGGACGCCCGGCAGATCGACCTGGTGGACCGGTTCGCCTACCCCTTCCCGGTGACGGTGATCTGCCGGCTGCTCGGCGTGCCCCGCGAGGACGAGCCGAAGTTCCGCGCCTGGGTCGATCCGCTGGTCGCCGCCCTCGACCCCGAGACCCGTGAGCAGGCGGACGAGGCGTTCCTGAAGTCCGCGCAGGAGGCGCGGATGCAGCTGGGCATGTATCTGGCCGGGCTGGTCGAGCAGCGCACCAGGACACCCCAGGACGACCTGCTGTCCGACCTGGTCAACAGCCGTGGTCCGGACGGTTCCATGACGATGATGGAGGTGCTCGCCACCTCGGTGCTGCTGCTGATCGCCGGGCACGAGACGACGGTCAACCTCATCACCAACGGCATGCTCACGCTGCTGCGGCACCCGGACGTCCTGACGCGCCTGCGCGCGCGGCCCGAGCTGTCGGTGCGGATCGTGGAGGAACTGCTGCGCTACGAGCCGCCGGTGCAGATCGTGCCGCAGCGCACCTGTATCGCGGACATCGAGGTGCGCGGGGTGACCATCCCCAAGGGCTCGCGCATCTGGCTGATGCTGGCCGCGGGCAACCGCGACCCCGAGCGGTTCAAGGACCCCGACCGCTTCGATCCGGACCGCGAGGACATCCAGCACCTGGGCTTCGGCAGCGGCATCCACAGCTGCTTCGGCGCCCCGCTGGCCCGCCTGGAGACCCAGGTCGCCCTCTCCGCCCTGGCCCGCCGGCTGGACAACCCCCGCCTGGTGACGGATCCGCCGCCCTACCGCCAGAACGCGATCCTGCGAGGCCCCCGCCATCTGGAGATCGCCTTCGACGGCCTGCACTGACCACGGCGCCGCACCCGGCACGCGCCGGACACGGCCACGCCGACCGGGGGGCCGCGCCTGCCGGGCGGCCGGGGCGGGGCGGGGCGTATGCCGGGTGCAGCCGGGACGAGCGGGGCATGTCCGGCCGGGTCTGGGGACAGGCCGGACCAGGCGGCATGCCGGGAGCAGCCCAGCCAGGCGGGCACATGCCAGGCACGCCCGGGCCGAGCCCGCGCATGCCCGGCCGAGCCTGGCCCGGACCGACCGGGGCCGACCTGGCCACGCCGCGCACGGCCGGGGCCGCGCATGGCCGGGGCCGCGCATGGCCAGGGCCGCACATGGCCAGGGCCGCACATGATCAGAGGCCGAGGCGGATCAGGGGCCGCTGCCTCAGTCGCCGCGCTGTCTCAGGGGCCGAACGGCCAGGACCACGCACGGCCAGGGCCGCGCATGGTCAGAGGCCGAGGCGGATCAGGGGCCACGCTGCCTCAGCCACCACGCTGGCTCAGTCGCCACGCTGGCTCAGTCGCCGCGCTGGCTCAGGGGCCGAGGCGGGTCAGGGGCCGAGGCGGATCAGGGGCCGAGGCGGGTCAGGGGCCGAGGCGGCTGAGGGTGACCAGTCCGAGCCAGGTCTCCGGTCCCGGCTGGGCGTAGGCGGCGCGGACCGCGTACGTGCCCGCCTCCAGCGGCACTCGGAGGTGCTCGATGCGGTCGGCGGCGCGGCCTGGCCAGGCCGAGTCGAACAGCAGCACCGGGCCGGGCACCCGCCAGCGCACCTCGCTCTCCCACACGGCCGCGCCAAGGGCGGCCGGTACACCGGCGAGCAGTTCGTCCTCGGAGCGGGCGGCGGACCACCGTACGAACGCGCCGTGCTCCGGCAGGAAAGAGGTGGAGGCGGGTTCCTCGCCGAACACCAGGGCCGCGCTGTCGCCGACGGGCAGCAGGCCGACGTGCCCGTCGACCTCGCACGCCCGGTCGTAGTCCGTGGCGAGGTCCTCGCTGTCGGCGCCCGCCCAGAACGGCAGCACCGTCTCGGGCACGGCTATCAGGGGGCCGCCGGCCGACTCCACCCACTCCAGCACGCCTGGATCCGCGTATCGAGCCATGGGCCAAGAACCTACACGGGCCGCCGTCAGCAGCCGCACTCGCCTGCCACGGGCGCGGTCAGCGGGTCGGCCTCGCGGCGCGCCGGTCCCTGCCAGGTCTCGTAGACGAAGCCCTCGCGCGCCCAGTACTCGAAGCCGCCGAGCAACTCCTTGACCCGGTAGCCGAGTTCGGCGAGGGCGAGGGCGGCGCGGGTGGCGCCGTTGCAGCCGGGGCCCCAGCAGTACGTCACCACGGGCACGGAGCGGTCGAGGAGGTGCCCGGCCTGTTCGGGGATGCGGGCGGTGGGCAGGTGGAGCGCGCCGGGGATGTGGCCCTGGTCCCAGGACTCGGTCGAGCGGGAGTCCACGAGCGCGAAGCCGGGGTCGCCGCCGGCCGCGAGCGCTGCGGCCACGTCGGAGACATCGGCGTGGAAGGCGAGGCTCGCCCGGAAGTAGGCGGCGGCCTCGGCGGGCGCGGCGGGCGGCACGCGCAGGACGGGGTTCACGGTCCGGGCGGCCTCGGGGTGATGCGGCGTCGTGGTGATCATGGCTGAGAATCTACGGCCTTGCGTCCGGCCCCTGAAGGGGCGATCCCCGGACTCACCCTTGCCCCGCCGGGGATTTCCCTGTTATCCATCCGGGATGACCGCGTATTCCCCGGACGCCACCGACTGGCGCATCCTCGAGGCCCTCCAGCGCGAGGGCCGGGCCAGCTACACCGACCTCGCGCGCGCCGTCTCGATGTCGGCGAGCGCCGTCACAGAACGGGTACGGCGGCTGGAGGAGGCGGGTGTGATCCAGGGGTACGCGGCGGTCGTCGACCCCGAACGGCTCGGCCTGCCGATCCTCGCCTTCGTCCGGCTGCGCTATCCGAACGCCAACTACAAGCCGTTCCACGACCTGGTGGCCGCCACGCCCGAGATCCTGGAGGCGCACCACGTGACGGGCGACGACTGCTTCGTCATCAAGGTCGCAGCGCGGTCCATGGCCCATCTGGAACAGATCTCCGGCAAGATCGGCGCACTCGGCTCGGTGACCACCAGCGTCGTGTACTCCTCCCCCCTCCCCCGCCGCCCCCTGGGCCGCTGACACCGTCAGACGCCCCGCTGCCCTCCGCGCCTCCGGAGCCGGCGACGGCTGACGACGCCAGGCTCGGCTCCCGTACACAGACACGTCCCTGGCACGCTTTCAGACGCCCCCCTGCACCCCGTCCAGGAAGTCGTGAAGGCTTCCCCCGGTGCTGTGCCGCGCGGCAAGAACGAGTTCCGCCAAGGCGTGTCTCGTTTTACCCAGCCGCACCAGAACCGTCTCGTCATCCACGGCGGTACCGGGCGGCTCCGGCGCCTCCAGAAGTTGGGCGGAGCCGGTCAAGTACGTAACGGTCCTGTGCCGTGGAACGCCAGCGGCCCCTCGCCCGAGCATCCTGCCCCTCCAGGACCAGCTCACTCACGGCTTGGCAGATGGGCCTCGGCTGCGTACTCCGCCAGCGTCGGCTCGCCCCGCAGCCCGCCGTCGACGGTGATGTAGTCGATGGACTGCCCTGTTCGCTGTTTCGTCCTCCTGTGCGGGCCCTGACGCGGCGAACAGCACGCGTGGGTCGTCCGTGTTCGCGAAGAGGCCGACCGGAAGGACGATCCTGCAGTCGCGGCAAACGAGATCGGCGGACGACGCCATGTGCCTCTTCCTGTTCGGAATTGACGATCCGTCAGACGCCCCGCTGTCGCAGCACCGACCCCGATCTGCCCTTCACGACCTCCAGTTGGGCGTGGATCCGGCGCCGCAGGTCGGGGACGTGGCTGACGATGCCGACGCTGCGGTCGCGTTCGCGCAGGGAGTCGAGGACATCGAGGACCTCGTCGAGGGTCTGGTCGTCGAGGGTGCCGAAGCCCTCGTCGATGAAGAGGGTGTCGAGGCGGACGCCTCCCGCCTCGTCGGTGACGACGTCCGCGAGGCCCAGGGCTAGGGCGAGGGAGGCGAAGAAGGTCTCGCCGCCGGAGAGGGTGGCGGTGTCCCGCTCGCGTCCGGTCCAGGCGTCCACCACGTGCAGCCCGAGTCCGCTGCGGCCGCGGCCGGAGCGGTCGTCGGAGTGGACGAGGGTGTAGCGGCCGGACGACATGCGCTGCAGGCGCGCGGTCGCGGCGGCGGCGACCTGTTCCAGCCGGGCCGCCAGGACGTACGACTCCAGGCGCATCTTGCGTTCGTTGTCGGCGGAGGTGCCGGCGGTGAGGGCGGCGAGGCGGGCGACCCGGTCGTACTCCTCGCGCAAGGGGGCCAGCCGCCGTACGGCCTCGGCGGCGCGCGCGGAGAGGCGGTCCAGCTCGGCGCAGCCGTGGGCGGCCGCGTCGTGCACGGAGGCCGCCACGCGATGGCGCCGCTCGGCCTCGGCCGCTGTCTTCTCCGCCGCGGCGAGGTCGGCCGGCGGCTGCTGGGCCGCCGCGGTGGTGTCGGCCTCCGCCAGCACGGCGCGGACGGCCGCCTCCTCCGACTGCCGGGCGTCCAGGCGGTGTTGCAGCTCGCGGTGGGCGGCGGGGTCCAGCAGGGCGGCGGCAGCGGCCTGCGGGGTGTCGAAGCCGGCCCGGTAGGCGGCGTCGGCGAGGCGGGCGTCGGCGTCCTTCAGGCGCTGGGCGGTGTCCTCGGCGGTGCGTACGGCGTCGGCGGCCTCCGTGAGCAGCGCGACCTGCCGCTCCAGCTGCGCGGCGCGGGCGGCCACGCTGCCGGCGGTGCCGCGCGCCTGCGTCAACTCGGCTTCCAGCTCGGCCTGCTGTCTGTCCAGGGTGTCGCGCCGGGTGAGCCGGGAGGTGACCCGCAGGGCGGCCTGCTGGCGGTCGGCGAGGCGCTGCTCGCGCTCCTGCTCGGCCCGGCGCAGCTCTACGTGTGCGGCGTGCAGGGCGGAGGCATCGCGGCGGGCGCGGGCGTATTCCTGCTCCAACCGCCCTGCCTGCTCCTCCAGTTGCGGGGTCGGGGTGTCGCCCGCCTCGGCGGTGGCGGCGGCCAGGGCCTCGCGGACGACACCGAGCCGCCGTTCGTCCTCGGTGTGCTGCTCCTCCGCCTGCTGGTAGGCGGCGAGCGCCCGGTCCTCGGCCGCACGGTCGACGTGTCCGTCGATCCTGCGGGCGGGGGCGGGGTGCTCGGTGGCTCCGCAGACGGCGCAGGGCTCGCCGGCGGTGAGGCGGGCGGCCAGTTCGGCGGCGATGCCGGTCAGGCGCTGTTCCTTGGCGTCGAGCCAGTGGGCGCGGGCGTCGAGGGCCCGCTGCCCGGAGGCGCGCGCCCGATGCGTGGCGTCCTCCAGGTCGGCCGCCAGCGCGTCGCGGGTGCGGGCCGCGGCGAGCCGCTTGCTCATCGGTTCTCGCTGGACGGCGAGCTGTTCGGCGCGGGTGGCGGCCTCCTGGGCGGAGTCGACGCGGGCCTGGAGCGCGGTGCGGGCGGTGTCCCAGCCGTCGAGCCAGGCGTCGGCCTCGCGCAGCACCTCCTCGTCGGCGCGCTCCTGGCGGTCGAGTCCGGAGCGCTCCTCGGCGAGCTGGGCGAGCCGCCGCTCGGCGCGCCGGGCCGCGTCCAGGCCGCCCAGCTCCTCGGCGGCCCGGCGGGCGGCGGCGGCCAGACCGCTCGCGCCGGCGTCGGCGTAGGAGCCGGGCAGTTCCTCGCGCGCGCGTGCCTCGGCCGCCGCGGCCCCGTGGTGCTCCCGCTCGGCGGCTTCGCGCAGCTCCAGCGCGGGGGCGACCGCCTCCGCCTTGCGGGAGCGCTCCATGCGCTCCCGGGCCTCGCGGTGCGCGCCCGAGTGCTGCTGGAGCCGCTCGGCGCGCTGCCGTGCCTCGGCGAACCGGCCCTGGAGGCGGGCGAGTTCGCGTACGTCGTCCAGGGCGCGGCGGGCCGCGGTGTGCGCGGACTCGGCGGCGCCGAGGCCGAGGTGGGCGATGGTGAGCCGCTCGCGGGCGGTGACGCGGGCGACGGCGGCGGCGCCGAGGACGGCGTCGGCCAGGCCGGGGTCGCCGGGGGTCAGCGCGGGCAACTCCATGGCGTCGCCGGCCTCCTGCTGCATGCGGTGGGCGTCGGCGAGCAACGCGGCGTCGCCCTCGCGCACACGTGCCTCGGTGGCGCGGCGGCGGTCGGCGAGGCGTTTTTCGACGTCGGCGAAGCGCTGGGTGTCGAAGAGCCGGCCGAGCAGCCGGCCGCGGGCCTCGGCGTCGGCGCGCAGGAAGCGGGCGAAGTCACCCTGGGGCAGCAGTACGACCTGGCAGAACTGCTCGCGGCTCATGCCGAGCAGCTGGGTGATCTCCTCGCCGATCTCGTTGTGCGACCGGCTGAGGTCCTTCCACGCGCCGGCCGCGCTGTCGTACTCGCGCAGCCAGGTCTGGGCCTTGTCGACCGTGGTGCCCTTGCCGCGCAGCTTGGGGCGCTCCCAGGCCGGCTGCCGGGTGATCTCCAGCCGGCGCCCGGCGACGGTGAGGTCGAGGCGGACCTCGGCGCGGGTGCCGGGCTCGGCGTGGTCGCTGCGCAGGTTCATGCCCTGGCCGCTGCCGCTCTGCCGGGCGCCGGGAACGGAGCCGTACAGGGCGTAGCAGACAGCGTCGAGGACGGAGGTCTTGCCCGCGCCGGTGGGCCCGTGCAGCAGGAAGAGGCCGGCGGCGGACAGGGCGTCGAAGTCGACGCTCTGGGAGCCGCCGAAGGGTCCGAAGGCGGTGATGTCCAGCCGGTGCAGCCTCACCGGGCCACCTCCCGTACGGCGTCGTCGGCGCGCACGGCGTCGAACGCCTCGCGCAGGACGTCCAGTTCGCGCCTGTCCGGTGCGGCGCCGCGCACATGGGCGACGAAGTCCTGGGCGATTTGCTGGTCGCTGCGGCCGGCGAGGCGGCGGGCGTACGACGCCTCGGGGCCGTCGGGGGCACGCTCGGGGGCGAAGACGAGGCTGAGGGTGTGCGGGAACCGCTCGGTGAGCCGGGCCATGGGGTCGGCCGGGCGGACCGGGTCGGTGAGGGTGGCCTCGACCCAGGCGTCCTCGTGCCGGGCCAGCTCCGGGTCGGCGAGCAGGTCCTCCAGCGTGCCCTTGAGGCGGGCCAGCGGGCGCGGCACCGGGCAGTCCAGGCGCTCGGCGGCGAGGGAGCCGTCGGGGCCGAGGTCGATCAGCCACATGCTCTTGCGGTGGTCGGCCTCGGAGAAGGAGTAGGCGAGCGGGGAGCCGGAGTAGCGCACGCGCTCGGTGATGGTCTGGCAGCCGTGCAGATGCCCCAGGGCTACGTAGTCGACGCCGTCGAAGACGCCCGCCGGGACGGCGGCGACCCCGCCGACCGTGATGTCCCGCTCGCTGTCGCTCGTCCGGCCGCCGGTGACGAAGGCGTGGGCGAGGACGACGGAGCGGGTGCCCGACGCGCGGGCGGCGAGGTCGGCGCGGACGCGGTCCATGGCGGCGCCCAGCACGGCCTCGTGTCCGGCTCGGTCCACCGCGAACTCGTCTTTGACCAGGGCGGGTTCGAGATACGGCAGGCCGTAGAACGCGACGTCCCCGTGGGCGTCGGCGAGCACCACCGGGGTGCCGGCGGCGGCCGGGTCGGTTCGCAGGTGGATCCCCGCGCGGCCGATGAGTCCGGCGCCGACGCCGAGCCGGCGGGCCGAGTCGTGGTTGCCGGAGATCATCACGGTGGGCACGCCGAGGTCCGCGAGGCGGTGCAGCGCGTCGTCGAACAGCTCGACCGCGGCGAGCGGGGGCACCGCGCGGTCGTACACGTCACCGGAGACGACCACCGCGTCCACGGCGTGCTCGCGCACGGTGGTGACGAGGTGGCCGATGAACTCGGTCTGGGCCCCGAGCATGTTCACCCGGTGGAAGGCCCGGCCGAGATGCCAGTCGGACGTGTGCAGCAGTCTCATGATCCCTGAGACTAACGGCCGGGTCTGACATCACGGGCGGTTACTCCCGTAACGACCGGCACGACGAAGCAATTTGACACTCTATGCCCGATTAGTCTGGCGCATCCCGCGGTCAGGCGCCTCACGCGTCCCCGTAGGCCTCTCCCCCGGGCTCGAACGCCGCCGTGCCCGCCGTCGCGTCGGCGAGCCAGGCACGGAAGGCGTCCACGTCGGCGTCGGGGAGCCCGATCTCGATGGTGACGGCGGACGCGCCGTAGCGGACGTCCCGGACCTCGCGTCCGGTGGCGCGCAGGTCGTTCTGGACCTTGCCCGCGCGGTGGTGGTCCACGGTCACCGTGGCGAGCCGGAAACGCCGCCGGGTGAGCGTGCCGAGCGTGTCCAGCGCCTCGCCGACGGCACCGCCGTAGGCGCGGATCAGCCCCCCGGCGCCGAGCTTGACACCGCCGTAGTAGCGCGTGACGACCGCGACGACATAGCGCATCTCACGGCGCAGCAGCATCTGGAGCATGGGGACACCGGCGGTGCCGCCCGGTTCCCCGTCGTCGCTGGCCTTCTGCACGGAGGCGTCGGCGCCGATCACGTACGCCCAGCAGTTGTGGGTGGCGTCGGCGTGCTCCTTGCGGACGGAGGCGACGAAGTCCTGCGCCTCCTGCTCGGTGGCGGCCGGGGCGAGGGCGCACAGGAAGCGGGAGCGGTTGATCTCGATCTCGTGCACGCCCGCGCGGGCGACTGTGCGGTACTCGTCCTGCATCCCGCCAGCCTATGCGGTGCGCCGGCCGCTCCCCGCTACGCCTTCCGCCCGCGCGGCACCGCGAACCAGGTCAGCAGGGCCGCGCCGGGCGACAGGGCGGACCAGCCGGTGCCGTGCCAGTCGAGGACGGCGACCGCGGAGGTCGGGAACTTCGTCCGCACCCGCCGCAACGTGTCGTCGAGGCCGTCGCCGGCCAGCTCGAGGACCAGTTCCTCCAGCGCGGGGTTGTGCCCGACCAGCAGCAGGGTCTCCACCTCGGGCGGCACCTCGCGGACGACGGCCAGGAGATCCTCCGTGCCGGCCGCGTACAGCCGCCGGTCGTAGCGCACCGGCGGCGGCGTCCCCCACTCGGCGGAGGCCAGCTCCCAGGTGCGGCGGGCGCGTACGGCGGTGGAGCACAGGGCGAGGTCGGGCAGGCAGTCGGCCTCGGCGAGGGCGCGCCCGGCGGCCGGGGCGTCGCGCAGGCCACGCGGCGCGAGCGGCCTGCGGTGGTCCTCGACGCCCTCGGGCCGGGCGGACTTGGCATGCCGCAGCACGACCAGCCGGCGCAGCGGGCCCGACGTGCCCGCGCGCGCGTTCACGCGGGACTCCCGAGATCGCGGGCGAGGTCGAGGGCCAGCAGCCGGTCGGCGTGGACGAACGTCTCGAACCGGGCGCCGTCGGCCAGCTCCGGATCACGTGCCACGTCCGCCAGCACCGCCAGGACCCCGGGCAGGTCGAGATCGTCCTCCCACGCGGTGCGCAACCGCGCCCGCACCGCCTCGGGCACGGGTCTGGACGGCCGCCGGGCCCACCCGGCCACCGCCCGCCGCCACCGCCCCAGCCGCCCCGCCGCCTCGTCCAGCACGGCGGCGTCGAGCCGAAGTGGCTCGTTCCGCGGCACGGACAGCAGCGCGAGCCGAAGGGCCTCGGGGTCGGCGAGGAGGGACGCGAGCCCGGAGCGGCAGGAGGGCTCACCGGCAGTGCTGGAGGTGGGCTGGGTGGCCCGCTCGGCACCGGACCCGGTAGCACGCCCGGCGCGGGACTCGGTGGCACTCTCGGCGCGAGGCTCGGTGGCCCCCTCGGCACCGGACCCGGTAACACGCCCGGCGCGGGACTCGGTGGCACTCTCGGCGCGAGGCTCGGTGGCCCCCTCGGCACCGGACCCGGTAACACGCCCGGCACGGGACTCGGTGGCTCCCTCGACACCGGACCCGGTAGCACGCCCGGCACGGGACTCGGTGGCACGCTGGGCGCGAGGCTCGGTGGCACGCTCGGGCGCCGGGGAGTCGGTGCCGTCGCCCGGGGTGGTCCCGGGGGCGCGGCGGGCAGCCTGGTCGGCGCCATGGGTCGCGGCGGCCCCCGGCGCACCGTCGGCGCGGGAGCCGGCGCCCGGGGCATCCCCTGGAGGCGTGGCGCCCTCGGGGGCGGGGTCGGGCGCCGTGGGTGACCAGCGCACCGGGGCCACGCGCATCACCGGTCCGCCGCCGACGGCGCTCGCGGGTTCCGCCGTCACGTGGATCGCCTGGGCCTCGCCCAGGACGGAGGCGAGGTCGCGGTCGTCCTCGAAGGGGCGGATGGCCAGGGCGGTGGCGGCGGTGCGGAGTTCGGCGCGCCGGTGCGGGGCCGTGAGGATCGTCCAGACCGGGTTGCCGGTCAGTTCCAGCGCGCGGACCAGCACGTCCGCGGTGAGCAGCACCCGCAACGACGTCGGATCGAGGCCGGAGGCGTACGCCTCGATACGGGTCAGGCCGCGGCGGGCGGGCGCGGCGGGGACGGGCCTGCCGGTTCGGTCGTCGAGGATGCGCAGCACGGGGCGAGCGTAGGCGGGCGGAGCGCCGCACGCAGGTATCTTGCTCCGATTCCGGACATGGCGGCTTCGGACATGGCGGCGGTGGGGGCGGGTACCGGGCCGGGGAATCCGTACCCCGCGGGCGCCGTTGCCGAGGCGGACAGTTCCCACGACCCGAGGAGGCGGCCATGGCGGCCAGGTACAGCGACGACACGCGCGGGCGAGACACGAGCGGGGGAGACTTCCACGGCCACGGCATGTACGGCGACGACGCGACCGTCCGCCGGATCCTGACCGAGCTGGGAGACACCTGGGCCGTGGTCGGCCTGTCGAACAACCGGAGCCGGGCCGCGTACGGGGTGGCGCGGGTGCTCCAGCGGTTCGGCAAGCGCGTCGTGCCGGTGCACCCGAAGGCGGAGACGGTGCACGGCGAGCGGGGGTACGCCTCGCTCGCGGAGATCCCCTTCGACATCGACGTGGTCGATGTCTTCGTCAACAGCGATCTGGCCGGCGCGGTGGCCGACGAGGCCGTGGCGAAGGGCGCGAAGGGCGTGTGGTTCCAGCTCGGGGTCGTGGACGAGACCGCGTACGCACGCGCCCGGGCGGCTGGGCTTGAAATGTGCATGAACCGCTGCCCGGCCATCGAAATCCCGCGCCTCCGCTAGCGAATGTCTCCATCTACTAAGAATTGGGTCCTGAATATTGACATTCGCGGGAGGCATCTGACCAGTGACAAGACAGTGACCGAGCGTGCGCCCAAGACAGCTAAGATCCCAGGTCAAAACTTGGTTAACGGTCTTTTGACATCGCGGAACACACACCTAGCCTGTGGCCCCCTTGCTCGTTAATACTGCGTTTACGATCTGAGAGGCCACGTGAACATGGCGAAAGTCGACCAGGCTGCACCGGTAGCCACAAGCGACACCGGTGGTCTGCGGCGCGACGTCGGACTGATCGGTCTGATGTGGGCCTCGGTTGGTTCCATCATCGGGTCGGGCTGGCTCTTCGGCGCGGAGAAGGCGGTCGTGGCCGCCGGTCCCGCGGCGATCATCTCGTGGGTGATCGGCGCGGTGGCCATCGTGCTGCTGGCCCTCGTGCACGCCGAACTCGGCGGCATGTTCCCGGTGGCGGGCGGCACCGCGCGCTACCCGCACTACGCCTTCGGCGGCCTGGCCGGCATGTCCTTCGGCTGGTTCTCCTGGCTCCAGGCCGCGACGGTGGCCCCGATCGAGGTCGAGGCCATGATCGGCTACGCGGAGCACTGGAAGTGGGCCGACGGGCTCCAGCACGCCGACGGCACGCTCAGCGCCAGCGGCTTCGCCATCGCGGTCGTCCTCATGGCGGTCTTCGTCGGCGTCAACTTCTTCGGCGTCCGCGCGCTCGCGCACACCAACAGCGCCGCCACCTGGTGGAAGATCGCCGTCCCGCTCGGCGCGATCTTCATCATCGCCATCGGCAACTTCCACCCGGCCAACTTCACCTCCGAGGGCTTCGCCCCGTTCGGCGCCAAGGGCGTCCTCGGCGCGATCAGCTCCAGCGGCATCATCTTCGCGCTGCTCGGCTTCGAGCAGGCCATCCAGCTGGCCGGCGAGAGCCGCGACCCGAAGCGGGACCTGCCGCGCGCCACCCTCGGCTCGGTCGCGATCGGTGCCGTGATCTACCTGCTGCTCCAGGTCGTGTTCATCGCCGCCCTGCCGCACGCCTCCTTCGCGCACGGCTGGGCCCACCTGAACTTCACCGGGATCAGCGGCCCGTGGGCGGGTCTCGCCACGCTCGTGGGCCTCGGCTGGCTCGGCATCGTGCTCTACATCGACGCCGTCATCTCCCCCGCGGGCACCGGCCTGATCTACACCACCGCCACCTCCCGCGTCTCCTACGGCCTGGCGAAGAACGGCTACGCCCCGAAGCTGTTCGTCAAGACCGACAAGCGCGGTGTGCCGTGGTTCGGCCTGCTCATCTCCTTCATCACCGGTGTGATCTGCTTCCTGCCCTTCCCGAGCTGGCAGACGCTGGTCGGCTTCATCACCTCGGCGAGCGTGCTGATGTACGCGGGCGCCCCGCTGGCGTACGGCGTGTTCACGGACCGGCTGCCGCACCGGGAGCGCCCGTACCGGCTGCCGTACGGCAAGGTCATCTCGCCGCTGTCGTTCGTGGTCGCCAACCTGATCATCTACTGGGCGGGCTGGGACACCCTGTGGCGCCTGGGCTGCGCGATCCTGCTCGGCTACGTCCTGCTCGGCTCGTACGCCTGGTACGCCATCCGCAAGAACCTGCCGGACGCGCCCCGGCTGGACTTCAAGGCCGCGCAGTGGCTGCCGCCGTACCTGGTGGGCATCGGTGTGATCTCCTACCTCGGCACCTTCGGCGGCACGGGTGACCTCCCGCTGTGGTGGGACATGCTGGTCATCACGGTGTTCTCCCTCGGCATCTACTACTGGGCCAAGGCCACCGCCTCCCACCCGGAGGCGATCGAGCGCAGCATCGACGAGGTCGTGGTCACGGACGCGCCCGCGCACTGACCCGTCCCCCGGGTCCCCCAGGTGTCCCGTCGGCCGCGACCCGGCTGACGGGACACCGTCATAATGCGGGGATGATCTTCCCCTCCCACCCCGGCCCGGCGCCCGGGGACGAGCCTGACCACGAGAGCCGCACCGTCGTCGTCGTGGGCGCCGGACCCGCCGGGCTCGCCGTCGCCAACATCCTGCGGGCCGCCTCCGTCGACTGTGTCGTCCTGGAGACCGAGAGCAGGCAGTTCATCGAGACGCGGCCCCGCGCCGGGGTCATCGAGGAATGGGCGGTGCGCGAACTCGCCCGCCGCGGACTGGCGGACCGGCTGACGCGGCGGGGCGAGCTGCACAGCGCATGCGAGTTCCGCTTCGCCGGCGAGCGCTACCGCCTCGCCTACGCCGAGCTGACGGGCCGCCACCACCACATCTACCCGCAGCCGCTGCTGGTGACCGACCTGCTCCGGGAGTACGCCGACGTACGCGGCGGCGACATCCGCTTCGGGGTGCGCGAGGTCGCGCTGCACGACCTGGACACGGACCAGCCGGCGGTGTCGTACCGCTGCCCGGAGACGGGTGAACGGCGGCTGCTGCGCTGCGACTTCATCGCGGGCTGCGACGGGGCGCGCGGGGTGACCAGGGACGCGATACCCGAGGGGCGGCGGCGGATCGCCCGGCAGGACGACGGCATCGGCTGGCTGGCGCTGCTCGCCGAGACCCCGCCGTCCACGGACTGCGTGCTGTTCGGCGTCCATCCGCGCGGGTTCGCCGGGCAGATGCCCCGCAGCCCCGAGGTGACCCGGTTCTACCTCCAGTGCCCACCCGGCGACGACCCGGGCAACTGGCCGGACGGACGCGTCTGGAACGAGTTGCGCGAGCGGCTGGCCGCGGCCGGCGCGCCCCCGCTCACCGAGGGCCGGATCATCGAGAGGCGGGTGCTGGACATGCACCACTACGTCGTCGAACCCCTCGGCCACGGGCGGCTGTTCCTGGCCGGTGACGCCGGTCACCTGGTCGCGCCGATCGCCGCCAAGGGCATGAACCTCGCGCTGCACGACGCCTTCCTCCTCGGCGACGCGCTCGCCGCGTACGTCACGCGCGGCGACGGCGCGGAGCTGGACGGCTACTCGGCCGCGGCGCTGCGCCGGGTGTGGGACTACCAGGAGTTCTCGCAGTGGCTGTCGGACATCTACCACGGTGTCGCGTCGGGGGATCCGTTCCGTGCCGGCACCACGCTGGCCCGGCTGCGCCGGCTGTTCTCCTCGCCCGCCGCGGCTGCGGCCTTCGCCGAGCAGTACCTCGGTACGGCCGCCGCCTACTGACCCCGCTCGGCGAGGTGGTGGTCGGCGGTCTTCAGGGCCTCGTCCACCAGCCGCCGCACATGCCCGTGCACCAGCGAGTACACCACCCGGCGGCCCTCCTTGCGGGTCTTCACCAGACCGGCGAGCCGCAGCCTGGCCAGATGCTGGCTGACGGCGGGACGGGCCGCGCCGCACGCCTCGGTGAGCGTGCTGACGTCGGCCTCCCCCGCCGTCAGCGCGTGCAGCAGGGTGAGCCGGGTGCGGTCGCCGAGCAGGGACAGCAGCTCGGCGGCCAGCGCGAACTGCTCCTCGCCGGGGCTGCGCGGTTGCGTGGGGTGCGCAGGTGACAGGTGCATGCGTGCGCTCATACGCACATAATGGTCCCGTGGGCGCCGCGCGTCCACTCCCGCACACCGGAAGGGGACCCACGTGAACGACCGGCACCCGCATCGGCACGGGCCGCACGAGCACGGACACGACGGCGCGCAGGGGCACCATCACGGACACGGGCACGGCCACGGGCACGACCGGGGGCGTCCGCACGGGCCGGGCTCCCGCGGCTCGGAGCTGCGGCACCGCCTCGCGCACCTGCTCACCCCCCATTCCCACGAGAGCGCCGACAAGCTGGACTCCGCCCTGGAGGCCTCGGCGCGCGGGATGCGGGCGCTGTGGGTGTCGCTGGCCGCGCTCGGGGCGACGGCGCTGGCACAGGCGGCCGTGGTCGCCGTCTCCGGGTCGGTGGCGCTGCTCGGGGACACCGTGCACAACGCGGCCGACGCCCTGACCGCCGTACCGCTCGGCATCGCCTTCGTCCTGGGGCGGCGGGCGGCGACCCGCCGGTTCACCTACGGCTACGGCCGGGCCGAGGACCTGGCGGGGCTGGTGATCGTGCTGACGATCGCCGCCTCGGCGGCCTTCGCCGCGTGGGCGGCGGTGGGCCGGCTGCTCGATCCGCGCCCGGTCGCGCACGTGCCGGCGGTCGCGGCGGCCGCCCTCGCCGGCTTCGCCGGCAACGAGTGGGTGGCCCGGTACCGGATCCGGGTGGGCCGCGAGATCGGGTCGGCGGCGCTGGTCGCCGACGGTCTGCACGCGCGCACCGACGGTTTCGCCTCACTGGCCGTGCTGGTGGGCGCGGGCGGCTCCGCGCTCGGCTGGCAACCGGCCGACCCGGTCGTGGGGTTGGCGATCACGGCCGCGATCGTGCTGGTGCTGCGCGACGCCGCGCGGGAGGTGTTCCGGCGGGTGCTGGACGCCGTCGACCCGGCGCTGGTGGACCGCGCCGAGCGCGCGGTGCGGGCGGTGCCGGGCGTGCGCGGGGTGGGCGAGCTGCGGCTGCGCTGGATCGGACACCGGCTGCGGGCCGAACTCGCGGTGGTGGTGGACGGCGAGGCGACGGTACGGCAGGCGCACGCGATCGCCGTCGAGGCCGAACACGCGCTGCTGCACGCCGTACCGAGGCTGACGGCCGCCCTGGTGCACGCCGATCCGGCACCGGTGCCGGGCGAGACGGACCCGCATCTGGCGCTCGCCCACCATGTGACGGTGTGATCCCCGGCGCCGCCGCGCGCCCGGACCCCGCGCGGTACCTCGGCGGCCCGGCGTCAGACGCTCACACCCAGCCCCTCCAGCACCACCGCGCCGGGCAGTCCGGCGAGGGCCTTGCCGGGCACGAGCAGCTTGCCGCGTCGGCGCCCGCTGCCGACGAGGACGTACGGCAGGTCGGCGACGGCCGCGTCCACGAGCACCGGCCAGCCGGCGGGCAGGCCGACCGGGGTGATGCCGCCGTACTCCATGCCGGTCTCGCCGGTCGCCGTCTCCACGGAGGCGAAGGAGGCCTTGCGGGCGCCGAGTTGACGGCGCACGACACCGTTGACGTCGACCCGGGTGGTGGACAGCACCACGCACGCGGCGAGGGTGGTCTCGCCGCCGCGCTTGCCCGCCACCACCACGCAGTTCGCCGACCGCTCCAGCAGCTCGCGGCCGTAGTGCTCCACGAAGACGGCGGTGTCGGCCCAGCGCGGATCGGTGTCGACGTAGAGGATGTGGTCGGCGGGGACGGCGCCCTGCCAGGTGCGGACGGCGGCGGCGACGGGGGCGGTCAGGCCGTCCAGGCAGTCCGGGGCCGGCGTCGCGGTGTCGAAGTCTCCGAGGGGTGCGCGCATGGCCGCACGCTAACAGCCGTCCGCGGCCCGGTTCAGCGCACGGGCGGCACCGAGACAGCCATCACCATCTCCATCGGTACGTCGCCCTCGTTGCCGTAGGTGTGCTCGGTGCTCGCCTCGAACGTCGCGCTCGCGCCGGCCGGCACCAGGTGGGCCACGCCGTCGACGGTGAGGGTCAGTTCGCCGGCGGTGACGTGGACGAGTTCCACGGTGCCCGCGGGGTGCGGCTCGGAGGGGCTGGACTCGCCCGGCATCAGCCGCCAGTCCCACATCTCGACCGGGCCGGGGGCCTCGGTGCCGGCCAGCAGGCGGTTGTAGCTGCCGGCGTCGGTGTGCCACAGCCGGACGGCCTGGTCGGGACCGACGATACGGACCGTGGGGCCCTGTTCGTAGTCGAGCAGCGTGGTGATGCTGACGCCGAGTGCGTCACCGATCTTGACGACGGTGCCGATGCTGGGGTTCGTCCGGGCCTGTTCGATCTGGATGAGCATGCCGCGGCTGACTCCCGCGCGGGCGGCGAGCGCGTCCAGGGTGAAGCCGCGCTCGGTGCGCCAGCGCTTGACGTTGCGCGCCAGGGACTGGGTCAGCAGGTCGAGGTCCGACACATCACGTCCATCGAGGAGGGGTTCCTGCCGGGAACGCCGGAGCGCGCCCCGCTGGGTTCACTATGCGGGATGACAGAGTTCACTTCACTGAACTACGGTGCGGTGTACCCGATCGTTCACCGAACTGTACTGCGAGGCCGGCCGTGACCGCATTCTTCGCCCTCACCACCAGTCTGCTGTGGGGGCTGGCCGACTTCGGTGGCGGGCTGCTGACCCGGCGGAGCCCCGCGCTGACGGTCGTGGTCGTCTCGCAGGCCATCGCGGCGGTCGTGCTGGGCGCGATCGTCGTCGCGACCGGCGGCTGGAGCGAGGCCGGGCCGCGACTGTGGTTCGCGTGCGCCGCGGGGCTGGTCGGACCGGTCGCGCTCCTCTCCTTCTACAAGGCCCTGGCGCTCGGCCCCATGGGCGTCGTCTCGCCGCTCGCCACCCTCAGCGTGGCCGTCCCGGTCGGCGTGGGCCTGGCCCTCGGCGAGCGTCCGGGGCTGCTCCAGGTCACGGGCATCGCGGTCGCCGTGGCAGGTGTCGTCCTCGCGGGCGGGCCGCAGTTGCGCGGCGCGCCCGTCCAGCGGCGGACGATCCTGCTCACACTGGTCGCGGCGTTGGGCTTCGGCACGGTCTTCGCCCTCATCACCGAGGCCTCGACCACGGTGACCGGGCTGTTCCTCGCCCTGTTCGTGCAGCGGCTGACCAATGTCGCCGTCGGCGCGACCGCGCTCGCCGTCTCCGTCCGGCGCGGCGGGCGGGCCCTGCCGGAGGGCGGCTTCCCCTGGGCCGCGCTGCCCGCGCTGGCCTTCGTGGGGCTCGCCGACGTGGCGGCCAACGGCACCTACTCGGTCGCCGCCCAGCACGGCCCGGTCACCGTCGCGGCCGTGCTCGCCTCGCTGTACCCGGTGGTGACGGCGCTGGCCGCGCGCGGCTTCCTCAGCGAGAGGCTGCGCGCGATCCAGGCGGCGGGCGCGGGCCTCGCCCTGCTCGGCACGCTGCTCCTGGCGACCGGCTGAGGTCGGTCTCGGCTGCGCCATGGCGGGGTCACCGCGGCCCGCCCACGGGCGCGGTGCTGAAGGACCCGTTGCCACCGCGGTCCGGCACCGCACCCTGGCCCCCGAGGCGCCGCATCTGTGCCGCGGCGGCGACCGGTGTGGTACGCGCCGCACGCCGCACGGCCCCCTGAGGACCGGCCGGCTCTCGGCGGGGCCCGGCACCGGGCTCGGCGTCAGTCCTCCGCACCGAGTCCGCCCTCGGCTCGTGTCCAGCCCCCGTCCACCCCTCGATCTCTGCTCCGCCCCCCCGGCTCAGCCCTCGGTTTCGAGTTCGGCGAGTCGGGCCACCGCCTCCTCGTCCAGTTCCGCCAGGGCCCGCAATTGCTCGGGAGTCATCCCGTCCGGGATCGGGACGGGGGCGGGCGTCCGCAAGGGCGGCTGCCAGCCCTCGTCGGGCGTCCAGCGCCGCACCACCCGAGCCGGCGCCCCGGCCACCACGGCGTGGTCGGGTACCGAGCCGCGTACCACGGCACCGGCCGCGACGACCACGTTCCGGCCGATCCGCGCGCCCGGCAGGATCACCGCGCCGGTGCCGATCCAGCAGCCCGGGCCGATCTCCACGGGCTCCATGCGCGGCCACTGCCTGCCGATGGGCTCGTGCGGGTCGTCGTAGGAGTGGTTCGTGGAGGTGACGTAGACGTAGGGGCCGAAGTAGCAGTCGCGGCCGATGGTGACCGTCGTGTCCGCGATGACATGGCTGCCGCGGCCGAGGACCACCCCGTCACCGATGCGCAGGATCGGGTCGGGGCCGAGGTCCAGGTCGGGCATCAGACCGGCGGTCAGCGTGACCTGTTCGGCGATGATGCAGTGAGAGCCGAGGTGGATCCAGGGTTCGCCGAAGACGGTGCCGAGCGGGAAGGCGAGACGGGTGGCCTCGCCGATCGAGCCGAAGCGGAACCCCGCGGGATGCTCGGCCGTGACGGAGCCCGTGCGCTGGACCCACGCCCAGGCCTTGTGGACGACGCGTTGCGCTATGCGGCGTCGCCGGAATGAGAACGCGTTCTTCCGCTGGGGCACGGGGTCACGTTACTAAGCGGACGCTTTCGGCGAGAGGGCCGCCTGCTGTGATCTTGGCCCCAGCCGTGCCGTACGGTGCCGGTGGACGACGACACGAGGAGAACGGTGATGACACAGCAGGCGCTGATCGCGGGCATCGGCGGCAGGGAGCCCCAGGTCGATCCGGAGGCGTTCGTGGCGCCCACGGCGTCCGTGATCGGAGACGTCACGCTGCACGCCGGGGCCAGCGTCTGGTACGGGGCGGTCGTGCGCGGTGACGTCGAGAGGATCACCGTGGGGGCGGACGCGAACGTGCAGGACAACGCGACGCTCCACGCCGACCCCGGTTTTCCCCTCAGCGTGGGCGAACGGGTCTCCATCGGGCACAACGCGGTGGTGCACGGGGCGACCGTCGAGGACGACTGCCTGATCGGCATGGGGGCGACGGTACTCAACGGGGCCGTCGTCGGGGCCGGATCGCTGGTCGCCGCCCAGGCGCTGGTGCCGCAGGGGATGGTGGTGCCGCCGGGGTCGCTGGTGGCCGGGGTGCCGGCCAAGGTGAGGCGGCCCCTGTCCGAGGAGGAGCGTCAGGGCGTCACCCTCAACGGCACGATGTACGCGCAGCTGGCGAAGGCGCATCGCGCCGTGCACGAGTAGGCGGCGGGGCTTCACTCTCCGGCGCTGACCGGCGCCGCCTCCCGGGCGCTCTCCTGCTGTGCCTTCCTCGCCTTGCGCCTGACGATGAGCATGGAGGCCAGGCCGACCAGCACGGCTGCCGCGAGGCCCACGTAGGAGAACTTCTTCAGCCAGCCCTCGGCGACCATGCCCACGTAGTAGACGACGGCCGTCGTGCCGCCCGCCCAGCAGATGCCGCCGAGGACGTTGGCGATCAGGAACTTCCAGTACGGCATGTGCAGGACGCCCGCGAGTGGGCCGGCGAAGATGCGCAGGAGGGCGATGAAGCGGCCGACGAAGACGGCCCACATGCCCCACTTCTCGAAGGACCGCTCGGCGGTGGCGACATGGCCCTCGCTGAAGTGCTTCGGGAACTTCTGCCCCAGCCAGGCCAGCAGCGGACGGCCTCCCTTGCGGCCGATCGCGTAGCCGATGGAGTCGCCGATCACCGCGCCCGCGGTCGCGCACGCGCCGAGGACGAACGGGTTGATCCCGGAGTGCTGGGAGGACATCAGCGCCGCCGAGACCAGGACGATCTCGCCCGGCAGCGGGATGCCCAGGCTCTCCAGGCCGATCACGAGGGCCACCACGGCGTACACGGCGACCGCGGGCACCGAGTCGAGCCATTCCTGGACGTGCACCGCCGGTTCCTCCCGTTGTCGCTGGCCATGGCCGAGGGACGCCGCATGTAAAGGGCGTCCCAAGGGAAGGCTACCTGGTCGGCGGTGAACGTCGGCTAAGCGCACACCCCTCCGCGGCTCCCCGGCGGCACCGTTCCGCCCCCGGACCTTGGGTTCTCGGACACCCGCGGGTCACGCGGGCCGGGCAGGCTCCCCCGGTATCGCCCGAACCGCCTCCCCCAGGTCCCCGCGAGGGGCCCGCCGCGGAAGGACGACGTCCCATGCCCTCATCGTCCGCGTCCCCGCTCTCGCTCCCCCCGCCGCCCCCGCTCGCCGGACGCGCGGCTCCGGCCCCGTTCCCCGCGCGGGGAACGGCCGCGCGGCGGGCGTCGTCCCTCCCGGCGGGCCGGTCGCTGCGGCTCGCCCTGTGCCTCGCCCCGCTGCTGGTGGCCGGCGGCTGGGCGGTGGGCAACCGGCCCGTGGTGTACGAAGGGGTCCGGCGGCTCGTCGCGGCCGACCCGTGGTGGCTGCTGGCCGGGGGCGGCTTCACCTGCCTGAACTGGGTGGCCGCGTCCTGTGTCCGGCAGGGCGCCCTGCCGGACCGGCTCCCGGCGGGGCGGCTGCTGGCCTCGCAGTTCGCGGCCGGTGCGGCCAACCACGCGCTGCCCGGCGGCCTCGGCGCCCACGCCGTCACCGTGCGCTTCCTGCGGGCGCGCGGGGTGCCGCTGGACCGCGCGACCGCGTCGATCGGGCTGTACTCGCTGGCCAAGTCCTCGGCGAAGACGGTGGTCCTGGTCGTGTTCCTGGCCGCGTCACCGGCCTGGCGGCAGCTGGGCGACCTGGTCCCGGACGGCCGGCTGCTGGTGCCGCTCGCCGCCGTCGCGGGCGGTGTCCTCGCGGTCGCGGGGGTGCTGCTGAGGGTCGTCCGCCCGCTCAGGCGGCCGGTGACCGGGATGCTGCGCCGCGCCCTCGCCGACGCGCGCGAGGTGCACGCCCGGCCGTGCCGGGTGGCCGCGTTGTGGGGCGGGGCGGTGGCGATGCCGTTGGTGCAGGCGGCCGCCCTCGTCTGTGTCGGGGCCTCGCTCGGGCTGGAGCTGCCGTGGGAGCAGGTGGTGCTCGCCTATCTCGCGGCGGGCACGGCCGTCGGTGCGGTGCCGGCGCCGGGAGGGCTCGCGGTCGACGCGGCGCTCGGGTGGACGCTGATCGCCTTCGGCTCGGCCCCGGCCGTGGCCACCGCGACGGTCATCGGCTCTCGGGTGCTGACCGACTGGGTGCCGCTCGTACCGGGGGCGCTGGTCCTGTCGGCGCTGATCCGGGCCAGGGTCCTGTGAGCCGCGGCCGGGCGCGGCGGGCGGCCGGGGTCATTCCCGCCGCGCCACCAGCCGGTAGGCGTTGGACAGCCCCAGGCGGTGGGACAGGGGCCGTATCACGAAGCGGTCCAGGAGCGTCGCCGTGAGGAGTGCGGGCACGCCGGCCAGGAGGAACGCGGTACGCACGGCACGGCTCAGGGCGCCCGGCGCTTCGGGCAGCCAGGGCGCGTCCTCGCGTGGGGCGGCGTGGTCGAGGCGCAGCCAGACGGCGGCGAGCAGGTCGACCGGATCGTGCGGTTCGGCGTGCTGTTCCGCGACCACCGTGAAGCCCAGCTCGGTCAGGCGCCGACGGAGGTTGGCGACGGGCATGAAGTGCAGGTGCTGCGGCTGCAGCCAGGGCAGCCACCAGCGGCCGAGCAGCCGGGCGAAGCGGCTGTCGGGGTCCGGAACCTCGACGAGGAGATGACCGCCGGGGCGTACGGCCTCGTGGGCGGCGCGCAGTTCGCGGTCGGGATCGGTGCTGTGCTCCAGGTAGTGGAACATGCTCACCACGTCGTAACCGGCGGCCAGTTCGGGGGCGAGGGCGGGCAACGCGCCGCGGTAGGCGTGGTCCACGCGGCCCTCGCGGGCGGCGAGTTCCACGCCGTCGGTGAAGTCGAGCCCGTCGAAGCGGGTGCCGGGCAGCACGGTGCGGGCGGTGGCGCAGAAGTGGCCGTGGCCGGTGCCGACGTCCAGCCAGGTCTTGGGCGCGGGGTCGTACGGCAGCATCGCCTCGGCGCGGTCGCGGTACATGGCGGTGCGGCCGCCGAAGGTGCCGCTCATGCGCTGCTCGCCGAGGCCGTCGTAGAAGTCACGGTAGTAGAACTCCAGCCCCTCTTCCGTCAGTCGGGGGTTCTGGAAGGTGTGGCCGCACTCGGCGCAGCGGTCGAGGGTGAATCCACCGGGCTTGTGCTGGAGCAGGTCGGTGGTGCGCAGCCGGCGGGTGAGCCGGGCCGAGCCGCACCAGGGGCAGTCGGTGCGACGGGCGGCGAAGAAGCGGGCCGGACCCGCGGCCAGGTCCCGCTGGTAGGCGGGGCGCAGGGCGGCGATGCGCGCCTTCTTCTCGCTCTTGCCGGCGTCGCCGGTCCCGCCGCTCTTGTCGCCGTCGTCGGTCATCGGCCCTCCGCCGGGAAGTCGGTGCGGACTGCGAGGTGTTCGAGGTGGTACGCGGCGGATCGGGCGCCGCCCGCCGCGCGGAACGCGGTGCCGATCCGGCCGGCGGCCGTGCGCAGGGCGCGGTCGGTGAGCGCGGTGTCGAGGGCCGCGCCGAGCCGGTCCGCACGGACCCTGCCGAAGCGGACGCGGACGCCCGCCCCCGCGTCCACTATCTGCCCGGCCACCACGGGCTGGTCGTCGCGGATGGGTGCGACGACGAGCGGGACGCCGTGCCACAGGGCCTCGGACACGGTGTTGTGCCCCGCGTGGCAGACGACGGCGTCCATCCGTTCCAGCAACGCGAGTTGGGGCACGCGGGGCAGGGCCAGGACGTCCTTGTCGCCGGGCGGCACCGGCAGCACGCCGGCGGGGTCGGCGATCACCCCTTGGACGCGGTCGGCGCGCTCGCGCAGCGCGGTGAGGCACTCGCCGAGGAACCGGGCGCCCGCGTCGGCGTTCGCCGTACCGAGGGTGACCAGGACCTTGGCACGGGCCGGGTCGAGCCGCTCCCAGGGGAAGCCGGGCCCGGCCGGGCGTCCGCCGAGCGAGGGCCCGACGTAGTGGATGTGCGGCGCCAACGGCGCCTGTGGGCCGACGAGTTCGGGAGTGCTGAAGATCAGGAGCAGCTGCGGTGAGAAGCGCGGGTCGGCGCTGCCGGCCGGGGCGCCGGTCCGCGTCCGCAGCTCGGCCAGGCTCCGGCGCAGCCACTCGGCGACCTTCGGCAGGCCGTCGTACGCGCCGCTGAACTCGGCCGTGGTGGTGGCGGAGGTGGCCCACGGCAGTCCGAGCCGTGCGGCGACCAGGGCGCCCGCGAAGGCCTGTTGGTCGGCCACGACGGCATCGGGGCGGAACGCCTCGGCCGCCGCCCGCACCCCGGGTGCCATCGCCTCGGCCAGCGGGAGCAGGTACCGCTCCCACAGGAACTTCAGCGCCTCCGCGCCCCGCAGCTCCGGCGGTCGTACGGCGCCGCCGGCGCCCGGCACCGGGCCCGCGCACCCGAACACCTCGGCGTCCGCGCCCGCGAGCCGCCGGACCAGCGCCGGGTCGGCGCACACCCAGGCCACCCGGTGTCCGCGCCCGGCCAGGTGGGCGGCGACGCCGACGGCCGGGTTGATGTGCCCGGTCAGGGGCGGCACGACGAACAGGAACGCGCTCACCCGACACCCGCCCCCGCGTGCCGTGGGCCGAGGATCAGGTCCAGGATGTGCCCGCCGACGACGGCCGGCGCCTCGACCAGCACCGAGTGCTCGTGTCCGGGCAGCACGACCGCGCGGAAGTCGCTCAGCAGCGCCCGCTTCAGCGGCACCAGGTCGGCGAGGTCCGACTCACCGCCGTACACCCCGAGGACCGGGCAGCGTACGGCCCCGATCCCGGCCTCGGTGAGCACGCGGCTGGCCGGGATGTCCCGGCCGAGGGTGGTCTCACGGGCCAGCCGGGCCGCGCCCTTGGCCAGGCGGGCGGTGTTGGGGCCCCGGTTCGCGGTGAGCCAGGCGAGGGCGTCGGGCTCGCTGTGGGCGAGTTCGGTGACGACCCGGTCGAGGATGCGGCCGAGTTTCCGCGCCCAGGCGGGCGTCGCCGGCTCGGACTCGATGAGCGTCAGGCTGGCCGCGCGCCGCGGGTGCCGGGCGGCGTAGCCGAAGGCGATGGTGCCGCCGTAGGAGTTGCCGACGAGGTGGACGGGCCCCGTGACGGCCAGCCGGTCGAGGAGGGCCGCCAGGTCGTCGATGTTGTGGTCGAGGGTGTAGCCCTGCCGCGGCCGCTCGCTGCGGCCGTGTCCGCGCAGGTCGTACATGACCACGTCGAGTCCGGCCGCCGCGAAGGCCGGGGCGACGGTGAAGTAGTAGCTGGCCAGGCTGTCGGTGAGCAGCCCGTGCACCAGGACGACCGTGGCGTGCGGGGGCCGGTCGTCGGCCGGCCGCATGCGCTGGACGTGCAGCCGGATCCCGCCGGCGTCGACCATCGCCACGGCTCAGCCCGCCTGCGTGGTCTTCAGGCTCCACACCACGTGCTCCACCAGCCGGCCCACGGTCAGCTCGATGATCTCGTCGAACTCCATGCCGGCCAGGAACTCGGCGAGATTGACCCGCCGCCCGTACCGCTCCTCCAGCAGTCCGGCGAGGGTGACGAGGTCGATGCTCTCCAGTTCCAGGTCGCGGTTGAAGGCGGTCGACATGCCGATCACGACGTCGTCGTCGCCGTATTCCGCGAGCACCGTGCGGAGCATGCCGGTGATGTCGGCGAGCACGGTGTCCGCGGTGGCGTCAGCGGTGGGCGAGGGGTCGGGGGCGGAGTGGGCCGGGGCCGGGTGGGTCGGGTTCATCGGGGGGACTCCTCGGCTGCTTCGTCGGGGTGTGCGTCGTCGTCGGCTCCTGGGCCGGTCGTCCAGGCCACCACGTAGGCGCGCTCGGGCAGGGCGGGTGGATTGCTCACCGGCGCGCAGTGGACGGTGTAGGCGCGCTCCAGGCGGCCGGAGACGACCAGCCGGCCGCCGTCCGGGGTGGTCTCCAGCACCGCGAAGTCCCGTGGCCGGCCGCCGAATCCGACGCCCTCGGCCTTGGCGACCGCCTCCTTGGCGGCCCAGAACCGGGTGAACCACAGCTCCGGTGGATCGGCGCCGTCCGCCGACAGGCCGTCCATGAGCCGGAGTTCGGCCGGACCGAGCGCGGTGGCGAAGGTCGTCCGGTCGCGTGCGGTGACCTCTTCGATATCGATGCCGGGGCCGGGTCGGGGGGTGTGCGGTCGTACGATCGCCACGGCCGCCTCGGCGCGGTGGGCGAGCGAGACGTCCAGCGGGGGCAGGGCGCGGCCGTGCACACCGGCGACCCAGGGCCGCCCCAACTCGTCGTTGTGCACGCACAGTTCGGCCGGGAAGACCGGCCCCTCCCCCTGCCGCCAGAGCCACTGCCGTACGGCGTCCTTGGCCGCGATCCGGCCGAGCAGCCACTGGCGGCGGCCGCGCGGCGGGCGTTCGGCGTACGCGGTGCGCTCCGCGCCGCCCAGCGAGTTGCGCATGATCAGCTCGCGGGAGGCGAGGTCCGGCCAGCGCTCGTGCACCAGCACCCAGCCGCCGGGCCGGGCCGTGGCCAGGGTGTGGCGTTCCGGGAAGCGTTCGACGGGCCGGGTCGTGGGGTCGTTGTCGAAACGGCGGTCCTGCCAGCCGGTGATCCGGGCCCACACCCGGCCGCCGGCCGTCAGCTCCGCGTCCGCCTCCAGGGTCGCGTCCGTGAGCGTGGTGATCCGTACGAGACAGCCGACCTCGGTGCCGGCCGGCGGGTGCGGGCCGTGAAACCTCAACTCGTTTATCTGCACGGGGAAGACGACGGTCCGCTCGGTGCGGGTCGCCATGATCCAGTAGCCGAGGAGCTGGCCCACGTTGTCCAGCAGGGCGCCGGGTGCGGCGGGCGTGGTGATCACACCGCGGACGTGTCGCTCGCCGATCGCGGTGAGGTCGCTGAGGCCCTGGAAGCCGGGGCCGTGGAACATCCAGCGGTCCCGGTAGAGCTGGGCCGCGGTGTGCTCGGGGCGGTGCTCCGGGCCAGGCGGGAGCGGGCCGGGCGGGGGTGGGGCGGGGTGCCGCGCGGCGAGTTCGACGACGGCGCGGGCCGTGGGCCCGAAGGAGACGGTGACGCGGTCGGGGTGGTCGGCGGACGGGGTGACGGTGACCTGGACGTCGACCGGGGGCGTCGCGGTGAGCCAGCGGTCGAAACGGGCCCCGTGGACGGCGACCGCCCGCAGACCGGGCGCGGCAGCCTCGGCCGCGTCCATCATGTGCCGCACGATCGTGGTGGCGGGCACCACCGGCCAACGGTCCGCCACATCGGGCCAGTCGGGGCGCTGCGGGAAGAAGCAGTGGTCCAGGAGGTGCGGCATGGTGCGGGGAGAGACGTGGACGGTCGTGGTGGCCGCACCGGGGCCGGGGAGGGCGGGCGCGGATGCGGGTACGGGTACGGAAGCGGCCGGGACCGCCGGGGTCGTCCGGGCTGCCGGGACGGCCCGGGTACGGCGGCGGCTCGCGCCGATCAGTTCCGCGGCCGTGTCCGCCGTGTCCCGTAGCAGCGCGGTCAGCTCGGCGGCGGCCGGGACGTGCGGGGCGAGGGCTTCCAGACCGCCGGAGAGAGCGTGACCGGCGGGCGCGGCCGGGCGCAGCCGCGCGCGGAGCGCGTGCAGTTCGGGCCCGGCCAGCGAGACGAGGGCGCCGGAGAGGTCGAGGGGGACGGGCGGTCGTTGCGGAGTCGCCGGGTGGTGAGGGGTTGGCGGGGGCTGGGGAACCGGTGAGTGCCGGAGAGCGGCCGGGGTGGCGTGGTACGTGAGGGCCGGGGCCACGGAGGCGCCGGCCGCCCACAACGCCGTCGCGGCGCGGCGGAGTTGGGCGATGCCGCTGTGCTGGGCCGCGTTGGCGGCGACCGCCAGGTGGTCGCGGTCCCCGAGGGTGTCGTCGATCAGGGAGGTGAGCCGGCCGGGGCCGGGCTGGACGAAGACGCGGTGCCCGGCGGCGTACAGGGCCTCGGTCAGTTCGCGGAAGCGGACGGGTTCCAGCAGATGCCGTACGAACAGCTCGCGCACCTCCGCCTCGGCCTGCGGGAACGGTGCCGCGGTCGTCCCGGACCACACCGGCACGGTCGGCGGATGGAGCCGGAAGCGGTCGGCGGCCTCCTTGATCGGGGCGAGGTACGGCTCCAGCATCGGGGTGTGGAAGCCGGAGCGGAACGGCAGCACCTGGCAGATCACACCCTGGGCGCGCAGGGACCGGACGAACGCCTCGACCTCCCCGCCGGGCCCGCAGACCATGGACTGGCGGGGCGCGTTGTCGTGGGAGAGCACGATCCCGGAGTCCGGCCAGTGCGTGCCGAGGACGCTGCGGACGTGGTCGGCGGAGGTGCCGAGGGCGGCGAAGACGAGGCCGGGGACGGTGACCGCGTCGGGGTCGAAGTCCGCCATGAAGGCGTCGACCTGGGCGGCCGAGTAGAGCCCGGCCGCCGCCATGGCCGTCCATTCGCCGACGCTGTGCCCGGCGACGGCGTCCGGTACGACGCCCATCCGGCGCAGGGCCTGGTCCAGCAGACGGCCGACGCCGACGACGCCGAAGCCGTGCCGTGCCACGTCGCCGACCGCGATGTCCGTGCCGGGCAGGGGCGGCAGTCCGAAGTGGGCGGCGATGCCGTCGGTGCGGGGCGTGAAGTCGCCCTCCAGGCCCGGGAAGACGAAGGCCAGCCTGCCACCGGCACGGCCGAGCAGCGGGCCCGGCCGGAACCACACGTCCCCGCGCCCCTGCCACGCACGCCCCTTGGCGACCACGCGGCGGGCCAGGGCCAGTCGCTTGGCGTTCGGACCGACGATCCCGAGCCGCACCGGCCCCGCCCCGTCCTGCGCCCGCCCCGGGTCGAGCCCGGCGGCGACCACGTCGGCGTCATCCGCGTCCAGGAGCCCGGCGAGGGCCGCCGGACTGTCGGCGGCGAGCAGCAGAACCGGCTCGGTCTCGGCCACGTGAGCGCCGACAGGGCTCGGGGCAGCGCCTTCGCCGGGCCCGACGGGGGCAGCGGCGTGGGCGGAGCCCGTGTCGTCCTCGGCGCGATCAGGAGTGGCCCCCGTGGCATCGACGGCGTCTGCGGGAGCGGGGCCGGTGGTGGGGCCGGCGGGGCGGTGGGTGGGGGCTTCCTCCAGGACCAGGTGTGCGTTGATCCCGCCGAAGCCGAAGGCGTTCACGGCGGCGCGGCGGACCGGTTGCCGGGCGTCCGTCTCCCAGGGCCGCGACCGCGGCAGGGTGCGGAAGCGTGTGGCCGCGAGTGCGGGGTGGGGATCCTCGCAGTGGAGGGTGGGCAGCAGGGTGCGGTGGTGCAGCGCGAGTGCGGCCTTGACCAGGCCCGCGACCCCCGCGGCGGGCATGGCGTGGCCGATCATCGACTTCACCGAGCCGACGACGGGCCGCGGGCCGTCGCCCGTCGCCGGCCCGAACACCTCCGCGAGCGTGGCCAGTTCGGCCGTGTCACCGGCCGGGGTCGCGGTCCCGTGCGCCTCCAGCAGGCCGAGGGAGTCCGGCGCGGCGGGGTCGAGTCCGGCGGCCCGCCAGGCCTGCCGCACGGCACGGGCCTGCCCGCCCGGGTCGGGGCTGACGAGTCCCCCGGTACGGCCGTCGCCGGCCACGCCCGTGCCCCGGATCACCGCGTACACGCGGTCGCCGTCACGCTCGGCGTCCGCGAGCCGCTTCAGTACGACGACACCGGTGCCCTCGCCGATGAGGATGCCGTCCGCGGCGCGGTGGAAGGGGCGGATGCACTCGGTCGGGGACAGGGCCCGCAGCTGGGAGAAGACGCTCCAGAGGGTGATGTCGTGGCAGTGGTGCACTCCCCCGGCCAGCATCAGGTCGCAGCGGCCGGTGCGGAGTTCGGTGACCGCCTGGTCGACGGCGACCAGGGAGGAGGCGCAGGCCGCGTCCACGGTGTAGGCGGGGCCGCGCAGGTCGAGCCGGTTGGCGATGCGGGAGGCGGCGAGATTGGGCACGAGGCCGATGGCGGACTCCGGGCTGTCGGGCCCGAGCCGTTCGGTGAACGCGGTTCGGATCCGGTCGAGTTGGCCGGGATCGAGGTCGGGCAGTAACTCCCCGAGGGTGCGCACGAGTTGCCCGGCCGTCCGGACCCGCTGGTCGAGCCGGACGAGGCCCGGTGTGAGGTAGCCGCCACGGCCCAGCGCCACCCCGATCCGGTCCCGGTCGGGGAGCCGGTCCATGCCGCCCGCGTCGGCGAGCGCGGCGGCAGCCACGTCGAGGGCGATCAGCTGGTCGGGCTCGGTACCGGACACCGAGGCGGGCATGATGCCGTAGCGCGTGACCTCGACCTCGGCCAGGCCGTCGACGAATCCACCGCGCCGGCAGTACACCTGGTCGGCGACGGCCGGACCGGCGGCCGTACCGGGCCGGTAGTAGTGGGCGTCCCAGCGGCCGGCGGGGACCTCGCTGATCGCGTCGACGCCGTCGCGCAGATTGCGCCAGTAGGCGTCCAGGCCGGGGGCCGCGGGCAGCAGCACCGCCATCCCGACGATGGCGACCGGAACATGACGGGGTGTCATGTCACCAGCCCGACGCGGTGTGGACGACGGCACGGAGCGCCGGGTCGCCCCAGGCGAGTTCCCGGAGCAGGGCCGCGGTGCCCTCCTCGGGGTCGATCAGCTCCACTCCGCGCCGGGCGTAGGCGCGGCCGAGTTCCGCCCCGACCATGCCGGTGTGCGCGCCGGAGGGCGCCCACGGTCCCCAGTGGACGGTCAGCGCGCGGTTGCCGGTGCGGGCGGCCCAGTCCGCGCCGAGTGCTTCCAGGGCGTCGTTGGCTGCGGCGTAGTCGGCCTGGCCGCGGTTGCCCAGGACGGCGGCGATGCTGCCGAACAGCACGGTGAAGGCGGGGGCGGCGGGCAAGTCGTCCAGGGCGGCGAACAGCGCGGCGGCCCCGGCCGTCTTGGTGCCGTACACCCGCTGGAAGGATTCGGGCGTCTTGTCGGCGATGAGCCGGTCCTCGATCACTCCGGCGGCGAAGACGACTCCGTCGAGCCTGCCGTGTTCGGCGTGGATCTCCTTGACGGCCTGCAGGACGGCGTCCCGCTCCCGGAAGTCGACCGCGCGGTAGCGTGCCTCGCTGCCGAGCGCGCCGAGTTCGGCGAGCGTGGCGGTGATCTCCCGCTGGGCGAGGATCCGTTCGGCGGCCCTGTTGATCTCGGCGGGCCCCGGCGCTCCGGGTCCGGCCGCGAGCGCCGCCCGCAGCGCGACGGTGGTGCGGGCCGCGGCGACGCGCGGGTCCTCGGGAGCGGCGGGCGCGGGGGTGCGGCCCAGTAGCTCGACGCGGCACCGGCAGGCGCGTGCCAGCGCGGTGGCGAACTGCGCGGTGATGCCCCGGGCTCCGCCGGCGAGCAGGACGACGCAGTCCCGGTCGAGCCCGAGCGCGGCGGCCTCGGCGGCACCGTCGGCGGCGGGTCCGGCGCCGGTGGCGCCGAGTGGCCCGAGGGGCGCGGGCACCAGGTGGAGGCCGTGGCGGGCGCCGGCCGCCGTACGCAGGACGACGGGGGCCGCAGGGGCCGGGGCGCGCAGCTCGGCGAGCACGGCGTCGGCCACGGCCGCCGGGGTGGCGTCCGGTACGGCGACGATCCGGGCGAGGAGGCCGGGGTACTCGCGGCCGACCGTGCGGAACAGTCCGTCCAGACCGGCCGCCCGCAGCGCCGCCGTCCGCTCGGCGGACCGCACGGCGAGCAGCGTGCGCGGGCCGCGGGCCAGCGCCGCGCGGAACACGGGGAAGGCGTCCGGGAGCACCGGCAGTTCGGGGCCGGGCAGCGCGCCCAGGTAGACGACGCCGTCGACGGGGCCGTCGGACTCGCCGAGGAGGTGCCCGGCGCCCCGGCACACCGCTTCGGCACCGTGGCCGGCGAGCCGTCCGGCCACCTCGGCCGGCACGCCCTCGCCGCCCCCGAGCAGGACGAACCGCCGGCCGGACAGGCCGGGGCCGGCCCGCTCGGGCTCCGGCAGGGCCACGGGCCGCAGCACCCGACGCCGGGGCGGCACACCGGGGACGGGCGCAGGCTCCGGTACCTCCGCACGGCCGCGCGGCACCTCGGCCGGCTCACCCGCCCCCTCGCCGGTGCACGGCAACCCGGCCGACTCGTCTACGCGCCTGTCGGGGTACGACACCTCGCCCGACTCACCCACGCCCCTGTCGGCGTACGACACCTCGGTCGGCTCACCCGCACCTTCGCCGGCGTGCGGCACCCCGCCCGACTCGCCCGCGCCCTCGGCGCTCGTCCCGGCCCGTGCCGTCAGCCAGGCCGTCACCGCGGCCGCCGTACGCGCGGTGGCCAGTTCCTCCAGCTCGGCGTCGTCCAGGACGGCGGCGCCGCCCGCGATACCGAGGCGCTTGGCGAGTTCGCCCGCTATCTCGGCCCGTTTGATGGAGTCGATGCTCAGGTCCGCCTCCAGATCGAGGTCGGGCTCGATCATGTCGACGGGGTAGCCGGTGCGTTCGCTGATGATCTCCAGGACGACCCGCCCCACGTCGTTCGACGGCTCTTCAACGGCGTACTCGGGCGTCGTCGACTCGGAGCCGGGCGCGGTGGGTTCACGCACCGCCTGCCCAGCCGGTCCCGGCACCGGCACCGGCGTGACGGCCACGGGCGGTGTGGCGCCCGGCGTGGCGCCGAAGTAGGTGAGCAGCACATCGCGCTGGGCGGCGATCATCTCCCGGCTGGTGCGCAGGAACTCGGAGATCAGGGCGTCCCGGTCGGCCGGGGCGCCGTACGGCTGGTGGGTGGTCACGGTCGCCTCCACGACGCGTCGGGCCGGTGCGAGGGCACCGGGCAGGAGTGCTCCGTCGGCGGTGCGGACGAGATGTCCGTCGACCGTCCAGCCGGGCCGCTTCGGCGCCGGGGTGCGCAGTGCGTCGACGGCGTCGCGGCCCCGCAGCAGCCAGGCCGTGCGCACCGGCTGCCCGGCGACGGCGAGCCGGGCGAGCGCGTCGAGCCAGCCGTGCAGACCGCTGTCGGCCGTCGGTTCGCAGGCGACCGTGCGGTGCGGGCGCTCGCCGAGGATCCGGCCCACCAGCCCGGTGAGCACGGTGCCGGGCCCCGCCTCGACGAAGAGCCGCGCGCCCGCCTCGTACATGGCCTCGATCTGGGCGGCGAAGGCGACCGGGGCGCCGATCTGGGCGGCGAGTTCGGCGCGCACCGCGTCGGGGTCCGCGGGGTAGGGCGCGGCGGTGCGGTTGGCCCAGACGGGGAACTCGGGCGCCCGTACGGTCGTCTCCGCGAGGATCCGGGCGAAGCGCTCCCCCGCCGGGGCCACGACCGGGCTGTGGAAGGCGCAGGCCACGGGGATGCGCTTCGCCGCGAGTCCGGCCGCGCGCAGCAGCCGTACGGCCGTGTCGACGTCCGCCGTAGGTCCCGAGATCACCGTCTGCTCGGGCGAGTTGAGGTTGGCGAGGACCACCGACGCCGGGGCCCCGGCGGTGCGCAGGGCGTCGGTGACGGCCTGCGCGGGGGCACCGACCGCGGCCATGGTGCCGGGGTCCTCGCCCGCCGCCGCCAGGATCGCGCCGGCGCGTTCCACGCTCAGCTCCAGCAGGGTCTCGGGGTCGAGGGCGCCGGCCGCGGCGAGGGCGGCCAGTTCGCCGTAGCTGTGGCCCGCGGCCTGGTCGGGCCGGACGTGGGCGGCGGTGAGGAACGCGTGGGCGGCGAGGCCCGCGATGCCGAGGGCGGGCTGCGCGGCCCGGGTGTCGGTGAGGGCGGCGCGCCGGCGGGCGCGGGCGGTGTCGTCGAAGGCGGCCGGCGGGTGGAGGGCGTCGGCGTGGGCGCGGCCGAGGTGCAGGACGTGGCGCAGGCCGGGGAGGGTGACCAGGAGGTCGGCGAGCATGCCGGTGCGCTGGCTGCCCTGGCCCGGGAAGAGGAAGGCGACCTGGCCCGGCACCGGATCGCCCGCGTGGATCCCGGCGGCCGGATCGTGTTCCCCGGCGAGGACCCGGCGCAGCAGGCCGATCAGGTGCTCGATGTCGCGGGCCACGACCGCGGCCCGTACCGGTTCGTGGGTGGTGTCGGCGCGGCGCGCGGCGGCGAGGGCGAGGTCCCGCAGCCGCCAGGGCCGCCCGTCGGCCTCGGCGGCCCGGAGGATCTCCGTCACCGTCCGGTGGGCCGCGGCCGTGTCCCGGCCCCGGAACAGGAACAGCTCGCACGGCCACGCGTCGAGGGTCTGGGGCGGGGGTGCGGCACCGGGGTGCGCGGCCAGCACGGCGTGGAAGTTGGTGCCGCCGAAGCCGAAGGCGCTCACTCCGGCGAGGCGTTCGGCGGCCGGTGCGGGCCAGGGCCGGGCGCGGGTGTGGAAGGCGAAGGGGCTGTCCTGCGCGGACCAGGCCGGGTTGGGCTGTTCCAGGTGCAGGGTGGGCGGGGTGACGGCGGTGTAGAGGGCGAGGGTGGCCTTGATCAGGCCGGCGAGGCCGGCGGCACACTTGGTGTGTCCGATCTGCGACTTGACCGAGCCGAGCGCACAACTCCCGGGGTCGGCACCCGCTTCGGTGAACACGGTGTCGAGCACGGTGAGTTCGGTGCGGTCGCCCACGACGGTGCCGGTCCCGTGGGCCTCGACGAGGCCGACGTCCGCCGGTGAGACACCGGCGTTGCGGTACGCCCGCTCCAGTGCCGCCCGCTGGCCCTCGGGGCGGGGTGCGGTCAGGCCGAGTGAGCGGCCGTCGCTGGCGGAGCCGATGCCCTTGACCACGCCGTAGATCCGGTCGCCGTCGCGTTCGGCGTCCGCGAGGCGTTTGAGGACCACACAGGCCACGCCCTCGCCGAGCGCGATGCCGTCGGCGGAGGCGTCGAAGGCGCGGGAGCGTCCGGTCGGCGAGAGCGCGTGGACGGAGGAGAACAGGACGTAGTCGTTGATGCCGTTGTGCAGGTCGGCACCGCCGCACAGCGCCAGGTCGCTGGTGCCGGAGACGAGTTCCTTGCAGGCCACGTCGAGGGCGGCGAGGGAGGAGGCGCAGGCGGCGTCGACGGTGAAGTTGGCGCCGCCGAGGTCGAGGCGGTTCGCGATCCGGCCGGAGATGACGTTGGCCAGCATGCCGGGGAAGGAGTCCTCGGTCAGCCGGGGCAGCTGCTCCTCGATCCCGGCCGGGACGTCGCCGTGGTAGGAGGGCAGGACGGCGCGCAGGGTGACGGCGTTGGACAGGTCGCTGCCCGCTTCGGCACCGAAGACGACGCAGGTCCGCGCCCGGTCGAACGCGCGCCCCCGCTCCCCGTACCCGGCGTCCTCCAGCGCCCGGCGGGCCGCCTCCAGGGACAGCAGCTGGACGGGTTCGATGCTGCCTAGGGAGGCGGGCGGGATGCCGTAGCGCAGCGGGTCGAAGGGGATGCGGGGCAGGAAGCCGCCCCACTTCGAGGCCGTTCGGCCGGACGCGTGGTGCACGTCGGGGTCCCAGCGCTCGGGCGGGACCTCGGTGACGGCGTCGTGTCCGGCGACGACGCCGGCCCAGAAGGCGGCGAGGTCGGGGGCCTGCGGGAACATGCACGACATGCCGACGATCGCGATGTCGAGCGGTGCGGGAGCGGGTGGCTCGGCGGGGGCGGACGGCAGTGCGCGCGCGGTGCGGCGGGCCAGGAAGTCGGCGGCGCCGTCGGTCACCGACCGGTGCAGCTCCGCCACGGTGGTGGTCGCCGAGCGCAGGACAGCCACCTCGCCCGCCATGAACATCCCGTCGGCCAGCTGCCGTCGCTCGTCCACCGCGGCCAACTCGCCGTCGGCGCCGCGCTCCACGCCCTTGCTGGCGATGCGCAGCCGCCCGACGTTGAGTCGTTCCAATCCTTCCCAGACCTCGCGGTCGGTGAGCCCCCGCGCCCGCAGGGCGGCCTCGCGGTCACGGTAGCCGCCGGTGAAGGGGCTCGGCACACAGCGGGTCGCGTGGCCGGGCGCGGTCCGCAGCAGGGCGGTCGTGGTGGCGGCGAGCACCTGCCGCTGGAAGAGGGGCCGGATCGCACCGTGGGCGACGGCCTCCTCGGTGAACAGATAGGCGGTGCCCATGAGTACGCCGACGGCGGCGCCCCGTGCGGTGAGCGGCGCGGCCAGTGCGGCCACCATCGCGGCCGACCGCTCGTCGTGGATCCCGCCCGCGAAGAGGATCTCCAGCTCCAGCCGCCGGGCCGGCCCGCCGTGGGCGTGGGCACCGATCCCGGCCGAGGAGTCGACTGACGTCTGGGCTGGGGTCTGGGCTGGGGTCTGGGCTGGGGTCTGGGCTGGGGTCTGGGCTGGGGTCCCGGCTGAGATCTCGGGCCCAGCCGAGGCGTTGTGGTCGACCAAGTAGTCGCACAGTACGGCGAGTTGGGCTTCCCACAGCGGGAAGGACGCCCGTGGCCCGACGTGTCCGCCGCATTCGGACCCCTCGAAGACGAACCTGCGCGCCCCCGCCTCCAGGAACTGCCGCAGCAGCCCCGGCGAGGGCACATGCAGGAAGGTACGGATCCCGGCCCGCTCCAGCGCCTCGGCCTGGGCGGGCCGGCCGCCCGCGATGACCGCGTGCGTGGGCCGCAACTCCCGTACGGCGTCCAGCTGGGCGTTCCTGATCTCCTCCGGCGCGAAGCCGAGCACGCCGACACCCCAGGGCCGCCCGTCCAGCACGGCCCGCGCCTCGGTGAGCATCTCCCGGGTCCGCGCGCCGTCGGCCAGGGCGAGCGCCAGGAACGGCAGCGCGCCGCCCTCGGCGACGGCGGCGGCGAAACCGGCCTGGTCACTGACCCGGGTCATGGGCCCCTGGGCGATCGGCAGCCGGGTCCCGAGCGCCCGGCTCATGGCCGAGCCGGGCCGCAGTGCGTCCGCCGGTCCCGGACCGGTCAGGGCGCGGCCCCCCGCCGGACCGGCGTCACCGTCCGCCACCGAGCCCGGCTGTGTCACCCCGCGAACGACCGCCGACCCCGGCCCCGCCACCCCGCCAACCGCCACCGCTCCCGGATCCCGCACCTCAGGGCCAACCGCCCCTCCCGGAACCACGTCCCCACCCTTCGCCACCGACGCCGGCCCCGCCACCGCGCGAGCGACCGCCGGACCCCCCGCCCCACGGCCGACCACCGCTCCCCGAGCCACACCGGCACCGTCTGCCACCGACGCCGGCCCCGCCACCGCGCGAGCGACCACCGGACCCCCCGCCCCACGGCCTACCACCGCTCCCGGAACCACGTCCCCACCGTCCGCCACCAGCCGCGGGCGTACCACCTCGCAGGTGGCCGCCGACATCTCGCGCACCACATGGCGTACGTTGCCCCAGCGGTCGGCGAACCGGGCGGCGAGGAAGCCGTCCTGGCCCACCGGGAGCAGTCGGCCAGGGGAACCGTCCGCTCCGAGGAGGGCCGCGACCGCTTCCGGATCCTCGTCGGCGGACACCTGGGGGGCGCCGGGTCCACGACGTGCGAGCACCCGGTGGCCACCCAGCACGACCGTCTCCGAACCGTCCAGGTTGCGCAGCGCGGCGCGAACCGTCTCGGGCAGCGCCGACTCGGCCAGCAGGGCCAGTTGGCTGTCGAGGACGACACCGGCCGCCCCACCCGCCACGGCGGCCGCCGCCGTACGCGGGCCGATGCCGCCGCAGGCCCAGACCGGGACCTCAGCCAACTCCCCGTCGCCGAGTAGCAGTTGAAGCAGGACGTAGGTGCTCAGCTCGCCCACCCGGCCGCCGCTCTCGCCCCCCCTCGCGATCAGCCCGCGGGCACCGGCACGGACGGCCGCCCGCGCCTGTTCCAGATCGGTGACCTCTGCCAACACCCGGAAGGACGAGGTGAGTTCGCTGGGCTTCCAGGGCGCGTCGGGAGTGAGGACCACGAGGTCCGGGGCGTCTGCGACCTCGGCCGGTGTCAGGGTGCAGCGCCCGGTCACCCGCACGCCGAAGGGCCCTGGCGCCGTTCGTTCCAGCCGGGACAGCTCCTCGCGGGATCTTCGGTCCCCGCTGCCGAGGTCGAGAACGCCGAGCCCGCCGGCGGCACTGGCGGCGGCCGCGAGCCCGGCATCGGGTTCGCCGAAAGGGGTGACGCAGAGGATCAGGTCACGGGCGTGCGCAGGGGAAGTCATGATGCTCCGACACGATCGGCGAGACAGCATGGTGGGGGTGTGCGCAGCGGAACTCTCTGGTGCGAGGGCACCGGAACCTAGCGAGGTGTTACTCACGGGTCAATGACGTCACGCCCATTTCCCCGCCGGTGGCCCCGATCCGGCCAGGTGATCGAATTCCCCAGTAAGCGCCGGAAACGCGGTGAATCCCGTCACGGGCACCGGCCGCGCAGTGGCCCCGGCCCCCACACCACACCACCTCAAGCCCGGCAAAGCGCGCGCCGTTCCACCGCACGTCCCTGTGCGCGCAGCACCCCGGAGTCAGTCACGGGACGTCTGTAAATTCCGGGTGACGTCCGCCGGTGGCTCGATCCCGCTTCGGCGGCCGAGCAGCGCACCCACGGCCGTAGGGGTCCGCGTCCGGGCCGCCGACCTGTCCAGGGACAGCGTCCACGGCGTGTGGCGCACCGCAGGCGGAAGCCGAGCCGGGACGACCCCGGCGGCCGTGACCGGCGCGGGTCCCGGCGCCCCGGCCCCCTCCCCCGCCGCAGCCGCCCCCGCGGACCGGCCCCCGCGGGTCACCCCCACACCGCCCCGCCCGGCCCACCCGGCACCCGTGGGCCCGCCACCAGCCCCTCACCGGCACCCGTGGGCCCACCACCAGACCCTCACCCCTCGGCCCGGGCACCTCGCCCCCCCCCACCCCCCACCACCACCGGACCCCACCCCCGCCCTCCTCCCCGCGCTCTCCTCCTCACTCGACCCAGACGCCCACCGCGGCCCCCGCGATCCGGCCCGCCGCGCCACTTCCACCCCGTCCGACCGGTTCGCCGGCCACCGGGGGCAGCGCAGGCCCCTGGCGCCCGCGGAGCACCGTCTCGCCGCGCACGGTGACGCCGTACGCCACCTCTCCGACGCGCACGACGCAGTCGGCCGGCGCGGCGCCCTGCGTCCCGGTACCGGCGGCCAGGCACCGGGACGGGCCGGCGGCGGCGCGCAGCAGTCCGCCGTCCCGGTGCGCCGGCTGCCGGGATGCGGCGGACGGGCACGGCGCGAGGCGGACCCCGACACCCGCCTCGTGCCCTCCCGCACGCACATCCGGGCAGCGCGCGGAGGCGACCACCCGCAGCCCGCCATGGCCGACTTCGACCGGATCACCCGATGCGTCGGCCCTCCCGGCGGACGCGACGGACGGCGCGTTGCCGAGGCGGCGAAGGCCCGTGCCGCTCGGGTCACCCGCGCCTCCCGGACCGCCCGGGCGACCGCCGTCTCCGGAATCGCTCGGGCCGCCGGCACCACCACCGCCCGCGTCCCCCGGCCGGCCCCTGCCCCTGCGACCACCCGCGCCACCGCCGCCGCGGTGACCCGTGGCGCCGACCGGGGCACCCCATGTGGCGCCGGGCGTCGGGACACCGTTGTCATCGGACCAGCTCCTCGCCACGAGGACGGTGGCGAGGAGCGCGAGCGAGGCCAGTCCGGCGCCCACGAGCAGCACCGTACGCCGACGGCCCACGGACCCGGTGCGGTGCCGGCCGCCGGCGCCCGCCGGAGTTCCCACCCGACCCTCCGCCCCGGACGACCGTTCCTCGCCGGCACCGCGGCCGGGGCGCGAGTCGAGATAGCGGCGGGCGCCCCAGCCGAGCACGGCCTCGGCGAGCAGGAGGCCCAGGCCGCCCTCGAACTGGCTGATGGTGTCGGCGGCGTGCCGGCAGTACGGGCACACCGTCAGATGCTGCCGGACATCGGGCAACAGGGCGCCGCCACGGCGCAGGGGGACGTCGAGGAGGCGGTTGTAGAAACGGCATTCATTCGTCGGCGCGAGTTCCCGGTGGGCACGCACGCAGCTCGCACGGAATTGCTCGCGAGCCCGTTCCAGGGCGGCCCTCGCGGTCGCCGGTGCGATGCCCAACAGACCAGCGGGTATGTTTATCGGCTCCGCTTCCACCTCGGTGTGCCACAGAAGGCATTGCGAGGCGGCCGGAAGGGCGCGGAAAGCGCGTTCTGCAAGCCGTCGCCTTTCCGGCGTTCCGGGCTTTGTGGCGCGTAGTCCGCGGCCCCCGGTGGGGCGACGCAATTCCGGCAGAGCCGTGCAGGTCTCCTCGTCCGCGGCCCAGGCACGGACGGTGTCGCGCACGGCGACCAGCAGGTGCGGGCGCAGGGCGCCGCCGACTGCGCCGCCCGCCGTACGGTCGAGCACCTCGTGGAAGGCAGCGGTGGCCACGAGCGGGGCGGCGGACCCGTAGGAGGCCAGGCAGACGACGGCGTAGTCGCGCGCGGCCCGCCAGTGTCGGGCGAGGAGCAGGGCGACGGCACGGTGGCGGGCGGCGTGCGGGCCGCTCAGCCGGGCGAGCAGGTCACGGTCGGACTCCCCGCCCGGACCGGGCAGGGGCGGGTACGGCGGGGGTGGGGGGTAGGGGGACTGCACGGAACCATTTCCTTTCCAGCCGCAGAACCGCACACGTAATGCCGTTCTGTGGAAAGCAGTGATAGTTCCCGCGGGGAGGCTCACCTTCGCACACGCACCTCACAGGAAACAAGAAGATGGATTGACGTGACTTCAAAGTCAGGAAATTAACCGGGGGTTACCGTCGGTACAGCCCTGTCGCCGGTTCTGTCGCACCGTCCACAGCCGGTTCCCATGTTTCTCCGGGCGCACTCTCATCCGCGTGCTCCAGCATGGGCCGCATGATCGCTCCCCACTCCACAGCGGCCTCCGGGACCCCCCGTGCCGTGCGCAAGGCCGTCGTGCCGGCGGCCGGACTCGGCACCCGGTTCCTGCCCGCGACGAAGGCCACGCCGAAGGAGATGCTGCCGGTCGTCGACAAGCCGGCCATCCAGTACGTGGTCGAGGAGGCCGCCGCGGCCGGCCTCGAGGACGTCCTGATGGTCACCGGCCGGCACAAGCGGGCCATCGAGGACCACTTCGACAACGCCTTCGAGCTGGAGCAGGCGTTGGCCGCCAAGGGTGACACCGTGCGCCTGGACGCCGTACGCGACCCCGCCCGGCTCGCCGACATCCACCACATCCGCCAGGGCGATCCGCTCGGCCTCGGCCACGCCGTGCTGTGCGCCCGCCACCACGTCGGGGACCAGCCGTTCGCGGTGCTGCTCGGTGACGACCTGATAGACCCGCGCGAGACCCTGCTGAGCCGCATGCTGGACGTACGCGAGCGCCACGAGGGCAGCGTGGTCGCGCTGATGGAGGTCGATCCGGAGCAGATCCACCTCTACGGCTGCGCGGCGGTCGAGCCGACCGGCGAGGAGGGCGTCGTCCGGGTCACCGGGCTGGTGGAGAAGCCGGCGCCGGGGACCGCGCCGAGCCGGTACGCGGTCATCGGCCGCTACGTCCTGGACCCGGCGGTCTTCGACGTCCTGGAGCGCACCCCGCCGGGCCGGGGCGGCGAGATCCAGCTGACCGACGCCCTGCACGAGCTGGCGGCGGGCGGCACCGTGCGCGGGGTCGTCTTCGGCGGGCTGCGCTACGACACCGGCGACAAGGCCGACTATCTGCGCACGGTGGTCCGGCTGGCCTGTGACCGTGCGGACCTGGGGCCCGAATTCCGCCGGTGGCTCAAGGAGTTCGTGGCCGGGCCGGCGGCCGGCGCGGCCGGTGGCGGCGAGGAGCGCCGGGTCGCCTGAGAGCCACCCCGCGACCCCGGCAGGGCCCCGGGACGGGGACCCTGCCGGCCAATGGGCCGCTCAGTCCTGGCTGTTGGGGCGCAGGGTCCAGACGACCGTCATCTCACCGGTCACGGCGCCGTCCGCGCGGCGGATCTCGATCGTCACGGGGAACTCGGGGCGCTGCCCCGCGTCCAGCTCCGCGACGACCTCGGCGGCCGGGCGGCCCAGGGTCGCGGTGGCGGTGACGGCGCCCATCGCGAGCTTCTTGTAGGCGATCTCGGCGCGGACGGCGAGCGGCACCGCGCGCGAGAGCTGGTCCCCGAAGGCGGCCAGCACGATGGCGCCGCTGGCCGACTCGCCGAGCGTGAACATCGCGCCGGCGTGCGGCCCGCCCACGTGGTTGTGGTAGGCGCCCTGGTCCGGCAGGGACACCACGGCCCGGTCCCGGTTCGTCTCCAGGAACTCCAGGTTCAGCGTCCGGGCCATGGGCACGGTGGCGGCGAGCATCTCGCCGATCGACATCTGGTCTGCGCTCATGGCCGTCATGTTACTCACGGGTAGGAGAAACTGACCAGCACGGATCCCCGCCGGGGCGGCCGGGCGGGACAGCGGGGCGCGCTTCGCTACGACCCTGACGAGGGCCGGTGACCGAATCGTTTCCCTGCCCCGGCTAGGGTTACGGGCCATGTGGCCAGATCAGCAGCCGCCAGGGGGCGCGCCGAACCCGCAGCAGAACCCGTACCAGCAGCCGGGTTACCAGCAGCCGAACCCGTACCAGCAGCCCGGGTACCAGCAGTACCCGCAGGCCGGCCAGTACGGTCAGCAGCCGCAGGCCGGGCAGCAGCAGGCCGGGCCGTACGGCCAGCAGCCGCAGTGGGGGCAGCAGCAGCCGCCCACCGTGCCCGTTCCGACGCCTCCGCAGGGCGGTGGCGGCCGTACGAAACTGATCGCGATCGTCGCGGCGGCGGCGGTCGTGGTCGCCGCCGGCGTGACCGGATACCTGGTCCTCGGCAAGGACGGCAAGAAGGACGACACGGCCGGCAAGGGCGGCGGGCAGAGCCAGTCGCCGTCGGCGCCGGCGTCGCCCTCCCCGTCCGTGACCGACGACCCGCGCGGCACCAACACCGAGAAGCCGACCGTCCCCGGCTGGAAGGTCGTCGTGAACGCCAAGTGGGGCGTGGCCTACGACGTGCCCGCGGACTGGACCGTGAACGCCCCCGGCCTGGAGATCGGGTTCACGGACGACAAGGGCGACGGCACCAAGCCCCTCATCGCGATGTCGGGCACCGCCGAGAACCAGCCCAAGTGGTGCACGTCGGACGACGACAAGGACGGCCGCACCGAGGACACACCGCTCGCGGTGGTGGGCTCCAAGGGCGCCAGCGGCGCGAAGGACGCGAACCAGATCGCGGTCAACACACCGGCCTGGTTCGTCTACGGCGGTTACACCCAGCCCGACAAGAAGAGCATCACCTTCGACAAGAAGGGCACGCCCTTCAAGACCGCCTCGGGCATCCAGGGCAGCTACGCGTGGGCCCGCTCGGCCCACACGCCGAAGAAGGGCAAGTGCGTCACCGACGGCAAGGCGCTCACCTTCGGCTTCCAGAACTCGGTGCACGACTACGTGTCGTTCGACTTCTACGGCGCCAAGGGCGTCAAGGACGAGGTCCCCGACGCGACCGTCATGAAGGTCCTCAGCACGGTCCGGCTGCACGGGGACCCGACGAACGGGCAGTGAGCCCGGACGTTCCGGCCCGCGGCGGCGCGGCGGGCCGGAATTCCCCGCGCCATAGGGGGGGTTGGCCGCGGAACTCCTTTGCAACCCCGCGCCGGGCGCGCCATTGTCGCCCGGTGAAGCCGACCATCCTGCCCGACCGCCCCCGCAGGCCCGCCTGGGCGGGGCGCAACTACACGCTGCTGACCTCGGCGGCCAGCGGGCCGGGCGTTCGCCGCCTTCCGCATGGCCACCCAGGGGGCGGCCCTCGGCGGAGCCGCGCTCGGCGGTGCGCTCGTCGCGGCCGTCGGTCCGGGCTGGGTGCTCGCGGTCGACGCGGCGGGCCTCGCCGTCGCCGGCGCCCTGCGCTCCTTCCTCGACGTCAGCCACATCCCGCCGCGCGCACCGGGCGCCGGCATGCTGGCCGATCTCCGCGAGGGCTGGCGCGAGTTCGTCGGCCGGCCCTGGCTGTGGGGCATCGTCGTGCAGTTCTCCCTCGCCAACGCGGTGGTCGGCGCGGCCGATTCCGTCTACGGTCCGCTGGTCGCCCGCGACCGCCTGGGCTGCGCCGCGCCCTGGGGCCTCGCGCTCGCCTCGTTCGGCGCGGGCACGGTGACCGGCGCGCTGCTGATGACCCGCTGGAAGCCCCGGCGCCTGCTGCTCGCGGGCACGCTCTGCGTCTTCCCGCTGGCGCTGCCCTCGGCCGCGCTGGCCGTACCGGTGCCGGTGGGCGTGCTGTACGCGGTGATGTTCGCCGCCGGTACGACGGTGGAGGTGTTCGGCGTCTCCCTGGATGACCGCGCTGCACCAGGAGATCCCCGAGGACAAGCTCTCCCGGCTCTCGGCGTACGACTGGTTCGGCTCGGTGTCCCTGCTGCCCCTCGCCACGGCGCTGGCGGGCCCGCCGAGGCGGCCTTCGGCCGCACGGCCGCCCTGTGGGGCTGTGCCGTGCTGGTCGTGCTGGTCACGGCGCTGGTGCTGCCGGTCCGGGACGTGCGCACGCCGGCCCCGCGCACCCAGCCGGTCGCCGACTCCCGGCCGGCGTCAGCCGACGCCGAACGCGCCGTCGGGGGGCTCGGGTGACGGTACGGCGTCCGCGTCCTCGACCGGCCGCGCGCCGCCGGTGAACTCCCGCACGGCCGCCCCGTGTTCGACCCGCGCCGGGAACACGTCGGCGGCGGTGCGACGGGCCAGGGCGGGGATGTCGACGGGCCGGTGCGAGGCGACGAGGACCGCGTTGCCGAACCGCCGCCCGCGCAGCACCCCCGGCTCGGCGATCAGCGCCAGCTCCGTGAACAGCTCGGCGAAGGTGGCCAGTTGGGAGCGGAGGAAGGCGAACGGGGCCTGGTCGGCGAGGTTGGCGAGATACACGCCGTGCGGTCGCAGGACCCGCTCGGCCTCGCGGGCGTAGGCCAGCGTGGTCAGGTGCGCCGGCACCCGGGAGCCGCCGAACACGTCGGCGATCAGCACGTCGGCGTGGTCGTCCGGCGCCTCCTCCAGCCAGGCCCGGGCGTCGGCGGCGTGCAGCACGACACCCGAGCCCGCCGGCAGCGGCAGATGCTCGACGACCAGGTCCAGCAGCCCGGCGTCCGCCTCCACCACGTCCTGCCGCGAGCCGGGCCGGGTGGCCGCCAGGTACCGGGGCAGGGTCAGCGCCCCGCCGCCGAGGTGCACCACGTCCAGCGGCCGCCCGGCCTCGGCCACGACGTCCAGCACGTAGCCGAGGCGCCGCGCGTACTCGAACTCCAGATGCGCCGGATCATCGAGGTCGACGTACGACTGCGGCGCCCCGTCGACCGTGAGCAGCCAGGCCCGCGCCCGGTCGACGTCGGGCATGAGCTTGGCCGTGCCGTGCTCGGTGGTGCGCAGGACGGGTATCGATTCGTTCACTCATCCATTGTGGACAGCCGTCACGGTCCCCGCGCCCACGGTCCGGCCGCCCTCGCGGACGGCGAATCCGAGTCCGGGCTCCAGCGGGACCCCGCGCCCCAGCTCGACGGTCATCTCCACCGTCTCGCCGGGCCGGGCCGCGCCCGCCGGGCCGAGGTCGACGTCCCCGACCACGTCCGCCGTGCGGATGTAGAACTGCGGCCGGTACCCGCTCGCGACCGGGGTCGCACGGCCGCCCTCGCGCGCCGGCAGCAGGTACACGCGCGCGGAGAACCGCCGGGCAGGCACCACGCTTCCCGGCGCGGCGACCACGTGCCCCCGCCGGACGGCGTCGCGCGGGACGCCCCGCAGCAGCACCGCCACGTTGTCCCCGGCCTGGGCCTGCTCCATCGGCTTGCCGAAGGTCTCCAGACCGGTGACGACGGTCTCGACGCCGGCGCCGAGCACGGACACCCGGTCCCCCACGCGCAGTGTTCCCCGCTCCACCGCGCCGGTGACGACCGTGCCGCGCCCGGTGATCGTGAGCACGTTCTCCACCGGCAGCAGGAACGGCGCGTCCAGGTACCGCTCGGGCATGGGCACGTACGTGTCCACCGCGTCGAGCAGCGCCTGGACGGAGGCCGTCCAGCGCGGGTCGCCCTCCAGCGCCCGGAGCCCGGAGACCCGTACGACCGGTACCGCGTCGCCCGGGTAGCCCTGCGCCGTCAGCAGGTCGCGCACCTCCAGCTCGACCAGGTCGGTCAGCTCCTCGTCCGCCGCGCCGTCCGCCTTGTTCAGCGCGACGACGATGTGGTCGACGCCCACCTGCCGGGCGAGCAGCACGTGCTCGGCGGTCTGCGGCATGATCCCGTCGAGCGCGGAGACGACCAGGATCGCGCCGTCGAGCTGCGCGGCGCCGGTGACCATGTTCTTGATGTAGTCGGCGTGGCCCGGCATGTCCACGTGGGCGTAGTGCCGGGTGTCGGTCTCGTACTCGACGTGCGCGATGTTGATGGTGATGCCGCGGGCCGCCTCCTCGGGGGCCCGGTCGATGCGGTCGTAGGGCACGAACGTGCCGGTGCCGCGCGCGGCGAGCACCTTGGTGATCGCGGCGGTCAGGGTCGTCTTGCCGTGGTCGACGTGACCCATGGTGCCGATGTTCAGGTGCGGCTTGGTGCGCACGTAGGCCGTTTTGGACATGGCTGTACCTCGAAGCCTCTCAGCCGTGGGATGGACGAGCGGGACCCCGGGGGACTGGCCGACCCTCCCCCTGCGGGGTCCGCCGGACGTTCCGGGGAGGGTCAGCTTCGGGCGCCGTCGACGGCGGCCACGAGGTGCGGGACGGCAGCCTTCGGCGCGTCCGCGACGGCGGATGCGGCGAGGTGGAAGGCGTACCGGAACATGGCGTCGATCATCGCCGAGGACCGGTCCGGCGTCGAACGGTTTTCCCCGGCCGGTGCTGTCAGCGGGACGGACGGTACGGGGGTTGCGCCCCGTTTCGTACGGGCGTTCCCTGGAAGTACCGGCGGCGAAGCGGGCGCACGGGGCCACGGTGGTCCGGGCCCCCGCCTTCGCGTGCGTCCCCGGCAGCGGTTCCCCTCGTGCGCTCCTCGCCGCCGCCGTCCGGTGCTCGACGCGGAGGTGACACAGAGAGATGAAAGCCGTCGTCTACGAAGAACCCTTCAGCGTGCAGGTGAAGGACGTACAGGATCCGTCGATCCAGCATCCCAACGATGTCCTCGTACGGGTCACGTCGACCGCCATATGCGGCTCGGACCTGCACATGTACGAGGGCCGTACGGCCGCCGAGTCGGGCATCGTCTTCGGCCACGAGAACCTCGGCATCATCGAGGAGGTCGGCAGCGGTGTGACCTCCCTGTCCGTGGGTGACCGTGTCGTGATGCCCTTCAACGTGGCCTGCGGATTCTGCAAGAACTGCCTCGCCGGGAAGACCGGCTTCTGCCTGACGGTCAACCCCGGGTTCGCGGGCGGGGCCTACGGCTATGTGGCGATGGGCCCGTACAAGGGAGGCCAGGCCGAGCTGCTGCGCGTGCCGTTCGCCGACTTCAACTGTCTGAAGCTGCCACCGGGCGAGGAGTTCGAGACCGATTTCGTGCTGCTCGCCGACATCTTCCCGACCGGCTACCACGGCTGCGAACTCGCCCAGGTGTCCCCCGGCGAGAGCGTGGCCGTCTACGGCGCCGGCCCGGTGGGCCTGATGGCCGCCTACTCGGCGCTGCTGCGCGGCGCGGCGAAGGTCTTCTCGGTCGACCGGGTGCCCGAGCGGCTCGCCAAGGCGGAGGAGATCGGGGCCATCCCCATCGACTTCACCAAGGGCGACCCCGCGCAGCAGATCAAGGAACAGACGAACGGAGAGGGGACCGACAAGGGCGTGGACGCCGTCGGCTACCAGGCTCAGGCGCACGACGCCAGCCACGAGGAACCGGCCATCGTCCTCAACGAACTGGTCGAGACGGTACGGCCCACCGGCATGCTCGGCGTACCGGGGCTGTACGTGCCCTCGGACCCGGGCGGGCCGGACGAGCACGCCAAGCACGGTCAACTGCTGGTCTCCATCGGCAGGATGTTCGAGAAGGGCCAGCAGATGGGCACCGGTCAGTGCAACGTCAAGCGGTACAACCGCCAGTTGCGCGACATGATCATCGCCGGGCGGGCCAAGCCCAGCTTCGTGGTCTCCCACGAGCTGCCACTGGACCAGGCGCCGCAGGCGTACGAGAAGTTCGACAAGCGGATCGAGGGCTACACCAAGGTGGTGCTGCACCCGGGTCACGCGCTCGCCGCGTGAGCGCGCCGCCCGTGCGCGGACGGGTCCGGGCGCCGGTCGGTGCCCGGACCCCTCCCTTGCCTCCTGACGGCGATCACACACGTGCTTCGGTTACTGTCACCGAATGCCCGATGCCACCACCCGCTCTGGGGGCACCGCCACGGCCTCTCCCCGGGCCGCCGCCACGGAGTTCGTCGTCCCCGTGCCGCCGCTGCCGCGCGCCGGGCTCACCGCCCGCTGCACGCGCGCGCTGCTGTCGCCGTACGCCCGGCTGTCGCTGCTGCTCGCCCTGCTCGCGGCGGCCGGTGCCGGGGTGCTGGTGTTCGAACCGCAGCGGCTGCTGGCGCACGGGTGGCCGCCGCAGCTCGGCGGGGCCGCGGCGGCCGTGGTGTTCGGAGCGGCGTACGGGCTGTGCACGGTGGCGTTCGTGCCGCGGCCGTTGCTGAATCTCGCGGCCGGGGCGTTGTTCGGCTCCCAGCTGGGGCTGACGGTGGCGCTGGCGGGGACGGTGCTCGGGGCGGGCGTGGCCTTCGGCCTCGGCCGGCTCCTCGGGCAGGAGGCGCTGCGTCCGCTGCTGCGGGGCCGCTGGCTGAAGGCGGCCGACGGGCAGCTGAGCCGGCACGGGTTCCGGTCGATGCTGGTGGCCCGGCTCTTCCCCGGGGTGCCGTTCTGGGCGGCGAACTACTGCGCGGCCGTCTCCCGTATGGGCTGGTGGCCGTTCCTGCTGGCCACGGCCCTCGGGTCGATCCCGAACACCGCCGCCTACGCGGTCGCCGGCGCCCGCGCCTCGGCACCGACCTCGCCCGCGTTCCTGATCGCGATGGCCTGCATCGCCGCACCGGCGCTGCTGGGCACGGTGGTGGCCTGGCGCAAGCGCCATCACCTGCGCGGGCACTGATCACGCCGGCGGCGGTTCAGACTCCTTCGAGGATCATGGCGTTGGCCAGTCCGCCCGCCTCGCACATGGTCTGCAGGGCGTAGCGGGCGCCGCGCTGGAGCATGGCATGGACCAGGGTGGTGGTCAGCCGGGTGCCGCTGGCGCCGAGGGGGTGGCCGAGGGCGATGGCGCCGCCGTGCACGTTGACGCGGGCGAGGTCGGCGCCCGTCTCCTGCTGCCAGGCCAGCACCACGCTCGCGAAAGCCTCGTTGACCTCGAAGAGGTCGATGTCGTCGATGCCCAGCCCCGCCCGGCGCAGCACCTTCTCGGTGGCCGGGACGACCCCGGTGAGCATCAGCAGCGGATCGGAGCCGGTGACGGCGAAGCTGTGCAGACGGGCCAGTGGGCGCAGGCCCAGCCGGGCAGCGGTCTCGCCGGAGGTGATCAGGACGGCCGAGGCGCCGTCGTTCACGGGGCTCGCGTTTCCGGCGGTGACGTTCCACTCGATCTGGGGGAAGCGCTCGGCGAAGCCGGGGTCGTGGTAGGCGGGCTTGAGCCCGGCGAGGATCTCGGGGGTGCTGCCCGGCCGTACGCACTCGTCGCGGGTGACGCCGTCGAGCGGCGCGACCTCGGTGTCGAAGAGGCCGTCCGCCCACGCGCGTGCCGCCTTGTGGTGCGAGGAGACGGCGAACTCGTCCATCCGGGCGCGGGTGAGCGACCACTTGGCGGCGATCAGTTCTGCGCTGATGCCCTGCGGGACCAGGCCCTCGGGGTAGCGCTCGGCGACGCCGGGCCCGAACGGATCCTTCCCCGCGGGCACGTTGGACCACATGGGCACCCGGCTCATCGACTCCACACCGCAGGCGACCACGAGGTCGTAGGCGCCGGAGAGGACGCCCTGCGCGGCGAAGTGCACGGCCTGCTGGGAGGAGCCGCACTGGCGGTCCACGGTGGCGGCCGGGACCGACTCGGGGAACCCGGCCGCGAGGACGGCGTACCGGGTGGTGTTCATGGCCTGTTCGCCGACCTGGTCGACGGTGCCGCCGATGACGTCGTCGATCAAGGCGGGGTCGACGCCGGAGCGCTCGACCAGGGTGCGCAGGGTGTGGGCGAGGAGCTGCACCGGGTGGACGTGGGCGAGGGCGCCGTTGGGCTTGCCCTTGCCGATGGGGGTGCGTACGGCTTCGACGATCACTGCGTCGCGCATGGCGCGGGCCTCCTTGGCCGCCTGGCCGCCGTGGACCGCGTCCACGCGGCACGGCGGCTACCAGTGAGTAATACCAGTGAGTAGGAAATCCGAACTCACCATAGCTCGACGAGTTGGAAAATCAAACCCTCCTCTAGACTGGCTGCCATGGCCGCCACGAAAGACCCGCGCCCCTGCTCCATCGCCGACGCCCTCGCGCTGGTCGGCGAGAAGTACTCCCTGCTCGTCCTGCGCGAGGTCTGCCTGGGCAACGGCCGCTTCGACCAGCTCGTGCGCAACACCGGCGCCCCGCGCGACATCCTGGCCACCCGGCTGCGCCGGCTGGTGGACGCCGGGATCCTCACCAAGCGCGTCTACAGCGAGCGCCCGCAGCGCTTCGAGTACCGGGCAACGCCGGCCGGGCTGGAGCTGGAGCCGGTCCTGATGACCCTCAAGGAGTGGGGCGACCGCCACCTGCGCCAGGGCACCGACCTGCCGATGGTCGTCGAGCACACCTGCGGCCACGAACTGGTCCCGGTCGTCACCTGCCGGGCCTGCGGCGACGAGGTACGCCACGAAGACCTCACCGCCCATCCGCAGGCCCCGGGCTGGACGATCACGGGACCGGCCGCGTGACCCCGGTTTCCGCGCTGCCGGTCCACCCCACTACGCCGCCCCCGTCATTTGGTCAGTTCTTTACCCGACAGCGCTGGGGCGTCCCCTCTCCATGTCTTGGTTCGAATCCCTCGTCCTCGGACTCGTCCAGGGGCTCACCGAGTTCCTGCCCGTCTCCTCCAGCGCGCACCTGCGGCTGACCGCGGCGTTCTCCGGCTGGGACGACCCGGGCGCGGCCTTCACGGCGATCACCCAGATCGGCACGGAGACCGCCATCCTGATCTACTTCCGCGAGGACATCGGCCGCATCGTCTCCGCCTGGTTCCGGTCGCTGTTCGGCAAGGGCACGCGCCGGGACCACGACGCGCGGACGGGCTGGCTCGTGATCGTCGGCTCGATACCCATCGGGGTGCTGGGTCTGACGCTCAAGGACCAGATCGAGGGCCCCTTCCGGGATCTGCGGGTCACCGCGACGATGCTGATCGTGGTCGGCCTGGTCATCGGCATCGCCGACCGGCTGGCGGCCCGCGACGAGACCGGCGGCCGCCACCGGGCACCCAAGCAGCGCAAGTCCCTGGCCGACCTGGGCGTCAGGGACGGCGGCCTCTTCATGGGCTACAGGCGCGAAGCCGCCGCCCGCTACTCGTTCCTCCTCGCCGTCCCCGCGGTGCTGGCCTCGGGCGCGTTCGAGGTGAAGGACTCGGTAGGCCAGGGCCAGGTGGACTGGGGCCCGACCCTGCTCGCGACGGCCATCGCGTTCGCGTCGGGATACGCGGTGATCGGATGGTTCATGAAATGGATCTCCAGCCGAAGCTTCATGCCGTTCGTCTGGTACCGCGTGGCTCTCGGCGCCGTGATCATCGCCCTGGTCTCGGCGGACGTACTGAGCCCGCACGCGGCGGAGTCGGCGAGCTGAGCCGGGGCCCGCAGGGCCTGCGAGACGGTGACCAACCCCATACGTTCTGCGTAGCCGGGCGGTAGCGCAGTGTCAGTGCTTGCCCCTAGGCTGTCCGCATGTCCCCCGAATTCCCGACCTCTGCTTCCGTGCGGTCCGCCGCCGAGGTGAACGAGCAGATCCGGGCGCTCTGGCTGCGCGCGGGCGGCACCCTGTCCCCCCAAGAGCGCGTGGAATACGAGCTGTTGGTGGTCGAGTGGGCCGAGGCCATCCGCGAGGAGGTCATCGAGGCCGCCTGAGGCGGCAGGCCCCGCAGCGCGCCCCGGCGGATCAGGCGAGCAGATGCGCCAGCGCCTCCCCGGCCACGGGGTACGGCCGCTCCGGCGGCAACAGCCCGGTGGCCCGCTCCAGTTCACCGGCCCGCACCAGAGCGTGCACCCGAGCGGCGAGCGGGGTCACGTCCTCGATCCCCCTGATCCACTCGTCGGCGTACCCCGCCGCCGCCTGTCCGGCGAGCCCGAGCTGCAACGACCGGTAGGGCAGCGGATTGTGGTGCAGATCGCGCTCGGGATCCCACTGGACCCGCGCCGGCGCCTGCCTCAACGTCCGCTTCCAGGACGCCCGATCCGCGTGCAGCCGGGGCACGTAATGCGACAGACAGGCGTTGCGGAGCGCCCATTCGAAACCGGCGCGGTCGATCTCGACGGCGAGTACGGTCTCCTGCCCCTCCTTGGTGCCCCAGCCGCAGCGGTACATCATCCACAGGAAGGACGGCTTGATCCAGGTCAAGCCGTGCTCACAGACCTTTCCAGCGGGCGGGGCACCTGGGGCACCCTGTGTTCTGCGCGCAACGTTGTGTAGATGGGCGGTGCCGAGCATCGCCTGGGGGACCGCATGGAAAGAGTTGGCCGCCGGACGGATCAGATGTGCGGGTTGCGCTCGTAGGAGGGTGACTCGTCGGGGAAGTCGTCCGGGAAGACATCGCTGACCAGGTCGCCGCGAAGGACCTGTAGGAGGTAGGACTCGACCGGACCCTCGAAGAGGTCGTAGTCGTCGCCACGGCCCTCCACGACGAGGACAGCCCACTTCGTGGGGTCGGGGTGGGGGATCAGGAAGCATGCGTCCGCATTGTCCGTTCCACCCCAGCGAACCAACTGGCTTGGATGAACGCCACGTTGGCGGAGAAGTTCGAGAATGTGCGGACGGGTCTCGAAGAACTTCTCTCCGGCTTCCTTCGTTCGGGATACGAGGTCGACGTTCTTGTTGTCGGCGCCCGCCCGGTACACGCGCAGGAAGTCGTCGAACTTCGCGCCGCCGAAAACATCCAGAAACCGGAGGAAGGCGGAGGGGAACGTGACTCCCAGGGCAGCCTCGGTCCGTTCCCAGTCGTTGACGACCATGCCCGCCTCGCCGGTCGCCGGGAATGCGGCCAGCAGTTCCAGATCCGTCATGAGCTGCCTACTTGTTGACGATGGTTTGGTTGATGTCGAGGCCACCGCCCCTGGCGGTCACGTGAACACCAGAGGGGATCAGGTCCGTGGGGTTCCTGTAGACGGGCATCGCCGAGTACTGCACGTCGTGACCTGCTTCGACCACTTTATAGATCTCCTGCTCCAGGTCCTTCATCTCCACGTTGTTTGCCTTGTCGTACATGATCACGATGTTTTCCGGGGCGGCCCCATCACCACCCAGGGACTTTGCGAGCAGGTGGCCCCGAGTATGGTCGGCGGCATCCCCGAGCCAACCCGGCGGTTTGACTCGCCTACTGGCTTTGGTCCCGGTGTTGAGCATCGACTTGGTGATCGTGGTCCTGACCCCCTGAGCCCGTCCCAGATCGTCGAGCGGCTCACAGTACGGCGGTGGCTGGCGTACCGCGCCGTAGCCGCCCTGCCCCGACCTGAGGGCCACGCCCAGATCATCCGTACTGGCGGCCAGTCCACCAGGTAGCGCCACTTGCGGCGCCAAACCCGGTATCCGTACGCCGCCCAGCAGCTCTGTCCAGCCGCCCGCATTGCCAGCTGCGCGTATCGCTGAACCCGCGCCTCCCAGGAGGCCGCCGGCGATGGCGCCGTCCACGCCCGCGCTGCGGGCTTCGTCGATGTTGAGGCCGCCCTTCTGCTCCCCGAGTGCGATGGACATGGGCTGGGTCACGGCGAGGTTCACGGCGACGGACTCAACGCCTGCGAACGCCGCGGTCGCCAGGGTCGTGCTGGCGATGGCCGCGATCTCCTCCGACACCGCCACGCCGAGGCTGGCGGCGGCGTCCGCGATCCCGGCCGCCACTGCCACGGCAGCGTCCTCGGAGAGGCTGAAGGTGACAACGGAGAGGACCCCGCCGACCACGAGCGTGGCACCGGCGATCTCCAGCTCGTGCTCCAGCTTCTTCTTCACACCGTGGATGAAGTCCGCGTACGCGTCCAGCGCTTTGGCCATGTCGCGCGCCGCGTCGGCGAGGTCCTTCAACCAACCGCGTTTGTCGTAGTAGTAACGGCGCCAGAATGGGTCCTCGAAGGCGGAGATGGCCTCGCCCTTGTTGTGCTCGATGATGGTGCGAGCCGCTCTGTTGGCACCGGAGGTGACGCCGTCGACGTCGTCGGCGAAGTCCCGCCACACCTTCGCCGCATGCCGCAGCCCGCTCTCGTCGGCGGCCGGCCACCACATGCCGGTCATGTCCTGGACGATCTTGCGGGCCTTGTCCGCAGTGCTCACCGGCCGTCGCCCTTGGCGCTGTGGTCGACGTGGATCCGGCTGAACATGCTGCGGATCAGCTGTTCGTTGTCGATGTGACCGTCCGCCATGTCGACCATGGCCTCACGGATGCTGGCCAGACCGTCGACAAGAATCTTGGTAGCGCGCTCGATCTGCGTCACGTGCGGGCCGTACACCTTGTGGAACTTCTGCCCCTGCTCGTCGTCCCCCCACGGCGACCCGGCCGCCTCCAGGCCGTGCTTCAGCTTGGTCAGAGCGTGTGCAAGAGCAACGCTTTCATGTTCGAAGTGAGGTGCTGTCGCTTTGAGGTCGGCGATCTTGATGTCGAGTATCTTGCCGCTATCACCCATGACTTGACGTCCTCCCCCTCCGCTAACTGCACGGACATTCGACCCTAGCTGCCGATCACTTCTACGCGGCCGCCTGATCGCAAAGGGGAAGCAAAGGCCCCGCCCAGCTGCCGTGAGCTCTCTCACCACCCATGGGCGTGACCCTGGTGTGGCAGCTCCGCCGGTGACAACGCCTAACTGATTCCCCTTCGCCTTCGACGGACGTTCGTACACCTTCACGATCGACAGCCAGGATGTGAGCGAGCGTGTGACAGTGGTCGACGTGCACACCGCCCCACATGGCCACCCCGCACGTCGTCCTGCACGTGAGCCCCGCCGAGGTCTGGCCTACCGCACTGAACCTGCTCGCCGCAACTGGGCATCGGGCTGATGGTCCGTGTCGTTCATCAGCCCCGGAAAGAGGTTATGAGCGCGGCTTGATGACCCAGGTCATGCGGTCCCGCTTCCAGGCCGCCGGAAAGCGCCCGGTCCGGGCCGCCGGTCCGCCGATCTCCGGGCGGTAGGCCTGGTAGACGGTAACGGTCGAATCCGTGTGGCGGGCGCGGACACGGAACACGGGCTCCGCCGCCGCGGTCGCGTCGTCGGGTTGATCGTTCATGGGCACAGACTCAGCCATGCGGCGCGTCCGCACCAGCGAATAAGCGGGACAACCCGAATGACCCGGCCCGCCCTCTTGGCAGGGGACCTCCGATGGCCAACACTGTGCCGATGACGCAGCGCGCGGAGCTTGCGACCGTGATCGACCGACTGGCCGTGGACGAGGTGATCACCGCGTACGCCGTGGCGGTGGACGACGGTGACTGGACGGCGTACCGGCGGCTGTTCACGCAGGACGGCCGCGCCGACTACCGTTCCTCCGGCGGCATAGAGGGGCCCGCGCCGGAGATCGCCGACTGGCTCGCCCGGAACCTGGCCGTGTTCCCCATGCGCCAGCACCTCATCGTCAACCGCCGTGTCCACTTCGGCGTCCTGGACCACGACACGGGCGACACGGCCCGGGTCCGGGCCGACTACCTCAACCCCATGCGCCTCTCGACCGTCGGCACCCCCACGTCACCGGACCTGGTCTGCGGCGGCCGCTACGACTTCGCGCTGCTGAGGACGCGGGAGGGCTGGCGCCTGCGCGAGGTGGCGGTCGAGGAGAAGTGGCGCAGCCGTCAGGCCACGGTGACGCCGGCACCGCACGGCCCGTAACGCCGGCCGGCCCTGTCCTGGATCGCTCCCCCGCCGCACACTGGAGACGCACGCTGGGTAGGGAGGGTCCACATGAGGACGATCGACCACTGGCTCACCTCCCCCTGGCGGCGCTCCACCGTCGCCGCCCTCGCCGGCGCGCTGCCCGTACTGGCCTTCCCCGCACCGGCCCTGTGGTGGTTCGCCTACATCGCCCTGGTCCCCTGGATCCTGCTGGCCCGCTCGGCCCCGGACGGGCGCCGCGCGGCGTACGACGGCTGGTGCGGCGGCGTCGGGCTGCTGCTCGCGGTGCACCACTGGCTGCTGCCGAGCCTGCACGTGTTCCTCTTCCTTATCGCCCTCCTGCTGGGTGCGCTCTGGGCACCCTGGGGCTGGCTGGTGCGCCGCTTCCTGGGCGGGCGGGCCACCCCGGGCCGGAGCGCCGCCGCGCTGCTGGTACTGCCGTCGGCCTGGCTGACGGTGGAGTCGGTGCGTTCCTGGCAGGGGCTCGGCGGGCCCTGGGGCATGCTGGGCGCCAGCCAGTGGCAGGTCTCCCCCGCGCTGCGGCTGGCCTCGGTGGGCGGGGTGTGGCTGCTCAGCTTCCTGATCGTGGCCGTGAACGTGGCGGCGGCCGTGCTGCTGTCGGTGCGCGACTCGCGCGTACCGGCCGTGGCCTCGCTGGTCGCCACGGCCGCCGCCACCTCGGCCGCGTGGGCCTGGGCGCCGCGCCCGCAGATGGAGGGACAGGTCCGGATCGCCGTCGTGCAGCCGGGCGTCGTGGACGGAAGCGACAGCGCCGAAAGGCGCTTCGCACGCGAGGAGCAGCTGACCCGGCGCCTCGCCGGGCAGGACGTCGACCTGGTGGTGTGGGGCGAGTCCAGCGTCGGCTTCGACCTCGGCGACCGGCCCGACCTGGCCCGGCGGATCGCCGCACTGGCCCGTGCGGTCGGCGCCGACGTGCTCGTCAACGTGGACGCCCGCGGCTCCGACCGGCCCGGCATCTACAAGAGTTCGGTACTGGTCGGCCCGAACGGCCCGACGGGCGACCGCTACGACAAGATGCGGCTCGTGCCCTTCGGGGAGTACATACCGGCCCGCTCCCTGCTCGGCTGGGCCACCTCGGTCGGCAAGGCGGCCGGCGAGGACCGCAGGCGCGGCACCGAGCAGGTCGTGATGAACGTCGGGCACGGGCTGCGGATCGGCCCGCTGATCTGCTTCGAGACCGCGTTTCCCGACATGAGCCGGCACCTGGCGGACGACGGCGCCGATGTGCTGCTCGGCCAGTCCTCCACGTCCTCCTTCCAGGACGGCTGGGCACCGGGCCAGCACGCTTCGCTCGGCGCGCTGCGGGCCGCCGAGACCGGCCGCCCGATGGTGCACGCCACCCTTACCGGGGACTCGGCGGTCTACGGGCCGGACGGGCAACGCCTCCGCCCCTGGCTCGGCACCGGCGCGAGCGCGGCGCGCGTGTACGACGTACCGCTCGCGCACGGCATCACGCCGTACGTCCGCTACGGCGACTGGCCGGTGCACGGTGCGCTGCTGGTGCTGGCCGGGCTGTGCGCGGCGGAGGGGGCGAGGGCGTTCAGGCTGCGCCGCAGCGGTCCCGAACCGCTCGTACCACCCGCTCGCACAGTTCATGAGTCGCCAGCGCGTCCCGGGCGCTGAGCACCTTTCCGGCCCGCACGGCGTCGAGGAAGGCGAGGACCGCCTGCTCGATGCCGCGCTGCCGGGCCACCGGCACCCAGTCGCCGCGCCGCCGCACGGTCGGCTGGCCCTTGTGGTCGACGACCTCGGCGAGGTTGAGCACCTGCCGCTTGGTGTCCTGCCCCGAGACCTCCAGGATCTCCTCGGTGGAGCCGCTGAGCCGGTTCATCACGCCGAGCGCGGTGAAGCCGTCGCCGGCGAGCTGGAGCACCACGTGGTGCAGCAGCCCGTCCTCGCCCCGGGCGCGCACCGTCACGTCGTCGACCGTGCCGGGCACCAGGAAGCGCAGGGTGTCGACGACGTGGATGAAGTCGTCGAGGATCATCGAGCGCGGTTCCTCGGGCAGCCCGATGCGGTTCTTCTGCAGGAGGATCAGCTCGCGGGGGTGCTCCAGGCACTGCGCGTAGCCGGGCGCGTACCGGCGGTTGAAGCCGACGAAGAGGGACACCCCGCGCTCCTCGGCGAGCCGCACCAGCCGTTCGGACTGGGCGAGTTCGTAGGCGAGCGGCTTGTCCACGTACGTCGGTACGCCCGCTTCCAGCAGCCGGGTGACGATCTCGGGGTGGACGGCGGTCGGCGCGTGCACGAAGGCCGCGTCGAGGCCCGCGGCGAGCAGGGAGTCGAGGGCGGTGTGCCGCCGCTCGGCCGGCAGGTGCAGGCTGTCCGCGACCCGGTCGAGGGTGGCGGGCGTCCGGGTCTGCAGGTGGAGGTCGATCCCCGGCTGCGTGCCCAGCACCGGCAGGTACGCCTTCTGCGCGATGTCGCCGAGTCCGATGCAGCCGACCTTCACGTCCACTCCCCTTGCCGCTTGTCCGCGCGTGTCTCCCCGGCAGCATACGGGGGCCGCCAGTCGGCGATGCCGTCGAAGCCGCGCAGGAAGAGCGCGGGCCCGGCCTTGGACAGTGCGGCGACCACGGTGTCCCGCACGGCGACGGCGGCGCGGTTCTCGGCCATGTTCACGCGGGCGACCCGGACGGCCTGACGGGCGATCGCGGTGGTGCGCGGGAGCCGGGCGGCGGTGTAGGCGGGCACGTCGCGGCAGTGGTGGGCAAGCACGACCGCGTCCTCGACGGCCTGGTTGCCGCCCTGGCCGAGGGTCGGCGGCATGGCGTGTGCGGCGTCGCCGAGGAGGGCGACCCGGCCGGAGTGGTAGGCCGGCAGGGGCGTGGCGATGTGGTGCACGTCGTGCCGGAGGACGTCCTCGGGGCGGGCGGCGGCGAGAACGGCGGGTACGGGGTAGTGCCAGTCGCCGAACCGGCGCGTGAGTTCCGCCTTCTCGTCGTCCGGCGCCCGTTCGCCGGCCGGTGCGACGGCCGCCGCGTAGGCGTAGACCCGGCCGTCCTTGAGCGGGTGCGTGCCCCAGATCCGGCCCCGGCCCCAGGTCTCGTGGGAGGCGAACCGCGCTCCCGGGACCGGGATCATCACCCGCCAGGTGGTGAACCCGGAGTACACCGGGCCGGGGTGGCGCGGGAACAGGGCGGTGCGCACGCGGGAGTTGATGCCGTCCGCGCCGACCACGAGGTCGGCCTGAAGCTCCTGCGTCCCGGCGCGCACCCGGGCCGGCCGTCGGCTGTCGCCGGGCTCGGTGAGGGTGGCGGCGGTCCCGGTGCGTACGGCGTCCGGCGGAAGCAGGGCGGCGAGGCGCGCGACCAGGGTGGCGCGGGGCAGCAGGACCAGGGGGCCGCCGAAGCGGGCGGCGGTGGCCTCGGCGCTGGAGCGGGACAGCCAGCGCCCGCCGGGGGCACGCAGCCCTCCGTCGCCCTGCCAGGCGGCCAGCTCCCGGATCTCGTCGCCGATGCCCAGCACGTCCAGCGCGCGCAGGGCGTTCGGGGCGAGGGAGATGGCCGCGCCGGCGGGTTCCAGCGAGCGGGCCCGCTCCAGCACGGTCACCTCCCAGCCGCGCCGGTGCAGGGCCGCCCCCGCCGCGAGCCCTCCGATCCCGCCGCCGATGACGACCGCACGTGCCGACCGCGCCATGGCTCCTCCTGTGTCCTCGGTCCCCGCACCCCATGCCGCACTACATCTGTAGTGGGCGCGATGGGCACGACTGTACTACACCCGTAGTGAGCGCTACTACGGCCGTAGTGCGACGGGTAGGGTCGCCTCATGCCCGCACGCACCCCTCCCGCCTCCCGCGCCGATCTGGTCGCCGACGCCGCCCTCGCCCTGCTCGCCGAGCGCGGCATGCGAGGGCTGACCCACCGGGCGGTGGACGAGTCGGCCGGGCTGCCGCCGGGCTCGACGTCGAACGTGGCCCGCACCCGGCAGGCGCTGCTGGAGCTGGCCGTACGCCGGCACGCCGAGCGCGAGGCCCGGGTCCTGGAGCTGACGGAGATGCCGCAGCCGGGCGGCGGACCCGACGCGCTGGCCGACGCGCTGGCCCTGGCTGTGCACCGCTCGCTGACCGACGGCCGCGACCTGCTCATCGCCCGCTACGAACTCGCCCTGGAGGCCACCCGCCGCCCCGAGCTACGGGCCTTCTACGACCGCGCGGGCGCCGTCTTCAAGGAGCAGCTGGCCGCGATGCTCACGGCCGTGGGCTCCCCCGACCCCGCCCGCCACGTGCTGTCCCTCGTCGCCTGGGCGGACGGGCTGATGTTCTCCTGCGCGGCGGGCTCCTTCGGTGCCGAGGAGCCCGGTCTGCCGCAGCTCCGCACGGGCCTGCGCGAACTGCTGGCGGGCATGCTGGGCCGCTGAACTCCCCGGCACCCCACGGAAAACCCGTGGTGGGACGGCATGGGCGCGGGCGAGGATACGGGGCATGACGACCGAACGCCGAGAACCCGACCAGACCGCCGGTGAACGCGCCATGCTGGAGGGCTGGCTGGACTACCACCGCCAGACGCTCGCCGCCAAGTGCGAGGGGCTGGCCGACGAGCAGCTGCGCACCGCGTCCGTGCCGCCCTCCGAGCTGTCCCTGATGGGGCTGGTGCGGCATCTGGCGGAGTGCGAGCGCGGCTGGTTCCGCAGGGTGCTGGCGGGCGACGACGCCGGGCCGATCTACTACTCCGACGCCGACCAGGACGGCGACTTCCACCCCACCGCGACCGACACCTGGCAGGAGACGTACGCGACCTGGCAGGCGGAGATCGAGACCGCCCGGCGCCGCGCGGCCGGCTTCGGGCTCGACGATCTGTCCCGGGGCCGGAGCAGGTTCACGGACACGCCGTTCAACCTGCGCTGGATCTACACCCACATGATCGAGGAGTACGCCCGGCACAACGGCCATGCCGACCTGATCCGCGAGCGGATCGACGGCGCCACCGGCGACTGAACGTCACCTTCCGTACGGCGGACCCCTCCTACGGGGCACGAGATCACCCGTGCGGGGGTGTCAACCTCGGCTCGTCCGTGCCAACTCGGCCGCGGACCCAGCAGAGTTGCCCGGGTGCAGCGAACGACCACCACCGCGACGCTCCTGGTCACCGTGGCCCTGACGTCCCTCACCGGCTGTGTGACGGTACGGCACCCGGCACCTCCCGCGGCGCCGCCGGACACGGCAGTCACCCAGCCGACGGCACCCCGGCCGGACGGCAGCGCGGCGCCCCGCGTGATCCAGGCCCCGGCCGAGCAGGCCCTGGAGATGGTCGGCCCCTCCCAGCGCCCCCGTCCCGAGCGGCCGCCGACCCCGCGGCACACCGCCGAGGCCCCGCCGCCGGCACCCCGGGGCCGGACGAACGAGCCCGCCCGCCACGAGGCTCACCCCCATCACGAGCACCGTCACCGGCGCCCGCGCACGGACGTCCCGGGCCTGTCGGACCCGGCCCCCGCGGCCCCCGGCGTGTGCGGCCTGGGCAGGGCGTACGGCGGCTGGAAGGACGACAGCCCGGAGGCGGAGATCTGCGAGCGGACGTACGGCCGCTGAGAGGCGGCGCCCGCGCTACTCGCCCAGCCGCAGCTCCAGCCGGCGGATCGCGGCCCGCACCCCGTCGCCGTAGCGATCGTCGGCCAGCACCCCCGCGGCCCGCCGCGCCCTCCGCACATGGCTCCGCGCGGCCTCCACCTGCCCGAGCTTCACATAGTCGGCGGCCAGATTGAGATGCAGGGACGGCAGGAATCCGCCGGGCCCGTCGGCAAGCTCCTCGGCCGCCGACAACGCCCTCAGGTCCCAGGCGAGTTCGTCGGCCGGATCGTCCTGCGTATCGGCGAGGTAGTGGGCCAGCGTGCAGCGGTGCAGCGGATCACCGGCCTCCCCGATCTCCGCCCACAGGTCCAGGAGACGACGGCGCGCCTCCTCCCGGTCGCCCCCGTGGTGCAGCATCACGACCTGCCCGATCCGCGTCGGCACGTCGTCCCGCGCCGCCTGCTCCCGCTGCTCCGCCACCGCACCCTCCGGGCCGTCGTCGGCTGTGTGGTCAGCCGTCCGTCCCGACGCTAACCGGCCGCGCGGACATTCCCGGGCAGGCGGCCCCGCGCGCGGCGGGGCCGCGCGGCCGGTCAGCCCAGGTTCGGGATCGTCCAGTCGATCGGCTCGTGTCCCTGCGCCGCGATCGCCTCGTTGATCTGGGTGAACGGACGGGAGCCGAAGAACTTCTTCGCGGACAGCGGGGAGGGGTGCGCGCCCTTGACCACCACGTGCCGGGTCTCGTCGATCAGCGGCAGCTTCTTCTGCGCGTAGTTCCCCCACAGGACGAAGACCGCCGGGTCCGGGCGGGAGTCCACCGCGCGGATCACCGCGTCCGTGAACTTCTCCCAGCCTTTGCCCTTGTGCGAGTTGGCCTCGCCGGCCCGGACGGTGAGCACCGCGTTGAGCAGCAGGACGCCCTGCTCGGCCCACGGCATCAGATAGCCGTTGTCCGGGACGGGCAGGCCCAGCTCCGCCTGCATCTCCTTGTAGATGTTCCGCAGCGAGGGCGGGGTCTTCACACCCGGACGGACCGAGAAGCACAGGCCGTGGCCCTGGCCCTCGCCGTGGTACGGGTCCTGGCCGAGGATGAGGACCTTGACCTCGTCGTATGGCGTGGCCGCCAGCGCTGCGAAGACCTCCTCGCGCGGGGGGTAGACGGGACCGTTCGCCCGCTCCTCCTCGACGAACTCGCTCAGCTCCTTGAAGTAGGGCTGCTGGAGCTCGTCGCCCAGAACCCCGCGCCAGGACTCGGGCAGCATGGCGATGTCGGTCACGTCAACGTCCTCACGGTGTCGATCGACTGCGTCGTACGGTCACTTCCAGGTCTCAGAACCTACAGTCGACCACTGACAACCGGCACACGAAGCCCGGTTCACCAGCTCGTCTTGCGGTGCAGCGTCCACATCATCATGATCGTCGACGGGTCGAGGGCCTGCTCGCCGCCGGAGACGTCGTCGCTGGCGGCGATGTACTGCCGGCCCTGCCACAGCGGGATCAGCCGGGCGTCGTCCACCAGGATCTGCTGGGCCCGCTCCATGTCCTTGACCGTCTGGGCGCGGTCGCTCTCGGCGCGCGAGTGCGGCAGCAGTGTGTCGGTGATCTCCTTGGCCGGATACGGCGTCCCGAGGGCGTTGTGCTCGCCGACGAACGGGGCGATGAAGTTGTCGGCGTCGGGGAAGTCAGGGAACCAGCCGCGGCCGAAGACCGGGTACTCGCCCTTCTGGTAGCCGACCACGAAGGTCTTCCAGGGGCGGCCGCGCAGCGTGACGGTGAACAGTCCGGAGGCCTCCAGCTGCCGCTTCAGCTCCTGGAACATCAGGGCGGTCTCGGAGCCGTAGCGGTCGGTGGTGTACCAGAGGGTGAGGGGCACGCGCTGGTGGATGCCCGCGCCGGTGAGGATCGCGCGGGCCCGGCCGGCGCTCGGGTCGCCGAAGGCGTCGAAGTAGGCGGTGGTGTGGCCGGTCAGGCCCTTGGGGACCATCGAGTACAGCGGGTCGACGGTGTCCTGGTAGACCTTGTGCGCGATGGCGCCCCGGTCGATGATCTGGGCGACGGCCTTGCGGACGGCGGGCTCCTTGGCCCAGGGGTCCGCGGGGTTGAACACCAGGTAGCTGATGTCGGTGCCGGTGCCGTCCACCAGCTGCAGGTCGGCGTCGCCGTGCTGCTGGAGGGCGAGGATGTCGCCGGCGGCGAGGCCGCGGTAGGTGACGTCGATCCGCCGCGCGCGCAGCGCCTTGACCATCTCGGCCGAGTCCTGGAAGTAGCGGATGGTCACCGCGTCGTTCTGCCGCTTGGCGAAGCCCCGGTAGCCGCCGTTGCCGACGAGGACGGCCTGCTTGTCCTCCGTGTAGGACCGGAGCGCGTACGGCCCGGAGCCGTTGACCTTGTCGTCCTTGCGCAGGGAGTGCGCCGGGTAGTCGTCGGGGTCGACGATCGACAGGGCGGGGGTGGCCAGCACGAACGGGAAGGTGGCGTCGGGCCGGTTGAGGTGGAACACGATCTCGCGGTCGCCGCTCGTCCGCACCTGGTCCAGGCTGCCGAGCAGACCGGCGGGGCCGCCGGGGGCGTCGATGGCGCGGATGCGGTCGACGGAGTACTTGACGGCTTTCGCGGTCAGCGGGTCGCCGTCGGAGAACTTCAGGCCCGGGCGCAGCTCGCAGCGGTAGGTGCGGCTGGTGGAGTCGGTGAAGGAGCAGCTCTCGGCGGCGTCGGGCTGCGGGGTGGTGGTGCCGTTCGGGTAGGCGAGGAGCGTCTGGTAGACGTTCCGGTACAGCTCCCAGGAACCGTCCCAGGCGCCCGCCGGGTCCAGCGTGCTGGGCGCGCTGGTGGTGCCGACGACGATCGGGCCCTTGCCGCCACCGCCGCTCCCGGACAGCACTCCGCAGCCGGCCGCCAAGGTCATGGACACGATCGCGGCGACTGACCGCAGGCATCGGTTCCGGTTGAACACGCGCACGCTCCTCGATCCGCCGTACCAAGGGTCGGCAGACCATACCGCAGCGTTCGACCCTGCGAACCTCCCCTGGAACCAGGCCTCTTGATCGCGAAAACGACGGCGGATCGATGACGACGTTGTCAGTTCGCTGTGCGGTACGCGTACGGCGTTCCGGGCGCCGATCCGTCCGGAAATCGGCGCCCGGACGTGGCTCAGCCCACTCCGGCGTTCAGGAAGATGCCGCCGTCCACGACGAGCGTCTGACCGGTGATCCAGTCGGACTGCGTGGAGGTGAGGAAGGCCGCGGCCCCGCCGATGTCGGAGGGCACGCCGAGCCGGGCGAGCGGGTAGGCGGCCGCCGCCTCCTCCTCCCGGTTCTCGTACAGGGCCTGGGCGAACTTGGTCTTGACGACGGCCGGGGCGATCGCGTTGACCCGCACCTTCGGCGCGAACTCGTGGGCGAGCTGCTGCGTCAGGTTGATCATCGCGGCCTTGCTCACGCCGTAGGCGCCGATGAACGGCGAGGGTGCGAGGCCCGCGACGGAGGCGATGTTGACGATCGCGCCGCCGTTGTCCTTCTGCCAGGCGTGCCAGGTCTTCTGGGCGAAGCCGAGCGCGGAGATCACGTTGGTCTCGAAGACCTTGCGGGCGACGTCCAGGTCGAGGTCCGCGATGGGTCCGAAGACGGGGTTGGTGCCCGCGTTGTTGACCAGGTAGTCGAGGCGGCCGAAGGCCTCCATGGTGCGCTCGACGGCCTCGGCCTGGTGGTCGAGGTCGTGCGCCTTGCCGGCGACGGCGATGACCCGCTCCGCGCCGAGCTTCTCCACGGCCTCCTTCAGGGCGTCCTCACCCCGGCCGGTGATGCACACGCGGTCGCCGCGGGCGACCAGGGCCTCGGCGACGCCGTAGCCGATGCCCCGGCTCGCGCCGGTGACGAGGGCGACCTTGCCGGACAGCTCCGGGAGTTCAGTCATGTCGGTGTGTCCTCAGGTTCCCTAGTCGAGCGGTCCGCCGGCCACGTACAGCACCTGGCCGGAGACGAAGCCGGCCGCCTCGCCGGTGAAGAAGGCGATGGCGTTGGCGATGTCCTCGGGCTCGCCGACGCGCTGCACCGGGATCGCGCCCGCGGCGGCCTTCTTGAAGTCCTCGAAGTCCATCTTGACGCGGTCGGCGGTGGCCTTGGTCATCTCGGTGGCGATGAACCCGGGGGCGACGGCGTTCGCCGTGATGCCGAACCTGCCCAGCTCGATGGCGAGGGTCTTGGTGAAGCCCTGCAGACCGGCCTTGGCGGCGGAGTAGTTGACCTGGCCGCGGTTGCCGAGCGCCGAGGAGGAGGAGAGGTTGACGATCCGGCCGAAGCCCGCGTCGACCATGTGCTTCTGGACGGCCTTGGTCATGAGGAACGAGCCGCGCAGGTGGACGTTCATGACGGTGTCCCAGTCGGAGACGCTCATCTTGAACAGCAGGTTGTCGCGCAGCACGCCCGCGTTGTTGACGAGGATCGTCGGAGCACCCAGCTCCTCGGCGATCCGGGCGACGGCCGCCTCGACCTGCGCCTCGTCGGAGACGTCCGCGCCGACCGCGATCGCCTTGCCGCCGGCGGCGGTGATCTTCTCGACGGTGTCCTTGCAGGCGGCCTCGTCGAGGTCGATCACGGCGACCGCGCGACCCTCGGCGGCCAGCCGTACGGCGGTGGCGGCACCGATGCCGCGCGCCGCGCCGGTGACGACCGCGACCCGCTGTTCAGTGGTGGACATTGCTTCTCCTCGCCCTTGAGAGAACCTGGCACCCTCCCGCAGACCGCCCTGCGGACTGCGGTGAGGGCCTTCCGATGCGGTGAGCGACCGCTTAGTACCTTCAGCACAGGTGACGCTAGAAGCCCTGGCACCCGGTGTCAACGGCAGCACGGGTGCGTGTGATCCATTACCTCACCAGGAGGTCCAGCAACCGCTCGGTCTCGGCCGCCGGATCGGCGGTCAGCCCCGTGTGCACGGGGCCGGGGCAGACGACGGTGGAGCGGGGTGCGATGAGCCAGCGGAAGCGCCGCCCGGCGTCGTCCCGGGCCGCCTGCCCCGCCTGCTCGCCGCCCGCGCACGTCCGCTCGATCGCGTCGAGCGCGGCCCGGATCCCGGACACGTCGGCCGCCGGGTCCAGGGCGAGCAGCCGGGCCTCGTCCAGATGGGTACGGGCGCCGACGTAGGCCTTGGCCCGGCTGTAGACGAGCACACCGGCGTTGATGCACTCGCCGCGCTCGACCCGCGGTACGACGCGCAGCAGCGCGTACTCGAACACGTCCCGGTCGCCGCCCTGACCCGCCCGGGTGATGTGCCGCTCGGTGACGTGTCCGGCCATGTGGATGTGGGTCTCGCTCACTTGGTCCCCTCGATGCCGGTGACGCGTTCGTGGACGACGGCCGCCCGCGCGAGCAGCGGCCGTGCGTAGGCCCGGCGCAGGTCGTCCGGGGTGTCGAAGCCGGGCTCGTCGGCGAGCCAGGCGTCCGGGATCTCGGCGGTGACCTCGGCGAGCAGGTCCTCGGTGACGCGGGGCGCCAGCTGCGCGGCGGCGGCGCGGACGTCCGGCGCGAAGCGGGCGAGGGCGTGGTCGGAGGCGTCGTAGGGGCGGCCCGCGGAGGTGTCGGCCGAGGGCCAGTTGTGGTGCCAGATCATCGTGGCGCCGTGGTCGATGAGCCACAGCTCGCCGCGGTGCACGAGGAGGTTCGGATTGCGCCAGGACCGGTCCACGTTGTTGATCAGCGCGTCGAACCAGACGATCCGCCCCGCCTCCTGCGCGCTCACCGGGAAGGCGAGCGGGTCGTAGCCGAGGGCGCCGGAGAGGAAGTCCATGCCGAGGTTGGGACCGCCGCTGGACCTCAGCAGGTCCTGCACCTGCTGCTCGGGCTCGCCGAGTCCGAGGACCGGGTCCAGCAGGAGGGTGACCAGCCGGGGCATCCGGAATCCGAGGCGCCGGGCGAGTTCGCCGCACACCACCTCGGCGACCAGTGTCTTGCGGCCCTGTCCGGCGCCGGTGAACTTCATGACGTAGGTCCCGAGGTCGTCGGCCTCGACGAGCCCCGGCAGGGAACCGCCCTCACGCAGCGGCGTGATGTAGCGGGTCGCGGTGACTTCCTTGAGCATCGCCCCAGGTTACTGGGGCCGGCGGGCGGGGCGGCGGGGGACGGCCGACAGCGCGCGGACAGCTCTGGCTTACGGCCGTCTCATGCCCGGACCGCGAGGATCTGGGTTCCCGTCTGAACGGGCGGTGCCCGGGCACCGTACCCCTGGACGGATCACGAGAAGCCTCGACGGAAGTTCCGCGGAAGGGAATCCCACATGAGCACCGCATCGCCCCAGCCCTCAGCCGGACCGGCCCGCCGTACCGTCGTGGCGGCGGCTGGAGCGGCGGGTCTCGCCGCCGCGCTGACCGCCTGCGGTTCGAGCAACGACAACTCCGCCGGCTCCTCCGGCACGTCCGACACCGCCTCCGCCGCCGGCTCGACCGGGACGACGGGGACGAGCGGGACGACCGGCTCGACCGGCTCGACGTCCCAGAGCGGCGGCGGGACCGCGCTCGCCAAGACCACCGACATCCCCGAGGGCGGCGGCAAGATCTTCAAGGAGCAGGGCGTGGTCGTGACCCAGCCGACGGCGGGCACGTTCAAGGCGTTCTCGGCCAAGTGCACCCACCAGGGGTGCGCGGTGGGCAGCGTGTCGGGTGGCGTGATCGTCTGCCCGTGCCACAACAGCCACTTCTCCGTCGCTGACGGCAGCGTGAAGCAGGGTCCCGCGACCCAGCCGCTGGCCGCCGAGAAGATCACCGTCTCCGGCGAGAACATCACGCTGGCCTGAACACCGGTCTGAACGACGGCCCGGACGACGGCACGCGCGCTGCCCCGATCCGGATCAGCCGCGCCCGCGCGGCCCTCCCAGACAGCCGAGCACCTCGTCGGTGGTCGCGACCGTGGCGACCAGCGCGAGGGTGTGCCGGATCATCGCGGGGGTGTACTCGGCGGGCACCCCCGCGATCGCGTCGGCCGGGACGACGGCGGTGTAGCCGAGGTTGACCGCGTCGAACACCGCGTTGGGGATCGCCACGTTGGCGGAGACACCGGTGACGACCAGCGTGCGGCAGCCGAGGTTGCGCAGCAGGGCGTCGACCCCGGTGCCGTGGACCGGCGACAGCCCGTGCAGCCGCCGTACGACGATGTCCGCCTCGGCGACCTCGATCGGCGGCGCGACCCGGACGGCGGCGGTACCGCTCAGCTGCCGCACGGCAAGCCGTTCGGCGGCCCGGAACAGACGGGCGTTGCGGCTCGCGCCCCGCCCGTCCGGTCGGCGCTCGGCGATCGCGTGGATCACCTGGATCCCGCCCTGGTGCGCGGCGGCGACCAGCCGGGCGACATTGCGCAGGGCACCACGGGAGCGGGCCTCGCGGGCGAGTTCGGGCAGCGCGCTGTCCGGGCCGACGACCCCCTGCTGGCACTCCACGGTGAGCAGGACGGTGCTCGCGGGGTCGAGGAGTTCGCTGAGCTGTGCGCGCGACGGCATACCCGTTCCCTTTTCTGATGATGTGTCAGAGGATCAGGAGGACAGGGTAGTTCGCCGACAAGACGTGGGAGAAGAGGGAGCCGCATGACCGTGACCGAGCAGCGCCGGGCCCGCAGGATCATGATGACGCCCGGCGAGCTGGACGCGTTCCTGACCGCGCAGCGCACCTGCCGGGTGGCGACCGTCTCGGCGGACGGCACGCCGCACGTCAGCGCGCTGTGGTTCGCCTGGGACGGTATGTCGCTGTGGTTGTACTCGGTGGTGCGCAGCAGGCGCTGGACGCAGCTGTGCCGCGATCCGCGGGTGGCGGTCGTGATCGACTCCGGCGAGGAGTACGACCAGTTGCGCGGGGTCGAGTTGTCGGGCCGGGTGGAGTTCGTGGGCGAGGTGCCGCGCCGGGGCGAGCTGTGCGCCGAACTCGACACGGCCGAGACGCTGTTCGCGCGGAAGAACTTCGGCCTGGACGAGATGCCGCACGACGGCCGGCACGCCTGGGCGCGGCTCACGCCGGAGAAGATCGTCTCGTGGGACTTCCGGAAGCTGGGCGGTCCGCGGACGCAGCCGTGACGGGTCCCGGGCGCCCACGGCCTCCCGGCAACCGCCCCCGAGGCACCGGCAGCCTCACCCCCTGCCCAGGCACAGGTACCCCCCAACCGGTACCCCCCAACCCCACGGCAACCGACCAGGGGCGCCAGCCGCCTCACCCTGCCCAGGCCGCAGGCCCCCACGACCTCGCCGAGACCGACCGCTGGGCGTCAAAAGCCTCACCCCACTGCCCAGCCGCAGCCGTTTCCCCGCCTCGCGCTGACCGGTCGCCGCGTCCCGGCCGCGCGGTTCTCCGGAGCCGATCGGCTGCGGTTCAGGGCTCGTCGGCCTGGCGGGCAGCTGTCCGCAGGGCCTCGACCGCCGCGCGGATCGAGGGTCTGCGGTCGGCGTCCGCGCGCCAGATGACGTAGACATGGCGGCGCACGCCCTGGACCAGCGGGACGGTCACCACGCCCGCCGGCACCGGCCGGCGCCCCAGCCGCGGCGCGATGCACACGCCCAACCCGGACTTCACCAGGGCGAGTTGGGTGTGGGTCTCGCTCGCGCGATGGCCGACGATCGGCTCGATGCCCTTGGACCGCAGCATGAAGACGAGCCACTCGTGGCAGAACTCGCCCTCGGCCCAGGTGATCCACTCGTCCTCGGCGAACTCGGTGAGGTCCACCTCGTCCCGGCCCGCCAGCCGGTGTCCCGCCGGCATGGCGACATCGGCCGGGTCGTCCAGCAGGGGCGCCTTGACCAGCCCGTCAGGCACCGGCATCGGCTTGTTGTACCAGTCGAGGACCACCGCGAGGTCGAGGTCGCCGCGGACGACACCGGCGACGCCCTGCTCCGGCTCCAGCTCACTGGAGCGCACCCGCAGCCCCGGATGCCGGGCCCGCAGCGCGCCGAGTGCGACCGGGAAGAGGCCGCGCGCGGCGGTCGGGAACGCGGACAGCCGCAGCTCGCCGACCACCTGTCCGCGATGCGCCTCCAGATCGGACTCGGCCAGCTCGACCTGGGACAGGATCCGCGACGCGTGCTCCGACAGCAGCCGGCCCGCGTCCGTGAGCCGTACGCCGCGGCCGTTCTTGGCGAGGAGCTGCTGGCCGACCTCGCGCTCCAGCTTGCCCAGCTGCTGCGAGACGGCGGACGTGGTGACGTGCAGCGCCTCGGCGGCGGTGCTGACCGAGCCGTGCCGGGCGAGGGCGTCCAGGGTGCGCAGGCGCTCAAGGTTCAACATGTAAGTGATTCTAAGAGGTACTGCATCAAAAATCTCGATTGTGCTACGACGTCGGCTCCATCATCGTTGACTCCATGAGCACGGTCACCGCATCCCAGACCCAGAACCACCCACACCCCCGGGCGCAGGCCCCCTCCCCCGCCCGGCCCCGCCTCGACTGGCGCCTCCGCTTCGGCGCGCTGTCCCTGATCTGGGGCTTCAGCTTCCTGCTGATCAAGGTGGGGACGAACGGGTACGCGCCGTTCCAGGTCACCCTCGGGCGTCTGGTGTTCGGCACGGCGGTACTGGCGGCGACGATGGCGGTCAAGCGGGAACGGCTGCCGCGCGGGGCCCGGCTCTGGGGCCACATGGCTGCCGCGGCCTTCTTCCTGAACGCCCTGCCCTTCTCCCTCTTCGCCTACTCCGAGCTGACGATCCCGTCCACGCTGGCCGGCATCTGCAACGCCACCTCACCGCTGTGGGGCATGGCTCTGTCCCTGGTCGCCCTCTCCGAGGACCGGCCGACCCGGGTCCGGGTGGCCGGGCTCGGGCTGGGCTTCCTCGGGGTGCTGACCGTGCTGGGCGCGTGGCAGGGCTTCCACGGGCTGGACGCCACGGGCACGGCACTGGCGCTGCTGGCTTCGCTGAGCTATCCGGTGGGCTGGATCTACGTCCGCCGCACGCTCGCCGGGACGGGCAACTCCCACCTGTCGATGACCGGGGCGCAGCTGCTGCTGGCGACGCTCCAACTGGCCGTGGCCACCCCGCTGTTCGCCGGATTCCCAACCCACCTCTCCCTGGTCCCGCTGCTGGCGATCGCCGCGCTCGGAGCGCTGGGCACGGGGCTGGCGGTGCTGATCCAGTACGGGCTGGTCGCCGAAGTCGGGCCCACGACCGCGCAGATGGTCACCTATTTCATCCCGGTCATCGCGACCGCCGCGGGAGTGGCGGTCCTGGGGGAGTCGTTGCGGTGGAGCACGCCGGTGGGAGCGGTGATCGTACTGGCGGGGGCCGCGTTGACCCAGGTGCGGCGGAAGGGCGCCTGAGGGGCCTGAGCGGACAAGCGGCCCGGTACGACGGGCGAGTGCGGGCCGGACGTGGCCGGTCGTGCCCTTCCCCGCGCCCCCAGGACGGTCCCGTCAGCCATAGACCCGCGCGGGAGACGGCCGTACCGCCGCAGCCACCGCCTCGGCCAGGGGGACGACGTCCTCCTGGCGGAGCATCGAGACGGTGATGCGGATCGCCGGGGGACTGTCGATGCGATAGCGGGCGCCCGGGGCGACCGCCCAGCCACCCTGGAGGAGGCGGGCCACCGCGCCGGTCTCGTCGGGGACGGGGACCCAGACGTTCATGCCGCTGCGGCCGTGGCCGACGACGCCCCGGTCGGCGAGGGCGTCGAGCAGGGCGTCCCGGCGCGCGCCGTACGACCGCGCCCCCGCCGTCCGGTCCACCGACCGCTCCGTCCACAGGTGGACCACGGCCCGCTGGAGCAGCAGGCTGACCCAGCCCGGGCCCAGGCGCTGCCGGCCGCGTACGCGGTCGACGGTGTCCGGGTCGCCGGTGAGGACCGCCACGCGCAGGTCGGGACCGTAGGTCTTGGAGGTGGAGCGGACGAAGGCCCAGTGCCGGGTGACGCCCGCGAGGGGGTGCGCGGGGAGGTCGACGATGCCGTGGCCGTGGTCGTCCTCGATCAGCAGCGTCTCCGGATGGTCGCGCAGGACCGCGCGCAGGGCACGCGCGCGTGCGGCGGTGACGGAAGCACCGGTCGGGTTCTGCGCGCGGTCGGTGACGATGAGCGCTCGGGCCCCCGACGCGAGGGCCGCGCGCACGTCCTCGGGGAGCGGGCCGTCGTCGTCCACGCCCACCGGGAGGGTGCGCAGGCCCAGCGCGGGGATCAGGTCCAGGACGCTGCCCCAGCCCGGGTCCTCGACGGCGACGGCGTCACCGGGCCTGAGGTGTGCGGACAGGACGCGTTCGACGGCGTCGAGGGAACCGGACGTCACGGTCACCGGGCCCTCGGGCACGCCGTCGGCCTCGAGTTCGGCGCGCGCGAGGCGGGCGAGGTCCGCGTCGACGGGGTCGTCGCCGTAGAGGACGGGCCGCCGGTCGCCCTCACGCGCGGCCGCGGCGAGGGCGGGGGCGAGGCGGGGCAGCAGGGCCGGGTCCGGGTTGCCGGAGGCCAGGTCGCGGCCCCCCTCGGGGACCTCCACGCGCAGTTCCTCGCGCCCGGTGGTGGCCGGCTTGCGCCGTACGCGGCTGCCCCGGCGGCCGGCCGTCTCGATCACCCCGCGCTCGCGCAGGGTGCGGTAGGCGGCCGCGACCGTGTTGGGATTCACGCCCAGCAGCACCGCCAACTCCCGCATCGGCGGCAGGGGTTGGCCCGGCGCCAGCTCACCGGCACCCACCGCGCGCTCGACGCTGGCCGCGATCTCAGCTGCGCCACGCCCTTCGATCCGATACTCTCCTAGCACAAAGCTGATTATGCACTAGTGCAATACATCCAGCAACACCGCTCGTCACAGCTCGCCATGGAGGACCGTCATGCAGGGGACGACCGAGGAATCCCGGGCCGCCGCCTACACCCCGACCGACCGCACCGTGCCCACCCGCTCCGCGGACCGGGCCTCGTACGACAAGGAACTGGTGCACGCGATACTCGACGAGGGGTACGTCTGCCACCTCGGCTTCGTCCGGGACGGGGCCCCGGTGGTGCTGCCGACGCTCTACGGCCGGGTGGGCGAGCGGCTCTACGTCCACGGGTCGACCGGTTCCCGCCCGCTGCGGATGACCGGTGCGGCCGACCCGGGGCTTCCGGTGTGCCTGACGGTCACCCACGTCGACGGGCTGGTGCTGGCCCGCTCCGCCTTCCACCACTCGATCAACTACCGCTCCGTGGTGGTGCACGGCGTCGCGCACGAGGTCACGGACCCCGAGGAGCGGCGGCTGGCCCTCGACGCGCTGGTGGACCACGTCGTGCCGGGCCGCTCCGCCGACTCCCGGCCCGCGAACAAGAAGGAACTGGCCGCCACCGCGGTCATCCGGCTGGATCTGGACGAGGTCTCGGCCAAGGTCCGCACCGGCGGCGCGAACGACGAACCCGAGGACCTCGCCCTGCCGCACTGGGCCGGGGTCGTCCCGCTCCGCAAGGGTTACGACGCCCCGGTGCCCAACGCCGACCTGACGGCCGGCGTCGAACTGCCCGACTACCTCAAGGCGCGGTAGGCCGGCGCGGTCACACCGGGACCGGTCCGCGCCGGCCGGTCCCGCGGGCCTCGCTCACGGCCAGGCCCCCGACCGCCGCCAGCATGAGCAGGGTGCCGGCCGCGGTGGTCGCGGTGAGCCGCTCGCCCAGGAGGACGACGGCGAGCACGGCCGCGGTCACCGGCTCCAGCAGCATGATCACGGAGACGGTTGCGGACCGTACGACGGCCGCTCCCGCGAAGTACAGGGCGTACGCGAGCGCCGTCGGCACGGCGGCGATGTAGCAGACGAGCGCAAGCAGCCGGGCCGGGTGGGCGGTGTGCGGGAGCAGCCCCTCGTGCAGGGCGAACGGCAGTACGCACAGGCCGGTCACGGCGAACGCCCAGACGGTGGTGTCGGAGGCGTCGGCCTCGCCGCCCCTGCCCCACCAGCGGGTCAGCAGGGTCATGACCGCGTAGCCCGCTGCCGACAGCAGTGCCGCCAGCACGCCCGCGGGGCGGACGGTGGCGGCCGAGCCGCCGAGGGTCAGCACGGCCAGCCCGGCGAGCGCGCCGCCGATCGCCAGCACTCCCGCGCTGCCGAGCCGTTCGCCGAGCAGCAACCGGGCGCCGAGCGCGATGAGCACCGGGCCCGCGCCGAGGGTGACGACGGTGGCCACGGCGAGACCGGTCGACTCCACGGCCGCGAAGTAGGCGGTCTGGAACACCGCCAGGCCCAGGCCCGTGACGAGGGCGCGGGCCGCCCGGCGCGCGGGCGGTTCGCTCGTGGCGGGGCGGGCCTTCGGGCGCAGTCCGCGCCCGGCCAGCAGCAACAGCAGGCCCAGCGCGCAGCGCCAGAACGACAGGGTGAAGACGCCCATGTCGCTGGTCCGGTAGACCAGGGAGGCGGCGGCGCCCGCGGTGCCCCAGGCGGCCCCGGTGACGATCAGATAGAGCAGGCCTCGCCCCTCGGGCAGGCCGGAAACAGCGTTCGTGTTCGTGGACAAGAGGATCTCTCCGCAGAAGCGCACCGCCAAGGGTGCGGAAGTTCGGGGGCGACCCGCTTCAGCGGGGCGCGCGGACTTCATCCGCGGGCAGCACCGTCCGGCCCGGCGCCCACGCGCCGGGCGGGTGTCCCGGAGGCCCGCCTCAGGCGGCCGGGGGCGGAAGAACGAGGGTGGACAGCACGAGCGGCACCTTATGCGGGCCTGCCGGGCACCGACAACTGCCTTTCCGGGCCGCCCCGGGCCACGGGCTCGGCCGCTCCCCGGGCGGGGGTGGCGGACTGGGCGATGAACGCGCCGGCGAGGACGACCAGGCCGCCCAGGATCTGCGGCGCCGAGAGGTGCTCGCCGAGCAGCACCCAGGCCAGCACGGTCGCGATGACGGCCTCCAGGCAGGCGACGACTCCGGCGACCTGCGGCGACAGCCGCCGTACCGCGAGCACCCCGGTGACGTACGCGACGACCGTGGCGATCAGCACGATCCAGGCCAGCAGGGCGACGGCGGGCACGGCGGTGCCGTTCATCCGCGCGGAACCGGTGAGCACCGACCAGCGCATGCTCCAGGGGTGGGCCACGGCGGTGAGGACGACGGCGCCGACGAGCAGGCCGTGAGCGATGACGCCGAGCGGGTCGGGGGCCTCCTCACCCGCGTCGCCGCCGTGGTCGGCCAGCACGAAGTAGCCGACCTGGCAGCAGGCGGCGGCGAGCGCGAACAGCAGGCCGAGCGCGTCGAAGCCCAGTCCCGACCAGACCTCCACCACACAGGCGAGGCCGCCGGCCGCGAGGACCACGCCGAGCGCGGCGGCCCGCGTCACCGGCCGGCGCTGCACGAACCGCACCCAGCCCAGCACCAGGGCCGGGGCCAGGTACTCGATGAGCAGCGCCACGCCGACCGGGATGCGGGAGAGCGCGGCGAAGTAGCAGGCCTGGACACCGGCGACGGCGAGCAGTCCGAACCCGGCGAGCAGCGCGGGCCGGCGGCGCGGCAGGGTCCTGTGACGTACGGCGAGCGGCAGCATGACCAGCGCCGCGCCGGTCACCCGCAACCACACCACGTGGAGCGGGTCCAGCCCCGCCTCGATCAGCGGCTTCGCGGCCACCCCCGACCCGCCGAAGGCGAGCGCCGACGCGAGCGCGAGACCGAGCCCGGCGCCCTTGCCGCGGCTGCCCTGACTGCTCTCTGAGATCTGCACCGGCACATGATGACAGGCGACGACATGACCGTCACGCCCTTTGACACCTGTCTCAGGAGGTGGACGGCCGGGCACGGGGCGAGGCCACGGGGGGCGGGGCGTCGGACGGGTCCCCGACGGGCGACCCACGGGACGACCGGCGGAGGGGTCGGCTCCGGACTCAGGAAGACGCCGGCTCGCCGCTCAGCAGCTCCCGCCGCCGCTGTCGGCCGCGCACTCCCCGGTGCCGGCGCCCAGCCGGGCGTTCAGGTCGAGGGCGGGGATGCCGGCGCGTTCGAGGACCTCGACCGCGCGGGAGCCGGGGTCCGCGGTGAGAGCGGCGAGCAGGTCGGTGCCGGCGGGGCGGGTCCCGCCGCGGCGGCGAGCGCGCCCGCGGGCCTCGGCCATGGCGGCGGCCGCGACGGGCGACCATGCGGGTGCGTCCCGGGTGTCCGGTACGACGGAGCCGGGCACGGCGGGTACGACGGCGATCGCGCCGGAGTCCTCCACGCTGCCCTGCCAGCGCAGCCCGTAGCCGATACTGCGCTGCACGAGGTAGCCGAAGAGCCTGGCGAGCCGGCCCGGCTCGCCGACGGCGGCGCGGACCTCGGGATCGTGCTCCAGCAGGGAGTGCAGCAGATGGGCGGTGTCGACCTGCCGGTCCCCGTCCCGGACGGCCCGGCGACGGGCACCGGCAACCACCGCTGCCAGCTCTGCGCCGAGCGCGGCATCGTCGTCGATGTGCGCAACCGCCTCGTCACGGGCGGCTTCACGGGTAGTACGGGGTCGCACAACCCCTACCCCATCAGTCCCAACGTCCCGAGTCATCCGCGAGCGGAACCATCTTCGCGTCCCACACAGAGTGGACATCGCCGGCCGGAATCTCATCCTTACGGAGGAGATCCGGCCGATACGGCGGGGGTCCGGCCGCCGGCCCGCGCGGTCTCGGGGCGCGCACCGGTCGAGGAGAGCGGCTTCCCGCGCGCGGGGGACCTGGTCGACGCGGCGCCGATCCGACGGGTCCGGAATTCCTGACGGTTCATCAGCATTGAATGTTCACGCCTCTGCGGCTACGTTCCGCGACACCGTAGCCCGATACGCCCGATCCGGAGGGGTGGACGCATGGCCGAAGTCAGTGCTGAGGCACGTATGCAGGCACAGGCCGAGAAGGTGTGGGCGAAGCTCACCGACTGGTCGGCGTACGGGGAGTGGAACGCGACCCACACCAACTTCCCCCAGGGCGGCCCGCGGACCCTGGCGGTGGGCGGGACCTTCCAGGAGAACATGAAGCTGATGGGCTTTCCGGCCGAGGTCGAGTGGACCATCGAGGAGCTGGAGCCGGCCCGCGTGTTCGCCATTCGCGGCAAGGGGCCCATGGCCGTGGGCGTCGCCACACGCTACACGCTCGTCCCGGAGGGCGAGGCCACGGTGGTCCGCGTCGACGGCGAGTTCACCGGTGCCGCCGTCTCCCTCATGGCGGGCAAGCTCAAGGACTCGGCGACGGCCGCGCTGAACGAGTCACTGCGCAAGCTGGCCGGGCTGGTGTCCTGACGGACCGAGGCGAAGGCGCCCCGTGGCCGGTCCACGGGGCGCCTTCCGCCGACGGGGCAGCGCCCGCCAGTGCCCCTCAGTACTCGTCAGTGCTCGTCGGCGAGGATCAGGTACAGCTTCTTGCGGGCTTCGTTGATGACGGTCAGCGCCTTCTCGCGCTGCTCCTTGCTGCCGGTCTTCCAGACCTGGCTGAAGGCCTCCATCAGCCCGAAGCCGGCCTGCCGGATCTCGCTCAGGGCCTCCCAGTCGACCCCGCGCGAGGCCTCCTCCCAGGGGGCGTCCGGACCCTCGTCGGCGGCGGCGCGCCCGTCGTCGGTGAGCGCGAACAGCTTCTTGCCGCCCTCGCTCTCGCTGGCGATCAGGCCCTCGTCCTCCAGGAGCTGGAGCGTGGGGTAGACCGAGCCGGGGCTGGGCTTCCACGCGCCACCGCTGCGCTCGGCGATCTCCTGGATCATCTCGTAGCCGTGCATCGGCCGGTCCTTCAGCAGGGCCAGGATCGAGGCCCGTACGTCACCGCGCCGTGCCCGCCCCCTCGGACCGAAACCGGGTCCACCGGGGCCGAACCCCGGGCCGCCCGGACCGAAGGGCCCGAACGCGGCCCGACGCCCCTCGAAGCCGCCGAGACCCCGGTGGCCGTGGCCCTCGTGCCGATGTCCGTGCTCGTATCCGTGGCTGCGCATCGCGATCACTCCATTCCATCGATGATCTGTCACGTCTGCATCGCGTATCGTTCGCGATGTCTCAACGATATATCGGAACCGATCGCATGGCAATCCCCTTCAACCGAAGTGGGAGCAGCACCTGTCCGAGGCCCCACGGCCGGAGCACGTCGGCGAGCGCTTCACCGTCGGCTACTGAGCACCGCGGGGCCCTGCCGTCCGCCCGCACGCGCGGGGACGGGTCAGTCGGCTCGCCCCGCCGTCCGCAAGGGGCAGCCGGTGCCGACGCGGGCGGCGAGGTCGGCACGGAGCGCGGTCAGCTCGGCCATGCGCGCGTCGATGACGCGGATCTTGTCCTCCAACAGCGCGGACAGCGCCTCGGCACTGTCCGGGGCGTCCCGCAGCTCCGCACCGTGCCGGGCGATCTCGGCGAGCGTGAAGCCGAGCGCCTGCGCGGTGCGGACGTAGTGCAGCCAGGTCACCGTCTGCGGTGGGAAGTCGCGGTAGCCGTTGGGCAGGCGGTCGCCGTCGAGCAGGCCGATCTTCTCGTAGAAGCGCAGCGTGTCCCTGGACAGCCCGGTGCGCGCGGCCAGTTCCCCGATCCGCATGCCCGACTCCCCCGCCCCTCGGCCGACTTGACCTTGGAGCGTACTCCGCTGTTTAGCGTGGCGGCGCCCGATCGAGCCCTGCCGAGGAGCCCCCTGATGAACCCCGCGTCCCCCACGTCCCCCGCCTACCCGCGCCTGGTCCGCGTCAGCGGCTGGTACGACCTGCTCGTCACGGCCGGCTTCGCGACCCCGTGGACGTACGCGCCGGTGCACCGCCTGCTGTCGGCCGCGGGCGGCGCGGCCGGTCTCGGCACCATGCCCGCGCCCACCCCGCTGCAGACGCTGTACGCCAACCTGATGGGCTCGGTCGTGCTGGTCTGGTCCGGTCTGCGTGTCGTACGGCCGCTGCCGCTGTACGGCCTCCTCGACGGCGTCGCCCGCGCCCTGTTCGCCCTCTGGCAGGGCTACTCGCTGGCGCACGGCGGACCCGGGGTGCTGTGGCCGTTCCTGGTGCTGGAGGCCGCGTTCGGCGCCGCCCAACTCGCGCCGTGGGCGCGGACGCGGTCCGCCGCCCGGCCGGGTGACCGTGTCCGAAAGGTGCCAGGACCCGTGAATTGGCCTTGGGCAGGCGCCCGGCGCGGCCGCTAGCGTCGACGCCATGCGCATGCGAATCGTGGACGCCTTCACCGACCGGCCCTTCGCCGGCAACCCGGCCGGAGTCGTGATCCTGGACGACGCCTTCCCCGACGACGCCTGGCTCCAGAACGTCGCCATGGAGGTCAACCACGCCGAGACGGCGTTCACGCACCGGCTGCCCGAGGGCGGCGAGGCGGACTGGGCGCTGCGCTGGTTCACACCGGTCGCCGAGGTCGCCATGTGCGGACACGCCACCCTCGCCGCGGCCCACGTCCTGCACACCACGGACGCCCACCCGGGCCCGGTGCGGTTCGCCACCCGCAGCGGCGTGCTCATCGCCACGCCCGCCGCCGACGGATCGATCACCATGGACTTCCCGACCGCGCCGCTCACCCGGGTCGAGGTCCCGGACGGCGTCGCCGAGGCGCTCGGCGCCGTGCCGGTCGCCGCCTTCGGCACCGGTCCGAACGTCGGTGACCTGCTGCTGGAGCTGGCCGACGAGAAGACGGTGCGGGGCCTCGCCCCCGACCTCAGGGCCCTGACCCGCTACTCCTCGCGGGGCGTCATCGCCACCGCCCGCGCCGAACAGCCCGCCCGGGGCTACGACTTCGTCACCCGCTGCTTCTTCCCGAACGTCGGCATCGACGAGGACCCAGTCACCGGCTCCGCCCACACCGCGCTCGCCCCGCACTGGTCGGCCCGGCTCGGACGCGACGACCTCACGGGGCTGCAGGCCTCCCGGCGCACCGGGCTGGTCCGCACCGGGCTGCGCGGGGAGCGCACGCTGCTCACCGGCCGCGCGGTCACGGTCATCGAGGGCGAACTGAACGCCTGACGGCGTCCGGCGGCGCGTTCAGCCCGTCGGCAGCCAGCCCACCCGGTGCGCGAGGAGGGCGTAGCCGACGAACGCGCCGATGTCGAGCAGGGAGTGCGCGACGACCAGCGGACCGACGCGTCCCCAGCGGCGGTACAGCCAGACGAACACCACGCCCATCACCATGTTGCCGACGAAGCCGCCGATGCCCTGGTAGAGGTGGTAGGAGCCGCGCAGGACCGCGCTGGCCGCCAGCGCGGTCCCCGGCGCCCAGCCCAACTGGCGGAGCCTGCGCAGCAGGTAGCCGACGACGACGACCTCTTCGAGAACGGCGTTCTGTACGGCGGACAGGATGAGCACCGGGTACTTCCACCACACGTTCGCCAGCGACTCGGGGACGACCGTGAGGTTGAAGCCGAGGGCGCGGGCCGCCAGGTAGAAGGCGATGCCGGTGCTGCCGATCACCGCTGCGATCGCGACGCCCCGGCGGAGGTCGGGCCACGGCCGGGTGCGGTCGAAGCCCAGCGTGCGCAGGCCGCTGCCCTCGCGCAGCAGCAGATGGGCGACCAGGGCCACGGGGACCAGGGCGGTCGCGATGTCGAAGAGCTGCCAGGCGAGGTCCAGCCAGGGGCGGCCGGGAGCGAGCGAGACGTTCATCCTGGCCGCCTGGTGCGCGAGGCCGCCCGGCTTGGTCAGCGCGCCGATGAAGCTGATCAGCGCCGAGACACCGCTCGCCCCCAGCGACAGCGCGAGGACGAGCAGCGTCTCGTCCCGCAGGATCCGCCGCGGGCCGCGCCGCCGCGCCCCGGAGTCGGCCACCGCGTCAGCCTCCACCTGCACCCCTGCCTCCCGCCGGCTCACGGGCCCACCGGCCCATCTGTCGCCTGGCAAGGATCGCAGAAGGAGTTGTGAGGACGGCGTACGGTACCGGACGCGCACCCCGCACCCCGCCGGCGGCGTCTGCCGTCCAGGGGGGTCGTCCGGATCGGGCCGGCCGGGGCGAGCGGTGCGGCCCCACGGACCCGAGCGGAGTCTGGTGCGTGCAGCTGCGAGGCGGAGGAGGGAGTCGACGCGAGGGGGTTTCCCCACGCGAGCGAAGCGGCGACGACGGGGATGTGCCTGCCAGGCCGGGCGACGCCGGGACGGTCCGAGCGACGCCCCCTGGGTGTCCCCGCTCGGCGTCAGCCCAGCGGCACCGGTTCGGGCAGGCCCACCGGCCACATGTGCACCGGCTCCCCGGCGTGCATCAGCTCGGCGTAGCGCCGTGTCGTCGCGGCCAGCGCCGACTCACGGGTCATGCCCTGTTCGAGGGCCCGGTGGAAGGTGGCCGCCTGCCAGGAGGCCCCGTTCACGCGGCGCCGGCAGCGCTCCTCGATGACGCCCAGGTAGAGGTCGCGGTCGGCCGCCTCCACGCCCCACGCGTCCAGGCCGGACGAGGCCAGCGGCAGCAGCTCGTCGCGGATCAGCGTGACCGCGTCGACCTCGCCGGTGCCGCCGTAGCGCCCGCGCCGGGGCCAGACGAACCGCGCGTCGATGCCGTGGCGGCACGCGGCGTCGAAGTTGGCCTCGGCCGCGGCGAAGGGCAGCCGGGACCACACCGGGCGGCTCTCCTCGGCCAGGGCCCGCACCAGGCCGTAGTAGAAGGCCGCGTTGGCGATCACGTCGATGACGGTCGGCCCGGCCGGCAGCACGCGGTTCTCCACGCGGAGGTGCGGGACGCCGTCCGCGACGCCGTACACCGGCCGGTTCCAGCGGTAGATCGTGCCGTTGTGCAGCACCAGCTCGGCCAGTCGGGGCGTGCCCCCGGCGTCGACGACCTCCAGCGGCTCCTCGTCGTCGCAGATGGGGAGCAGCGCGGGGAAGAACCGCAGGTTCTCGGCGAACAGGTCGTACGCGGAGCTGATCCACCGCTCGCCGAACCAGGTGCGGGGCCGTACGCCCTGCGCCTGGAGTTCGGGCGGGCGGGTGTCGGTGGACTGCAGGAACAGCGGTGGCCGGGACTCGCGCCACAGCTCCTGTCCGAACAGGAACGGCGAGTTGGCGCCCACCGCGATCTGCGGTGCGCACGCCACCTGCGCCGCGTTCCACACGTCCGCGAACCGGGCGGGGGTGACCTGGAGGTGCAGTTGCACGGAGGTGCAGGCGGCCTCGGGGACGATTGACTTCGCCGTGCGGACCAGGTGTTCGACGCCCTCGATGTCGAGCCGGAAGTCCTCGCCGCGCGCGGCGACGATCTGGTCGTTGAGCAGGGCGTAGCGGTCGACCTCGGAGAGGTTGGCGGAGACCAGGTCGTCCGGGCCGAGCGTGGGCAGGATGCCGATCATGACGATGCCGGCGTCCACCTCGTGGGCCTTGCGGTCGGCGTACGCGAGCGAGGTGCGCAGTTCCTCGGCGAGCCGGTCGAATACGCGGCCGCCCAAGCGGTGTGGGGCAATGTTGACTTCCAGGTTGAACATGGCGAGTTCTGTTTGGAAATCGCGGCTCGCGATGCGCTCCAGCACCTGGCCGTTCAGCATTTTCGGCATACCGTCGATGCCCGCGAGATTCAATTCGATCTCGACTCCCATGAGGTTCTTGGGGCGATCGAATCGCTTCTCGACCAGCAGCCGCTCCAGTCCCGTCAGGCACTTCTGGAGCTTTTCGCGGTATCGCTGGCGATCGGACAGGTCGTACTGCCCCGCCACGACCTTCTCCCCCATCGAAGTGTCCCTCCTCGGCTGGGCGGGCCGACACGGCGGCCGCCGGGCTCCCGGGTGCAGGGGGGATGATGCCCAGCGGAAGCGATCGATAACGCCCCACGCGAACCCGGCGCACGCTACTCTGTCGGATTGTTCCCAGAGGCATTTTCACTGGGCATGCTGCAGTCCGCCCGTCCGGGTACCCGGAACATCTCGTGAAAAACGCCGACGACATTCGGCCTACCGTTACCGGCGCGTATGACGAGGTCAGGGCACTGGGCCGGTCCGGGGAATCGGGAGGATTCCCGCATATCGGCGGCGTATTGACGCCTTGCGCACGTCACCGGAATGGGATAGACGAAACAACGGCCGAACAAGCGTCGTATAAACTTCGCCCACAAGGCAGAAGGTTGACGCCCTCGGTCGTGGTTCCTGCATGTTCCTGCCGTCGCGGTCACGGGAGGCAGACCGAGCCGCAGCCACGTTCACCGACCCGAGCCGCCACCCTTCCGGCCTTCTCCGTGAGCAGACAGCGCCGTCCGCCCCACCCTCCTCGCGCCGCCGCGCCTGTCGAATGAGAGAGGCGACCCACATGCCGCTGCACGTGCCCCCTGCCCCCGCGCCCGCACTGCGTTCCGTCCTCGCCGCCCTCGGTTCCCCCACCGCCGTCCGCGAGGCCCGCACCCCCTCCCTGCGCGCCGCGCAGGGCCCGGCGACACCCGAATTCCCGCTGCCCGTCCATGTGCTGGACCGGATCAGCGCCCAGGGCCTGTCCGCGACCCGGCTGGCCGGCTGGCGTTTCCTGATCCGCTGCGGCGACAAGGCGGTGGCCGCGGCCGAGACCATGCTCACCCCGGACGGCTGGGCCTTCTCGCACTTCTTCGAGGGCCCGTACGTCCCCTCCACCGAGCGCGCGCTGCAGCAGGCCGAGATGCTGCAACAGCCGTACCAGGCGCGGCTGCTGTCCGTTCCGGGGCTGTACATGCTCACGCTGTGGCTGCACGGCGACCTCACCGCCGACGGCGCCGAGGGCCATCCGGACGGCGCCGACCTGCTCGTGCCGCTGGCCCCCGCGCCGCCCGGCATACCGGCGCACCGCCCGTTCCGGGTCGCCGAGCTGCTGCCGGTGCTGAACCGTCGCGCCACGCCGGTTCCGCTCCTCGGACCGACCGTCCTCGACTCGCCCGCCGCCTGACCGACACCCGCGTACGACACGTGTGTGCCCCGCCGCCCGCACCGGACGGCGGGGCACACCCCTGTCCGGGGACCGGTCGCCCGGCCTGCATGGACTAGCCCTATCCGGCCACCGCGAACCACCCAAAGGGACAGCGCATGTGGACTGAACCGTCCGCGCGGGTGACGCGTCATGAACCTGTGAGAAGCGGTGCCACGAAATCCCTGCGGAACGACGCCCGGAGGGCAACACTGGGTTCCGACCGACTTGTCATCACGGGGGGACGGCCATGACCACGACAGAGCGAGAGATCCCACCCATGTGCCAGCACCAGCCGCCGTGTCCGACCGCCGAGTCCGCCGACCGGGAGTCCGCCCGCCTCGTGGCGCACCACCCGGAACAGGGCTGGAGTCTGCTGTGCAACGGCGTCCTGCTCTTCGAGGACACCGGTGAGCTGCTTCCCGACGGCCGGATCATCGCTCCGCACCGCCCGCTGGGTGCGGAGCATGTGGCGACCGCCGCCTGAGCGGAGCGCGCGCGAACGACCCGAGGGGCCGGCCGCACCCAGCAGGTGCGCACCGGCCCCGACGCGTGTCCGCCGACGGCTACCGACCGTGTCCGGGTGCTAGCGCAGCGCCTCCCGCAGTGCCTGGTACGCCGGCTTGGGCCTCAGCTGCTCGTCCCACGGCAGGGCGGCGCCCTCGCCGGGGAAGACGGCCGGGATCCAGGAGTACTTGTCGGTGTAGTCCCAGATGGTGACGCCGACGCACCGGCGCACGGCCAGGCAGGCCTCGGTCACCTGCCGGTACCAGTCGGCCTGTTCGGCCAGCTTGGCGTCGGTCGCCGGCAGCTGCATCCGGATGTCGACCTCGGTGAGCGCGGTGTCCAGGCCGAGGCGGGCGAAACGGGCGAGGTTGTCCTTCAGGGTGGTGGGATAGCCGTACTGGAGCGCCAGATGGGTCTGGAAGCCGATGCCGTCGAGGGGTACGCCCTCGGCTTTGAGTTGCCGGGCGAGGGCGTAGTAGGCGTCGCTCTTGGGGCCGGTCGCCTCGATGTTGTAGTCGTTGAGGTAGAGCCTGGCGTGCGGGTCGGCCTCGTGGGCCCAGCGCAGCGCGTCGGCGATGTAGCCGGGGCCGAGCGTCTTGTACCAGAGCGTCTCGCGGTAGGTGCCGTCCTCGTTGAAGGCCTCGTTGACGACGTCCCAGGAGTAGACCTTGCCCCGGTAGTGCCGCACCTCGGTGGTGATGTGCTTCTTCAGCACGGCCCGCAGTTCGGGGGCCGTCCACTGCTTCGAGGTGAGCCAGTCCGGCAGCTGGCTGTGCCAGACCAGGGTGTGGGCCCGGACCCGCTGGTGGTTCCTCCGGGCCAGGTTCACGATCTGGTCGCCGTTGGTCCAGTCGAAGACGCCCTGCTGGGGCTCGGTGGCGTACCACTTCATGCCGTTGCCCGGCGTGATCATGTCGAACTCGCTGCCGAGGATCTTCGTGTAGGCGCTGTCGGTGAGTTCGGGGTTGTCGGTGGCGCTGCCGAAGTAGCGGCCGTGTCGCTCGGCGAGGTTCGCGAGGGTGGGCTGGCGGGCATGGGCCGGTGCGGCCTGGGCGGTGGGGCCGGTGGCGACACCGGCCGCCACGAGGGCGGCCGCGAGGGCGCCGGCGATTCTCAGACGTACCTGGGGCATGGTGCGGCTCCTGTCTGCTGGAAGAGGTGTGGCTCAGCCCTTGGTGGCACCGGCGGTGAGACCGCCGACGAGCTGGCGTTCGGCGACGGAGTAGAAGGCGAGGGCGGGGACCATGGCGAGGACGAGGTAGGCGAAGACGCGGGCGGTGTCCGCGGAGTACTGGCCCTGGAACTGCTGCACGCCGATCGGGATGGTCCACCAGGTGTTGTCGGTGAACACCAGCAGCGGCAGGAAGAAGTTGTTCCAGCTGGCGACGACGGTGAGGACGCAGACCGTGCCGAGCGCGGGCCGGGCCATCGGCAGCAGGATGCGCCAGAAGAAGCCGAGCGGTCCGCAGCCGTCGAGCGTGGCCGCCTCCTCCAGCTCGCCGGGGATCTGCCGGAAGAAGCCGCGCAGGATGATGATGGTCATCGGCAGCCCGAACGCCGCCTGCGGCAGGATCACGCCCAGTGGGTTGTCCAGCAGCCCCATCGAGCGCAACAGCAGGAACAGCGGCAGCGCGGCCACCGCGAAGGGGAACATCAGCCCCATCGTGAACAGCGTGAACAGCAACTCCCGGCCGCGGAAGGCGAACCGCGCGAAGGAGAACGCGGCGAGCGCGGAGACCACGACGACGATGACCGTCGTACCGACCGCGATGAACGTGCTGTTGCCGACCAGCCGCCAGAACGAGCCCGACGCCAGGATGTCGCCGTAGTTGGACAGGACCCACGGGTGCGGCAGGCCCACGGGGTTGCGGGAGAGCTGGTCGGTGGACTTGAAACCGGAGAGCAGCGCGGACAGCAGGGGTACGGCCATCACCGCGCCGACGACGACCAGCACCACGTGCAGCGGCAGGGTACGGCCCTTGCGGCGGACGCTCATGCGTCGGCTCCCCTCATGTTCGTGGTGGCCCCTTCGAGGTCGCGGCGCAGGACGAACCGCTGGTAGGCGAGGGCGAAGACGAGGCTGATGGCGAACATGACCACGCTGATCGCGCTGGCGTAGCCGACCTGGTAGCGCTTGAAGCCGTACTGGAACATGGTCACGGCCATCGTCTCGGAGTGGTGGTCGGGGCCGCCCGCGGTGACCACCCACACCAGGTCGAACAGCTGGATGGAGCCGATCACCGACAGGAAGACGCTGATCCGCAGGGTGGGCGCGAGCAGCGGCAGGGTGACGTGGCGGAAGCGCTGCCAGGGGTTCGCGCCGTCGACGACCGCCGCCTCGGTCAGCTCGGCCGGGATGGCCTGCAGGCCGGCCAGGTACAGCATCATGTGGAAGCCGAAGTACTTCCAGGTCATGACGAGGAACAGCGTGGCCATCACGGTGGAGGTGCCGGCGAACCACTCGCCACCGAGCCCGCCGAGGCCGACGGCCTTGAGGACGTGGTCGGCGAGCCCCTGGTCCGGGGCGAAGATCATGCTGAACAGCACGCCGGTGATGGCCTCGGAGAGCACGTACGGCGCGAAGAACAGCATCCGGTAGACGGCCCGGCCGCGCACCTTCTGGTTCAGCAGCACGGCCATGGCGAGCGCGAAGGGCAGTTGCAGCGCCAGCGACAGCACGACGAGCAGCAGACAGCGCCACAGGTCGCCGAGGAAGACGGGGTCCTTGAGCAGCCGGCTGAAGTTGTCGGTGCCGGTGTAGTCGGACGGCATCCCGAAGCCGCCCCAGCGGAAGAAGGACGCGTACAGCGCGAACAGGATCGGCAGCAGGACGAGGACACCGAACAGGGCGAGGGCCGGGACCTGGAAACCGACGGCGGTGAGCCAGTGCAGGGCGCGCCGCCGGGCACGCTGCCGGACCGCGTCGGCGGCCGGGGCGGGCCGGACGGCGCCGGGTCCGCCGCGCTTGTCGGAGAGGAACGTGGAGGTCATCGCCTGCCCTACTGCTCCTGCTTGGCGGTGCTGGTGATCGCCTGTGTGACCGCTTGCGGGGACTTGGAGCCGGCGATCAGCCCGGCCACGCTGTCGTTGACCTGCTGGCCGAGGGCGGGCGTGTAGGCCTGGTCGAGGTAGAGCTGGAAGCCGGTGGCGGCCTTCAACTGGGCTTGTACGGCCTTGAGGTTGGCGTTGGTCAGGACGCTCTCGGCCGCGGGGACGACCGGCAGCGTGCCGGTCCTCCGCACCAGTTCGCGGTCGGTGGTCTGCGAGGCGAAGAACTTCAGGAAGTCCACGGCCGCCTGCGGGGCGCCCTTGCGCAGGGCGTGGCCGCCGCCCCCGCCGAACACCTCGGTGATCTTGCCGGCGCCGCCCTCGACCTCGGGGAACGGGAAGAAGCCGAGGTCCGCGCCCAGCCCCTTGCCGGCGTCGGCCTCCACCACCGGCGCCCACTGGCCCATCAGCTCCATGGCCGCCTTGCCGTTGCCGACGGTCGCGGCCTGGCCGGTGGGGGTGGAGTAGGCGGCGCCGAGGAACCCCTTCTGGAAGGGCTGGAGGTCCACGAGGTCCTTCAGGTGCTGCCCGGCCCGGACGAACCCGTCGCCGGTGAAGTCCTTCTTGTCGGCGGCCTTCTGCAGGGCGTGGACGCCGGCGGTGCGCATCGCCAGGTACGCCCAGTAGTACATGGCGGTCCAGCTCTCCTTGCCGGCCAGCGCGAGCGGGGTGACGCCGGCGGACTTCAGCTTCCTCACGGCGTCCAGGAAGGCGCTCCAGGTGGTGGGGGGCGCGCTGATCCCGGCCTTCTTGAAGAGCGCCTTGTTGTACCAGAAGCCGACCATGCCGATGTCGAAGGGGACGCCGTAGAGTTTGCCGCCCACGAGGAACGGCTGTTGGGCGACCGACAGCATCCCGTCGGCCCAGGGCTTGGTGTGGTCGGTGAGGTCCTCGACCAGCCCCGCCTCGACCTGCTGCTGGAGCACCCCGCCGCCCCAGGTGTGGAAGATGTCCGGGAGCTTCCCCGACGCGATCAGCGCCGTCATCTTCGACTTGTAGGCGTCGTTCTCCAGTTGCACGATCTTGAGCTTGACCCTGGGGTTCTGGGCCTCGAACTTCTTGGCCAGACCGGCCCAGACGGTCTTGGTGGGCTCGGTGGTCGAGATGTTCCACCACTCGATCGTGGTCGTCCCCGAGGACGACCCTCCGCCCGAGTCGCCGCCGCAGCCGCTGAGCGCGGTCATGCCGAGACCGGCGGCGACGGAGGCCGCCAGGAAGCCGCGGCGGGACAGTGCAGGGTCGCCCATCTTGCGCTCCTTCGAAACTTCCGGAGTTGCCGTGGAGAGGATCCCGACTCAGAGTGCGGGGGCCGTCGCAAGCCGCCTGAGCACTTTCCGCATCCCGGTGGGTCGAAACATTCGAGGAAAGTGCCGAACGTTCCGAACCGCGACTCTAGAAAGGCCCGTTGGGAGCGTCAAGGTGTCGTGCACGAGGGAGCGGGCGCGTAGTCGAACCAGTAGAAGGTCGCGCCGCACTGCCCTCGGTGACGTACACACCGAGGACGCGACCGGGGAATCCGGTGGCCACTTGGGTGGAGAGACAGCGGCCGTCCAGTTCGGCCAGCCGAACGATCGATCCCTTCGGAAAGAGCCCGTCGTGGTGGCGGATCGTCGGCGCGTAGATGCCGCCCGAGGCCCGCAGGGAGTCCGGCAGCGTCAACTGGCCGGGCGGTCGAGGGCGTTGCCGATCTGCCGCCAGTGCACCAGGTCCCGGCTGTGGAAGAGCGGGACGCCGCGGACGTACTCGAAGCTGGAACACACCAGGCAGCAGTCGTCCCCCACCCGGCACACGCCCGGGTCGGGGTGGAAGCCGGGGATCACGGGGTTGTCGTAGATCGGCATGGCTCGCGCCCCCAACGGCCGCTCGAAAGTTTCGACTGAGGCGCCGAATCCTGGCGGCGCGCGGGCGGATCGACCCGGGGGAAGGACGAGGCGGCCGCCGCCGGGACGACACGGCACGCGCCGGCTGGTCGAATCGCCCGCGCGGAGGTGGGATGGAAGGAAGCAAGGGCCTTGCAGGCGGGCACGTCCCCGCGCGTCACACCGGCGGCGCCCGCCAGGACGCGAGGAGCGGTGGAACGATGTCCGGTGACGACGCCTCGGCGAGGGCTCGGGTGGTGGTCGGTGTGAGCGGTTCCCTGGGCAGCGTCACGGCCCTGCGCCGGGCCACCGCGCTGGCCCGGCGGCTGGGAGCCGAGCTGTGGCCGGTGCTGGCCTGGGAGCCGCCGGGCGGTGACTCCGCCGCCCGCCGCGCCCCCGTCGGCGGTCTCCTGATCGAGGACTGGCAACGCCTGGCCCGGCAGCGGCTGTGCGCGGTGCTGGAGGAGATCTTCGGCGGGGACGGCCCAGGGGTGCCGATGCGCGCCGTCGTCGTCCGCGGCGCCCCGGGCCCCGCTCTCGTGGCGACGGCGGACCGTGAGGACGACGTGCTGGTCGTCGGGGCGGGGCGGCGCGGACTGCACCGCGCCTTCTCCGGTCGGGTCTCCCGGCACTGCCTGGCCCATGCGGACTGCCCGGTCCTCGCCATCCCCCCGTCCCCGCTCGAAACCGAACTGCTGTCGGTCCACCGGCGGAACACATGGCATCTGCGCATGGATCTCCGCCGGCTGTGACGACGGGCCGGCCGGCGGCGACGCCCGGCTTACGGGCACCCACGGCCCCACTCCGAGACGTCGGAGCCACGGGTCGCGAAGCCCGAGAGCGCGATGTCCGGGTGACCACCGGAGAGTCAGGGGTGTCGGCGGCGTCGGATCGGGCACCCGCGAGGACGACCGGGCATCGACCCGGCATCCCGCGCCGGCGCCGGCGGCAGGACACCGGAGCCGGAGCAGGGGGCAGCGCGCGGCGACGGTCACGCACCGTGGTCACGCGCCGTGGCCGCGCGCCGCCGTCACTCCTGTGGCCACGTCAAAGAAGCGTCCCGTAGCCGTCAGGATTCCGCCGACATGACCACTCGGTGGCATCGCGAGCGGGCGGCCCGACCCGCCGTCCGACCGACAGTGCTCCAGGTCACAGCACTCGGACTCGTCTTGATGCGCCGCGGTCGGCCCAGGGTCATTCTTAACGCAAGCTTGACGCCCACCGCGCCGAGATCCATGGGCCCAGACATCACTCTCCGCATACGCTGGTGCGGCCGTCCGCGTGATGGCCGGAAAGAGCTGAGCCGCATACAGGAGCACGCCGATGGCCACGACCGAACACCCTCCTTCCAGTCGTTTGCGCGCCTGGATGCTGGAGGGGCTGTCCGACATGGGCAAGCCGGGCGGTCACACGGGCCCCCACGCCGAACCCGAGCCCCCGCACCAGGGGCAGCGCTGGTGGCGGGTGATGTGCCTGACCGGTGTGGACTACTTCTCCACCCTGGGCTACCAGCCGGGCATCGCGGCGCTCGCGGCCGGCCTGCTGGGGCCGATCGCGACCATCGTGCTCGTCATCGTCACCCTGGCCGGCGCGCTTCCGGTGTACCGCCGCGTCGCCGAGGAGAGCCCGCACGGCGAGGGTTCGATCGCCATGCTGGAGCGGCTGCTGTCCTTCTGGCAGGGCAAGCTCTTCGTCCTCACGCTGCTGGGCTTCGCCGCCACCGACTTCCTGATCACCATCACGCTCTCGGCCGCCGACGCCTCCACCCACCTGGTGGAGAACCCGCATCTGACGAACGTCCTGCACGGCCGGCAAATGCTGATCACCCTGATCCTGGTGGCGCTGCTCGGCGCGGTGTTCCTCAAGGGCTTCCTGGAGGCGATCGGTGTCGCGACGGCGCTGGTCGGCGTCTACCTCGCGCTCAACGTCGTCGTCGTGATCGTCGGTCTCTACCACGTGCTCACCGCGGGCCATGTGATCACCGACTGGTCCAACGCGCTGACCGTGCAGCACGGCAACATCTTCGTCATGATCGGCCTGGCGCTGATCGTGTTCCCCAAACTCGCCCTCGGCCTGTCCGGCTTCGAGACCGGCGTCGCCGTCATGCCGCACGTCCAGGGCGACCCGGACGACACCGAGGAGAAGCCGACCGGGCGGATCCGGGACACCAAGAAGCTGCTCACCACGGCCGCGATCATCATGAGCGCGTTCCTGATCACGTCCAGCTTCATCACCACACTGCTCATCCCGGAGAACGACTTCAAGACCGGCGGCCCGGCCAACGGACGTGCCCTCGCCTACCTCGCGCACCAGTACCTGGGTGGCGCCTTCGGCACGGTCTACGACATCTCGACCATCGCCATCCTGTGGTTCGCCGGCGCCTCCGCGATGGCCGGCCTGCTCAACCTCATGCCGCGCTACCTGCCCCGCTACGGCATGGCCCCGCACTGGGCCCGCGCCGTGCGCCCCATGGTCATCGTCTTCACCCTCGTCGCGTTCCTGGTGACCTGGATCTTCGACGCCAACGTCGACAAGCAGGGCGGCGCCTACGCCACCGGCGTGCTGGTGCTCATCACCTCCGCGGCGATCGCGGTGACCATCGCGGCGCGCAAGGCCGGGCAGCGCAAGTGGACCATCGGCTTCGGCGTGATCTCGGCGGTGTTCCTCTACACCACGGTCGTGAACGTCATCGAGCGCCCGGACGGTGTGAAGATCGGTGCCTGCTTCATCGTCGGCATCATCCTGGTCTCGCTGCTGTCCCGGCTCGCCCGCGCCTTCGAACTGCGCGTGACCAGTGTGACGTTCGATCCGATGGCGGAACGATTCATCCGGGACATGGCCAGCCGGAAGATACGGTTCATCGCCAACGAGCCCGGCCATCGCGACAAGGCCGAATACCGCGACAAGATCGAGCAGATCCGCGCCGACAACGACATGCCCGAGCAGGAGGACTTCGTCTTCGTCGAGGTCACGGTCACCGACCCCTCCGAGTTCGAGGCGGGCCTGACCGTGCGGGGCGAGGTGCTGCACGGCCGCTACCGGGTGCTCACCCTGGAGTCGGCGTCCATCCCGAACGCCCTGGCCGCGCTGCTCCTCAACGTCCGCGACATGACGGGCTGCACACCGCACATCTACTTCGAGTGGACCGAGGGCAATCCGTTCGCCAACTTCCTGCGCTTCTTCCTCTTCGGGCAGGGCGAGGTCGCCCCGGTCACCCGTGAGGTCCTGCGCGAGGCGGAACCGAACCGGCAGCGCCGGCCGCGCGTGCACACGGGCTGAGGCCCGGTCCGGGTGGGGCGCGGCGCGCCCTACCGCCCGAACCACCGCCGGGGCTGCCGCGCCTCCAGCTTGCCCATGCTGATCCGCCCCCGTATCTCCACCCGGAACGCGCCCGGAGCCGCTGGATCACGGGGCGGGCGGACCCTGGTCCGGCTGTGCCCGAGCACCAGGGAGTCGGCGTCCACGAGCATGTCCGGCCGGGTGATCAGGCGCAGGGTGCCGCCGCACATGTCCAGGTCGATGGCGAGCGTGTCGTGCGTGAGGACGGCGTCGGAGAAGTCCAGGGTCACGTCGCCCCAGGCGGAGTCGATCTCCAGCCGGCGCGGCACGTCCCAGCGGCCCTCGCGGGACGTCGAGGCGTACCGCTGCTCGATCCGGGCGACGTCCTTGGCCGCCACCGGTGCCGGTGCCGCACCGGGCCCGGCGGGCAGGTCGGCGGTGAGCGCCGCCAACTGCCCATGCGTACGCGCGGACAGCGCGGCCGTCACCCGCTCGTCCAGCTCCTCGGCGGTGAGCCGGCCGTCACCCGCGGCGGCCGCCAGCACCTCCACCACCCGGTCCCGGTCCGCGTGCGAGGCACGCAGCCCGGAACGTTCGTCCGTGGCCACCATGTCGGCCGCCATTCCCTCACCCCGTTCTCAGCAGGTCCCCGCAGGGAGCCGTCGTCGTCCCCGCGGGGACCGTCGTCGCGAACTAACGCTATATCGCGTTATACCCAACGGCCAACCCCACGTCCACGGTTCCCGCAGGATGGCCCTATCGTGACCGGCATGCAGTCCTACACGATCGGCCAGGCGGCGCGGCTGCTCGGCGTGAGCCCGGACACCGCCCGCCGCTGGGCCGACGCGGGTCGGATGGCCACCCATCGCGACGAGGCCGGACGGCGGCTCATCGACGGCCGTGACCTCGCCGCGTTCTCGGTCGAGCTGGCCAGGACGGCCGGCGGCGAGGAGGACGCCTCCTCCACCTCGGTCCGCAACGCCTTCCCCGGCATCGTCACGGCGATCAAGCTCGGCGACGTCGCCGCCCAGGTGGAGATCCAGGCGGGCCCGCACCGCCTGGTGTCCCTGCTCACCCGGGAAGCCGTCGAGGAACTGGGCCTGGAGGTCGGCATGGAGGCCACCGCGCGCGTGAAGTCCACCAACGTGCACGTCGACCGGGTCTGATCCGGCCGCCGCAGGAGTTGACGTGCGGGTGAGGCGGCGGCCGAGAAGGGCTGCCGGCGGACCGAGGTGAGTACGGCCGCCCGCCGTCCTCGACCTCAAGGACGCCAGGCAGCGGGCGCCCCGGTCGTCCACGGCAAGGACACGGCGGCGGGCGGGTTTCGCCGAGGCACCGGCCGCGCCCTGTGCGCGCTCTTGGACCTGCCCGAGAGATGCGGGTGAAGGACGCCGCGGCACCCCGGGCGGTCACGAGGAGGACGGGCGCATCGCGAGCTGCGGCCTCGCCCCGTGCGTGTCGGTCGTGCGCCGCGCCCAGGGGGAGCCGGTCGCAGGCGTCCCCGAGGCCGGCCGGTCGGCGGTGATCGCGGCCGGTCCGCCCGACGGCCACACCGCCGGCGCGAGGGCCGCCCTGCTGCCCGACGTCGCCTTCGAACTGGCCGGTGGCTGGGCCCGGTCGGCAACGGCACCACCATCGTGCACCAGCAGATCGCGGCGGGCGAACGCGGCGCCTCCGCCTCGACGGGCACCGTCGTCGCGGGCCGGGGCACCCTGCGTGCCGGGCTCACCGGCTACCGGCTCGTGGCGGGAGGGCCGCACCTCACCCGGGCGGGCGTCTGCTGCCGAAGGAACTGCACGCGGCCTCCCGCGCTGACGGGCACTTCGGCGGCACCCCGCGCCCGGTCGCCTTCGACGCGCGCTGGTTCCGCGGCCGGCGCCGGCCGACGCGGGCACGGTGCTGAACCCGGCGCAGTGCCGGGGACAACCCGGTCGACCCGGCCGGGCGTGCGGTTCACCGAGGTGCCGCTGCTGCGTGACCGGGTGCGGCGGCAGCCGCGCGGTCACAGCGGTAGCCGCCGTCCACCCGGATCGCGGTGATCCCGCTGATGTGCCGGGCGCCGCACCGGTCCTGCGGCAGCACCAGCTGGGGCCCGGCCGTGTCGAGCGGGGTGCCGTCGATGCTCACGCCCAGCAGGACGGGCGCGTCGGCGAAGTCGGGGTCGATCTCGGCCCAGGACAGCACCGCGTGGTGGCCGTCGGTACCGCTGACCGCGATGAGGAAGCGGAGCCGGTCCTTGCGGCGGGCGGGGTCGAAGCCGGGGCCGGCGTCGGCGAGGACGTCGTACAGGCGCGGTCCGGTGAAGCGGTGGCGCTGGATGCCGCTGGTCGCGCACTCGAAGCTGACGGCCACCCGGTGCTGCGGCCAGCGCTGCAGCTCCGGGACGGTCAGCCGGGCGGGCCGGGCCAGGTCGCCGGTCAGGGCGAGTTGCGCGAGCGTCATCTGCGACCACCTCCCCGCTGGACGGTACCCGCCGGGACACGCCGTACAAACGCACATGCGAGCCACGCGTCAGAACTGCGCAGCTCATGCGATGAGACAGCAGACTTACGCCTGGCAGATGCGGCAGTATCATCGCCGCACGGCCGGTTCCCCGGCCGTGGCAGGGCGCGACACTTGTTCCGCAGAACGCGAGGAGTACATCCGTGATGACCCGTTCCGTGCGCCGGACCCGGCCGATGCTGCAGGTGGCCGGTGCGGGAGCCGCCGCCCTGCTGGCCCTCAGCGCCTGCTCCTCGTCGTCCGGCTCCTCCGGCTCGGCCACGTCCAAGGACACCTCGGCCGGATCCGGGTCGTCGTCCTCGACGAAGCTGTCCGGTGACGTGACCGTGTTCGCCGCCGCTTCCCTCAAGGAGAGCTTCACGGCCCTGGGCAAGGAGTTCGAGCAGCAGCATCCGGGCACCAAGGTCAGCTTCAACTTCGGCGGCAGCGACAGCCTCGCCGCGAGCATCACCAGCGGCGCCCCGGCGGACGTCTTCGCCGCAGCCAGCCCCAAGACCATGAAGATCGTGACGGACGGGAAGGACGCGGCCGGCACTCCCGCCACCTTCGTCCGCAACCAGCTGGAGATCGCCACCCTGCCGGGCAACCCGCACAAGGTGGCCTCGCTGAAGGACCTCACCCGGTCCGGCCTGAAGGTCGTGCTGTGCGACAGGACGGTGCCGTGCGGCGCCGCCGCGCAGAAGGCCCTGGACGCCGGCCATCTGAAGCTCACGCCGGTCTCCTACGAACAGGACGTCAAGAGCGCCCTCAACAAGGTGGAGCTGAAGGAGGCGGACGCGGCGGTCGTCTACCAGACCGATGTGCACGCCGCCGGTGGCGAGGTGCAGGGCGTGGAGTTCCCCGAGTCGTCCGAGGCGATCAACGACTACCCGATCGCCCTGCTGAAGAACGCGCCGAACGCCGAGGCGGCCAAGGCGTTCATCGCCCTCGTGCGCTCCACCGAAGGCCAGAAGGTGCTGGGCGAGGCCGGGTTCCTCAAGCCATGACCTCGCCTCTCCAGCCCGGCGTCGCGACCGGCCCCCGCACGGGCCGGCCGCGGCGTCGCCGCGCCGGCACGGGGGGCCGGCGCGGGGTGCCGTTGCCGCTGCTGCTGCCGGGTGTGGTGGCGCTGGCGTTCCTGCTGCTGCCGCTGCTCGCGCTGCTCGTCCGCGCGCCCTGGCGCACGCTGCCGGGCCAGCTGTCCAGCACGGGCGTCTGGCAGGCGCTCCAGCTGTCCCTGGTCAGCGCCACCGCCGCGACGGCCGTGAGCCTCGTCCTGGGCGTGCCGCTGGCCTGGCTGCTGGCCCGTACGGAGTTCCCGGGCCGGGGGTTCGTCCGCGCCCTGGTGACGCTCCCGCTCGTCCTTCCACCGGTGGTGGGCGGTGTCGCCCTGCTGCTGGCCCTCGGCCGCAACGGCGTCATCGGCCAGTGGCTGGACGCCTGGTTCGGCATCACGCTGCCGTTCACCACCACCGGCGTCGTGCTCGCGGAGGCGTTCGTCGCGATGCCGTTCCTGGTCATCAGCGTCGAGGGCACCCTGCGCGCGGCCGACCCGCGCTTCGAGGAGGCGGCCACCACGCTCGGCGCGTCGCGCTTCACCGCGTTCCGCCGGGTCACTTTGCCGCTGATCGCCCCCGGCATCGCCGCCGGCGCGGTCCTCGCCTGGGCCCGCGCGCTCGGCGAGTTCGGCGCGACGATCACCTTCGCGGGCAACTTCCCCGGCCGCACCCAGACCATGCCCCTCGCGGTCTACCTCGCGCTCCAGAACGACCCCGACGCGGCCATCTCCCTGAGCCTGGTCCTGCTCGCGGTGTCGATCGCGGTGCTGGCCGGCCTGCGCGACCGCTGGATGACACCCTCATGACAAACCCCCGTCCCACCACCCCGGACGCCACCACCCCCGGCCGCGCCCCGCACACCCCCACGCCGGCGCCCACGGACGGCTCCCGCCCTTCGCACCCGCCGGGGGAACCCGCGGCCGCCGACGGTGCCGCATCCCCGCAGGGGCCACCCACGCCCGGCGACGAAACCCGCACGGGTGGTGCGGCCGGGTGCCGCCAGCCGGGCGAAGGCCGGCGCCCCACCGCCCACCCGCACTCTCAGGACGGCCTCGACGCCCACCTCCTCGTCGACCGCACCGCGTTCCGCCTGGACGTCACCCTCACCGCCGCCCCCGGGGACGTCATCGCCCTGCTCGGCCCCAACGGCGCCGGCAAGACCACCGCCCTCCGCGCCCTCGCCGGTCTCCTGCCCCTCACCGGTGGCCACCTCCGGCTCGACGGCACCTCGCTGGAGCGCACCCCCCCGGAATCCCGCCCCGTCGGTGTCGTCTTCCAGGACTACCTGCTCTTCCCCCACCTGTCCGCCCTCGACAACGTCGCGTTCGGCCCGCGCTGCCACGGCGTCTCCAAGGCCGAGGCCCGTACCCAGGCGGCGGCCTGGCTGGAGCGCATGGGACTCGCCGGCCACGCCCACGCCAAACCCCGCCGGCTGTCCGGCGGCCAGGCCCAGCGGGTGGCCCTCGCCCGCGCGCTCGCCACCCGTCCCCGGCTGCTGCTCCTGGACGAGCCGCTGGCCGCCCTGGACGCCCGCACCCGCCTGGAGGTCCGGGCCCAGCTCCGCCGCCATCTCGCTCAGTTCGAGGCGGTCGCCGTCCTGGTCACCCACGACCCGCTGGACGCCATGGTGCTCGCGGACCGGCTCGTCGTCATCGAGGACGGCCGGGTCGTCCAGGAGGGCACCCCCGCCGACATCGCCCGCCACCCGCGCACGGACTACATCGCCCAGCTCGTCGGCCTCAACCTCTACCGCGGCCGGGCCGACGGGCACACCGTACGGCTCGACGCCGGGCCCTCGCTCACGACCACCGAGGAGCTGTCCGGGCCGGTCTTCGTGGCGTTCCCGCCCTCCGCGGTCACCCTGTTCCGGGACCGCCCGACCGGCGCGAGCGCCCGGAACCTGTGGCGCTGCGAGGTCGAGGGCCTGCAGACGCACGGCGACCAGATCCGCGCCGACCTCGTCGGCGACCTCCCGCTGGCGGCCGACCTCACCACGGTCGCCGCGGCCGACCTCGATCTGCACCCCGGCGCGGCCGTCTGGGCGACGGTCAAAGCGGCACAGACCCACGCGTACCCGGCCTGACCGAGTGGGCGCCCTACGGTGGGTGCCCATGACCCTGAGCATCCGCAACCAGCTGCCCGGCACCGTCACCGAGGTGAGCACCGGCGAGGCCATGGCCACCGTCCGGCTCCGGTTGGACAGCGGCCAGGACCTCATGGCCGCCATCACCCTGGAGGCCGCGCGGGACCTCGGCCTCGCCCCCGGCTCCGTCGTGCGCGCCCTGGTGAAGTCGACCGAGGTCTCCCTGGCCACCGGCTCCGTCAAGGGCCTGTCGATCCGCAACCGGCTCCCCGGCGCCGTCGTCGGCCTCACGCCCGGTGCCGTCATGGCCACCGTGAGGATCGCCGTCGACGGCGGCGAACTGACGGCGGCGATCACCAAGGACGCGGTCGAGGACCTCGGCCTCTTCGTGGGCTCGGACGTGGTCGCGCTCATCAAGGCGACGGAGGTGTCACTGGCGACCGCCTAGCGAACCGGCGATCCGCCGGAGACATGGCAGGGCCCCGCCCGGGGATGCGGACGGGGCCCTGAGATCACCGCTCCTTCGGTCCTCGTGGACGAGACCCGGCTCTCGTGGCGGCTCAGTCCTCGTACGCGTCCAGCGGCGGGCAGGAACACACCAGGTTGCGGTCGCCGAAGGCCTGGTCGATCCGGCGCACCGGCGGCCAGTACTTGTCCGCGGCCGAGACACCGGCCGGGAAGACGGCCTCCTCGCGGCTGTAGGCGTGCGCCCACTCACCGCCGAGCGCGGCGGCGGTGTGCGGGGCGCCCCGGAGCGGGTTGTCCTCGGCCGGCCACTCACCGGCGCCGACCTTGTCGATCTCCGCGCGGATGGCGATCATCGCGTCGCAGAACCGGTCCAGCTCGGTGAGGTCCTCGGACTCGGTCGGCTCGATCATCAGCGTGCCGGCCACCGGGAAGGACATGGTCGGCGCGTGGAAACCGTAGTCGATCAGCCGCTTGGCCACGTCGTCCACGCTCACGCCGGTGGCCTTGGTCAGCGGGCGCAGGTCGATGATGCACTCGTGCGCGACGAGGCCGCCGGGACCGGTGTAGAGCACCGGGTAGTGCGGCTCCAGGCGCTTGGCGATGTAGTTCGCGGACAGCACGGCCACCTGCGTGGCCCGCTTGAGGCCCTCGCCGCCCATCAGCCGGACGTACGCCCAGGAGATGGGCAGGATGCCCGCGGAACCCCAGGGAGCCGCCGAGATGGGACCCACGCCGGTCTCCGGCCCCGCCGCGGGCTGCAGCGGGTGGTTCGGCAGGTACGGCGCCAGGTGCGACCGTACGGCCACCGGGCCGACGCCGGGACCGCCGCCGCCGTGCGGGATGCAGAAGGTCTTGTGCAGGTTCAGGTGCGAGACGTCACCGCCGAAGTGGCCCGGCTTGGCGAGGCCGACCAGGGCGTTGAGGTTGGCGCCGTCCACGTACACCTGGCCGCCCGCCTCGTGCACCTGGGCGCAGATGTCGGCGACGTGCTCCTCGAAGACACCGTGTGTCGACGGGTAGGTGATCATCAGCACCGCCAGCTCGTCGCGGTACTGCTCGATCTTGGCGCGCAGGTCCGCGACGTCGATCTCACCGTCCTCGGCGGTCTTGACGACGACGACCTTCATGCCGGCCATCACGGCGCTGGCCGCGTTGGTGCCGTGCGCGGAGGACGGGATCAGGCAGACGGTGCGCTGGTCGTCGCCGTTGGCACGGTGGTAGCCGCGTACGGCGAGCAGACCGGCCAGCTCTCCCTGCGAACCGGCGTTGGGCTGGAGGGAGACCTTGTCGTAGCCCGTGACCTCGGCGAGCCGCTCCTCCAGCTCGCGGATGAGCGTGAGGTAGCCCTGCGCCTGCTCGGCCGGGGCGAAGGGGTGCAGCCCGCCGAACTCGGGCCAGGTGACCGGCTCCATCTCGGTGGTCGCGTTGAGCTTCATGGTGCAGGAGCCCAGCGGGATCATGCCGCGGTCGAGCGCGTAGTCGCGGTCGGAGAGCCGGCGCAGGTAGCGCAGCATGGCGGTCTCGGAGCGGTGCTGGTGGAAGACCGCGTGGGTCAGGTAGGCGTCGGTGCGCAGCAGCGCCTCGGGGAGGGCGTCCGCGGCGGCCGTGTCCAGCGCCTCGATGTCACCGGCGACGCCGAAGGCGGCGAGGACGGCACCGAGCCGCGCCCGGTCGGTCGTCTCGTCGCAGGCCGCGGAGACGTGGTCGGCGTCGACCAGGCGCAGGTTCACGCCGTTGTCGCGGGCGGCCGCGACGACCTCGGCGGCCTTGCCGGGCACGCGCGCGGTGACGGTGTCGAAGAAGGCGCCGTGGACGACCTCGACACCGCCGGCCCTCAGCCCCTCGGCGAGGACCGCGGCGTACCGGTGCGTCCGGCGCGCGATGGTCCTGAGTCCCTCCGGGCCGTGGTAGACGGCGTACATGCCGGCCATCACGGCGAGCAGCACCTGCGCGGTGCAGATGTTGCTGGTGGCCTTCTCACGGCGGATGTGCTGCTCACGGGTCTGCAGCGCGAGCCGGTAGGCCTTGTGGCCGTCGGCGTCGACGGAGACGCCCACGAGCCGGCCGGGCAGGCTGCGCGCGAACTTCTCGTGCACGGCCATGTAGCCGGCGTGCGGGCCGCCGAAGCCCATCGGCACGCCGAAACGCTGGGTGGTGCCGACGGCGATGTCCGCGCCCAGCTCGCCGGGCGAGGTGAGCAGGGTGAGCGCGAGCAGGTCGGCGGCGACGGTGACGAGGGCGCCGAGTCCGTGTGCCTGGTCGATGACCGGCTTGATGTCGCGTACGGCACCGGAGGCGCCCGGGTACTGGATCAGCACGCCGTTGATCTCGCGGGCGGCGATGTCGGCCGGGATGCCCGCGCTGAGGTCGGCGACGACGACCTCGACACCGGTCGGCTCGGCGCGGGTCTCGATGACGGCGATGGTCTGCGGCAGGGCGTCCGCGTCGACCAGGAACAGGCCCTTCTTGTTCCTGCCCATGCGCCGCGACAGCGCCATGGCCTCGGCGGCCGCGGTGCCCTCGTCGAGGAGGGAGGCACCGGAGGTGGGCAGTCCGGTCAGGTCGGCGACCATGGTCTGGAAGTTCAGCAGCGCCTCCAGGCGCCCCTGGGAGATCTCCGGCTGGTACGGCGTGTACGCCGTGTACCAGGCGGGGTTCTCCATGACGTTGCGCAGGATGACCGGGGGCGTGAACGTCCCGTAGTACCCCAGACCGATCATGGAACCGAGCACCTGGTTGCGGTCGGCCAGGGCGCGCAGCTCCGCGAGCACCTCCGCCTCGGTGCGGGCGCCCGGCAGGTCCAGGGAGTCGGCGTTCTTGATCACGTCGGGGACCGCGGCGGCGGTCAGCTCGTCCAGGGAGCCGTATCCGACCTGCGCGAGCATCTTGGCCCGCGCCTCGTGGTCGGGCCCGATGTGGCGCTGCTCGAAGGGAACGCCCGCTTCGAGGTCGGAGAGCGGGATGCGGTGGGCGGTCATTGCGGAGGCCTCCTGGTCTGACGCGACCTTCGAGGGGCACCACGGCGCGGGTACCCCGACGGCCTCCCCCTCTGTCATCTCGACCTGAGAGCTTCACCGGGCGCCCGAGGGACCCGGCTTTCACCGTCGGTGAGAGCGGAAGCCGTCGACACCCGCCCTGCTTTCCAGAGTGACCTCGCCCGTGCGGTACGTGAGCCTGAGAGATTCCGGGGAGGATTTGCTCCTTCGGCGCCTCCGAGGTGGTCGGAGGACTCTCCCGCGCGGGTTCAGCAGCCGACATCAGGTTACCAGCGAGGTCAACGCCTGAGCCCTCGAGTGGCCGCCTCCGTGAATGTGCTCTTTTGTAGTGCTTACGAATGAGTTGCGACCACGTGGAGGGAGAGCGACCGTGCAGACCGACATCGATCCGCGCAACCTGATCGGCCGCAAGGCGTTCGACCGCAACGGCACCAAGATCGGCACCGTCGACGAGGTGTACCTGGACGACGCGACCGGCGTACCCGAGTGGGCGGCCATACGCACCGGCCTGTTCTCCCGCGACGCCTTCGTGCCGCTGGAGCCGAGCGAACTCGTCGAGGGCACCCTCCACGTCCCCTTCGACCGCGCCCTCATCAAGGACGCCCCCGACTTCGGCGTGGGCCGCCACCTCTCCCCCGAGCAGGAACTCCAGCTCTACCACCACTACGGCCTCGACACCGCCCCGCCGCCGTCCCTCCCGGACCACGACTTCGGCAAGCTGGCGGGCACGGAGGAGAGCTGAGCAGGGTCCCCCCTCACACATCGGCGGGATGGCCGTGCGGTGCCCCGCCCGGCCGGCCGGGTCCGGCGGGCGGGCGAGCGGGATCCGGCACCAACGGCAACGGATCCGACGGCTCCAGCGCGGGGTCGCCCACCAGGAACGTCCGCACCCTGCCCGGAGGGGACTGCGGCGTCTCGAACCGCACCGTCACCCTCCCCAGGCCGCTGCCCTGCACCCACCCGGGCCCGTACTCGGCGTGCCGCACGTCCTGCCCGGCCCGCCACTGCCGTTCAGGGGGCTCGGGGCGCCGCTCGACAGCCGGGACGACCGCGCCCTGCGGCTCGTCAGCCGAAGCCGCGGGGACGGGCATGGCCTGTGCGAACAGGTCCTCCTGTGTGTAGTCGGCGAGGCCGGACACGCCCACACCGAGCAGCCGTACCCCGCCCGTGGTGTCCACGGAGTCCAGCAGCCGCGCCGCGGCCTCCCGGACGACCGCCGGGTCGTCCGTGGGCCCCCTGAGCGTCTCGGAGCGGGTCAGCGTCGAGAAGTCGTACCTGCGCACCTTGAGCACGATGGTCCGCCCGGACAGCCGGGCATCGCGCAGGCGCCGCACGCACCGGTCGGCGAGCCGCTGCACCTCCAGTCCGATCCGCGGCCGGTCGTGGATGTCCACGTCGTAGGTGTCCTCGACCGACACCGACTTCGCCTCGCGCTCGGCCACCACGGGACGGTCGTCATGGGCCAGCGCCATGGCGTACAGCGCGTGCCCGTGCGCCTTGCCGAGCAGCCGTATCAGCTCGTCCTCGCCCGCCTCGGCCAGCTCCTCGACCGTGGTGATCCCGGCTCTGCGCAGATGATCGCCGGTCGCGGGGCCCACGCCGGGCAGCGTCCGCACGGGCATCGGCCCCAGCAGCGCCCGCTCGGTCCCCGGCTCGATGAGCACCAGCCCGTCGGGCTTGGCCTGCTCGGAGGCGATCTTCGCGAGCATCTTGGACGCCGCGAGCCCCACCGACCCGGTGAGCCCGGTGACCGCCCGGATGTCCGAGCGCAGCCTGGCCCCGGCCAGCCGGGCCGACTCCTCGTCCCAGGCCGTCCCACCGGCGTCCAGGTCCACGAACGCCTCGTCCAGGCTCAGCGGCTCCACCAGCGGCGACAGCTCCCGCAGCAGAGCCATCACCTGCTCGCTGATCGACCGGTACACCCCGAAGCGCGGGACCAGATACGCGGCGTTGGGCGCCAGCCGGCGGGCCTGGGCCATGGGCATCGCCGAGTGCACCCCGAAGACCCGTGCCTCGTATGACGCGGTGGCCACCACACCGCGCGGACCGAGCCCGCCCACCACGACCGCCTTCCCGCGCAGGCTCGGCTTGGCTGCCTGCTCCACCGAGGCGTAGAAGGCATCCATGTCGAGATGCAGGATGGTCGGCGCGTGTCTCACACCACCGATGCTGCACCACGGCACTGACAATGCCGTGGCGCGGGACACCGGGCGCGGGATACGGCGGTCAGACCGCCCGGTTGCGGCGGCGGGCCAGCTCGTCCGCGGGGTTGTGCCCGACGAGGGTCTCGCCGGTGTCGATGCGCTCACCGTGCAGCTGGGAGAGCGCGCTTTCCACATCCCGCCACACCACGCCGACGGCGATCCCGAAGATGCCCTGACCGCCCTGGAGCAGGGCGTGGACCTCGTCCGGGGAGGTGCACTCGTACACCGTGGCGCCGTCGCTCATGAGGGTCATCCGCTCCAGGTCGCGGAAACCGCGTTCCCTCAGGTGCTGGACGGCCGTGCGGATGTTCTGCAGCGACACCCCGGTGTCCAGGAACCGCTTCACGATCTTCAGGACGACCACGTCCCGGAAGCTGTACAGCCGCTGGGTGCCCGACCCGTAGGCGGGCCGCACGCTCGGCTCGACCAGACCGGTGCGCGCCCAGTAGTCGAGCTGCCGGTAGGTGATGCCCGCGGCCGCGCACGCCGTGGGCCCGCGATAGCCGATCTGTTCGGACGTCATGGACGCCGCCCCTCCGCCGTCCGGTACCACCGTCGGCCGCCGCGGAGCGTGGTCGACCGCGCCGCTCGCCTGGGGGTACCCCCCGTTCGAGCGCAGCTGTGAACTCGGGGGAGGGTACGGACCGCTCTCCCCGAACCCGCGTCCGGGGGCACCCCCAGCCGTACCGTCGCCGCTGGTTCTCACGCCGACCTCCGTCCTTGACCTGCCTTCTCGACGGTAGGCAGTCACCAGGGGTGCGTCAACGATCGCCACACTCGGCACGCCGAGTGATAATCACCCTAGGAGTGGTTTCCCGTGTCCCACCGCGGGGAAAGGCTAGCCGAATGCCCTCGTGGGGAGCCGCAGGACGCTCTCGATCGCCGGTGGCACAGGCCCGCACACGCCGCCCGCAGGAGCCCTGGCAGCCGGTGTCCACCGGCTGCGCGCGGTCAGCTGCCCCTCGGCTCACTGGTTGCTGGTGCCGAAGTCCTCGGGCGAGATCTGGTCGAGGAACTCGCGGAACTTCTCCACCTCGTCCTCCTGCTCGTCCGGGATGGCGATACCGGCGTCGTCCAGCACCGTGTCACTGCCGTAGATCGGCGTCCCGGTGCGCAGCGCCAGCGCTATGGCATCGGAGGGACGGGCGCTGACCTCGACGCCGCTGGCGAAGACCAGCTCCGCATAGAAGACGCCCTCCCGCAGGTCGGTGATGCGTACTTCGGTCAGCTCCTGGCCGACGGCCTCCAGCACGTCCTTGAACAGGTCGTGCGTCAGCGGTCGGGCGGGGGCCATGCCCTGCTGGGCGAAGGCGATCGCCGTCGCCTCCCCCGGCCCGATCCAGATGGGGAGGTAACGGTCGCCCCCCACTTCGCGCAGGAGCACGATCGGTTGGTTGGAGGGCATTTCGACCCGGACACCTACGACATCGAGCTCGTTCACACAGCAACCCTAGGCCGTGCCCGGGACGTTTGGGTAGTCGGGCCGGGAACAGGTGCCCGATCCGGCGGGCCGGCGGCCCGCTGTCAGGGCAGCCGTACGCCGAGCGCGCTCTTCACCAGGGCCGCGTGCAGCTTCACCGTGAGCACCGCCAGCTCCTTGGTACGGGCCTCGGCGAGTGCCCTGGTCTGGGGGTTGCGGTGGCGCTTGAGCGGGGCCACCACCTGGTCGACGAGCCCGGCCTCGCGGTCGGCGGCCGCCTTCATCACCCGAAGGTGACGCGGCTCGATCCCGAACCGGCCCAGTTCGGCCACCAGAGCGGCCACGGTGACCGACTCCGCGTCGTAGGCCCCGTCCGCCAGCGGAGCGAGGAGCCCGTACGACTCCCACTCCTTCAGCTCGCCCTCGTCGATGTCCGCCGCCGCCAGCAGCTCGGCCCGCCCCACCCGGGCGACCGTGGGCACCGGCGCCGGCTCCGGACGCTCCTCACCAGTGCGCTGACGCCCGACGAGGGGCAGCTGGACGGCCTCACCTCGCTCCATGGCGTCCAGATGCTCGCGGATCACCTTGAGCGGCAGATAGTGGTCCCGCTGCATCCTCAGCACGTGCGCCAGGCGCTCCACGTCCCCGGCGCTGAACTTGCGGTATCCCGAAGGGGTGCGCTGCGGCTCGATGAGCCCCTCCGACTCCAGGAAACGGATCTTGGAGATCGTGACGTCGGGGAACTCCTCGCGCAGCGCGTTCAGCACCGTGCCGATGCTCATCAGCCCGCTGTCCCTGGCGGCGGTGCCGCTTCCGGCACCACCGCTCGGTGTATGAAGCATGGACCTTCCCTGGGGTCCCCCCGGACACCGGTCCGGGGGCGGTCAGAAGCCCTGCTGCCGGCTCGCGTAGAACACCAGCCGGTACTTGCCGATCTGCACCTCGTCGCCGTTGTGCAGGGCGACCTGGTCGATCGGCTCTCGGTTGACGTACGTGCCGTTCAGGCTGCCCACGTCGGCGACGGTGAACGAGCCGTCCGGGGAGCGGCGGAACTCCACGTGCCGCCGGGAGACCGTCACGTCGTCGAGGAAGATGTCGCTCTGCGGATGCCGGCCGGCCGTGGTCAGGTCGGAGTCCAGCAGGAAGCGGCTGCCCGAGTTCGGCCCCCGGCGCACCACCAGCAGCGCCGAGCCCATCGGCAGCGCGTCCACCGCGGCCTGCGCCTCGGGCGACAGCATCGGCACCTGCGTCTGGCCGGTCATCTCGGAGTCGTACGCCTCGAGACCGGAGATCGAGATCGTGGACGTCGTCTCGGAGGCGCGCTCCGGCGTCACTCCGGGGCGCAGCGGTGCACCGCAGTTGGAACAGAAGCGGGCGCTCTGCGCGTTGCGGTTTCCGCACCTCGTACACACCAGGACCGACATGGACGGATCCTCCTGCCGCGGCTGCCCCGCCGGCGCATTGGACGCGTACGGACCGGAGGCGAACCCTCCACCCGTACCTGAGGTTGACGGTTGCCCGAAACCTATGCCGCCGGACTGCGCAGGGTCAACCGACGCCCCGCCCTGACCTCCGGAAATGTCACCACCCGGACCAGCCACCTGGTCCCGGAACAGCGGGCGCCGACCCTCCGCGTCGGGCTGGGCACGATGACGAGCGGTCGCGTTGTCACTGCCCTCTCGCGCACTCTTGCCGAACAACTTCGCAAACAACTTCACGGGCGATTCCCCTTGACCGAAACAGACCCGCCCGTGGGGCAGGACGAACCCAGATTGCCTACACCGGCCGAGCCGGACATCCTCACAACGTCCGTATCCACCAAACAGTTTCCACCACGCACCACGCCTTCGGTGCGCCGACCCCCCGCAACCTCATGCCCCTGCCGGACGTCCCCCATGCACCGCCGGTTCACTGCGAGGACGACCGAGCGTAGTCAGGCCGCTTCGCCTGCCGCAAGGCGTCCACGACGATCTTGTCCGACCGCACCACCGAGACCGTGGCCTGCTCCTTCTCCAAGGTCTGCACCACTCCTCCCGGGATGTTCAGCGCCGGCTCCAGATCCTGTGGCCTGCCGATGACCTGGAAACGATAGGGGGCGTTGATCTTGTTCCCGTCGACGCTCACACCGTTGCCGGAGTCCGCGAAGTACGTGTTCGCGACCACGCGCACCCCGTTGAGCTGGATCGCCTCCGCACCGGCCGCACGCAGCTCCTGGACCGCGTCGAGCAGCATGTCCGCCTTGACCGTCCCTTTCGTGTCCTCGACCGTCATCGTGATGCCGGGACCCTGCGCCGCCACGGTGCCCGCCAGAATGCCGAGTTGCCTCTCCTTCTCGGCCGTCTGCTTGCGGGCCTCCGCCGCCTGGTCGGAGCTGCTCTGCAGCTCCTGGCGCTGCTTTTCGAGTCCCTGCTTCTCGTCCTGAAGACGCTGAGTACGCGAATCCAGTTCATCGAGGATGCGCACAAGATCTTCCTGCCGGGCGCCCCGCAGCGCGCTGTCGGTGTCGCTGTTCGACGCCACCTGCACGGCCAAACCGAAACCGAGCCCGAACAGCAGCAGGGCGACGATGAGTTGGGCCCGGGTGAAGCGCGGCGGCCACAGGCCTTTCACCAGCCGCTGCCGTCCGGTCAGCGGCTCCTGCGGCGGCTCACCGGAGGCCGCTCCCGACTCGGGTGCCGCCGGCGGCACCTCGGCCGGCAGTTCCTTGCGCAGCCTGTTCTCCGGCTGCTCGTTCGGCTCGCTCATGGGTCTCACGCCCGGAACACGTGACGCCGGATCGCCGCGGCGTTGGAGAAGATCCGGATGCCCAGGACCACCACGACACCCGTGGACAGCTGCGCGCCCACGCCCAACTTGTCGCCGAGGAACACGATCAGGGCCGCGACGACCACGTTCGACAGGAACGACACCACGAAGACCTTGTCGTCGAAGATCCCGTCGAGCATGGCCCGCAGACCACCGAAGACGGCGTCCAGCGCCGCGACGACGGCGATCGGCAGATACGGCTCGACGACCGCCGGAACCTCCGGACGGACCAACAGGCCGGCCACGACTCCCACGACGAGGCCCAGTACGGCGATCACGATGTGCCCTTCTCAGTCTTCTCGGTGCTCGGCTGTGCAGTACGGACGATCACACTCGGTGCGGCGGGCAACCGTACGTCGCCCTCGGTGGAAATGGTGGCGCGGATCCCGAAGTTCTCCTCCAGGGCATGCAGGTAGAGCCCGTCGGCGCTGTTCTGGAACTCGGTGCTCAGCCGCTCCCCGTCCCCCACCGCCAGCACCGTGTACGGCGGCACGAGCGGCCTGTTGTCGACCAGTATCGCGTCCCCCGCGGCCCTGATCGCGGACAGGGCCGTCAGCCGCTGCCCGTTGATGGAGACGGCCTCCGCCCCCGATGCCCACAGCCCGTTGACCACGCGCTGCATGTCGCGGTCGCGCACCCGGCCGCTGTCGGAGAAACCGGAGGTCTCCCGCGGATTGCTGCCGTCACCGCCGGTGCTCGCCTCCTTGGCGTCGTTCACGACGAGCTTGACCCCCGGCCCGTGGACCTCGGTCGCGCCCGACAGCAGGCCCACCAGATCGGCCTGCCCGCTGCCGCCGCTCGACTTCAGCGCCGCCCGCTGGCGCGCGCTGACGTCCTGCCGCAGCTGGTCCACCGTGTGCTCCAGCCTGTCCGCGTTCGCGGTCTCGCTGTCGACGCGGTCGATCAGCTCCTGGCGCTCCTTGGCCACCCCCGGCGCCGCCACCCGCGCCTGCGCCGCGCCGAGGGTCACGACGAGCGCCGCCAGCACGAGACCGCCCGCGAGCCCCAGTTTCGCCCGGAGCGTCCTGGGCAGCCCGCCCTCGCCCTCGGACTTCTTCCGGGCGGCGGCCTCGGCGTACCCGTCGTCGAGGCTGTGATCCATGACATTGGTGATCAACGACATGGAGGCGTCCGGGCGCTGCGGCCCCGCAGGGCTGCTCCGAACGGGGGGTTGCTGCGGCATGCCGCACATCGTCGCATGTCGCGGGCGGTACCTCCGAATGGCCCCACCGACGTGCCGGACAGGCACCCTTGGGGACACTTGTCCGGCACGCGCGTGTGCGTGGGTTCTCCGGTCCGGCGCGGGGTGCCGCCGCCCTTGCCCGGTCGGCCGCGCGGCTCCTTACCGGCCGGCGCTGTCCACGACGGCCGACCACTCGTCGAGCAGGCTCTGCGCGGAGGCGTCGTCGGGCCCCTCCGCCCACAGATGGGTGACCGCCTCGGCCGGGTCGGGCAGCACCATCACCCAGCGCCCGTCGGTCTCCACGACCCGCACTCCGTCGGTCGTGTCGACGAAGCGCTCTCCGGCCGCTTCCACGACCCGCCGCATGACCAGGCCCTTGACGGCCCACGGCGTGGCCAGGTCCCGCTTCAGGACGTGGGCGCGCGGGATCCGCGCATCGATCTGGCTGAGCGTGAGCTGCGTCCGGGCGACCAGCCCGATCAGCCGGACGAAGGCCGCCGTCCCGTCGTACACACCGCTGAACTCGGGGACGATGAAGCCGCCCTTGCCGTCGCCGCCGAAGATGGTCCCTTCCTCGCGCCCCACGCGCGTGAGATCGTCGGGCGAGGTCGTGGTCCACTCGACCTGCGTGCCGTGATAGGCGGCCACCTGCTCGGCGATCCGGGTCGTGGTCACCGGCAGCGCCACCCGCCCGCTGCGCCGCTCCGCGGCCACCAGGTCGAGCATCACCAGCAACGCCCGGTCGTCCTCGATGATCCGGCCCTTCTCGTCCACGAGCGACAACCGCTCGCCGACGGGGTCGAACCGCACTCCGAAGGCGGCACCGGAGGACGCCACTATCTCGCCGAGCCGCACCAGCCCGTTGCGCCGCATCTCGGCCGTCTCCGTGGGCCGCGACTCGTCCAGACCGGGGTTGATGGTCAGCGAGTCCACGCCGAGCTTGCCGAGCAGGCTGGGCAGCACCAGCCCGGCGCTGCCGTTGGCGGCGTCCACGACGACCTTCAGACCGGACTCGGCGATACCCGTGGTGTCGACGTTGCGCAGCACGGTGCCGGTGTACGAGTCGAAGACGCTGGCCGGGAAGTACAGGTCGCCGATCTCGCCGGGGAAGGCCCGCCGGTACTCCTGCCGCGCGAACACCCGGTCCAGCTTGCGCTGGCCGCCCTGCGACAGGTCGGCGCCCTGCCCGTCGAAGAACATGATGTCGACCGAGTCGGGCACCCCCGGAGAGGTCCGGATCATGATGCCGCCGGCACTGCCGCGCGCGGTCTGCTGACGGGCCACGGGCAGCGGCACGTTCTCCAGGTCGCGTACGTCGATGGCGCTGGCCTGCAGCGCGGAGATCACCGCCCGCTTGAGGGCACGGGCACCACGGGAGTGGTCGCGGGCGGTGGTGACGGTCGAGCCCTTCTTCAGAGTGGTCGCGTACGCCCCGGCCAGCCGCACCGCCAGCTCGGGCGTGATCTCCACGTTCAGGATGCCGGACACACCGCGGGCGCCGAACAGATTGGCTTGGCCTCTGGACTCCCAGATGACCGAGGTGTTGACGAAGGCGCCGGCTTCGATCGTCTTGAACGGATAGACCCGCACGTTGCCCTGGACGATCGATTCCTCACCGATCAGGCACTCGTCACCGATGACCGCGCCGTCCTCGATGCGGGCGGCACGCATGATGTCAGTGTTCTTCCCTACGACACAGCCACGCAGATTGCTGTGCTGGCCGACATACACGTTGTCGTGGACGACGGCCTTGTGCAGGAAGGCACCGCTCTTGACGACGACGTTCGAACCGACGACGGAGTGCTCACGGATCTCCGCGCCGGCCTCCACCTTCGCATAGTCGCCGATGTACAGCGGCCCGCGCAGGACGGCGTCGGGGTGCACCTCGGCGCCTTCCGCGACCCAGACGCCGGGCGAGATCTCGAACCCGTCGACATCGACGTTGACCTTGCCTTCGAGGACGTCGGCCTGGGCCTTCACATAGCTCTCGTGGGTGCCGACGTCCTCCCAGTAGCCCTCCGCGACATAGCCGTAAATCGGCTTGCCTTCCTTCATGAGCTGCGGAAAGACATCACCGGACCAGTCGACCGGAACATCCGGTTCGACATAGTTGAAGACCTCGGGCTCCATGACGTAGATGCCCGTATTGACGGTGTCCGAGAAGACCTGACCCCAGGTCGGCTTCTCCAGGAAGCGTTCGACCTGGCCTTCCTCGTCGACAATGGTGATGCCGAACTCCAGCGGATTGGGCACACGGGTCAGACAGACCGTGACCAGCGCGCCCTTCTCTTTGTGGAAATTGATCAGGTCGGTGAGGTCGAAGTCGGTCAGGGCATCACCGGAGATGACGAGGAAGGCATCGTCCTTCAACGCCTCTTCGGCGTTCTTGACGCTTCCGGCGGTACCGAGTGGCTTCTCCTCATTGGCATAGGTGAGCTCCATTCCGAGTTCTTCGCCGTCACCGAAGTAGTTCTTGACGAGTGATGCCAGGAACTGGACGGTGACCACGGTCTCGGTGAGCCCGTGCCTTTTGAGCAGCCGTAGCACATGCTCCATGATCGGGCGGTTCGCCACGGGCAGAAGTGGCTTGGGCATGCTCGAGGTCATGGGGCGCAGGCGTGTGCCTTCGCCTCCGGCCATCACGACGGCCTTCATGTCGGAAGCGTCCTCCTCGCAAGAGACGACGGTCTAGCCGACTTCACCCGTCCGATTGTCCCGCACTTTTCGGCCGCGGGCCATCGAGGCGTACGTCAGGACAATCGCCGAGCTCCATCGGCCATGGCGTCCGCCCGGACCAAACGGCGGACCTGTACCACGTAGAGCACTCCTGCCCACCAGTAGAGCGTTGTACCCCATCCGGCGAACGCCCATCCGAAAATAGCAGCCAGTGACGCGATCCACCCGCTTCCGTCACTGAGGAGCAACAACGGGAACGCGTACATCAGGCAGAAGGTGGCCGACTTCCCCAGGAAGTTGACCTGCGGCGGCGGATACCCGTGCCGGCGGAGGACGCCCACCATCACCAGGAGGACCAGTTCCCTCGCCAGCAGCAGAGCGGTCAGCCAGAGCGGCAGGATGCCACGCCAGGTGAGTCCGAGCAGGGTGGAAAGCACATAGAGCCGGTCCGCGGCAGGGTCGAGAAGCCGGCCCAGGCTGCTGATCTGGTTCCAGCGCCGCGCGAGCTTCCCGTCGAGATAGTCGCTGATCCCGCTCAAGGCCAGCACGAGGAGAGCCCAGCCGTCACTCTTGGGCCCGCCGAACTCCGGCCTGAGGATCAACCACAGGAAGAGGGGTACGCCGACGAGCCGCGCCATGCTGAGAATGTTGGGGATGGTGAGGACCCGCTCTGTCTGGACGCGGGTCTCCTGGACCTCCACGCGGGGGCCTCCTGTGCGAAAACGAGCCAACGATGCCCCCTGACCCTACCTCAACGCAAAAAAAGCTCCGGCCCCTGGGCGGTGCCCAAGAGCCGGAGCTGTAAAAGGAGTTCGGCGGTGTCCTACTCTCCCACAGGGTCCCCCCTGCAGTACCATCGGCGCTGTGAGGCTTAGCTTCCGGGTTCGGAATGTAACCGGGCGTTT
>NZ_JBVJMF010000016.1:0-206512 GCF_055584345.1 Streptomyces sp. NPDC104106
ATGTCCGAGGCCATGATGATGTCCTTGTTGCCGGTCGTCGTGACGAAGATGTCGGCCGTCTCGACGACCTCGTCGAGCGTGGTGACCTGGTAGCCGTCCATCGCCGCCTGCAGGGCGCAGATCGGGTCGATCTCGGTCACGATCACCCGGGCGCCCTGACCGCGCAGGGACTCCGCGCAGCCCTTGCCGACGTCGCCGTAGCCGCACACGACGGCCGTCTTGCCACCGATCAGCACGTCCGTGGCCCGGTTGATGCCGTCGACCAGCGAGTGCCGGCAGCCGTACTTGTTGTCGAACTTCGACTTCGTCACCGCGTCGTTCACATTGATCGCGGGGAACAGCAGGACGCCGTCACGCTGCATCTCGTACAGCCGGTGGACACCCGTCGTGGTCTCCTCCGTCACGCCACGGATCTCCGAGGCCAGCTGCGTCCACTTCTGGGGGTTCTCGCCCAGGGTGCGGTGCAGCAGCTGGAGGATGACGCGGTGTTCGTCGGACTCGGCGGTCTCCAGGGCAGGGACCTGGCCGGCCTTCTCGTACTCGACGCCCTTGTGGACGAGGAGGGTGGCGTCACCGCCGTCGTCCAGGATCATGTTCGGGCCGCCGGTGGGGCTGTCCGGCCAGGTCAGCGCCTGCTCGGTGCACCACCAGTACTCCTGAAGGGTCTCGCCCTTCCAGGCGAAGACCGGGATGCCCTGGGGGTTGTCGGGCGTGCCGTTCGGGCCGACGGCGATGGCGGCGGCCGCGTGGTCCTGGGTGGAGAAGATGTTGCAGGAGGCCCAGCGGACCTCGGCGCCCAGGGCGACCAGCGTCTCGATGAGCACGGCGGTCTGGACGGTCATGTGCAGGGAGCCGGTGACGCGGGCGCCGGCCAGCGGCTGGGTCTCGGCGTACTCCTTGCGGATCGCCATCAGGCCGGGCATCTCGTGCTCGGCGAGGGTGATCTCCTTGCGGCCGAATTCGGCCAGCGAGAGGTCGGCGACCTTGAAGTCCTGTCGGTTCTCGACAGTCGTCATTGCGAGCTGCTCCTCGGGGTCGGGTCGAGGTGGGTACGGCTGGTCTGCGCGGCGGCGGACAGACGGGTGCCCGAGAAGAGGACACAGGCATGCCCCCGTACGCGCAGCGCAGTCCGTCGGAGGCCCTCTCTCCCTCGGTCGGCCCCTGAGGACCGCCCGACCGCCATCAGCAGCGACGTCTGGCTCCGTCCCAAGCTACACCGCCCAGGCGGGTCGCCCCCAGTCCGCCTCCGCAAGGATCGAGCCGACGGTAAGGCGGTTTCGGGTGGCCGGGCGAGGGCAGGAGGGGGGCCGGCAAGGGTGCGTAAGCCCGGGAACGGGAGCCCACAGACCGGCAGGAACAGGGATTTTCGCATCTGTGGGCGAGGTGACGGGTGCGGCAGGATGCAGGGGGCCGGAAAGTCCGGTCCACGCTCGCGGGGTGTCCGGGACGGCACCGCGCGCGACGAAGGTGTGAGGAGACACGACGTGGCCAGTCCGGCCGGACCCCCCTCGACGGGTGGCCGCGATGACGAGGGGCTGCGGGTGAAGCTGCTGGCGGTGACCGCCTGCCCGACCGGTATCGCGCACACGTACATGGCGGCGGAGAAGCTCGCGCAGGCCGCCGCCAGCCGGGGCATCGAGATGAAGGTGGAGACGCAGGGCTCCATCGGGGCCGAGAACATCCTCGATGACAACGATGTCAGCCACGCGGACGGCATCATTGTCGCCGCCGACAAGGACGTCGACCTGAGCCGGTTCACGGGCAAGCGCGTGCTGACGGTCGGGGTCGCCGAGGGCATCCACCATCCCGAGCTGCTGATCGAGCGGGTGCGGTCGGCGCCCGTCTACGCGCCCGGCGGGGCGACGGGGGGTTCGGCGAGCGCGGGCGGCGGCCGGGAACGGGGACCGGTGTACAAGGCGCTGATGAACGGCGTGTCGTACATGATCCCGTTCGTGGTCGTCGGCGGTCTGCTGATCGCGGTCTCGCTGGCGCTCGGCGGTCATGCGACGGCGAAGGGCTATGTGATTCCCGACGGCACCTTCTGGGCGCGCGTCAACGCGATCGGCGGGATCGGCTTCCAGCTGATGATCCCGGTCCTGTCCGGCTACATCGCGTACGCGATCGCCGACCGGCCCGCGCTCGTGCCCGGCATGATCGGTGGCTGGATCGCGAACACGGGTGCGTTGTACGACTCGAAGGCCGGCGCGGGGTTCATCGGCGCGATCGTGACCGGCTTTCTGGCCGGGTATCTGGTGCTGTGGATCAAGAAGGTCCGGGTGCCGAGGTTCGTTCAGCCGATCATGCCGATCATCGTGATCCCGATCGTGGCGACGACGGCGCTCGGGCTGTTCTTCCTCTACGTCATCGGCAGGCCGATCTCCTGGGTGTTCGAGCATCTGACGAGCTGGCTCGGCGGGATGACGGGGACGAGCGCGATCCTGCTCGGCGCGATCCTGGGGCTGATGATCGCGTTCGACATGGGCGGCCCGGTCAACAAGACGGCGTTCCTCTTCGGCGCCGGGCTCATCGCGAGCGGCAACCAGACGGTGATGGGCATGTGCGCGGCGGCGATTCCGGTGATGCCGCTGGGGCAGGGGCTGGCCACGCTGATCCGGCGGCGGCTGTACACCGAGCAGGAGCGGGAGACCGGCCTCGCGGCGCTGTTCATGGGGTGCTTCGGTATCTCGGAGGGCGCGATTCCGTTCGCCGCGGCGCGGCCCGCGCAGGTGATCCCGGCCAACATGCTGGGTGGTGCGGTGGCGGGTGCGGTCGCGGGACCGGCCGGGGTGAAGGACGCGGTGCCGCACGGCGGGCCGATCGTGGCGGTGCTCGGCGCGGTGAGCGGGGTGCCGATGTTCTTCGTCGCGGTGGTGATCGGGTCCGTGGTGACCGCGCTGGCGACGGTGGCGTTGGTCGATGTGAGCGGGCGACGGGGACGGCTGAGGAGCGCCTCCGGGCTTCCCGGGCAGCGTCCCGGGCTTTCGGGTGCGGATGCTGCGGGGGCGGCGGAGGCGCACAGGGGTGCCGATTCAGGCGCGGATCCGGGCGCGGGCGGTCCCAGCGGGGCGGGAGCGCCGTCGGCCGGTGCGAGTGATGTGGTCGCGGGTGCGGGACCGGCGGTGGAGGCCGAGGGGGCGGAGGGGGCGGTGCTCGTCTCCGGGGGTGTCCGTGCGGCCGGGGACGGTGGCGAGGCCGAGGTGCTTTCCGGGTATCTCAGCGGTCGGACCGTGAAGGTGGCGCTCGCCGCCCAGGAGAAGGGCGGGGCGATACGGGAGATGGCCGAGCTGCTGGGCCGCAGCGGCCGGGTCGCCGATGTGGACGAGTTGGTGGCGACCGCGCTGCGGCGGGAGGAGCAGGGAACCACCGGGCTCGGCGAGGAGATCGCGGTCCCGCACGCCAAGACGGACGTCGTGACCGCGCCGGTCGTCGGCTTCGCGCGGTCCGCGGAGGGGGTCGAGTGGGGGTCGCTGGATGGGACGAGGGCCCGGCTGGTGTTCATGATCGCCGTACCGGAGGCCGCCGCCGGTGACGAACATCTGCGGATCCTCGCCTTGTTGTCCCGCAAGCTCACGGACCCCGGCTTCCGGGAGCGGTTGCTGGCCGCACCGGACGAGCGGGCGGTCCTCGACGTCCTCGCAGAGGTCGGGTGAGCCGACACAACTGTCGGCGCCCGGTGTGCCGCCGCGCGGTCCGTGCGCGCGGGGCCGTATTCTCCGCGTCTCTGATGGGCCGGTCGGGGAGGACGGGACGTGGCGAGGACGGGACGGGGCGGGGGCGGGGGCTCGGGGTCTCGGCGCTGGTCGTGGGGGTGCTGGTGATCGGTGCCTTCGCCTGGCTCCGGACGGCGTACGGGATCTCCACCCTGGCGGGCGACAGCATGAGGCCGACGTACGCCCAGGGGACGCGGATCATCTGGGAGCGTGTGGACGGGAGTGCGGTGCGGCGCGGCGACGTCGTGGTGTTCACGCCGTCGGCGTCGTACGGCATCGACGCGGCGCTGGTGAAGCGGATCATCGGGGTGGGCGGGGACCGGGTGCGGTGCTGCACGGCGGTGGGTTCGCGGGAGCGGATGACCGTGAACGGCAAGCCCGTCGAGGAGCCCTACGTGTACGACGGTGACGCCGACGGTGTGCACAGGTCGTACGACGTGACGGTTCCTCGGGGGCGGCTGTTCCTCCTGGGCGACTATCGCGCGAACCCCATGGACTCGCGCTTCCACCTCGACGAGCAGGGCGGGACGGTGTCCGCGGGGGCGGTGCTGGGCCCGGTGACGCAGGACCGCTCGGTCCCGGCCCTGCTCCTCACGGCTCTGCTGCTCGGGGTCGTGCTGTTCCTCGTCGGCGTCGGGCTGGGCATCGGTTTTCTCGTCGTTCGGCGGCGGACGGCGCCGCCCGTGCCGGTGCTGCCCTGGCCGACGCGGCCCATGGGCCGCTGAGGGCCCGCTGACGGGCGGTCAGTGGCTGGTGGCGTGGGGGTTCGGGCCGCCGGGGGTCGCCTCCGGGTCCGGGCCCTTGGCGGCCTCGGCCTGGCTGTAGATGTCGGGTTCGAGGTAGATGACGCGGGCGATCGGGACGGCGGCGCGGATGCGGGCCTCGGCGGCGTTGATGGCGTCGGCGACCTCGGTTGCCGTGTCGTCGTGCTGGACGGCGATCTTGGCCGCGACCAGCAGTTCCTCGGGGCCGAGGTGCAGCGTGCGCATGTGGATGACGCCGGTGACGCCGGCACCGTCGACGGTCGCCTCCTCGATCTTCTTCACCACGTCCAGGCCGGCGGCCTCGCCGAGCAGCAGCGACTTGGTCTCGGCGGCCAGGACCAGGGCGATGCAGACCAGCAGGACACCGATGCAGACGGTGCCGACGCCGTCCCAGACGCCGTCGCCGGTGGCCACCGCGAGGCCGACGCCGAGCAGGGCGAGGACCAGACCGATGAGGGCGCCGAAGTCCTCCAGCAGGACGACGGGCAGCTCGGGCGCCTTGGCGCGGCGGATGAACTGCGCCCAGGACAGCTTGCCGCGCAGTTCGTTGGACTCCTTTATGGCCGTGCGGAACGAGAAGCCCTCGGCGACGACCGCGAAGACCAGGACGCCCGCGGGCCAGTACCAGTTGTCCAGTGCGTGCGGGTGGCTGATCTTCTCGTAGCCCTCGTAGATGGCGAACATGCCGCCGATGGAGAACAGGACGATGGAGACCAGGAAGGCGTAGATGAACCGTTCGCGGCCGTAGCCGAAGGGATGCTGCGGGGTCGCCTCGCGCTGGGCGCGCTTGCCGCCGATCAGCAGCAGGAACTGGTTGCCGGAGTCGGCGAGCGAGTGGACGCCCTCGGCGAGCATCGAGGAGGAGCCGCTGAACGCGAACGCCACGAACTTCGATGCCGCGATCGCGAGGTTGGCGCCGAGTGCCGCCACGATCGCCTTCGTACCGCCTGACGCGCTCATGTGTCCGCGTGTCCCTTCGCCTCTGTCACTCCGCGCCGCCCGCGGACGTCACTGACGCCCCGGCGGTTGCCCGGCTTTGCCCGGCCTTTGCCGGTGGGTCATTCTTGCAGCCCGGCCGGGGCTCGCCGCGTCAGTTGTCCACAGGCCTGGTCATACGATCACAGTGGCACGGAAGATCGTTCCCACACCGGAGGCCTCGGCCGTCTCGCCCGCCGGGACGAAGACGGACTGGCCGGGGCTCAGCTCGTGCTCGCCCGCGCGGACGGAGCCGGCCGTGCACAGCAGGATCTGCGGGGTGTCGAGGGTGAGGTCGTGGGCGCCGGCGCCTTCGGGGAGGACGAAGCGGGACAGGCGGAACTCGTCGATCGGTGTGTCGTAGACCTCCTCACCGTCCGGGGAGGCCTCGGGACGCAGTACGCCCGGGTCGCCCGCCTCGAAGCGGACGACGCGCAGCAGTTCGGGGACGTCGACGTGCTTGGGGGTCAGGCCGCAGCGCAGGACGTTGTCGGAGTTGGCCATGATCTCGACGCCGAGGCCGTTCAGGTAGGCGTGCGGGATGCCGGCACCGAGGAACAGGGCCTCGCCGGGCTGGAGGCGGACGTGGTTGAGCAGCATGGCCGCGATGACGCCGGGGTCGCCCGGGTAGTGGCGGGCGAGGTCGGTGTAGGGGGCGTAGTCGCCGCCGAGCCGGGTGGCGGCGGCGGTGGCCTCGTCGACCGTCCGCGCCATCTCCTCCGGGTCGGCGCTGAGGATCGCGGTGAGCACCTCGCGCAGGGCCGCGTCCTCGGGGTGGGCGTGCAGCAGGTCGACGTACGGCTTGAGGGAGTCGACGCCGAGCCCGGCGAGCAGGTCGGCGGCCCGGGCCGGGTCGCGGAAACCGCACAGGCCGTCGAACTCGGTGAGCGCGCAGATCAGTTCGGGCTTGTGGTTGGCGTCCTTGTAGTTGCGGTGCGGGGCGTCGACCGGGATGCCGCGGCGCTCCTCGTCCTCGTAACCCGCCTTCGCCTGTACCAGGTCGGGGTGGACCTGGAGGGAGAGGGGCGCGCCGGCGGCGAGGATCTTGAGCAGGAAGGGCAGGTGCGGGCCGAACCTGGCCACGGCCGCCTTGCCCAGCTCCGCCTCCGGGTCCGCGTCGATGACCTCGACGAGGCTCCCGCGCGCGGTGCGCGAGGGGGCGCCGGGGTGCGCGCCCATCCACATCTCCGCCTGCGGCTCGCCGGTCGGCTCGACGCCGAGGAGCTGCGGGATGGCGGTGGGGGAGCCCCAGGCGTAGGGGCGGATGGTGTTGTCGAGGCGGTCCATGTGTCTTCGTCTTCTCCGTCGGTCGTACGTACGCTGCCCGGCCGGCGCCGGCCGGGCAGCTGAGGGGGCGCGGCTGCTGCGGCCCGTGGTCAGATCAGGCCCTGGAAGCGAGCGCGAGGTAAACGGCGGCGAAATCCGTGACGGCGATCAGTTCCGCGAGGGTCTCCAGTTCGGCGCCCTCTTCCGGTTCGAGTTCGCTGATCGGCGTGTCGTGGCTGAGGGCCAGGTCGCGGGCGGCCGGGGCGGCGGTGAGACCGCTGATCGGGCGGTCGCGCAGCAGCACCACGCGCGCGTGGAGCGCGGGCGGCTCCTCCACGCGGTCGCGGAAGAAGTCGTCGGGGTCGGCGCTGGCGGCCAGCGGACCGGCCAGCAGGGCGCTGTGCGCGGTGAGCGCCTCGGGGAGTTCGGCGACGAGCGCGGGGCGGCCGGAGAGTTCGGCGAGGGCGGCGGCGAAGCGGCGGCCGGCGGGCCCGGCGGAGGTGCCTTCCGTCCACACCACCGGCAGCGCGTCGGCGAGTTCGGCGGCGAGGGTCTTCGCCGGGTTGCTGTACGTCGCGATGGCGGGCCCGCAGCGCTCGGCGATCTGGTCGAGCCGGTCGGCGACCTTCTCCAGCACCTCGGGCGGGGCGCTCAGCAGTCCGACGCGGTCCAGGAGGGCCAGCAGCGGGGTGAGCAGGGCCCAGAAGACACCCGGGGCGGAAGCGGCGAGCGGTTCTTCCTGGTCGTACGGCGCTGTCGCCATCGGCACGAACAGGCCGTGCGCGGCGCCGACCGACTCGGCGAGCGGGGTGCGCGGCGGTGCCACGGCGACGACCGAGCAGCCGCGGCGGTAGGCCTGGTCGGCGAGGAGGGAGAGGCTGGGTTCGGTGCCGTCCGGAGTGGCGATCAGGAGCAGGTCCACGGAGCCGGTCCAGCCCGGCAGTTCCCAGCGCAGGGCGCCGGCGGCCGGGGCGACGCCGGTGGGGGCCAGGCGGACCACGGGGCTGCCGACGCCGGCCAGGGCGCCGATGAGGTCGGCGGTGTGGGTGGCGGCGGCGCCGGGGCCCGCGATCAGGACGGCGCGCGGGCGGCCGTCCGGCTTGAGGTCGCCGACGCCTGCCTCGGCGGCGTGCCGGGCGGCGGTGCGGACGCGGGCGCCTGCCTCGGCGGCACCGCGCAGCAGGCCTCGGCGGTCGGCCTCGGCGAGGCCCTCCGGGGTGTCGAGCAGCGATTCGTCCAGCATGGGCGGCAGCCTCCGATCGCCGGGGTCCTGTGCGGAGCCCTCCAGGGATGGCGCCGGGTGGTGGTGCGGTGGGCGCCTGGTCCGGGGTGTGCGGGCCTGGGTGTACGAGGCCTACGGGGTGAAGCGCGTCGTCACTCGGGGCGGCGGGCCTCGTCCACGAGGAGGACCGGGATGCCGTCGCGGACGGGGTAGGCGAGGCCGCAGTCCTGGCTCGCGCAGATCAACTCGGTGTCCTGCTCCTTGAGGGGGGCGTGGCAGGCCGGGCAGGCGAGGATCTCCAGGAGGCCGGCTTCGAGCGGCATGGGGTGTGTCCCTTCGGGGCGAGGTTTCTTCGGCCGCTGGTCAGCGTACCGCTGCTGGGCAGGTTGGGCCGGGCTGCGAGCACCGTCCAGGGGCTGCGGCCCCTGGACTGCCGCTCCGCACGCGCCCGCCCGGCCGGAAGGCCCGGAGCCCCGCAGTGCTGTCCGCCGACCGGCCGGCGGGAGGGCGCGCGGCCCGGCTCGGGGCCGCCGACCGGGCGGCGCGGGGTGTCAGGCCCTGATGATGGCCAGGGCCTCGTCGCGGATCTTGGTCATCGTGGCCTCGTCCTTGGCCTCGGCGTTCAGGCGGAGGAGCGGCTCGGTGTTGGAGGGGCGGACGTTGAACCACCAGTCGGCGGCGGCGACCGTGAGGCCGTCGAGGTCGTCGAGGGTGACGTCGGCGCGGCCCTCGTACGCGGCGCGGATCGCGGCGAGGCGGTCCGACTGGTCGGCGACGGTGGAGTTGATCTCGCCGGAGCCGACGTAGCGGTCGTACTGGGCGACCAGGGAGGACAGGGGGCCGTCCTGACCGCCGAGGGCCGCGAGGACGTGCAGGGCGGCCAGCATGCCCGTGTCGGCGTTCCAGAAGTCCTTGAAGTAGTAGTGGGCGGAGTGCTCGCCGCCGAAGATGGCGCCGGAGCGGGCCATCTCGGCCTTGATGAAGGAGTGGCCGACGCGGGTGCGGACCGGGCTGCCGCCGTTCTCCTTCACGACCTCGGGGACCGTGCGGGAGGTGATCAGGTTGTGGATGATCGTGCCCGTGCCGCCGTTGCGGGCCAGCTCGCGCGCGGCGACCAGGGCGGTGATCGCGGAGGGCGAGACCGGGTCGCCGTGCTCGTCCACGACGAAGCAGCGGTCGGCGTCGCCGTCGAAGGCGATGCCGAGGTCGGCGCCCTCCTCGGGGACCCGCTTCTGCAGGTCCACGAGGTTGGCCGGGTCCAGCGGGTTGGCCTCGTGGTTCGGGAAGGTGCCGTCCAGCTCGAAGTACATCGGGACGAGGGTCAGGGGCAGGCCGGCGAAGACGGACGGGACCGTGTGGCCGCCCATGCCGTTGCCGGCGTCGACCACGACCTTCAGGGGGCGGATGGAGGTCAGGTCGACGAGGGAGCGCAGGTACGCCGCGTAGTCGTCCAACGTCTCGCGGGAGGACAGGGTTCCCGGTTCGGCCACCGGTTCCGGGGTGCCCGACTCCAGCCAGCCCTCGACCAGTTCGCGGATCTGCGCGAGGCCGGTGTCCTGGCCGACGGGGGCGGCGCCCGCGCGGCACAGCTTGATGCCGTTGTACTGGGCGGGGTTGTGGGAGGCCGTGAACATGGCGCCGGGCAGGTTCAGCGCGCCCGAGGCGTAGTACAGCTGGTCCGTGGAGCACAGGCCGATCTCGGTGACGTGCACGCCGCGGTCCGCCGCGCCGCGCGCGAACGCGCGGGACAGACCCGGCGAGGAGGGCCGCATGTCGTGGCCGACGACGATCGCCGCGGCGCCCGTCACCTCCGCGAAGGCGGCGCCGAAGAGCGCGGCAAGTGACTCGTCCCACTGGTCCGGGACCACCCCGCGCACGTCGTACGCCTTCACGATCTGCGACAGATCAGCTGCCACGGCCAACCCTCCTGAAAGTCCAAAGTCCTATGGGTGCCCACAAACTACCCGCCGGGGGTAAGGGCGAGGTGTGCGGACACCGGGTGGACGCTGTGCCGTGACCGTAGCGGGTTCAGTTGTCCGGGGAGCGCAGGACCCGGAGGTGACCGCGGCGGGCGACCTCCATGGGGTCCGCCGTGCGGGCTCCGCCGCCGCCCGCCTGGGCCGCGCGCTCCTGCGGACGGGCCGCCTCGCGCACGGCGTTGGCGAGGGCTTCGAGGTCGTCGCCGCTGGGGCGCGCGGGGGCCGAACCGTCCAGGAGGCGTACGACCTCCCAGCCGCGCGGGGCGGTGAGGCGCTCGGAGTGCTCGGCGCACAGGTCGTAGCAGTGGGGTTCGGCGTAGGTGGCGAGCGGGCCGAGGACCGCGGTGGAGTCGGCGTAGACGTACGTCAGCGTCGCCACGGCGGGTCGGCCGCAGGCGGTGCGCGAACAGCGACGTACAGGGCTCACGACGTTGGACGGTACCGCACTCTTGAGCGGGCCGCGACGACTCTCCACCAGGTCACTCCACCGTGTCGTGCTGTGAAACGCCCCACACACCCTTTCAGGCAGGCCCTGTTGACCTGCGTGGACGGGATCCCGGCGGGCCTCGGGCGGGATCCCATCCGGTCATGAGTCGGTACAAACACCGTCAATTGCCTTGAGTTCGGCGGTCTTGGAGGGTTATGGAAACGAGCCAGACGTTGGCCGGAATGGTCATCCCGGGACAGGGGCGGTGTGCGGTCCGGGTGGGCGGACGCGCCTGCGGTCCGGAGCCGGGCGTTGTGTGTGGAGCCGGGCGGGGAGCGCGGGCTGGGACTACGCTTCACCAGTGATGGACAACCGTGTACCGCCCCGTGCCAGCGGCCCCGGGCCCCGTCGCCGTGATCGTCACGGGCGGGGCATGCGGGGGCCGATCGCACCGCCGCAGGTGCCGCTCGCGGCCAGTCGCGCCGAGGTGTTCACCGACCTGGTGCAGGACTCCGTGGACCGTCTGGAGCGGCGGTGGCCGCAGCTCGCCGACATCGACTTCCTCGTACTGGAGGTGCCCCGGCTGGAGGGGCGGGGTGACCAGGTGTGGAGCGACGAGCCCGTGCCGCTGGGCGGTGTCGTGCCCGCGCGGGACGGGCGGCGGGCGCGGGTCGTCGTGTACCGGCGGCCGGTGGAGATCCGTACCAAGGGACGCGACGAGCGGGCCGCGCTGGTGCACGAGGTGGTCGTGGAGCAGGTGGCCGAGCTGCTGGGCCTGACTCCGGAGACCGTCGATCCCCGGTACGGGGAGGACTAGGGAGTGTCGTTGGGCTCCGGCCGGCCGGGACGAGCGCTGCGGCCCGGGGGGCCCGAGCGGGGCGTGCCCGCTCGGCCGGCGCCTACTTCTGCAGCACCGCCAGGTCCTGTGTCGTCTGCGGTACGGAGACCATCCCCCGGTCGTTCGCGAGGGTCTGGATGGTGAAGCCCGGCACTCCCCCCTCCGTGGCCGTCAGGGTGCGGGAGGCGTAGACCGGGCCGCCCGAGGTGGTCTCCACGGTGAGGGCGTAGGTGCCCTGGAGGCCCGAGGGGACCGGGGCGGCGATGTTCTGGGTCGTGCCGGACTTGATCGTGTACGTCTTCGTCGCCGCCGTGCCGCCGTCGCTGCCGGCCGAGGCGGTGATCTTGACGGTGGCCGTGGCGGTCGGCGCGGTCAGGGCCAGCGTCGAGCCCTTGGCGCTGTTGTCGGCCGCGGTCGCGCGCGTGCCGACCGGGGCCGTGGCCGGGATGAATGCCGTCTCCTGCTTGTCGCCCTTGCCGCGGACGACCTGGAGCGCCGCGACGACCGGGACCGACTGGTCGGTGGGGGTCAGCACCAGGGAGCCCGCCTGGCCGCGGGTGACGGCGCCGAGGTCGGCCGCGGTCGTCATGCCGGACTTCACGTGCACGCTCTCGTTGCCGGCCGGGGTGATCGTGCCGTCGGCCGTGGCCAGGCGGATCTTGAGGTCGGCATCGTCGCCGCCGGGGGTGAAGGCGATCAGCCGGACGTCGGTGGCGTCCGCGGGGATGCCGGGCAGGACGAGGCTGGGGGCCGGATCGGTGGCCGCGGCCAGCCAGTCACCGCCCGCCTTGTCGTCCAGGGCCTGCACGGCCGCGCCGACCCGGCCGCTGCGCACACTGACGTGCACGGTCAGGCCGGGCTGCTGCTGGTCGGTGAGCGTGGAGAGCAGTATCGGCTTGCTCGCGTGCGGCGGGACCGTGAGGTTCTCGCCGAGCGGGGACTTGATCGCGCCGTCCTTGCCGTACAGCTCGATGTCGACGACGGCGGCGGAGTCGTCGGGGTTGGTCAGGTGCACGTAGTCGGTGCGGCCGGTGGCCGTGCTGGCGCCCGGGAACCAGAACTCGGTGTCCGCGGGCGTGCAGTTGACGCCCTGCAGGCCGCGGCCGGTGCCGGCGGCGACCTCGGTGGTCTCCTGGACGGTCCAGCCGGGCGCGAACCTGCCGTCGGCGGTGCCGATGAGCGCGGGCGTGTCGGCGCCCGAAGTGTCGCCGGTGGCCGGGGTGCCGGGCGCCTTGGGGGTGAGCGCCGGCTGGCTCGCGGTCTGCGTCGCGCCCTTGGTGCCCTTCGATCCCTTGGTGCCCTTGCCCTTGGTGCCCTTGCCCTGCTGGGAACCGTCCGACGAGGAGCCGCCCGTGCCGTCCGCCGACTGCTCCGTGGCCGCCTGGAGTTGGGCCTTGCCGCTGCCCGGGGTGCCCTCGGTGACGGGCGTGAACGAGGTGTACGAGGTGCTGGCTATGTCCGAGATGCTCGGCGCCGGGCAGAGCAGGCTCGTGCGCTCCACCGGGAGGTCGGCGGCCGCCTTCGACGCGGAGGCGCCGGAGGCGGCGGGGCCGTCGAGCACGGCGAACGCGGTGACGGCGGCCAGGGCGGCTGTGCCGGCGAACAGGGACAGGGTCGTGCGGTTCACTGCTGGCTCCCGTCGGGGTGCTCGCTGCCGGTGCCGTGGTCATAGCCGTGCCGGGCGGGGTCGTACGCCGGGTCGTAGCCCTGCTGCTGGTAGGCCGAGGGGTCGTACGGCATCTGGTCGGCCGTACCGCTGTAGGCGTACGGGTCGTACTGGCCGTTCTGGTACGGGTCGTGGGCGTAGCCCTGCTGGTCGTAGGTGGGGGGCTGGTACTGGCCGGCCGTGTAGCCGCCGTATCCGGTGTTCGTGTAGCCGGACTGGTCCCAGTCCCCGTAGGGCTGCTGCTCGGGGACCGCGGCTGCCGGGGGCTCGTCCGGCAGGGGCGGTGCCATGGGCGGCTCTTCGGCGGAGGGCTCCGCGGCCTGTTCCTCGGCCTGGGCACGCAGGCGGCGGGCGCGGCGGCCCTCCCCCGGGCCGGCCTGGGCGGGCAGCGGTTCGGGCTCGGGCAGGTCGTCGTCGACGTCGCGGCGGCGGCCCGGCAGGGCGAGGACGACCAGGACGACGGCGAGCGCGCCCTGGGCCCACAGCCAGGCGGTGTGGGTGATCGGCGCGTCGTAGACGACATCGAGCCTGCCGCCGCTCGCGGGCAGTTGGAAGCCCTGGGCCCAACCGTCGACGGTGGTGCGGGTGAGCGGCTTGCCGTCCAGGGTGGCCGTCCAGCCGGCGGAGGCGGTGTCCGCGAGGCGCAGGACGCGGCCGTCGGCGCCGGACGGGACGGTCGTATGGATCTCCACCGGTCCCGCGCTGACCGGCTGCGCGGTGCCCGAGCCGCCGGCGGGGACGATGGCGGCGCGGGAGACCTCCTGGTCGACGCGCCACAGTGCGCTGCCGCTCTGCTGGCTGAGCCGGGACAGGCCGGGTGTGGCGTCGAGGACGCGGGTGAAGTCGCGGGGCGCGCCCTTGTGGACGAGGACGTAGCGCACGGCGAAGCCGCCGAGTTCGCCGGCCTGGTCGGCGCCGGAGCCGGCGACGAGGTTGGCGACGACCTTGTCCAGCTTGCTGTTGGCGCCGCCGACGGCGCTGAGTTCGGCGTCGCCCATGCGGGCGCCGGAGCCGCGCACCAGGGTGTAGCGCACGCGCGCGGTGGAGTCGCTGTCGAGGATGAGGGTGCGGGCCTGGTCGCCGGTGGTGGAGTCCTCGGCGACGAACGCGGGCACCTGGGTGGGGTCGCGGCGCTCCAGGGGTCCGTCGGCGCCGCCGATCATCCAGCCGGCGGCGACGAGCAGCGGGCCCGCGGCGGAGGCGAAGGCGATCAGGGCGGCGACGGGCTGGCGCCAGCCGAAGCTCTGCTCGGCCACGCGCCCGCGTGCGCCGTCGGCGCCGAGGGCTGCGGCGGCCAGCAGGGCGATGCCGTAGACGAGGGTGGCCGGTCCGGCCCAGGCGGACTTGTTGGACAGCACGGCGAAGACGAGCGCGACCAGGGCGACGGCCCAGGCGGTGCGGATGCCCAGCTGGCGTTCGGAACGCAGCAGGGCGGCGAGCGCGGCGAGGACGATGCCGATGAGCATCAGGCCGTGCACCGTGCCCGCGCCGCCGGGGCTGGCGCCGAGCAGGTCGAGCGCGGAGGCGGTCGACGGGCCGTAGTCCAGCCCGGCTTCCTTGAGGAAGCCGGTCGGCAGCAGCGTCAGCGACCAGGGCGCGAGGATCAGCAGCGGGGTGCCGAGCTGGGCGAGGAAGCGCAAGGCCTGGCCGACGAGGTCGGTGCGGCGCAGGGCCGGCACGCCGAGGCCGAGGAGCAGCGCGATGGGCCAGACGATCGGTGTGAAGGCGGTGGTGATGGTCAGCAGCAGCGCGTACGCCCAGGTGGCGCGCCAACTGCCACGCGCGCCGGAGCGGTTGGTGAGGCCGCTCGCGGCGATGCCCGCGCGGGCGATGAGCGGCAGCAGCACGGCGAGGACGGCGGTGCCGACGCGGCCGCCGGCCAGGGCGCCGGTGGTGGCGGGCAGGAAGGCGTAGGCGACGGCGGCCCACGCGCGCAGCAGCCGGGAGGTGACGAGCGGCCGGGAGGCGAAGTAGGCGGTGAGTCCGGCGAGCGGCACGGAGCCGATCAGCAGCACGGTGACCGCGAGTCCGGTGGAGCCGAACAGGAGCGTGGCGAGGGTCGCGACGACGGCGAGGTAGGGCGGTGCGGACGGGGAGCCGCCCGCACCCACCGGATGCCAGGAGTCGGCGAAGCGGGACCACAGGTCGCCGGCGCCGGCCGGGGCGGGCAGCAGGGCGCCGCCGGTGAGCGCGCCGCTGCCGAGCAGGGCGCGGCAGGCGACGAGGGAGATCACCAGCAGCGCCAGGAAGAGCACCGGTCCGGGGTTGCGGGCGATGCGCTTGAGCCGGGCGAACTGCTCGATCTCCAGGAAGTCGGCGTCGTCGCCGCCGGGGCCCGACTCCATGGCACCGCCGTGCCGGCCAGCCGAGGAGGTGTCGCTGTCCCTGCCGCCGGAGAAGTTGCCCGCGACCTGCTCGACGGTGGCGCGGATGGTGGCGCCGGGCGGCGGCAGGAGCTGGCGCAGTTCGCCCTTGTCGAGCTGCGGGGAGCCGCGGCGGCGGCGCGCGGCGATGATCCGCTCGGGCCGCAGCAGCACGCCGAGCAGGCCGCGGATCTCGTCCACGGCCTGGCCCGGGACCTTGCCGACGAGGTAGGCGACGGTCCGCAGGACGGTGCCGAGGATGAGCCGGAGCAGCACCCAGGGCAGCGTCGCGCCGCGCGTGTTGGCGAGCAGGGTGTAGACGGCGCCGGCCTTGTCGACCTTGTGCGGGGAGGCGCTGGTGCGGCCCGCGCAGTCGACGGTACGGCGCTCGCGGGAGGCGGCCTCGGCGTGCCGTACGACCGCGTCGGGGGCGACGAGGACGCGGTGGCCGGCGTTGTGGGCGCGCCAGCACAGGTCGACGTCGTCGCGCATCAGGGGCAGCCGGCGGTCGAAGCCGCCGAGCTGCTCGAAGACGTCGCGGCGGATGAGCATGCCGGCGGTGGACACGGACAGCACGGTGCGCACGTGGTCGTGCTGGCCCTGGTCCTGTTCGCGGCGGTCCAGGCCGGTCCAGCGGCGGCCGGAGTTGGCGATGGAGACGCCGACCTCCAGCAGCTGCCGGCGGTCGTACCAGCCGCGCAGCTTGGGGCCGACGACGGCCACGTCGTCGCGGCCCAGTTCGAGTTCGTTGTCGACGACCCGCAGCAGCTGGGCGAGGGCGTCGGGTTCGGGGGCGCAGTCGTCGTGCAGCAGCCAGAGCCACTGGACGGGTTCGCCGTACGGGAGTTCCGGCAGGTCGTAGGCGTCGTCGCGCCACGAGCGGGTGACCGGGTCCCAGCCGCTGGGGCGTTTGAGGTACGGCAGCTCTTCCGGGGTGAGGACCGGGGCGGTGCGGCTCGCCTCCTCCACGGCCTGGCCGAAGCCGGTGCGCCGGGCCAGATGCAGGACCTGGGCGTCGCCGAGGGCTTCGGTGAGCAGCCGGGCGGAGTCGTCCGCGCTGCCGGTGTCGGCCGCGACCGCGTGCTGGACGGGGCGCTCCTGGCCGAGCAGCCCGGCGAGGGCGTCGGGCAGCCAGCGGGCACCGTCGTGGGAGACGAGGACCGCGGTGACGACGTGGCGCGGGAACTCGGGCGGGCGGGCCGGGTCGAGCGCGGCCGCGCGGGCCGGGTCGAATGCGGCTGTGGCAGCCGCGTGGTGGGCTGCCGTATGACTGTGCACGGACATCGAGGTACGGGCCCCGGTTCGATGGACTGCGGTGGACACCCGTGCCTCCTCGTGCGTGGAGGGGACAGCGGGGCGTCTCGGACGAGCGACCACACTATCGGCTGCCCATGACGGCGGCCCGCCGCCTGTGGATAACCCACCGGCGACGGGCCGTTCGTGAGGTTTCGGTGTGGATGTACGGTCAGATGGCGGCCTTCTTCAGGCGGCGGCGCTCCCGCTCGGACAGGCCGCCCCAGATGCCGAAGCGCTCGTCGTTGGCAAGGGCGTACTCAAGGCATTCGGAGCGGACCTCGCAGGCGAGGCAGACCTTCTTGGCCTCTCTGGTGGAGCCGCCCTTCTCGGGGAAGAAGGACTCGGGGTCGGTCTGGGCGCACAGCGCGCGCTCCTGCCAGCCGAGTTCCTCGTCCGCGTCGTCGACCAGCAGTTGCTGCACCAGCTCGGTCATGTGCGCCCCTCGTCTGTCTTTCGCGTCCCCGTGCGTCAGCCGTTACCGATTTCGGCTGAACGACACGAGTGAAATTACAAGTGTGCTGCTCCGGGCGAGTCAAGCCGAGATCTGCTATTGGGCCCGTTATTCACTCTGCGGAACCAAGGCCGTGCGGAAAGTGTTCAAATCGCCATAAACCTTGACGCGCAGGCGAGAGCCCCGGGGCCGGTCGAACCCCGCACAGACCTATGACAGATCTCTGTACGGAGAAAGACGGCTCCGCGTTCGATCGAGTTGCACGAGGCGTGAGCGCCCGGTTGTGCCGCATGTGTCCGGGTACCCCGGTGAGCAAACCTTTCACCTGACAGAAGAACCGGATGGGATGAAGGGCGTCCCACATACCGGGCGCCGAGTTGACAGCACTGGTGTGAACCGCTGTCCTAGGGGGCATGCTCGCGTACTTGGCGCTCACCTCGACCCGCACCGCCGGGTCCCACGGTGCTGCCCGGGCGCGCTGTAGCTGTTGTCGCTGTCACAGCTGTTGAGCCACACCTCGCTCCGGCTGGAGCCGTGTCCCCGCGACACGGTGTCCGTTCCCGTTCCCTCTGACCTTCTTTCACCGAGGAACCAGCGCACCCATGAACAGCGACAGCGACCTCCAGATCGCCGGCGACATCCTCGAAGTCCCGCACCTGCTCCAGCCGCCGCGCGAGCACCCCGCCACCGTCGCGGAGTTCGTCGGCCTCGCGCGCGCGATCGCCGCCGACCGCTCGCAGTGGGCGCACCTGGTCCGCTACGACGCGACGAGCCGCTGGTACCACCGGCTGCGCACCGGCCCCGGCTACGAGGTGTGGCTGCTGAGCTGGGTGCCCGGACAGGGCAGCGGACCGCACGACCACGGCCGCTCCTCCGGCGTCCTCACCGTCCTGGAGGGCACCCTGACCGAGCGCACCGAGCGCGGCACGCGCGCGTTGGCCGCCGGGGCGCAGCGCGTCTTCGCGCCGGGGTACGTCCACGAGGTCGTCAACGACGCGCTGGAGCCGGCGGTCAGCCTGCACGTCTACCACCCCGGCCTCACCGAGATGCCGATGCACACGTCCGCCGGCTGCGAGGCGCGCACCGGGCCGCGCCCGGTGACCGCCTGAGCGCCGTACCCCGGCCGGCCGGCTGCGCCTCGCCCGGCCTCCTGGGCCCCCGCCGGCCTCCCGCGTTCCGGCCGACTGCCCGAAACCCGACCGTCCCGCGTCCGGCGGCTGCCTGACGCGTTGTCGTACCCGCCTGCAAGACTTGGTGCCATGCGCATTGTGGTTCTGGCAGGCGGCATCGGTGGTGCCCGTTTCCTGCGCGGTCTGAAGCAGGCCGTGCCGGACGCGGACGTCACGGTGATCGGCAACACCGGCGACGACATCCACCTCTTCGGGCTGAAGGTCTGCCCGGACCTCGACACGGTGATGTACACGCTGGGTGGCGGCATCAACGAGGAGCAGGGCTGGGGGCGGGCCGACGAGACGTTCCGGGTCAAGGAGGAACTCGCGGCCTACGGCGTCGGGCCCGGGTGGTTCGGCCTCGGCGACCGGGACTTCGCGACGCACATCGTGCGGACGCAGATGCTCGGCGCGGGCTATCCGCTCAGCGCGGTCACCGAGGCGCTGTGCGACCGGTGGCAGCCGGGCGTGAAGCTGATCCCGATGACCGACGACCGCGTGGAGACGCACGTGGTCGTGGCCCACGCCGGAGCCGCTGATGAACGTGACGGCGAGCGCAGGGTGGTCCATTTCCAGGAGTACTGGGTACGGCTGCGCGCCGAGGTCCCCGCGCAGGCGATCGTGCCCGTCGGCGCCGAGCAGGCCAAGCCGGCGCCCGGCGTGCTGGAGGCCATCGCGGCGGCGGACGTCATCCTCTTCCCGCCGTCCAATCCGATCGTGTCCATCGGCACCATCCTGGCCGTGCCCGGCATCCGCGAGGCCATCGCGGAGGCGGGCGTGCCCGTGGTGGGCCTGTCCCCCATCGTCGGGGACGCGCCCGTGCGCGGGATGGCCGACAAGGTGCTCGCCGCGGTCGGCGTGGAGTCCACGGCCGCCGCGGTCGCCGAGCACTACGGCTCCGGGCTGCTGGACGGCTGGCTGGTGGACACGGTGGACGCGGCCGCCGTGGCGCGGGTCGAGGCGGACGGCATCCGCTGCCGGGCCGTACCGCTGATGATGACCGACGTCGACGCGGCCGCGCAGATGGCGCGCGAGGCGCTCGCACTGGCCGAGGAGGTGCGCGGCGCATGAGCGAGGAGCGCCCGGAGTACCGGGTCTGGGCTCTGGCGGGCATCCCCGAGGTGCAGCAGGGCGACGATCTCGCCAAGCTGATCACCGCCGCCGAGCCGGGCCTGGCCGACGGTGACGTGGTGATCGTCACCTCCAAGATCGTCTCCAAGGCCGAGGGCCGGATCATGCGGGCGGACGACCGGGAGGCGGCCATCGACGCCGAGACGGTCCGCGTCGTCGCCCGCCGCGGCACGCTGCGCATCGTGGAGAACCGGCAGGGCCTGGTCATGGCCGCCGCCGGGGTCGACGCCTCCAACACCCCCGCGGGCACGGTGCTGTTGCTGCCCGAGGACCCGGACGCGTCCGCGCGCGCGATCCGCGACGGCCTGCGCGCCGCCCTCGGCGTCGAGGTGGGCGTGGTCGTCACCGACACCTTCGGGCGGCCCTGGCGCTCCGGGCTCACGGACGTGGCGATCGGCGCGGCCGGCGTGCGCGTGCTGCACGACCTGCGCGGCGGCACGGACGCGTACGGCAATCCGCTCAGCGCGACGATCGTCGCGACCGCGGACGAACTGGCCGCCGCGGGCGACCTGGTCAAGGGCAAGGCGGCGGGCCGGCCGGTGGCCGTGGTGCGCGGGCTGCCGCACGTCGTCGGCGAGGAGAGCGAACCGGGCCAGGGCGCACGGGCGTTGGTGCGCTCCGCGCGGGACGACATGTTCCGGCTCGGCACATCCGAGGCGATCCGGGAGGCGGTGACCCGGCGGCGCACGGTGCGGGCCTTCACCGACCGGCCCGTGGACCCCGGCGCGGTCCGCCGCGCGGTGGCCGCCGCGGTGACGGCGCCGGCCCCGCACCACACCACGCCGTGGCGGTTCGTGCTGCTGGAGTCGGCGACGTCGCGGGCCCGGCTGCTGGACGCGATGCGCGACGCCTGGATCGCGGACCTGCGCCGGGACGGCAGGAGCGAGGAGTCCATCGCCAAGCGCGTGCGCCGCGGTGACGTCCTGCGGGACGCGCCGTATCTGGTCGTGCCGTGCCTCGTCATGGACGGCTCGCACCACTACGGGGACGCGCGGCGGGACGGCGCCGAGCGGGAGATGTTCGTCGTCGCGGCCGGCGCGGGCGTGCAGAACCTCCTGGTGGCGCTGGCCGGGGAGGGGCTGGGCTCGGCGTGGGTGTCGTCCACGATGTTCTGCCGGGACGTGGTGCGCGAGGCGCTCGGGCTGCCGGCCGACTGGGACCCGATGGGCGCGGTGGCGGTCGGACACCCGGCCGAGGAGCCGAGACCGCGGCCGGAGCGGGACGCGGGGGCGTTCATCGAGGTCCGGTGAGGCGGGGGGACGGCGGGGCGGGCGAGGGGGAGCGGGCGAGCCGGGGAAGGTGAGCGGGGGATTCCCGTACGTCTCTTTCCCGCACCGCCTAGTCTCGTAGCACGGCACCCGCACCGGCTCCCCGAGGACCTCATTCGTGGCAGGACGTTTCGCTCAGCGGCCCACGCGCACGACCGTGCGCGGCGGCCATGCCGGTGTGCCCGCGCGCGGGGGCGCCGGGATACCGCGGCAGGCGGCGGCGCCCGCCCGGATGCGGCGGTGGGTGCCCGAGGGGCCGCTCGATCTCGGGCTGGTGCTCGGGCCGCTGCGGCGCGGGCCCGCCGATCCCACGTTCCGGGCGACACCGGACGGCTCCGTGTGGCGGGCCTGCCGTACGCCGGCCGGGCCGGGGACCCTGCGGGTGCGCGCGTACGGCGGTGAGGTGCTCGGCGAGGCGTGGGGGACGGGGGCCGAGTGGCTGCTGGACCGGCTGCCCGAGTTGCTGGGCGCCGCCGACGATCCCGAGGCGTTCGTGCCCCGGCACCGGGTGGTGGCGCTGGCGCGGCACCGGCGGCCGGGGCTCAGGCTGACGCGGACCGGGCTGGTGCTGGAGTCGTTGATCCCCTCGGTGCTGGAGCAGAAGGTCACGACGGACGAGGCGTACCGGGCGTGGCGGTTGCTGGTGCGGCGGTTCGGGGAGCCGGCGCCGGGGCCCGCCGGGGTGTTCGAGCGGCCGATGTGGGTGATGCCCGCCCCGCGGACCTGGGCGCTGGTTCCCTCCTGGGAGTGGCACCGGGCCGGGGTGGACGACAAGCGGGCGTCGACGATCCTGCGGGCCGTACGGGTCGCCGCGCGGCTGGAGCAGGCGGTGGGAATGCCGGCGGACGAGGCGCGGGCGCGCCTGGAGGTCCTGCCGGGGGTGGGGCCGTGGACGTCGGCGGAGGTCGTGCAGCGCAGTCACGGGGCGGCGGACGCGGTGACGGTCGGGGACCTTCATCTGCCCGGGATCGTCGGGTGGGCCCTCGCCGGAAATCGTGACGCGGACGACGCGGAGATGCTGCGCCTGCTCCAGCCGTATGCCGGGCAACGGCATCGGGCGGCCCGGTTGATCCTGCTCAGCGGCCATGCACCGGCCCGGCGCAAGCCGAAGATGCCCCGGGTGGACATCGGGCTGCTGTGAGGTGGCCTGTGCCGCGGCTGGGCGGGAGTGGGGCCAACGCTCGCCGGCGCCGGTGGGGTGCCGCCGGCGCCGCTGACACCGCCGGGCGGGCAGCGCCCGGCCACCGGGGCATCGCCCGGCCGGCGACGGGGGTCCGGGGCGCAGTCCCACGAGACGACGCCCGAGACCCCCGCGCGGTCGCTACTGGTCCGAGGAGAACCGCACCGCCCCGGCCGGGATGCGGGCGTCGCACCACACCCGGACGCCCTCGCGCAGTTCGTTGTCGGGGCCGACGACCGCGCCGTCGCCCACGACCGCGCCGGTGAGGACGGAGCGTTCGCCGACGCGCGCCCGGCTGCCGATCAGGGAGTCGGTGATGACCGCGCCCGGTTCGATCACGGCGCCCGGCAGGATCGTCGAGCCGAAGACGCGGGCGCCCTCGGCGACGAACGCGCCCTCGCCCACCACCGTGCCGCCCGCGAGCTTGGCGTCCGGTGCGACCGTGGCCGTGGGCAGGACGAGGCGGTCGCCGCAGCGGCCGGGGACGGCCGGGGACGGCGCGCGGCCGAGGACCAGGTCCGCCGAGCCGCGGACGAAGGCCGCCGGGGTGCCCAGGTCCAGCCAGTACGTCGAGTCGACCATGCCCTGCAGATGGGCACCGGCCGCCAGGAGGTCCGGGAAGGTCTCGCGCTCCACCGACACCGGGCGGCCCAGCGGGATCGTGTCGATGACCGAGCGGCGGAAGACGTACGCCCCCGCGTTGATCTGGTCGGTGACGATCTCCTCGGGCGTCTGCGGCTTCTCCAGGAAGGCCAGCACGCGGCCCGTCTCGTCGGTCGGGACCAGGCCGTATGCGCGCGGATCCGACACCTTCGTCAGGTGCAGGGACACGTCCGCGCCCGTCGACCGGTGGGTGTCGACCAGGGCCCTGATGTCCAGGCCGGTCAGGATGTCGCCGTTGAAGATCAGGACCGGCTCGTCCGGGCCGGACCGCAGACGCGAGGCGACGTTGCGGATGGCGCCGCCGGTGCCGAGAGGCTCCTCCTCCGTGACGTACTCGATGCTCAGGCCGAGGGACGAGCCGTCACCGAAGTACGGCTCGAAGACCTCGGCCAGATAGCTGGTGGCGAGGACGATGTGGTCCACGCCCGCCGCCTTGGCCCGCGCCAGCTGGTGCGTGAGGAACGGTACGCCGGCGGCCGGAACCATGGGCTTGGGCGTGTGCACCGTGAGGGGACGCAGCCGGGTGCCTTTGCCGCCGACCAGGAGGATCGCTTCTGTCACCTGTCGTCTCTGCTTTCTTCCTGCCGGGACCGGTCGAACTACTCGTTACTACTCGTTTCGGTTTCGGCCGGTCAGTGTATGCAGACGGTAGCGACGGCGCCCTTGACGACCGCGCGGTTTTCCACGAGATCGGTAATAGAACGGTGTGAGACCGGCGCGCCCCGCCGACAACGGTGAACGCGAGCCCCTGCCGGCGTGCCCGGGACGGACCCCCGACACCGCCCCTGGTAGCGGGCGGCGGCGGACCGAGCCGTACCTTCTTACCCTTCCGGTAGAGGTTGCCACCGCCCGACGTGAGATATGTCCTGCCGTGCGGATCGGTGCCGTACGAGTATTCCGCACTTGTCGACGAGGAAGTCGTAGCCGATGTCCCGCCGGTCCGTGCTCGTGACGTGGTAGCGGTGGGTACGGCGAATGACGGAGGGTGTCTTGCGGGCGGGGGCCGTACGTCCACCCCGCCGCAGGGCCGCCGGCCGGGCCGTCGCCCCGTGTGCCCCGTGTGCCCCGTGTGCCGACGCGAGGACCCTTCCGTCGTGGCCGGGTCGGCGCGGTGGTCCCCGCTGCGCGTGTCGGTGTCCTGCCGGCCGAAACGGGCACCGTTCGCGGCCGACCGGGGGCGCGCCTCTGCCGGCCGCGCGGCTTGGCGCGGGGGGCGGCCCACACCCCCGAGCAGCGAGAAGCGCTCCGGCTCGCCCGGTACGGCCCCTGCTTACGGGGCGCTGAACGATGGGCTGACGTGCCGTCGGGGCCTGCCGCCGGACCGGTGGCCCTGCCACGCGCCGCGCGCGGCCGCCCGCGCGTACCCTTTCCCGGGTGAACGCCACCGATCGCACCCCCGCCGACCTGCTGGCTTCCGCGCTCGCCGCGGACCCCGGCCGCCCGCTGGTGACCTTCTACGACGACGCCACGGGCGAACGGGTGGAACTGTCCGTGGCCACCTTCGCCAACTGGGTGGCCAAGACCGCGAACCTCCTCCAGAGCGATCTGTCCGCCGGGCCCGGCGACCGGGTCGCGCTGCTGCTGCCCGCGCACTGGCAGACGGCCGTGTGGCTGCTGGCCTGTTCGTCGGTGGGGGCCGTCGCCGACCTGGGCGGGGAGCCGTCCGCGGCCGACGTGGTGGTCAGCGGTCCGGACACGCTGGACGCGGCGCGGGCGTGCCGGGGAGAACGGGTCGCGCTCGCGCTACGGCCGCTGGGCGGTCGTTTCCCGCGCACCCCGGAGGGGTTCGTCGACTACGCCGTGGAAGTGCCGGGGCACGGTGACCGGTTCGTGCCGTTCGCTCCGGTGGACCCGCGGGAGCCCGCGCTGATCGTCGCCGGACGGGAGTTCAGCGCGGCCGAGGTGGTCGAGCGGGCGTCGGCGGAGGCGCCGGAGCTGGGGCTGACGGGGCCCGGTTCGCGGTTGCTGTCGGGGCTGCCGTACGACACGTGGGAAGGGGTCGGCGCCGGGTTGTTCGCGCCGCTGGCCGTCGGCGGGTCCGTGGTGCTCTGCCGGAACCTGGACCGGCTGGACCAGGAGGCGCTCGCCAAGCGGATCGAGAGCGAGAGGGTGACGGCGGTACACCGCTGAGGGCGGGCGCCCCGGACCGTTTTCCCGATCGGAGTAGCACAGGGCGCCTCCCGGCCCCTTCCCCGCCATCGTCGTAAGAGCAGCGAGAGCGCACAGTGGGAGCGGCGCGTGCCGCCCATACGCCGGATGCCCGTACGCCGATGAGGGGGTGCCCCGACCGTGGCCGACACCGCAGGCAAGGCCCTCGGTCCCGGTCTCGGGGCCTCGGCCGTCGGGGACGGCGTGGTGCGGCGCCGGCGGCGGTGGGTGAAGGGGACGGCGCTCGGACTGGCAGCGTGCGCCGCGGCGGCGGCCGGGTGCGGGTGGGTCCTGTACGCCACGCTCAACGCCAACATCACGTCGGACGACGCGGCCGCCCGGGAACTCGCCCGGTACGAGCGGGAGCGGCCCACCGCGCTGGTGAAGGACGCCCAGAACATCCTGCTGATCGGGTCCGACACCCGGGCCGGGGACGGCAACGCGCGCTACGGGCGGGATGCGGGCGAGCGGTCGGACACGACGATCCTGCTGCACCTGGCCGCGAACCGGCGCAGCGCCACCGCCGTTTCGCTGCCGAGGGACCTGATGGTGGCCGTCCCGCAGTGCCTGCGGGCGGACGGCAGACGCAGCGAGCCGGCACTCGCGATGCTCAACAGCGCGTACGCGGTGGGCGGTTCGGCCTGTTCGATCCGTACCGTCGAGAAGCTGACGGGCATCCGGATCGACCATCACGTGGTCGTGGACTTCAGCGGGTTCAAGGAGATGGTGGACGCCGTCGACGGGGTGCGGGTCTGCGTGCGGGAGCCCATCGACGACAAGGACGCAAGGCTGAGGCTGCCGGCGGGGAACGTCATGCTGGACGGGGAGCAGGCCCTCGGGTACGTACGCGTCCGCAAGTCGCTGGGGGACGGCAGCGACACCGAACGGATGGAGCGGCAGCAGCAGTTCCTCGGCGCGCTCGTCACCAAGGTGCAGAGCAGTGACGTCCTGCTGAATCCGGTGAAGCTGTACCCGGTGCTGGACGCGGCGACCTCCTCCCTCACCACCGACCCGGAACTGGCCAGTCTGCGTGGGTTGTACCAGTTGGTGCGCGGGCTGCGCGACATCCCCACGACAAAGGTGCAGTTCCTGACGGTGCCGAGGGAGTCGTACGGCTACGACCCCAACCGTGACCAACTCGTGGAGCCCGACGCCCGGAAGCTGTTCGCGCGGCTGCGCGCCGACGAGCCCGTGGCGGTGGCCCGGAACGCCCCGGGGGCAGCGCCTCACGCCCCCTCTCCGGCGCCCTCACCCGCCCCCGCGCGCACCCCCTCCCCCGCGCCGACCTACCGCGGCAGTACGGCCGCCGCGCACGGCTGCGGGTGAGGCGCACACCGGCGCGCCCGCATCTCCCTCGGAAAATGAGGGGGATTGCCCAGGTGTAGGGGGCGGAATTTGTCACCGGCGTCGCTTGACGCTGAACTGGGCGGATAGTGTGAGCGATCCGGTGCACCTGGCGCGAGGTCCGTCCTGGGGCCGGGCACTGATTCACCGAGACCCGAGCGCCTTTGAGGGGGAAGGCGCCGCGTGGCCCCGACGGAGGATTCGGACAACCGTGGACGCGCAAGGCCGTGGGCGGGCGGACAACATCGATCCCGCCGACCAGTGGGTGCTCAATCCGGACACCGGGGAATACGAACTGCGACTGGGCCCTTCCGCAGCGCAGTCACAGGTGCCCGCACCGCGCAGACCGGACGCTCAGGAGGGCGGCGACGGGCGGCGCCGGCGCGACGACATGGCCGCCGGAGAGACCCGGGAGACGAGCCAGGCGGGTGAGGCCGACGTGCCCGCCCCGCGCTCGTCCCGGCGGCGCGGCGGTGAGCCGGAGGCGGCGCAGGGACGGCGCGCGTCCCGGCGCCCGGTGAAGAAGAGGTCGAAGGCCAAGAAGGTCCTGGCGTGGACGGCGGGCGGCACCGCGTTCGTGCTGGTCGCCGCCGGTACCGCCGGCTACCTCTACCTGCGGCACCTGGAAGGCAACATCAGCTCCACCGACGTCGGCGACGCGGGCTCGAAGGGCTTCAGCAAGGACGAGGCCTTCAACCTCCTGGTCATCGGCACCGACAAGCGCACCGGCAAGGGCAACGAGGGCTACGGCGACAAGGGCAGCGTCGGGCACGCGGACACCGACATCCTGCTGCACGTGTCGAAGGACCGGACGAACGCCACCGCGCTCAGCATCCCGCGCGACCTGATCGTCAACGTCCCGGACTGTCCGACGAAGCAGCCGGACGGCAGCACCAAGGTGATCCCCGGCACCGAGAACGTGCGCTTCAACACGAGCCTCGGCCAGGACGGCCGCGACCCGGGCTGCACCATGCGCACCGTCGAGGAGGTCACCGGCATCCACGTGGACCACTTCATGATGGCCGACTTCAACGCGGTGAAGACGCTGTCGACCGCGGTGGGCGGTGTCGAGGTGTGCGTCGCGCACCCCGTGAACGACAAGGAGTCCCATCTGAAGCTGCCCGCGGGCAAGTCGGTCGTGGAGGGCGAGCAGGCGCTGGCCTTCGTCCGCACCCGGCACAGCTTCGGCAACCAGGGCGACCTCGACCGCATCAAGGTCCAGCAGCAGTTCCTGGGGTCGCTGATGCGCAAGATGTCCTCCAGCGACACCCTCACCAACCCCTCGAAGCTGCTGGACCTCGCGGAGGCGGCGACCAAGGCGCTGACCGTCGACACCGGCATCGACAGCATCGGCACGCTCAAGGACATGGCGCTGGAGCTGAAGAAGGTGCCGCCCAAGAACATCACCTTCACCACGGTGCCGGTGGTCGACAACCCGGCCGAGAAGGTCCACGCGACCGTCGTCGTCAACCAGTCGACGGCGCCCGCCGTCTTCGACGCCATCAGGAACGACGTCTCCTTCACCGAGGTGAAGAAGAAGCAGAAGGCGGCCAAGGACGCCCAGGCCGCCCGGCTCAAGGGCAGCAGGTCCGCGCCGTCGGACGTGCGGGTGCGGATCCTCAACGGCGGCGCCGACTCCGGCAGCGCGCAGGAGACGCTGTCCTGGCTGCAGACCGACAAGGGCGTGCTGAAGTCGGAGAACGCGGGCAACGCGGGCTCGGGGACACCCCTGAGGAACACCACGCTGGAGTACGCCCCCGACCAGGCCCCGCAGGCACGGGAACTGGCCGCGCTGATGGGGCTGCCCGGCTCCGCGCTCAAGCCCGGCAAGAGCGTGATCAACTCCCAGGGGCTGCCGGCGATGACGCTGACCCTGGGCAAGGACTTCAAGGGTGCGGGGGTGTCACTCACCGCGCCGGACAAGGCACCGAACGTCGACAAGTCAACGGCCGACGAGGCCAAGTGCGCCTCGTAGGTAACCCTGCGGGCCCGTCGTGCGTCTAACCCGGCGCGGGACGGGCCCGTCGTGTGACGTACGGGCGGGGCGCAAGGGTGGGGAGGGCAGGAAGTTTGGCGCAGAGTGATGTGCGGGGCGAGGCTCCCGCGGGGGACGGCACGATGGCGCTCACACCGCGGGCCTCGGAGTCGGCGGACGGCTCCGGCACGGCGAAGGGCTCCGGGCGGGGGGCGCAGGGCGACCGGCGGCGCCGCAGACGGCGCGCCCTGCGCTGGTCGGCGAGCGTGCTCACGGTGGTCATACTCGGTACGGCGGGCGCCGGCTACCTGTACTACGAGCACCTCAACGGCAACATCCGCAAGGGCGCGCGCAGCAGCGGCGACGGCAAGGCGCACAGGACCGCGCCCAACGCGGCCGGCCAGACCCCGCTGAACATCCTGCTGATCGGCTCGGACAGCCGTAACTCTGCCGAGAACCTGCAGCTCGGCGGCAGCAGGGACAGCGTCGGGGGACCGCCGAACGGGGACGTGCAGATGCTCATCCACCTGTCCGCGGACCGCAAGAGCGCCGCCATGGTGAGCATCCCCCGGGACACCCGCGTCGACATACCCAAGTGCACGGACCCGGACACCGGCAAGGTGTACCCGCCGACGAACGACATCATCAACACCACCCTCGGCCGGGGCGGGGCCGGCTGCACGCTGTCCACCTGGGAGAACCTCACCGGGGTCTACATCGACCACTGGATGACGATCGACTTCGCCGGTGTGGTGCGGATGGCGGACGCCATCGGCGGGGTCGACGTGTGCGTGAACCAGAACGTGTGGGACCACCCGACCGCCGCCCAGCGCGGCGGCTCCGGGCTGAAGATGACGGCCGGGACGCACAAGGTCCAGGGCGTGCAGGCGCTGCAGTGGCTGCGCACCCGGCACGCCTGGGGCAGCGACCCCTTGCGGGCCCGCGCCCAGCACATGTACCTGAACTCGATGATGCGCACGCTGCGCAAGCAGAACGTCTTCACCGACACCGGGCGCCTGATGAACCTGGCCGACGCGGCCACCAAGTCCCTGAAGGTGTCCGAGGAGATCGGCACGGTCAAGAAGCTGTACGACCTGGGCATGGAGATGAAGTCGGTGCCGTCCGACCGCATCACGTCGGTGACGATGCCCAACCTCCCGGACCCGCACGACCCCGAGAACCACGTGGTGCCCGACAGCGCCAACGCCGACAAGCTGTGGCAGATGCTCCGCGACGACGTGCCGCTCGACAAGAACGGCAAGGACGACAGCGCGGGGGCGAAGCAGGTGGCCGACAAGCCTGCGCCGACCAAGGCGCCGTCGACGGACCCGGGCCGGCTCGGGGTGCTGGTGCAGAACGCCACCGAGACCTCGACCGAGGCCGCGGTGCCGCAGCGGGCGGCGGCGATCGGCGACGTGCTGGCGCGCGCCGGCTACAGCAGGGCGGAGGCCGACACCTCGGGCACGCGGTCGGTGGACAAGACGGTGGTGCAGTACCCGAGCGCGGATCTGGCCGGGGACGCCCAGAACGTGGCCAAGGCCCTGGGGATTCCGGCGAGTTCGGTGAAGCAGTCGACCGACGTGTCGGGGGTGACGGTCGTCGTCGGCGCGGACTGGCGCACCGGCACGTCCTACCCCAAGGAGTCGAAGCCCAAGGCCGGCGACCTGCCCCAGGGCACCGACTCGGTCAACGGCGCGGACACCTCGACGTGCATGGACGTGTACAAGCCGTACCGGTGGTGACCGCGGGCCGGGCCCCCGCCGGAGGAAGGCCGGGGCCCCGACTGCCGGTCAGGCGCCGCGCACTGCGGGCCGCCGGGAGGCGATGACCCGCTTCGCCAGCGACTTCGGGCTGGTGAGGAAGCCCCAGCCCCACGACATGTGCATGGTGGCGAGGGCGACCGGGATCTGCAGGCGCGCCTTCAGGGGCAGGCCCTTGCCCGCCGGGACGGAGCCCGCGGCGATCGCGGCGAGATAGCCGCCGGGGACGACGAAGCCCCACGGGGTGAGGGCCGCGCCGACCACCACGCCGGCGGCCATCGCGCAGACCGCCGCCGGCGGGGCGAGATAGCGCAGGTTGATCGAGCCGGAGTGGTAGCGGGCGACGACGTGCCGCCAGCGGCCGTAGTCCTTGTACTGCTTGGCCAGCGCCCGCACGCTCGGCCGGGGCCGGTACGACACCCTCAGCTCGGGCGAGAACCAGATCAGCCCGCCCGCCTCACGGATGCGGAAGTTCAGCTCCCAGTCCTGGGCGCGGATGAACTCCTCGTTGTAGCCGCCCTGTTGTTCGAGGGCCTCGCGGCGGAAGACCCCGAGGTAGACGGTGTCGGCGGGCCCGGCTTCCCCACCTGTGTGGAAGGCCGCGTTGCCGACGCCGATCTTCGAGGTCATGGCGGCCGCGACCGCGTGCTCCCAGGCGTTCTCGCCCTCGGCGTGCATGATCCCGCCGACGTTCTGCGCGCCGGTCTCCTCAAGGAGCCGGACGGCGGTGGCGATGTAGTTCGGCGAGAGCATGCCGTGGCCGTCGACGCGGACCACGACCGGGTGCCGGGAGGCCTTGATCGCCGCGTTCAGCGCCGCGGGCGTACGCCCGGTCGGGTTCGGGACGGTGTGCACGCGCGGGTCTTCGCGGACCAGCTCGGCGGCGATCTCGTCCGTGCGGTCCGTGGACGGACCCAGGGCGATCACGACCTCCGTCTCGCCGGCGTACTCCTGCGCGAGGATCGCTTGGACGGCCCCGCGCAGATGCCGCTCCTCGTTGAGGACGGGCATGATCACGGACACAGCGGGGAGCCGCACGTCGGACTTGGCGTTCATAGGGGGCTCACGTTACCGCGAACGGGGGACGCCTTTGCGCGCCGTAGGGGCGTAGCACCGGGCTGGAGATCGTATCGGCCTACCGTGCTCACGGATCCCACGTACGGCCTCGTCCGGAGGTGTCCCCCTTGGCCAGCCCGCCCCGGTCCCCCGCGCGTCCGCAGCGCCGACCGCAGCCGCCCCGCCGTGTGCCGCGTCCGCCCGAGCGGCCGGTCAGACCGTTGCGCGTACCCCGCCGGCCGCGCTGGGCCATGCGGGCGCTGTCCACGCTGTCCGTCGTGGTGCTGGCCTCGGCCGGGATCGGGCACGCGGTGATCAGCAGCCTGGACGCGGGCATCGCCCGGGTCGACGCGTTCAAGGACATGAAGAACCGGCCCCGGGCGGGCCACGGCATGAACGTGCTGCTGGTCGGCACCGACGGCCGCGACAAGATCACCGAGCGGGAGCGGCGCCAGTTCCGGCTGGGCGGGGCGCCCTGCCACTGCACGGACACGATGATGCTCGTGCACATCTCGGAGAACCGGGACCGGGCCACCGTGGTGAGCCTGCCGCGCGACTCCTACGCCGAGGCGCCCGCGCGCACCGACCCGGTCACCGGGAAACAGCACCCCGCGCACGCCGTCAGGCTCAACGCCGCCTACTCCGAGGGCGGCCCCCAGCTGACCATCCGCACGGTGGAGAACATGACCCATGTGAAGATCGACCACTATCTGGAGGTCGACTTCACCAGCTTCATGAAGACCGTGGACGTCCTCGGCGGAGTGAAGATCTGTACGCCGGTGCCGCTGAAGGACTCCTACAGCGGGCTCGACCTCACGCCCGGCACGCACACCCTCATGGGCGGGCAGGCGCTGCAGTACGTACGGGCCCGGCACGTCGACGCGACCAGCGACCTCGGGCGGATGAAGCGGCAGCAGAAGTTCCTGGCCGCGCTGATCGAGAAGACCGCCTCCTCGGGGGTGCTGCTGAACCCGATGAAGTTCCGGGACGTGACGCGGGCGGTGCTCGGCTCGGTCCGCGCGGACGAGGGCCTCGGCGCCGACGACCTGCTCGACCTCGGCCGGGCCATGCGGGACTTCTCACCCTCCTCCTCCGAGTTCGTCACCGTGCCCATCAGCCAGATGAACTACCAGGTCAAGGGCATCGGCTCGACCCTGAAGTGGGACCTGGCGAAGGCGGAGACGCTGTTCGCGTCGCTGCGGGACGACAAGCCGCTCACCGCGGAACAGCCGCCCCGCAGCGGCCCTGCACCGGTCCCCGCGACCCCGGTGGACGTCGATCCCCGGCATGTCCGGGTCCAGGTGGAGAACGGCACGGCCACCTCCGGACTGGCCAAGCGGGTGGACGCGGCGCTGACGGCGACCGGTTTCGCCGCGAACCACCTGCCGGTGACGGCGGCCACGCACGACACCAGGCGCACGGTGATCTCGTACGACCCGCGCTGGGACCGCTCGGCCCATGTCCTGGCCGTCGCCCTGCCGGGGGCCGAGCTGCGGGCGGTGCCGGGACAGGGGCCGCTGCTGAGGGTGATCGCCGGGGCGGATTTCCGGGACGTGCGCCGGGTGCGGTTCGAGGACCCCGCCCAGCCGCAGCCGGTCGCGGTGCGCGGTAACGAGGTGGTGTGTTCGGGGACGTGAGCGCGCGTCGCCGAAGGGCGCTGCACGGGGGCGCTCACCGGGTTCGGCGAAGCCCGGTGCGGTTCCGCCGCGGCCGACCGGCGGCACGGCGCGGCACTCCCGGCGCGGCGCTCAGTCCTCGAACCCCTCGGCGGCGCGCTGCTCGCGCAGCTCCCTGATGGCCCGGCGCCGCGCCAGCCGGTGGGTACGGCGGATCTGGGCCTCCTGGTAGCGGCGCCGGTCGCGGTCGGTCTCCGGTACGACCGGCGGCACCCGTCGGGGCTTGCCGTCGGCGTCGACCGCCGCGAAGACCAGGTAGGCCGAGCCGACCTGGGTGGGCGGGGTCGACTCGTTCCAGCGTTCGGCGAGGACGCGGACGCCGACCTCCATGGAGGTGCGGCCGGTCCAGTTGACCTGGGCCTTGACATGGACGAGATCACCGACGCGGACGGGCTCCAGGAAGGCCATCTCGTCCATGGACGCGGTGACGGCGGGACCGCCCGAGTGCCGCCCGGCCACCGCCCCCGCCGCGTCGTCGACCAGTTTCATGATCACCCCGCCGTGCACCGTGCCCAGGAGGTTGGTGTCGTTGTGGGTCATGATGTGGCTGAGGGTGGTGCGCGAAGCGGACGTCGGCTTACCCGGAATATCCGGTTCGGTGTCCGGTTCCGCGCCCGTGGCCTGGTCTGTCATGCCCTCCACCTTATGCCGATGCGACTTTCGCGGAATTTGTGTCAGCTTCGCAACAGCGCCGCCCTGATTTCCCGACATCCCTTGTCGGGCACACATCGGCGCCGGGCACACTGGGGCGCATGAATGACTGGCCCGAGGGATGGTCCGACGACAACCGCGGACCCGGCTACGGACGCGGCAGTGCCGGCGCGCAGCCGGAGGGCGCCCAGGTGATGCGTCAGGTGCGGCGCGGCCCGGCGGTACCGCCTGGCCGGCGCTCGGCGTACGACGACCGCGGCCCGTCCGCCCCGCCGTACGGAGCCGGTGTCCCGCAGCAGCCGTCGTACACCGACGGCCGGGGACAGGACGGCGGCGCCGGCCACGGTGAGTACGACAGCGGCTACAACACGGGCCAGGTCTACGGCACGCCCGGCGGGCGCGGGCCCGGCGGGCCTGCGGGGGACCCGGGCCGGGGGCCGCGCCCGGCGCCGAACTGGCGGCGGCGGATCAAGTGGACGGCGATCACGCTGGCGACCGTGCTGGTCGTCACCTCGGTCGCGACCTACTTCTGGGCCGACTCCAAGCTGCGCCGCGAGGTCGACCTGTCCAAGGTCATCGACCGGCCGGCGGGCGGCAAGGGAACGAACTACCTGATCGTCGGTTCGGACAGCCGCGAGGGCATGTCCAAGGCGGACGAGCAGAAGCTGCACACCGGCTCCGCCCAGGGCAAGCGCACCGACTCGATGATGATCCTGCACGTCGGCGACAACGGCGACACGCTGATCTCGCTGCCGCGCGACTCGAACGTGACCGTCCCGTCGTACAAGGGCTCGACCTCCGGGAAGGTCTACCCGGCCACGGGCCGGCAGGAGAAGCTGAACGCGACCTACGCCGAGGACGGGCCGACGCTGCTGGTGCGCACGATCGAGGCCAGCACCGGGCTGCGCATCGACCACTACGTGGAGATCGGCTTCGAGGGCTTCGCGAACATCGTCGACGCGGTCGGCGGTGTGACGATGAACATCGACAAGGGCTTCAAGGACAAGTGGTCCGGCGCCGACTTCAAGGCGGGCGAGCAGACGCTGAACGGCGCGCAGGCCCTCGCCTTCGTCCGCACCCGGCACGCCTTCGCGGCCAGCGACCTGCAGCGCACCAAGAACCAGCAGAAGTTCCTTTCGGCGCTGGCCCACCAGGTCGCGACCCCGTCGACGGTCCTGAACCCCTTCAAGTTCTACCCCGTGATGGGCGCGGGCCTGGACTCGCTGATCGTCGACAAGGACATGGGCCTGTGGGACCTGGCCTCGATGTTCTGGGCGATGAAGGGCGTGCAGGGCGGTGCCGGCACGTCCATGAACATGCCGATCTCCGGCTCCACCGCCGGCGGCAACCTCATCTGGGACCAGGCGAAGGTGAAGACCCTGGTGACCGAGTTGAACAACGACCAGAAGGTCACCGTCTCCGGGAACTAGGACCCTTGCCGGACCGGGGTCGAGGGCGCCCGTGCGGGTGCCCTCGACCGTTTCCGGCCGCGAGGGCTCACATGCGGGTGCCCGCCATGGTCCGGCACATCTCGGCGCAGCGGCGACACGCGTCCGCGCACCGCGTCATCTGCGGGTCGTCCGGCATCTGCATACACGCCTCGACGCACATGTCGCACGCCTTGGCGCACATCGCGCACATCTCGGCGGACATCGGCGAGCGGCGCATCATCATGTCGGCGCACATGCGGGTCGTCTCGGAGCAGTCCATGAGCGCGCGCATGATCTGCATCTGGGCCTGACCGCCCATCTGCATGCACGAACTCATGGTCTCCTCGCACATGCTGTGCGCGGTCATGCAGGCGTCGACGCAGTCCTGCATCTGCTGGGTCATCGGCGTCATCGTGGGCTGGGCCATGGCTCCTCCAGGGAGGCGGGGGACCCCGGACGGGCCCCATGTGCTTCCGTCCTACGTCCCTGCGCCCGGCCCCGCATGTGACCGACCGGTCGGCAGGTAGTCCCGGACAGCGGACCGCCATCGGTGTCTCGGACGAGGTCAAAGCAGAGTACGCGGAAGCCGCACGCGCGTCTGCGACGGAGGCGACGGCGTGGCGCCTGCTCAAGCGGATCGGGGTCCACAAGGGCCAGCAGGCCGCCAAGGCTCTGGAAGCCCAGATGTCTGTACTGCGGCTGTTTCGACCCGCGCTCGTTCCGGGCCTGCTCCAGACTCCCGAGATACATCCCAGGGTGCCGTCTGGTTGTCCGCCTCCCACGGTGGAAGCTCGTTGAACGGATCTCCGTACAGCCCGCTACCCGATACAAAGGGGTCAGCCGGCCGTGACGCGCCGTTTTCCGGCGTTGGCTTCTTCCTGGGCTTGCTCGGTTTGGTGTCGGTGACGGTGATGACCTCGCCGGGTGCGGAGGCTGCCAACGTCTCATGATCATCTAGGACCGTCACCGGCGCGGACAGCAACAGGTTCGCGGCCCGACCTCGTTTGCCATGCTGGGTGAAGAATCCGAACCGCGTCAGCGTCTCGCGGCACCGTTTGCCGGGGTGGTCGTTCGTGTTGTAGCCCAGTCGCTGAGCCAGCTCGGTGTCTCCGGTGAACATCTCTCCAGTACGGCCGTTCACGCATCGGAGCTGGGCCAGCGCCCACAACAGATGTTCGCGCTTAAACTCGGGGGCCTCCCGAGCGAGCAGGCCGCCGGGGCCGAACGCTTCGAAGAGGGCACGGCTCCATTCCTCTTTCACGTCGTACGTCGCAGCCAGCATTCGGCGCGGGTAGACGTCCGTCACTCCGCCCCCTGAGCGTCCAGCCAGCGATCCAGGTCCGAAGGGCGGCACCGAAGCGACTTCCCTACCTTGCGGAACGGAATCTGTTCGGCCTTCCAGTTGCCGTACACCCAGGAACGGGTCTTGCTCCGGTAGTTGGCCACGTCGTCAACGGTCATCAATCTCAGTTGCGCCATTCATCCTCCAAGAAACAAGAAAGCCCCCGAAGACCCTCGGGGGCTCAATGCGTATGAAGTGCTAGGTGGTTCAGCCGTGTTGGGCCCCTGATTCAGCCATTTCCTCAAGTATGGCTTTGGCCTTGTCCGTCAACTCTCCACCCGCCTTACCGGCAACTGTGGTCAGGAAGCCGTCCCTTCTGGCCCGCTTCAGGTGATCCTTCACCGTCTCAGGTCGGCGGCCGATGAGCCGGGCCAGCCATGGAATGGGCGCAGGAGCACCAAAATCCGCCATGGCGGTGTACGTGGCTACAAGCAAGGTCAAGTACCGCTCTGAGACGCCTTCGCCCTCCAGGGCGAGCCCCGCCGCCTCTCCCATCTCGTCCAGCTTCCCTGCCACCTCCTCCAACGTCCGCTGGGCTTCGGGAGCCTGCTTGGCCAGCTCCAGGGCTGCGGCTACATCGAGCCTGCGCAGGACAGTGGTCGAGATACCCCGTGCCACCTCACGAGCAGGGGCACCGTCGGCCGGCTCGATGGTGATCCGCTGTGGTCCCCCGTTGACCGGCCCCACGGGCCACCACATGCGGACCACCCAGGCGCCCTGCTGCTGAGTGATCTCGAACCCGCTGTCATCCGCTTCCATATCACTCAAGTTAACACACCCAGGGGGTTCCACCCTGTGTTGACAACCCAGGGTGGTCAATGCGCAGACTTGGAAACGCCGGGGAGTGACCGGCGCGACGGCGGGGCGGGCCCGTACGTCGGCAGCAGCAGGAGGGGGCCGCTTCAGTGGCAAGGGCATGGGTCGCGCGGTCAAAGCACGACCCGAAGAAGTGGACGACGTTCTGGTACGACCCGGACGGCAAGCAGCGACAGAAGACGTTCGAGACCAAGAAGCGGGCTGATGACAGCGCAAGCGCAAGGAGCAGGAACTCGACGCCGGGACCTACCTGGACGACCGCTTGGGCAAGCAGCCCGTGACGGCCGTGTGGGAGCAGTGGACCAATCAAAGGAAGCTGGAGAACAGCACCAAGAAGCAGTACCGGTCCATCCTCAACACGACCATTGAGCCGTTCTTCAAGGCCCGTTCCATCGTGTCCCTGAAGGTCGCAGACGTTGAGCAGTGGCTCTTGTGGCTGGAGCAGGACCGGAAGCTCTCCGCCCGCACACGCCGTCAGCGGTTCTCGTTCTTCTCCGGGATGATGGACTGGGCTGTCGTCAACGAGATCATCGGCCGGAACCCGTGCAAGAAGGTCAAGGGCGCCGGAAGCCGCGCCAAAGAGATCCGGGAGCGGAAGAGCACCGCAAGGCGGCTCACGACGCGGGAAGTTCTGGCGATGCTGGATGCCGCTCCTCCGCGATACCGCGCGATGCTGTGGCTCATGGCCGGGTGCGGCCTGCGGCTGGGTGAGGCCATGGCGGTGTCCCGTGATCAGATCGACTTCAAGGCCGAGACGCTTCGGGTCGACTTCCAGATTGCGGAGGACGCAGACACCGAGTCGGGCAAGAACAGCGCCATCCAGCGTCGGCACATCGAGGCTCGTGACGAAGGCGAGCCAGGGCGTTCCGTCCCCCTCCCGCCGAACGTCGCCTTCGAGCTTCGGCGGCACATCAAGAACCACGGCGTATGGGGGCCGGAGCGGCTTCTCTTCCCCAACGTGACGCGGACCGGCTACCTCTACGCGTCGTACTTCTACCCGAAGACCTGGATGGAGGCTCTGGGCAAGGGACAGGTGAAGTACTGCAAGGCCCACTCACTCCGGCACTACTACGGATCGCGGCTGCTGTACGCCGGAGTCCCCGAGAACGATGTGGCCGACTGGATGGGCCACAGCAGTACGGACGTGCTCAGGGAGCACTACCACTACATCTTCGAAGGGGCCGAGCAGCGCGGCCGGGCCGCCATCGCGACGATGTTGACGCCCGGCGCCGACGACCCGACGGAGGCATCGGAGGTCGCCTGATGCGCGTACGACAACAGCCCCCGGCGCGACGCCGGGGGCTGTGTTGTTTGTGCAGGTCAGTGGCTGTTTTCAGCCCGGCATCTGCCCAGGATTCCCCCAGCATGACGCCCAGGAACGGCCCTGATCGGGCCGCAACGGGCAGAAAGCCGAGGGTGCCCCTCCGGACCTTCGAAACAGCTTCTGACCTGCAAGAACCCTGCTAGGGCAGGTTCCTCGCCATCACGATCCGCTGGACTTGGTTCGTGCCCTCATAAATCTGGGTGATCTTGGCGTCGCGCATCATGCGCTCCACCGGATAGTCCCGCGTGTACCCGTACCCGCCGAGCAGCTGGACGGCGTCCGTGGTGACCTCCATGGCCACGTCCGAGGCGAAGCACTTGGCGGCGGCGCCCAGGTAGGTGAGGTCGGCGTCGCCGCGCTCGGAGGCGGCGGCGGCCTGGTAGGTGAGGGCGCGGGCGGCCGAGATCTTCATCGACATGTCGGCGAGCATGAACTGGATGCCCTGGAAGTCGGCGATCGGCTTGCCGAACTGCTTGCGCTCCTGGACGTAGCCCTTGGCGTAGTCGAAGGCGCCCTGCGCGACACCGAGGGCCTGGGCGGCGATGGTGATGCGGGTGTGGTCGAGGGTCTTCATCGCCGTGGCGAAGCCGGTGCCCTCCTCGCCGATCATGCGGTCGGCGGGGATGCGGACGTTGTCGAAGTACACCTCGCGGGTCGGGGAGCCCTTGATGCCGAGCTTCTTCTCCGGGGCGCCGAAGGAGACGCCCTCGTCGGACTTCTCGACGACGAAGGCGGAGATGCCCTTGGTGCGCTTGCCGGGGTCCGTGACCGCCATGACCGTGTAGTACTCGGAGACGCCCGCGTTGGTGATCCAGCGCTTGACGCCGTTGAGCACCCAGTGGTCGCCGTCACGCACGGCCTTGGTCTTCATGCCGCCCGCGTCCGAGCCCGCGTCCGGCTCGGAGAGGCAGTAGGAGAACATCGCGTCGCCCTTGGCCAGCGGGCCCAGGTACTTCTTCTTCAGCTCCTCGGAGCCGGAGAGGATCACCGGGAGCGAGCCGAGCTTGTTCACCGCGGGGATCAGGGAGGAGGAGACGCAGGCACGGGCGACCTCCTCGATCACGATGACCGTGGCGAGCGCGTCGGCGCCGGAGCCGCCGTACTCCTCGGGGACGTGCACGGCGTGCAGGTCGTTGGCTACGAGGGCGTCGAGGGCCTCCTGCGGGAAGCGGGCCTCCTCGTCGACCGCCGCGGCGTACGGCGCGATCTTCGCCTCGACCAGCGAACGGACGGCGTCCCGGAGCATGTCGTGCTCCTCGGACGGGCGGTACAGGTCGAAGTCAGCCGATCCGGCCACGGTCTCTCACGCTCCAAAGACGCAGTGATACTGACGCTAATTACCGTTAAGTAACTCAAATTTTAGAGGGCCGCCCGCGCCGCGCCTACGTGAGCTACGCGACAGCGGGGAAAGTGCCCGGTGAGGGGCCCGACTATGCTCAGGGGCCGCATCAACGACGTACCCGAGTCCGAGCTGGAGCGACCCCCATGAGCCTGAAGATCACCGTGATCGGGACCGGCTACCTCGGCGCCACGCACGCCGCGGCCATGGCCGAACTCGGCTTCGAGGTGCTCGGTCTCGACGTCGTGCCCGAGAAGATCGCCCTGCTGGAGCGCGGCGAGACCCCGATGTACGAGCCGGGGCTTCAGGATCTGCTGAGGAAGCACGTGGCCGGGTTCCAGGGGGCGACCGGGCGGCTGCGCTTCACCACCGACTGGGCCGAGGTCGGGGACTTCGGCGACGTGCACTTCGTGTGTGTCAACACCCCCCAGCGGCACGGCGAGTACGCGGCCGACATGTCGTACGTCGACTCCGCGATCGCCTCCCTCGCTCCGCATCTGCGCCGGCCGGCGCTGGTCGTCGGCAAGTCGACCGTGCCCGTCGGCACCGCCGCGCGGCTCGCGGCCTACCTGGCCGCGAACGCCCCGGCGGGCGGCGAGGCGGAGCTGGCCTGGAACCCGGAGTTCCTGCGCGAGGGCTTCGCCGTGCAGGACACGCTGCACCCGGACCGGATCGTGGCGGGCGTGCGCGGCGAGCGGGCCGAGAAGCTGCTGCGCGAGGTGTACGCGACCCCGATCGGCGAGGGCACCCCGTTCGTCGTGACGGACTTCCCGACGGCCGAGCTGGTGAAGACGGCCGCGAACTCCTTCCTCGCCACCAAGATCTCCTTCATCAACGCGATGGCGGAGGTGTGCGAGGCCGCGGGCGGTGACGTGGCCAGGCTCGCGGAGGCCATCGGCCACGACGAGCGGATCGGGAAGAAGTTCCTGCGCGCCGGGATCGGCTTCGGCGGCGGGTGCCTGCCGAAGGACATCCGGGCGTTCATGGCGCGCGCGGGCGAGCTGGGCGCGGACCAGGCGCTGACGTTCCTGCGCGAGATCGACTCCATCAACATGCGCCGGCGTGGCCAGATGGTCGAGATGACCCGGGAGGCGCTCGGCGGCGGCTCCTTCCTCGGCAAGCGGATCGCGGTGCTCGGCGCCACCTTCAAGCCCGACTCGGACGACGTCCGCGACTCGCCCGCGCTGAACGTGGCCGGGCAGATCCACCTCCAGGGCGGCCAGGTCACGGTGTACGACCCGAAGGGCATGGACAACGCCCGCAAGGTCTTCCCGACGCTCGGCTACGCCGGCTCGGCGCTGGAGGCGGTGCGGGGCGCCGACGCGGTGCTGCACCTGACCGAGTGGCGCGAGTTCCGCGAGCTGGACCCGGCGGCGCTCGGGGAGGCCGCGGCGGTCCGGCTGATCCTGGACGGCCGCAACGCCCTCGACCCGGACCTGTGGCGCCGGGCGGGCTGGACGTACCGGGCGATGGGCCGCCCGACCGCCTGAGCGCGAACAGCCGGAGGAAGGACGCCGGTTCGGCCGAGGCTCAGTCGGCCGAACCGGCGTCTTTCCGCATTCTGCACCACGTCCCTGTGCGTCAGGGCGTCTTCGCCCGGTAGCGGCGCATCTTCTCGCGCGCCCCGCACACCTGCATCGAGCACCAGCGGCCCCGCCCGGCCGGGCTGCGGTCGTAGTACGCCCAGTGGCAGGTGCCGGCCTCGCAGGCCTTGAGGCGCATCCAGGTGCCCGCCGCGAGCCCCTCGGCGACGGCGGCGGCGACGCGGGCGAGCAGCGGGCCGTCCGGGGCGGGGGCGAGTGCGGCGGAGCCGTCCCGCTCGTCGACGACGACGTAGAGGGGCGCGCGGGAGAGCAGTTCGCCGAGCGGGGTCACCGCGCGGTGGGGCGGGTGTCCGGCGTGCGCGAGCAGCGCGGCCCGCAGCGACTCCCGCAGTTCCCGCGCCTCGTCCAGCCCGGCGCCGGTGATCCCGAGACGCGCGCGGCCCTCGTCGGTCTCCAGCGTGTCGTCGCCGGTCTCCATGTCCAGCGTGTTGACCAGCGACTCGATCAACGCGAGGGATCCGGGCGCGGCCGATCTCTCACTCATGCTTGCGACGTTACCCCTTGTGCGGGAGCATGCAGTAACCGTTACCGGTTACCCGTGCTTACGGGTAACAGCAGGAGGTAGTCATGGCTCTCGCCACGATCGGTGCCGTGGTGCTGGACTGTCCCGATCCGCACGCGCTGGCCGGCTTCTACGCCGCCCTGCTGGGCGGCACGGTGCGGGTGGAGGGGGATCCCGGGGAGGACGGGTGGATCGACCTGGCGGTGCCCGGCGGGCCGGCTCTGGCCTTCCAGCGGGCACCGGGGTTCGTGCCGCCGAAGTGGCCCGCCGCGGACGCCTCGCAGCAGTTCCACCTGGACCTGGTCGTGCCGGACCTGGACGCGGCGGAGAAGGGGGTGCTGGAGCTGGGGGCGCGGCCGCTGGACGCGGAGGACCGGGAGCGGACCTTCCGTGTGTACGCCGACCCCGCGGGGCACCCGTTCTGCCTCTGCGCCGGCTGAAGGCCGCTGCGCCTGCCGAAGGAGGACACCATGGGCTCCGTCGCCCGTCTGCGTTCCGTCGTGCTCGACTGCCCCGACCCGCACGCGCTGGCCGCCTTCTACGCGGCGGTGGCCGGGGGCACCCCGCAGGCCGAGGACGACGACTGGGTCGTCCTGCGGGTGCCGGACGGGCCGCGCCTGGCCTTCCAGCGGGCCGAGGGGCACGCACCGCCCGAGTGGCCGCGCGCGGACCGCAACGGCCAGCAGCTGCACCTCGACTTCGACGCCGGCCCCACCTGGGCGGAGGTCGACGCGGCCCACGAGCGGGTGCTCGCGCTGGGGGCCCGCCCGCTGGACCTGGAGGACCGCGAGACCAAGGACTTCCAGGTGTACGCCGATCCGGCCGGCCATCCCTTCTGCCTGTGCCGGATCGACCACGTCTGACCGGTCGGCGGCGCCCGGCCGGTCCGCCCCCTGCTCTACCGCGCGCCCGGCTCCGTGATCCTCGCGTGGGGTGGCTCGCGGCGGTGCTGGGCGGCGCGGGCCACGAAGTCCGCGCCGCGCAGGGCACGTTGGACGTTGCCCCAGGTCAGCAGGGACACTTCCGTCTCCGACCAGCCGCGGCGCAGGAGTTCGGCGATCAGGTGGGGGTAGCGGGAGGCGTCGGCGAGGTCGCGGGGGTGGACGGCGCCGGAGTCGTACGTGCCGGACAGGCCGACGCACTCCGGGCCCGCCACGTCGCGGACGTGGTCGAGGTGGTCGGCGACGTCCCGGATCGTCGGCCCGGTCTGCTCGGCGGTCAGCGGCACCATGCACAGCCCCTTCGCCCCGCCCAGCGCCGCGAGCAGCGCGTCGGGCAGGTTGGCCGGGTGCGGACGCAGCGCGCGGGCGGCGGAGCGGGTGCACAGCACCGGGGTCCTGGACAGCGCGAGGGCGCGTTCGACGGTGGCGGCGGACGCTCCGGAGACGTCGGCCAGTACGCCGAGGCGGTTCATCTCGCGGACCACCTCCTCGCCGAACCGGGTCAGCCCCCGCTCCCCCGCCCACGCCGTGCCCGCCAGCGTGAGGACGCGCAGGCCGAGGGTGGCGAGGACGCGCAGGATCCCGAGGGAGTCGTCGAGCGCGGCCGCGTGCGCGGGCCCCGGCACGACGGCCACCCGGCCGCGGTTGCGCGCGTCGATGATCTGCCCGGCGGTGCCCACCAGGCGCAGCCCCTCCGGATGGGACTCGATCACCGAGCGCACCTGGTCCAGCTGCTCCAGGGCCGCCGCCGTCGGCCGGTCGCCGGCGACGCCCTCGGGCTGGTGCAGCGACCAGAACAGCACGCCCACGTGCCCCTCGCGCATCCGGGGGACGTCGGTGTCGACGGCCGCCTCGCCCAGCTCCAGGTCGTACCGGGGCAGATGGCGCAGCGCCCAGGGCAGTCCGCTGTAGCCGTCGGCGACCGGGTGCTCGGCCAGCAGGGCGTGGGCCCGCACCAGGAGCGCCCCGAGCGCGTCCTCGCCGAAGGGGTCGTCCGGCAGGCCCTCGTCCGCGCCGACCTCGGAGGTCGGGGGGATGCCGTGCTGGAGGTCGGCCATGGCGGCTCCGTACGTCGTGGGCTACGTCGGTCGTGAGCTTCGTGATCGATGTGGCTGGCGTACCGACACGGTCGCACGGAGGGAACGGGGGCTTCCTGGTGAACGGGGCGTTCGGGGGTACGCCGGTCAGCTGTCGCGGGCTGTGCGGATCACCTCGTCCAGCGTCTCGCGGGAGCGCACCAGGTCGGCGATCAGACCGTCGATGCGCTCGCGCTCGGCGGTGAGGTCCGCCACGAGCCTCGGGGTCGCGATCGCCGAGGGGCCGCCGTCCTGGTCGCGCATGCAGGGCAGCAGCTGCCGGATCTTCTCGCTGTGCAGCCCGGCCGCGTACAGTTCCTGGATCCTGATGACCCGGTCGACGGCCGGCTCGGGGTAGTCGCGGTGGCCGCCGGGGGTGCGCTCGGCGGTGAGGAGCCCCTGGGTCTCGTAGTAGCGCAGCGACCGCTCGCTCACCCCGGTGCGCCGGGCCAGTTCACCGATCCGCATGGTTCGCCTCCCGGCAAGTGGGCTTGAATCTGACATCAGTGTCAGGTTCTACCGTGCCGGCATGACGCAGACAACGGACTCCACGGACTTCCTCGCCCCCGCCCGGCTCGGCCGGCTCGCCCTTCCCAACCACCTCGTGATGGCCCCCCTCACCCGCAACCGCGCGCAGGCGGACGGCACCCCGGGCGACCTGATGGTCACGCACTACGCCCAGCGGGCCTCCGCCGGGCTGATCATCGCCGAGGGGACGACGCCGAACCCGGTCGGGCAGACGTACCCGGACATCACCGCGCTCCACACCGACCGGCACCAGGAGGGCTGGCGGCGGGTCACCGACGCGGTGCGGACGGCCGGCGGGCGGATGTTCCTCCAGCTCCAGCACGGCGGCCGGGTGAGCCACCCGGTGACCACCGGACTGACCCCGGTGGCGCCCTCCGCCGTACCCCTGCCGGAGACGATCTTCACGCACGGCGGGCACCGGGAGGCCGCCGTGCCGAGGGAGATGACGGCGGACGACATCCGCGCCACGATCGCCGACTTCGCCGCCGCCGCGCGCCGGGCCGTCGCCGCCGGCTTCGAGGGCGTGGAGGTGCACTCGGCCAACGGGATGCTGCTGCACCAGTTCCTCGCCGGCAACACCAACCTCCGCACGGACGGCTACGGCGGCTCGATCGGGCGGCGGGTGCGGTTCGCGGCGGAGGTGACCGAGGCGGTGGCCGACGCGGTCGGCGCCGACCGGGTGGGCATCCGGATCTCTCCCGCCTCCACCGTCAACGGCGTCCGCGAGGACGACACCGACGGCCTCTACACGGCACTCCTGGACCGGCTGAAGGGCCTGGACCTCGCCTATCTGCACCTGGTCCGCTCGGACCCGCTGGACGAGCGGTACCGGCGGATCCGCGCCGCCTGGCCCGGCACCCTGATCGGCAACCCGGACCTGGCCGACCTGTCCGCCGACGCCGTCGCCCGGGCCTCCCGGGACATGCTGGCGGCCGGCGCCGACCTGGTCGCGCTCGGCCGGCCGTTCCTCGCCAACCCGGACCTGGTCGAGCGGCTGCGCCGCGGCGCGCCCCTCAACCCGGTCCGGGACCGGTACTTCATGTACGTCGGCGGGGCCGCCGGCTACAACGACTACCCGGCCCTGGACGCTCGGTCCCCGGTGCCGTCCAGCGACTCGATAGTGGCGTGGGAGGGCGCGCGCGTCGCCTGAAGGGACCGGGCCACGTCCTCCGCCGCACCCAGCACCCGCACCGCGTTCTTCCAGGTCAGCTTGGCCAGATCGGCCTTGGACCAGCCGCGGTCCAGCAGTTCGGCGAGGAGGTTCGGGTAGCCGGAGACGTCGTTCAGGCCGTCCGGGGTGAAGGCCGTGCCGTCGTAGTCGCCGCCGATGCCGAGGTGGTCGACGCCGGCCACCTCGCGCATGTGGTCCAGGTGGTCCGCGACCGTGGACACCGTGGCGACGGGGCGCGGGGTGCGCTCCTCGAAGGCCCGGTGGATCTCCATCGCCTTCGGGCTGGTGTCGAGGTGGTGCAGCCCGTGGGCGCGCATGTTCTCGTCGGCGGCCTGCGTCCAGTCGACGGCCGCCTGGAGGACGAACTTCGGCACGAAGGTCACCATCGCCATGCCGCCGTTGGCGGGCAGCCGCTCCAGGACGTCGTCGGGGATGTTGCGGGGGTGGTCGCACACGGCCCGCGCGGAGGAGTGCGAGAAGATCACCGGCGCGGACGTGGTGTCCAGCGCGGCCCGCATCGTCGTGGCCGCCACGTGGGAGAGGTCGACCAGCATGCCGAGGCGGTTCATCTCCCGGACGACCTCGCGGCCGAACGCCGACAGACCGCCGACCCTGGGCTCGTCGGTCGCCGAGTCCGCCCAGTCGTTGTTGTCGTTGTGGGTGAGCGTCATGTAGCGCACGCCCAGCTCGTACAGGCCGCGCAGGGTGCCGAGGGAGTTGTCGATCGAGTGACCGCCCTCGGCGCCCATCAGGGAGGCGATACGGCCCTCCGCGCGCGCCGCCTCCATGTCGGCGGCGGTCCGCGCGGCCCGCAGGTCGGCGGGGTGCCGGGCGATCAACTGCCGTACGCAGTCGATCTGTTCGAGCGTGGCCGGCACCGCCCCGGGCAGGTCCGAGCGCACGTACACCGACCAGTACTGCGCCCCGACCCCGCCCTCGCGCAGGCGCGGGATGTCGGTGTGCAGGTGCTCGTGCTGGTGGACGGCGATGTCGCGGGCGTCGAGGTCGTAGCGGACCTGTTCGCGCAGCGCCCACGGCAGGTCGTTGTGCCCGTCGACGACGGGGAACTCGGCGAGCAGGGACCGTACTTCGTCCAGTGAGGTCATCGGCCGTTACTTCCCGAAGCCGAAGCCGCTCGGCCCCTCGACCTTGGCGCGCAGCCGCTTGCCCTTCTCGGTGGCCTGGTCGTTCAGGTCCTGCTGGAAGTCGCGCATCCGGTGCAGCAGGTCCTCGTCGTGCGCGGCGAGGATGCGGGCCGCGAGGAGGCCGGCGTTGCGGGCACCGGCGACGGAGACGGTGGCGACGGGCACGCCGGCCGGCATCTGCACGATGGACAGCAGCGAGTCCATGCCGTCCAGGTACTTCAGCGGCACCGGCACCCCGATGACCGGCAGCGGGGTGACCGAGGCGAGCATGCCCGGCAGGTGGGCGGCGCCCCCGGCCCCGGCGATGATCACCTTCAGCCCGCGGTCGGCGGCCTGCTCGCCGTACGTGATCATCTCGCGGGGCATGCGGTGCGCGGAGACGACGTCGACCTCGTACGCGATCTCGAACTCGTCCAGCGCCTTGGCGGCGGCCTCCATGACGGGCCAGTCGCTGTCCGACCCCATGACGATGCCAACAACAGGGCTCATTCGGTGATGGTGCCTCTCAGGTAGCCGGCAGCGTGACGGGCGCGCTCCAGCACGTCGTCCAGGTCGTCGCCGTAGGTGTTGACGTGACCGACCTTGCGGCCGGGCTTCACGTCCTTGCCGTACATGTGGATCTTGAGCTTGGGGTCGCGGGCCATGCAGTGCAAGTAGGCGGAGTACATGTCCGGGTAGTCGCCGCCCAGGACGTTGACCATCACGGTCCACTTCGCGCGCGGGCGCGGGTCGCCGAGCGGGAGGTCGAGGACCGCGCGGACGTGGTTGGCGAACTGGCTGGTGATCGCGCCGTCCTGGGTCCAGTGGCCGGAGTTGTGCGGTCGCATCGCCAGCTCGTTGACCAGGATGCGGCCGTCGCGGGTCTGGAACAGCTCGACGGCGAGGTGTCCGACGACGCCGAGTTCCTTGGCGATGGTCAGCGCCATCTCCTCGGCCTTCAGCGCCAGGGCCTCGTCGAGGTCGGGGGCCGGGGCGATGACCGTGTCGCACACGCCGTTGACCTGCCGGGACTCGACCACCGGGTAGGCGACGGCCTGGCCGTGCGGGGAGCGGACGACGTTGGCGGCCAGCTCGCGGACGTAGTCGACCTTCTCCTCGGCGAGGACCGGCACCCCGGCGCGGAACGGCTCCGCGGCCTCCTCGGCGCCGTCCACGACCCACACGCCCTTGCCGTCGTAGCCGCCGCGGACGGTCTTCAGGACGACCGGGAAGCCCTCCCCCTCGGCCGCGAAGGCTGCGACGTCGGCCGGGTCGGAGACGATGCGGTGGCGCGGGCACGGGATGCCGATCGCGTCGAGCTTCGCGCGCATCACGCCCTTGTCCTGGGCGTGCACCAGCGCGTCGGGCCCCGGGCGCACGGGGATGCCGTCCGCCTCCAGAGCCCTGAGGTGCTCGGTGGGTACGTGTTCGTGATCGAAGGTGATCACATCGCACCCCCGCGCGAAGTCACGCAGTGTGTCCAGGTCGCGATAGTCGCCGATGACGACATCGTTCACGACCTGCGCCGCGGAATCCTGAGGGGTGTCACTGAGGAGCTTGAACCTGATGCCCAACGGGATGCCCGCCTCGTGCGTCATACGCGCGAGCTGCCCCCCGCCGACCATGCCGACTACCGGGAACGTCACACCCCTAGCGTATCGGCCGGGCGGCCGTGACCGGATCACGTCCCTCATACGGGCTCTTACCGCCGGCTTCCCGACCTCTTTCCGGACTGTTTCCAGGCTGTGGCCTGGAGCGCAGGCGTCGACCGGTCTGCCTGGATAGCATGGGCGGGCTGACGAAACCTACCGACGGGAGCTGCCCAGCCATGGAACCTCGTTCCTCGGGGCTGCAACGACTCGTGCGCGAGGTGGCCAAGTTCGGCACCGTCGGCGTCGCGGGCATCTTTGTCAATCTCGCCGTCTTCAACCTGGTGCGCAGCGCCTCCCACCTGCAGGTGGTACGCGCGAGCATCATCGCCACCGTGGTCGCCATCGCGTTCAACTACATCGGTTTCCGTTACTGGACGTACCGGGACCGTGAGAAGAGCGGGCGCACCAAGGAGCTGACGCTCTTCCTGTTCTTCAGCGCCATCGGCCTCGTGATCGAGAACGGCGTGCTCTACCTGGCGACCTACGGCTTCGGCTGGGACACCCCACTGCAGAGCAACGTCTTCAAGTTCGTGGGCATCGGCGTCGCGACGCTCTTCCGCTTCTGGTCGTACCGGACCTGGGTCTTCCGCGTGGAGCCGTCCCGGGAGGCGGAGTCGATCCTGGTGGCCGAGTCCAGCAGGCCGCGGACGGAGACCGAGCAGCCCAAGACGCAGCGCGTTCCGTAACGCACACGCACAGTCCGAGCAGCACAGGTGGGCCCCGGCGACGGGGCCCACTTCTCGTATCCGCTCAGCGGACCGTCGGCTGGCCCCCCTCCGCCGCCTTGCGGGCCGGCGGGGTGCGGGAGAGGAAGAGGCCGAAGACCGGGGGCTGGGCCTGGAGGAGTTCCAGCCGGCCGCCGTCGGCCTCCGCGAGGTCGCGGGCGACGGCCAGGCCGATCCCGGTGGAGTTGCGGCCGCTGATCGTGCGCTCGAAGATGCGCGCGCCCAGGTCGGCCGGGACACCGGGGCCCTCGTCGGTTACCTCGACCACGGCCTGGTTGCCGGTGACGCGGGTGCGCAGCGCGACCGTGCCGCCACCGTGCATCAGCGAGTTCTCGATCAGGGCGGCCAGCACCTGGGCGACCGCGCCCGGCGTGCCGACGGCCCTCAGGTGCCGCTTGCCGGAGCTGACGATGGCCCGGCCGGCGCTGCGGTAGGCGGGCCGCCACTCGGCGAGCTGCTGCTGGATGACCTCGTCCAGGTCGAAGGTGACGGCGGAGCCGGTGCGCGGGTCGCGCGAGTTCGTCAGCAGGCGTTCCACCACGTCCGTGAGCCGCTCGACCTGGGTGAGCGCGACGTTCGCCTCTTCCTTCACGGTGTCCGGGTCGTCCGTGAGGGTGATCTCCTCCAGCCGCATCGAGAGCGCGGTGAGCGGGGTGCGCAGTTGGTGGGAGGCGTCGGCGGCCAGGCGCCGCTCGGCGGTCAGCATCCGCCCGATCCGCTCGGCGGAGGAGTCCAGCACATCGGCGACCCGGTCCAGCTCGGGGACGCCGTACCTCTTGTGCCGCGGGCGCGGGTCGCCGGAGCCGAGGCGCTCGGCGGTCTCCGCCAGGTCGGTCAGCGGGGCCGAGAGCTTGTTGGCCTGGCGCACGGCCAGCAGGACGGCGGCGACGACGGCGAGCAGCGCGACCAGCCCGATGATCAGCAGCGTGCGGCCGACCTCCCGGGTCACCGCGGAGCGCGGCTCCTGCACGGTGACCGTCTCGCCCTCCTCGCCCTGCTGCGTGGCGTGGATCACGTCGCCCTGCGGCTTGGTGCCGATCTCGATCGGCGCCTGTCCGGGCATGCGGATGACCGCGTACTGGTCCTTGCTGACCGGGTTGCGCAGCACGTCGGCGTTGACGTTCTCCGCGGCGAGGATCCGGCTGTCCACGATGCTGGCCAGCCGCACCGCCTCGGACTCCACCCGCTCCTGCGCGCTGTTGCTGATCGTGCGGGACTCGACGATCACCAGGGAGAGGCCGAAGACGGCGATCACCACGAGGACGACGGCGAGGGTGGACTGGATGAGACGTCGGCGCATGTTCCGTTACCTGAGCTGATCGCTGGGCGCCCGCGAAGGGGCTCAGCTCTTCTCGAAGCGGAAGCCCACGCCTCGCACCGTCGCGATGTAGCGGGGGTTCGCCGCGTCGTCGCCGAGCTTCTTGCGCAGCCAGGAGATGTGCATGTCGAGGGTCTTGGTGGACGACCACCACGTGGTGTCCCAGACCTCGCGCATCAGCTGGTCGCGCGTGACGACCCGGCCGGCGTCGCGCACCAGCACCCGCAGCAGGTCGAACTCCTTCGCGGTGAGCTGGAGTTCCTCGTCACCCATCCACGCGCGGTGCGACTCGACGTCGATCCGCACGCCGTGGGTGGCCGGCGGCTGCTGGGGCTCGGCGGCGCCGCGGCGCAGCAGGGCCCGAACCCGGGCGAGCAGTTCGGCGAGCCGGAAGGGCTTGGTGACGTAGTCGTCGGCGCCCGCGTCCAGGCCGACGACGGTGTCCACCTCGTCGGCCCGCGCGGTCAGGATGAGGATCGGCACGGTGTGGCCGTCGGCCCGCAGCCGGCGGGCGACCTCCAGGCCGTCCATGCCGGGCAGCCCCAGGTCCAGTACGACCAGGTCGACGCCGCCCTGCATTCCGGCGTCGAGCGCGGTGGGTCCGTCCTCGCGCACCTCGACCTCGTAACCTTCCCGGCGCAGGGCGCGGGCCAGCGGCTCCGAGATGGACGCGTCGTCCTCGGCGAGCAGTACACGGGTCATAGAGGTGATGGTAGACCGCCCGCCCGCACTGCTGGGGTGTGATCGCCTCCACGGACTCTTACCTTGCTGAACTGCGGGTACGAACCATCGGTCCACAGATGCGATCGTTGGAGAGACCTTCGAAAGTGTTCCTGCGGTTCCCGCGACACCTGTGATCCGCGTCTCAAGTCCTTCCATATCCGGCAGTGTCCTGCCGTACAGTGACGTGAACGCCTGTAGTACATCCGGGGACCTTTGGCGGGCATCTGACGCTGAAGGTCTCTTTTGTGTACGGGTTGGCCCAAGGCCAGCCTCGAAAGGAATGACCTCTGGCCGGGCTCCGGACGCACCGTCGCGTCGGGAGCGTGGATCCCGGTGGTCGCCGTCCGCCGCTTCCGTGATCCGGAGGCGGACTCCCCCTGGGCGTGGGGGTGGACGAGCGACCCTGCCGGTGCCGGCCGCACCCCCACGGGCGCGCAGCTTCCCCGACTCTCGGCTTCGCCCGAGCCGGGGGGAACCCCCAACACGCGCCCCGACCAGCAAGGAACGACCATGGCGTCCAGCCTGACGAAGGACTCGGTCCGTCCGGGCACCCCCGGTTCCGAGAAGACCTTCTTCGGCCACCCCCGCGGCCTGGCCACTCTTTTCATGACCGAGATGTGGGAGCGTTTCTCCTACTACGGCATGAGGGCCCTGCTCCCGCTGTACCTGGTGGCCCCGGGTGGCCTCCACCTGAGCGCGGGCACGGCGACCGCCATCTACTCGGTGTACGTGTCGCTCGTGTACCTGCTCGCCCTGCCCGGCGGCTGGTTCGCCGACCGCGTGCTCGGCCCCCGTAAGACGGTCGCCGTCGCGGGTCTGATCATCATGCTCGGCCACCTGTGCCTGGCCCTGCCCGTCGCCGCCAGCTTCTTCGTCGGCCTGGCTCTGGTCGCCGTCGGTTCGGGTCTGCTGAAGGCCAACATCTCCACCATGGTCGGCCACCTCTACAAGGGCCCGGACGACCCGCGCCGTGACGGTGGCTTCACGCTCTTCTACATCGGCATCAACGTGGGTGCCTTCGTCGCCCCGCTGGTCATCGGCACCGTCGGTGAGAACGTCAACTGGCACCTGGGCTTCGCGCTGGCCGCGCTCGGCATGGCGCTGGGCCTGGCCCAGTACCTGCTGGGCGGCCGCCACCTGAGCGAGAAGAGCAGCGAGGTCCCCACCCCCCTGACGGGCCCGGAGAAGGCCGCGACCCTGCGCAAGGGCCTGATCTGGCTGGCCGTCGCGGCCGTCTTCTACGGCGTCGTCGGCGGCACCGGTCACTTCACGCTGAACTGGGCGCTGATCCCGCTCACGATCATCGGTCTGATCGTGCCGATCCTGGTCATCGCCCGCATCCGCCGGGACAAGGACCTGGCGGGGGACGAGAAGTCGAAGGTGTCGGCGTACATCTGGTTCTTCGTCGCCGCCGCCGTGTTCTGGATGATCTACGACCAGGGCGGTTCGACCCTGTCGCTGTTCGCGAGCGGCTCGGCCAACAACTCCATCCTCGGCTGGAACTTCCCGGTCTCCTGGTACCAGTCGGTCAACCCGGTCATGATCATGGCGCTGGCGCCGGTCTTCGCCTGGCTGTGGCTGTGGCTGAACCGGCGCGGCAAGGAGCCGAGCACGATCGTGAAGTTCGCCTCCGGTCTGGTGCTGATCGGTGTGTCCTTCTTCGTCTTCCTCGCCCCGCTGGCGATCGCCGACGGCGGTCACAAGGCGGCCGCGCTGTGGATCGTCGCGATCTACTTCGTGCAGACCATCGGTGAGCTGACGCTGTCGCCGGTGGGTCTGTCGGTGACGACGAAGATGGCGCCGAAGAAGTACGCCTCCCAGATGATGGGCGTCTGGTTCCTCGCGGTCACCGCGGGCGACTCGGTCACCGCGCTGGTGTCGAACCCGGCGATAGGCGGCGTCAACCTCGACAAGCAGGGCTTCGTCGCCCTGGAGGCCGTGCTCGCCGTGCTCGCCGGCGCGGCGGTGTGGATGTACCGCAAGAAGGTCAACAAGCTGATGGGCGACGTCCACTGACGTGACCCGCAGCACGAGGGCCACCCCGTCCGACGGACGCGGTGGCCCTCGTGTCGTCCGGCCGGGACTAACGCGCCCTGCGCCTCGGCATGAACGTGAACACCGCGCCGCCCAGCAGGATCGCCGTGCCGGCCACCAGGCCCAGGGCCTTCAGGGCGCCGTGGTCGCTCGCGCCGGTGTCGGCGAGGCCGCCGGAGCCGCTGCCGGCCGTGCCGGTGCCGCCGGCCGACGAGGTGCCGCCGGAGGTCGACGTGCCGCCCGAGGAGCCGCCCGGCTGCTGACTGGTGTCCAGGGTGAGCGAGACCTGGGTCCGCGTCGGCGTGCACGTCGTCGTCGTGCCGAGCGCCTTGACCGTCAGCACGCCCGGGGACAGCGTCGAGCTGCCGCTCGCGCCCGGCTTGTAGGTGCCGGTGAGATCGGGGATCTCGATCGGGTCGCCGGACTTGACGGGGCTCGCGTTCATCGGGCCCTCGACGTGCACGGTGCCCTTGTCGGCGCCGCCCAGCACCACCTCCATGGACGGCTTGACGGAGTTGGCGGGGATGTCGACGGGGCTGTCCATCACGGACTTCTTGAACCGCACGGTGAGGGCGAAGTCCCCGCCGTTCTTCCTGGCGTCGATCTGCACCGGCGAGGTCGCGCTCTTGTCGCCGATCGGGGTCTTGCAGGCGTACGGGATCTGCACCTCCTTGCCGGTGAAGTCGGTCTGCCCGCCGCCGCTGCCGCCGCCGGACGTGGGCGACGCCGTGGGGGTGGCCGATCCCGTCGGGGTCGCCGACCCGGTCGGCGTCGGTGTCGTGGTGGGCGTGCCGCCCCCGCCGTCGCCGCCCGTGACCTGGATCGTCGCCGCCTTCTGGACGCTCTCCTTCGGGGTGCACCTGGTGTCGGTGGACATGGCGTTGACCGTGTACGCGTCCGGCGTCAGCGTCACCTCGCCGGCCGTCGTGAGCTTCAGGCTGCCCTTCATGTCGGACAGCACCATGTCGCCGCCCTTGGGGATCGCGGGGTTCTGCCGCGGGCCCTGCATGGCGATGTCGGCGCTCTGCGCGCCGGCCGCCTTCAGCACCCCGGACGGCTGGACCGAGTTCGCGGGCAGGTCGATGATGTCCGGGTTCTTCGACGCGGCCCGGACGAACTTCCACACGATGTCCACCGTGTCGCCGACCTTCGCCGTGGCCGGCGCGGTGATCCGGACCTCGGTGGTGCCGTCGACGGGGCTGATGCCCGCGGGCGGCACGCAGTGGGTGGCGAACGACACCTGGGCCGCCTGTGCGGGGGCCGCGGCGAAGCCCAGCAGGACGCCCGCACCGCACAGCGCCAGCGCGGCGCCCGCGGCCGTACCTCTCCTTCGGATGCTCACGTGGGTCCCTTCCTGGTGGGAGTCGTCGGACTCGTCGGGCTGTCGGAGTGCGGTGCGGAGAGCCGGCCGGCCGGGCCGCCCGGGACGGAGTCCTGGGTGAACCACGGCAGGGTCGGGGTCGAGGGGGGCGGTTCGGCGGCGCGGCGGCGGCCGGGGCGGGGCAGCGCGGGCAGGCGCGGGAGGCGGGCGCGGTGCGCGCCGGCCGGGCCGCGGGGCCGCACCCGGTCCACGACGGCCATGCCGGCGCGGAACAGCGCGGCCGGGACGACCAGGCACAGCAGGAGCCAGAACAGGGTCACGCCCCAGGGCCGGCCCACGCCCCAGGGCTGCTCGGCGAGCACCCTGCCGTCGTACCTCAGGGACACCGTGTAGTCGCCGTGGGCCCCGGCCGACAGCTCGACGGGCAGCGTGACCTGCGCCTTCCTGCCGGGGTTCAGGGTGCCCTGCCACTGCCGGTCGTCCCACTGCGGGGCGAAGACGCCGTGCGCGGAGCCGACCTGGAACACCGGGTCCTTGATCGCGCCCGTGCCCGTGTTGCCGATCGTGAAGACCAGGCTGCGGCTCGGCGGCGCCCCGAACCAGGTCAGCAGGCCGCTGGAACCGGTCAGCCGGGTGTCGGACAGGACCGCCAGCCGGCCGCCGGACCGCTCGGCGGGCAGCGGGGCGACCGGATGCCCGGCGACCTCCAGGACGGCGTCCGCCGTCGCCTGCGGGCCGGTGACGGTGGCCACGTGCACGACACAGGGGCACGGCACGGGCGGCTCGGCGACCGGGAGGCTCTTGCCGAAGGCGCCCCGGGCGTCGGTGGTCACGGCCCGCCCGTCGCCGTTGGCGCAGGAGTTGGTGCCCCCGATGACTCCCTGGGCGGGCGTGGCGCGCCCGCACACCAGCAGCATCAGCAGCGTGCGCGGCCGCCAGCCGGTACCGCTGACGGTGACCGAGCCGCCGGTGCCGGCCTGGGTCGAGGACAGCTTCACGGCGGGGCCGTCCGCCGCGTGCGCCGGGGCGGCGAGGGGCAGCGCCAGGGCGAGCAGGAGCAGCGCGAGCGCCGCCGCGCCGGCCGGCCGCCGCGGCCGTGTCGGACGTCCGGTCACTTCGCCGCCCCTTCCGCCAACGCGGCGCCGGGGGATGGGAGTTCGAGGGCCTCCTCCGGTCCGCCCGTCCGCACCCGCTCCCGTCGCCGGCGTGCGGCGAGCAGCGCGCCCGCCCCGGCCAGGGCCGCCCCGCCCGCCGCCGCGAGCGGCGCCCACGGCACGAACCGCGCCGACGCGGTGGCCGTGTCGTGCGCGCCGCCCGGTGCCGTGACCGTCAGCCGTACGTCGACGGCGTCCAGCGCGGGCCGGTCCGGCCAGGGCTCGGTCAGCCGCACGCGCGCGCCGGGGCGCACCCGGAGCGCAAGGGCGCGCGGTGCCCGGTCCAGGACCCGGCCGAAGATGCCGTCCGCGCGCAGCGCGAGTGTCGGCACGAGGACGGTCGTACCCCGGTTGACCAGGTCGTACGTGATGCTGCGGGCGTGCACGGCGAGGTGCTCGACGGTCAGCGCGGCCAGCGCCGGACCACCGACCCGGAGCCGGACCGGCACGCTCGCCGTACGGCCCTTCGTGTCCCGTACGACGACGGCGCCGGAGCGGACACCGGGCGGGTCCCCGGCCGGCACGGTCACCGTGAAGGGCACCTCGGCGCGGGTGCGGGCGGGTACGCGCAGGGACCGCTCGGCGAAGACGGTGCGCAGGCCGGTGCCGGAGAGCCGTACGGCGAGGGGCGCGCGCCCGGAGTTGGTGACGGACAGCGCGTCCTGCAGGACGGTGCCGGGCGGGCCCTCGGCGTAGAAGGAGGGCCGGCCGCCGCCCACGGGTGCGACGGACCAGCCCGCGTCCGGGGCGGCGAGGGCCGGGGGCGCCGCGCCCAGCACGGCGAGCAGCAGGCAGCAGGCGGCCACGGGCGGGATGTGGGGCAGGGCGCGGGCGGCGGACGGCATGGGCGGCTCCAGCGGTGGCCAGGGGGCGGCGGCGTACGGCTCGGCCGGGGTCAGCGGCGTACGGAGTGCCCGCGGCGGGTCAGCCACAGCGCGCCGGCCGCTCCGGTGAGGAACACCGTGGCGCCGAGCGTGCCGAGGGCGACCGCCGAGTCCTCGGGGCCGGTCTGCGGGAGCTGTCCGGTCGCGGAGGTGCCGCCCGAGGACGCCCCGCCGGACGACGACCCGCCCGAGGAGGAGCCGCCGGAGGACGATCCGGTCGCTCCGCCGGCCGCCGTGACGTCCAGTGTCAGGCCCGGTCCGGGGTTGTTCGTCGGCGTGCAGGTCGTCGTCGTACCGAGCGCCTTGATGGTGAGCGTGCCCGGTGTGAAGGTGACCTTGCCGGTCTTCTTCGGGACGTAGGTCCCGCTCAAGTCACTGATCTTGATGGGAGTGTCGGCGGGGATCGCGGCCGCGTTCGGGGGGCCGCTGACCGGGAGCGTGCCGCTGTCGGCGCCGCCCAGCCGGATGGTGGCGCTCGGGGTCATCGCGCCCTTGCCCAGCTCCACCGGGCTGGAGGAGACGCCCTTCTGCCAGGACATCGTGATCTTGTAGCCGCCGCCGCTCCTGACGCCGGTCATGTCGATCGGCGAGACGGCGCTCTTGACTCCGATCGGCGTCTGGCAGCGGTAGTTGACGTCGACGACGTCGGCGCGGGCCGCCGGTGCCGCCAGCAGCAGCGCCGAGCCGGCCAGGGCCGCGGCGGACGCGAGCGCGGCGGTTCGCTTCGGGTACGACACGATCGGTCCACCCCATTCCTGACGGTTCATCAGATGGGCCGTCAAGGTACGCCGGGGCGCGTGAGGAAGGAAGAGAAGGTGCGGGGGAGGATTGGTGACCGTCAGCGCCTGTCGCGGCGGCGGCCCTGCGGCGCCCGGCCGGGCCTCACAGCGGGTTGCCCAGCTCCGCCCACACCGTCTTGCCCGTCCGGCCGGGACTGCGCAGGACCCCCCAGTCCAGACACAGCCGCTGCACGATGAACATCCCGTGGCCGCCCGGACGCCCGGACCGGTGCGGGGTGCGCGGAGCGGGCTGGCCGGTGCCGCGGTCGGAGACCTCCAGCCGGATCACCTTTCTGTCGCAGGCGAGGACGAGTTCGTCGGGGCCCTCGGCGTGCAGGCAGGCGTTGGTGACCAGTTCCGAGACGACGAGCAGCACGTCCTCGGCGGCGGCCCGCTGGTCGGCGGTGGCGGCGGGCAGCCAGCCCCAGGCGTACAGCGCCTGGCGCGTGAAGTCGCGGGCGAGCGGGACGACGCCGCTCTCCCCCTCCAGGGTCAGCCTGCGGACGCGCCGGCCCCCGGGGCCCTGCGCGGCGTCGGCGGGCACGGCGGCCCCCGCGCCCGCGGGCACGTCCGCGGCCGGCGAGGCCGCGGGTGCGTCCGCGGCCGACGAGGCCGCCGTCACGGGTGCGCCCGTGCTCGGCGCACCCTCCTCGGACGCCCCGGAAGCGCCGCTGGGCTCCGGGCCGCGGTCGCCCGGCGAGCAAGGCCGGGTGGTGCTCATCAGCGCTTCACCTCACCGATCCACCAGTTCATGTCTCAAGGCCGGCGCCGGTCGGCTCCCACCGGCCGTCACCTGCCCACTCCTGCTTACTTCTGCCCACTCCCGCCTCCTCCTGCCCTCTCCTGCCCGGCCGATCCGGCGGAACACCCCCCATTTCCTCCGGAAGGAGTGCCTGGGACGGCTCGCGTCACTCCGCCACGCAGGGCGCGGGGGCAGGGCGGAGAGGCGGGGCGGGCAGAGCGCTCGGCGGCGGAGGGGCGGACTCAGTCGGCGCCCGGCGCCAGCGCCGCCGCCACGGAGTCGTGCACGGTGAAGACCGCCTCGGCCCCCGTGATCTCGAACACGCGTGCCACGACCGGCTGCATCCCGGCCAGGTGGACCCCGCCACCGGCGGCCTCCGCCTTCAGCCGGGCGCCGAGCAGGACGTTCAGACCCGTGGAGTCGCAGAACTCCAGGCGCGTGCAGTCCACGACGAGGCGCGAGAAGCCCTTGTCCAGGAGGTCGTCGAGGGGCTCCCGCAGCAGATCGGCGGTGTGGTGGTCGAGCTCACCCGCCGGCTGTACGACGGCGCTGGTGCCCTCTTCCCGCACCTCCACCAGAAGCCGGCCAGACTGCGCGCTGCCGACCATCCCGTGGTCCATGCCGTTCTCTCTCCCGAGGTCGTGGCGGCTGATGCCCTCGAACATTACGCCTTCCACACGCACTCTGACACCTGAACAATCTCGCATAATCGGACATAACCGAACGGAACGCACTTGCGATCGGTTCGGGGAAGCCGGTAGGGCTAGTAAGGACACACACCCCACTGGGCCGCGACGGGCCCACGTCGGCTTCGGAGGCGCCGCACACCGCAGTGCACGCACTGGCATCGGCAGCCTTATGCCGAGAACGATGGAGGACACCATGTCACCCCGGCTCGACGCATCGCATACCCAGCCCGCGACGTCGACACCCCCACCGGAACAACTGGATCATCCCATCGACCCCCTCGACCCCATCGAGGGACTCCCGGAGATCCCCCCGTACGACGAGATCGGCCCGGTCGACGCACGGGCCCTGTCCAAGACCCTCTTCGAGCGCCTCGCGATGCTGGAGGAAGGGACGCACGAGTACGCGTACGTCCGCAACACGCTCGTCGAGCTGAACCTCGCGCTCGTCAAGTTCTCGGCCTCCCGCTTCCGCTCCCGCAGCGAGCCCATGGAGGACATCATCCAGGTCGGAACGATCGGCCTGATCAAGGCGATCGACCGCTTCGAGCTGTCGCGCGGCGTCGAGTTCCCCACCTTCGCGATGCCGACGATCATCGGCGAGATCAAGCGGTTCTTCCGCGACACGTCCTGGTCCGTCCGCGTCCCGCGCCGGCTGCAGGAGCTGCGCCTGGACCTGGCCAAGGCCGGGGACGAGCTGGCCCAGAAGCTGGACCGCTCCCCCACGGTCGCGGAACTGGCCGAGCGGCTCGGCCTGAGCGAGGACGAGGTCGTCGAGGGCATGGCCGCCTCGAACGCCTACACCGCCTCCTCGCTGGACGCCCAGCCCGAGGAGGACGAGACCGAGGGCGCGCTGGCGGACCGGATCGGGTACGAGGACCACGGCCTGGAGGGCATCGAGTACGTCGAGTCCCTCAAGCCGCTGATCGCCGAACTCCCGCCCCGGGACCGCAAGATCCTCTCACTGCGCTTCGTGGCGAACATGACCCAGTCGGAGATCGGTGAGGAGCTGGGCATCTCCCAGATGCACGTGTCCCGCTTGCTGTCCCGCACGCTGATGCGCCTGCGCAAGGGGCTGACCGTGGAGGAGTGACCCCGTCAGCCCGCTCCTGCCGGGTGCCGCGGACGTCCACGGCGTCCGCGGCACCCGCCTGTCGTGCGGTCACCCGGACAGTCCCGGACGTGGCCGTTCAGACGACCCGCACCCCGCCTCGCCATACCCCGCTCACCAGGGGCACACCCGGGCGGTAGGCGAGGTGGACGTGGCTCGGGGCCTCCAGGAGGGTCAGGTCGGCGCGGGCGCCCGGGGTGAGACGGCCGATGTCGGTGCGGCGCAGGGCCGCCGCACCGCCCGCCGTCGCCGCCCAGACCGCCTCGTCGGGGGTCATCCGCATGTCACGGACGGCCAGGGCGACGCAGAAGGGGACGGAGGAGGTGAAGGACGAGCCGGGGTTGCAGTCCGTGGAGAGGGCGACCGTCACGCCGGCGTCGAGGAGGCGGCGCGCGTCCGGCCACTGCGCGCGGGTGGAGAATTCCGCGCCGGGCAGGAGGGTGGCGACCGTGCCGCTGTTCGCCAGGGCGTCCACGTCCGTGTCCGTGAGGTGGGTGCAGTGGTCGGCGCTGGCCGCGTCCAGTTCGACCGCCAGCTGCACACCCGGACCGTGGGAGAGCTGGTTGGCGTGGACGCGCGGGTGCAGGCCCTTCGCCTTGCCGGCGGTGAGGATCGCGCGGGCCTGGTCGCCGTCGAAGGCGCCCTTCTCGCAGAACACGTCGATCCAGCGGGCGTGCGGCGCGCAGGCGTCCAGCATCTCGCCGGTGACCAGGGCGACGTAGGCCGCCGGGTCGTCGGCGTAGTCGGGGGGGACGATGTGCGCGCCGAGGTAGGTGACCTCGTCGGTGTGGCGCGCGGCGATGCGCAGTGCGCGGGCCTCGTCCTCGACGGTGAGGCCGTAGCCCGACTTGGTCTCGAAGGTGGTGGTGCCCTGGCGCAGGGCCTCCGCCAGGTAACGGGTCAGGTTCGCCTCCAGCTCCGCGTCGCTCGCGGCGCGGGTGGCGGCCACCGTGGTGCGGATGCCGCCGGCGGTGTAGGACCGGCCGGACATCCGGGCGTTGAACTCCTGGGTGCGGTCACCGGCGAAGACCAGGTGGGAGTGGGAGTCCACGAAGCCCGGCAGCACCGCCCGGCCGCCCGCGTCGACCCGGTTGTCAGTGGCGGGTGCTTTGCTGGATTCACCGGTCCACGCGATGCGGTCGCCGTCGATGACGACGGCCGCGTCCTGGATCAGCCCGAGGGGGGAGTCACCGAGGGAGGGGTCGTTGGTGACCAGCGTGGCGATGTTGGTGATGACGGTGCTGCTGCTCATGGTGTCCTCGTGGGTGGTCGTCAGGAGCGGAGGGCTTCGACTGCCCGCGCGAGGGCCCGCGGCACGTCGGGGACGAGGGTGTGCGCCCCGTCGCGCACGACGTGCCGGCCGCCCACGACGGTGTGCCGTACGTCGGCCGCGCCCGCCGCGAATACGGCCGTCTCGGCGCCCAGCCTGGGCAGCGGGCCCGCTGTCCTGACCGAGTCGAGGGCGATGGTCGTGAAGTCGGCGAGCGCGCCCGCCTCAAGGGTGCCGGCCTCCTCCCAGCCAAGGGCGGTGTGACCGTCGGCGGTGGCGGCCCTGAGCAGGGCGTTCGCGGTCCAGTGGCCCCGAGTGCGGGTGCGCAGCCGCTCGTTCAGCTCCATCGCCCGCGCCTCTTCGAGCAGGTCGATGACGGCGTGGCTGTCGGAGCCGAGGCAGAGCGGGGAGCCGGCCCGCTGGAGGGCGGCGGCCGGGCCGATGCCGTCGGCCAGGTCGCGCTCGGTCGTCGGGCACATGCAGGTGCCGGTCCCTGAGCCGCCGAGCAGCGCGATGTCCTCGTCCGTGAGGTGGGTGTTGTGCACCCCGGTGGTGCGCGGTCCGAGCACGCCGTGGTCGGCGAGCAGCCGGGTGGGCGTGCAGCCGTGCGCGGCCTGGCAGGCGTCGTTCTCGGCGGTCTGCTCCGACAGGTGGACGTGCAGCGGGGCCCGCCGCTCCTCGGCCCAGCGGGCGACCGTCGCCAACTGCCCGGCCGGCACGGCCCGTACGGAGTGGACGGCCGCTCCGATCCGTGCGTGATCCCGTTCCTTGAGAACTGCACAGCGTTCGGCCCAGGCCTCCGCGCTGCCGTCGGAGAAGCGGAGCTGGTGGGTGTTGGGGGCCTCGCCGAAGCCGGCGGAGAGGTAGCAGGTGTCGAGCAGGGTGATCCTGATACCGGCCTCGGCGGCGGCCGCGATCAGCGCCTCGCCCATGGCGTTAGGGTCGGCGTACGGCGTGCCGCCGGGCGCGTGGTGCACGTAGTGGAACTCGCCGACGGCGGTGATGCCGGCGAGGGCCATCTCGGCGTATGCCGCACGGGCGAGCGCGTGGTAGGTCTGCGGGGTCAGCCGGTCGGCGACGGAGTACATCACCTCGCGCCAGGTCCAGAAGGTCCCGGAGCCGACCTGGACGGTGCCGCGCAGCGCCCGGTGGAAGGCGTGGCTGTGCGCGTTCGCCAGCCCCGGCAGGGTGAGCCCGCGCAGCACCTCGGCGCCGGGCGGCGGCGTGGGGACGCCGGTGCGGACGGCGCGGATCCGGCCGTCGGTCACCTCCAGGACGACGCCCGGCTCGACGGCGGTGCCGAGCCAGGCGTGCTCCAGCCAGTAGGTCGCCTCGGTCACGTGCGGACCAGTCCTTCCAGTACGTCGGCGAGCGCCCGCACCCCGGCCAGGCAGTCGTCCTCGGCGGCGGACTCGGCCGGGGAGTGCGAGACACCGGTGGGGTTGCGCACGAACAGCATGGCGGTCGGAATGCTCCCGGACAGGATGCCGGCGTCGTGTCCGGCACCGGTTCCGAGGACGGGCACGGTCAGGCCGGTGTCCTTGCCGAGGATGCGGCCGAGTTCGTCGCGCAGGGCGTGGTCGAACTCGACGACAGGCGTGAAGGACTCCCGTACGACGTCGAGATCGACGCCGTGGGCGTCCGCGTACTCGCGTGCCGCCTTCTCGATGCCGCCGACCACCGTGTCCAGGGTGTCCTGGTCGGCGGCGCGGGAGTCCAGCCAGCCGCGTACGAGGGAGGGGATGGCGTTGACCCCGTTGGGCTCCACGGCGATCTTGCCGAAGGTGGCGACGGCACCGGCGAGCCGTGCCTCGCGGCGGGCGGCGAGCACGGTCTCGGCATACGACAGCATCGGGTCGCGCCGGTCCACCAGCCGGGTGGTGCCGGCATGGTTGGCCTCGCCCCGGAAGTCGAACCGCCAGCGGCCGTGCGGCCAGATGGCACTGGCGATGCCGACCCGGTCGCCGGACAGGTCCAGCGCCCGGCCCTGTTCGACGTGCAGCTCCACGAAGGCGCCGATCCGGGCCAGCCGTTCGGGATCGGCCCCGATGGCGTCGGGGTCGTACCCGGCCGCCTCCATGGCCCGCGGGAGCGTGATCCCGTCCGCGTCGGTGAGCCGGTGCGCCTGCTCGGCGGTCAGCTGTCCGGCGGTGAGCCGCGACCCGACGCAGGCGAGTCCGAACCGGGCGCCCTCCTCGTCACCGAAGTTGACGACGGCCAGCGGCTTGCCGAACGGCACGCCCCGGCCGCGCAGTTCGTCGAGGGCGGCGAAGGAGGACACGACCCCGAGGGGCCCGTCGAAGGCCCCGCCGTCCGGCACGGAGTCGAGGTGCGACCCGGTGACGACGGCGTCCCCGGCCGCCGGGTCCCCGAGCCACGCCCACTGGTTCCCGTTCCGGTCGACCTCGTACGTCAGCCCACGGGCCTCTGCCTGCTCCTTGAACCAGGCCCGGCACTCGGCATCGGCGCCGGTCCAGGCGTAGCGCCGGTAGCCGCCGGAGTCGGCGTGCCGGCCGATGGGGAGCAGGTCGCGCCACATCTGCTGGAAGGAGGGCGTGTCGTGGCCGGCGGGGCCGACGGGCCGTGCGCCGTCGGCCCGTACCGGCTGCGGCTCGGCGGAGCGCTGGGTCACGCGCCGTCACCCTCACGCATCGGCACCCGGACCCCCCGCTCCTGCGCGACGGACTCGGCGATGTCGTACCCCGCGTCCACGTGCCGGATGACGCCCATCCCGGGGTCGTTGGTCAGCACGCGGCGGATCTTCTCGCCGCCCAGCTTCGTGCCGTCGGCCACCGTCACCTGCCCGGCGTGGATGGACCGCCCCATGCCGACGCCGCCGCCGTGGTGGATGGACACCCAGGAGGCGCCCGAGGCCACGTTCACCATGGCGTTCAGCAGCGGCCAGTCGGCGATCGCGTCGGAGCCGTCGAGCATGGCCTCGGTCTCGCGGTACGGGGAGGCCACGGAGCCGCAGTCCAGGTGGTCGCGGCCGATCGCCAGCGGGGCCGCCAGCTCACCGGAGGCGACCATGTCGTTGAACCGCTCGCCGGCCTTGTCGCGCTCGCCGTAGCCGAGCCAGCAGATGCGCGCGGGCAGGCCCTGGAAGTGGACGCGCTCGCCGGCCATCTTGATCCAGCGGGCCAGGGACTCGTTCTCGGGGAACAGCTCCAGGATCGCCTTGTCGGTCTTGGCGATGTCGGCGGGGTCGCCGGACAGCGCGGCCCAGCGGAAGGGGCCCTTGCCCTCGCAGAACAGCGGGCGGATGTAGGCGGGGACGAAGCCGGGGAAGGCGAACGCCCGGCTGTAACCGGCCAGTTGGGCCTCGCCGCGGATGGAGTTGCCGTAGTCGAAGACCTCGGCGCCGGCGTCCATGAAGCCGACCATGGCCTCGACGTGCTGCGCCATCGACTCGCGCGCACGCGTGGTGAAGCCGGCCGGGTCCTTGGCGGCGGCGTCGGCCATGTCCTCGAAGGCCACGCCCACCGGCAGGTAGGACAGCGGGTCGTGGGCGGAGGTCTGGTCGGTGACGATGTCGATGGGGGCGTTCATGGCGAGGAACTGCGGTACCAGTTCGGCCGCGTTGCCGAGGACGCCGATCGACAGGGGGCGGCGGGCGTCGCGGGCCTCGACGGCCAGCTGGAGCGCGTGGTCCAGCGAGTCGGCCTTCACGTCGAGGTAGCGGTGCTCGATGCGGCGCTCGATGGCGCGCGGGTCGCAGTCGACACAGATGGCGACGCCGTCGTTCATGGTCACGGCGAGCGGCTGGGCGCCGCCCATGCCGCCGAGGCCGGCGGTGAGGGTGATCGTGCCGGCGAGGGTGCCGCCGAACTTCTTCGCGGCGACGGCGGCGAAGGTCTCGTAGGTGCCCTGGAGGATGCCCTGGGTGCCGATGTAGATCCAGGAACCGGCGGTCATCTGGCCGTACATGGTCAGACCGAGGGCCTCCAGGCGGCGGAACTCCTCCCAGTTGGCCCAGTCGCCGACGAGGTTGGAGTTGGCGATGAGGACGCGCGGGGCCCACTCGTGGGTCTGCATGACGCCGACCGGGCGGCCGGACTGGACCAGCATGGTCTCGTCCTGCTTGAGGGTCCTCAGGGTGCGGACCATGGCGTCGAAGGAGCGCCAGTCGCGGGCGGCCTTGCCGGTGCCGCCGTAGACGACGAGCTTGTCGGGGTGCTCGGCCACCTCGGGGTCGAGGTTGTTCTGGAGCATGCGCAGGGCGGCTTCCTGCTGCCATCCCAGGGCGCTCAGTTCCGTGCCGCGCGGTGCTCGTACGGGGCGGGGTCCCGACATCGTCTGCCTCCTCCTGTTACTACGTCTATTCACATCTTGTCGATCTGAATAGAACTAGTCAATACATGGGGGTGCCCCCTTTCGCGCACGGCCGGTGTTTGGCTGGATACATCTGCGTGCGGACACGAGGGGAGACGCTGTGGAGCGGGACATCGACAGCCGGGCGGCCGGCGAGGGGTCCGAGGCGCGCGAGCGCGCGGTGCGGCGGGACGCGGCGGTGCGCGCGGCCGTGCAGCAGGGGCTGCTCGGTCCGGACGCGGCCGTGGTGGGACTGCTGGACGTGACCGGCATCCGGGAGTCGGCGGCTGCGCTGCGGGCGGCGTTCGACGCGGTCGTACCGCCCGGCACGCCGGTGCTGCACGCCTTCGCGGTGAAGGCCACCCCGCTGGTGCCGGTGCTGCGGCTGCTGCGCGAGGCCGGGCTCGGCGCGGAGGTGGCGAGCCCGGGCGAGCTGGCCCTGGCGCGGGCGGCCGGGATGCCGGCGGAGCGGACGGTGCTGGACGCGCCCGCGAAGACCCCGGGCGAGCTGCGCGAGGCACTGGCCCTCGGCATCGCCGTGAACGCCGACAACCCGCAGGAGCTGGCGCGGCTGGACGCCCTGGTCGCCGGGCAGGCCACCCGGTCCCCGCTGGGCCTGCGGGTCAATCCGCAGCTGGGCGGCGGCTCGATCCTGGCCACCTCCACGGCGACGGCGACCTCCAAGTTCGGGGTGCCCCTGCGCGACGAGGGGGCGCGGGAGTGGGTCGTAGGAGCCTTCCTGGAGCGTCCGTGGCTGACCCGGCTGCACGCGCACACCGGCTCGCAGGGCATCCCGCTGACGCTGCTGGCACGGGGCGTGGCGGAGGCGTACGCGCTCGCGGAGGAGATCAACGCGCGCGCCGGGCGGCGGCAGGTCGACACGCTCGACATCGGCGGCGGGCTGTCGGTGGACTTCACGTCGGAGGTGACGGCGCCGACGTACGCGCGGTACGCGCGCGTGCTGGCCGAGGAGGTGCCGGGGCTGTTCGAGGGGCGGTACGGGCTGGTGACCGAGTTCGGGCGCTCACTGATGGCCCGGCACGGGACGGTGGTGGCGCGGGTGGAGTACGCCAAGAGCGCCGGCGGGCGGCGGATCGCGGTGACGCACGCGGGCGTGCAGGTGGCGACGCGGACGGTGTACGTACCCGAGGCGTGGCCGCTCAGGATCGCCGCGTACGACGCCGAAGGGCGCCTCAAGCGGGGGCCGGAGGTGGTGCAGGACGTGGCGGGGCCGGCGTGTTTCTCGGGCGACCTGCTCGCCGAGGGGCGCGCGCTGCCCGCGCTGGAGCAGGGCGACTACGCGGCGGCGCTGGACACCGGCGCGTACTACTTCGCCCACCACTACGCCTACAACTCCCTGGCCCGGCCGGGCGTCTACGGGTTCGTGCCGGACGGTCCCGGTGGCGTCGCCTTCGCCGTCGTACGGGAGCCGCAGAGCGTCGCGGAGGTGGTGGCGGAATCCGGCGGGGCGCACGTGGACGCGCTCACCACCCTGCGGACGCCCGCGAGCCGTTGACGCGCGCTGCCGCGCCGGGCGCAACTGGATCAACTCCGGCGTCACAGAGGTCAGTTGACCCACACTAGTACGCCGGACGCATGTTCCACTGGAAAATGCCAAAGGCCTCACCCGCGGCGCCCACGGTGCGTAGTGTCGGCGTCACTCAGCCGGAGTCCCAGGCGGGAGGGGAGCCACGGTGCCCGGAATCGACGAGTGCCTGCTGGAAGCGATGCGGTTGCCCGGCGCGCGGGGCGCCGCGCTCGTGGACTGGACGAGCGGACTGGCGCTCGGCACGGTCGGGGAGGCGCCCGGCGGCGATCACGAGACGACCGCCGCCGAGGCCGCCGAACTGGCCCGGATGGCCGCCGAGCACGGCGCGTTCGCGGCGCACACGGACGACGGGCGACCACCCGTCGAGGACGTGATCGTCAGCAACCGTGACAGCTACCACCTGCTGCGGTTCGTGGACACGTCCTTCGACAGCAGCGTGTTCCTGCACCTGTGGCTCGGCCGTGAGGACGGCAACCTCGCGCTCGCCCGGATCCGGCTCGGCGAGATGGCCACCCGGCTGGTGCTGGGATGACCGTGACGCACACACCTCCGCTGCCGGTGCGCGACAAGGCGGCCGGCCGGGCGCTGTCGCCGATGCTGACCCGGCTGGCCGACGAGCGGGCCACCGGCGTCCTGGTGCGCGAGCACGGCACCCTGTACCTCGCCGAGGGCCGGGTGGTGCACGCCGAGAGCCCCTGCTCCCCGGGCCTCGACGTGCTCCTCACGGCCCACGGCACGCTCGCGACCGCCGCGTGGCAGCAGGCCGCCGCACGCACCACGGGCCCGCCGCAGGCCGCCGAACTCCTCTTGGAGTCGGGCGTGTTACCCATGGGCGCGCTGGAGCTGTGCCATCTGGACGCGCTGTACGACGCCGGGTACTTCGCGCTGGCGCCGAGCAGCACCCCGGGCCGCTTCCGCTACGACGGCGCACCCCGGCTCGGCCCGCTGCCCTCGGTCCCGGTGGTCGCGCTGGAACGCGAGACGCTGCGCCGCCGGCTGCTGCTGCACCGGCTGTGGCCCGACCCGGCCGCCGACAGCGCCCCGCTGATCCGGGCCGACCCGGCGGCGCCCGCACCCCTGACACCCCGGCAGCGGGCGGTCCTGGACCGCGTGGACGGCGTCCGCACGGCCGCGCAGATCGCCCGGAACCTGGGCCGGCAGGCCTTCCACACGCTGGTCGACGTGCGCCGGCTCGCGGCGGCCGGCCATCTCGCGCCGCTGCCGCCCGCCGCCGCGCACCCGGCCCCGCCGTACCCGTCCGCCCCGTACCCACCCCCGGTCACCGACCCCGACATCGCGCTGCTGAAGAGGCTCAGGGATGCGCTGGAGGCGCTTTGAGCGGCACCGCCCCGCCGAACCCCGCACCACCGGACCCCACCCCGCCGAACCCCGCACCGCCGAGAGGAGAGAGCTGATGGTGCCCGAGGAGGACCTGCAGGCCGTCCTGGAGGAGCTGCGCCGGCTGCGGACCCGGGTGCCGCAGCTCACCGGCGCCCTGGCGGCCGGCGTCGACGGGCTCGTCGTCGCCCACGACACCCCCGGCGTCGACCCGGACGGCCTGGCCGCGCTGACCGCCGCCGCGCTCGGCGTGGCCGTACGGGTCAGCGACGCCACCGGGCACGGGGCCTTGCGCGAACTGCTGGTGCGCGGCGAGGGCGGCTACGTCGCCACCTACGCCGCGGGCCGCACCGCCGTACTGACCCTGCTGGCCGAAGGCAGGGTCAACGTCGGGCGGCTGCACCTGGAGGGGCGCCGCGCCGGCGCCCGGATCGGGGAGCTGCTCGACGCCGCCGAGAACGCCGCCCGGGCCACCGTCCCGCCCCCACGAGCGCTGGGCGCCGTCAGCCCCGCACCGCCACCGACCCGTACCCGCAGGACCCGCACCACGAGCGCCGACGTGGGCGCCGTGACCGACAGGTGAACGATTCGAGAGGACCGACCATGGCCAACACCGAGACCGCACTGAAGGAAGCCCTCACCTCCATCGAGGGCGCCACCGGCGTCGCGCTCGTCGACTACACCAGCGGCATGGCGCTGGGCACGATGGGCGGCAGCAAGACCTTCGACCTGAACGTGGCCGCCGCCGGCAACACCGACGTGATCCGCGCCAAGATGCGCACGATGGAGATGCTGGGCCTCAAGGGCGAGATCGAGGACATCCTGATCACGCTGTCCGACCAGTACCACCTGATCCGCCTGCTCAAGAGCCGTGGCGGCAACGGCCTGTTCCTCTACCTGGTCCTCGACGCCGGGCGGGCCAACCTCGCGATGGCCCGGCACCAGCTGCGGCGGATCGAGGAGGACCTGGAGGTGTAGCGGGTCACACGGGCGCCGCGGTACGGCGGCGGGACCCGCCCGGGGCCGCGTCGCCGGCCGCGACGCCCGTACCGCGCAGGCCCTTCACGGCCTTGCCCACCGGGCGTCCGCCGCGCGGGCCGAGCCAGTCGACGCGCACCCACAGCAGCGTCTGCCCGGCCCGCTCCCGCCGCCCGATCCAGGCCGCCTTCAGCCGCAGCCCGGTGCCGAGTCCGGCCAGCAGCATGCCGCCGGCGGCGGGCACGGCGAAGGCGGAGCCGAGGGCCGCGGCGAAGCCCAGCAGCAGCCACCAGCGGTGCCCGCGGCGCCAGTTGCGCACGGTCACCGCCCGGTCCTGGAGCACGTCGTACTTGCCGGCGCGGACGGCCGCGCGCGCGAGTTCGGCGTACCGCCGGCGCCGCACCAGCGGTACGACGGCCGCCGCGACGAGGAAGAGCGCGGCGCCGGCCAGCACCCCGATGCGGCGCCCGGTCAGCCCCGGCGGCAGCACCCCGGTCCCGGCCGCGACCACCCCGCACCACCACAGCGGTGCGGCCCCGGCCCGTACGACGACGGCCACCCTGGCCAGTCCCTGTCCTCCGCGCGCCACGTCAGCCTCCCGTGTCACGTCTTCCCGCGGCTGTGTCTCCCCAGGAAACTAAGGGCAGAACGTGAGACGAAGCTGAGAGGGGCCCTCCTTGGGCCTCGGGGTCCTCGACGTCTCGGGGTCACTCCACGAACAGGCCCCGGGCCGCCGCCTTCGCGTCGAACTCCTCCAGCCGGGCCTGGGCGTCGGGCAGGTCGTCGCAGACCGCCTCCAGCAGCACCCGGCCGAGCATCATCGGCGCGCACGCGGTGTCGAAGGCGAGCGCGGTGCCGACGGCGGCGGGCAGCAGCAGGTCGGAGTGCTTGGCGACCGGCGCGAACGCGGAGTCGGCGACCGTGACCGTGGTCAGCCCCTTGTCCTTGGCGTACGCGAGGGTGTCGACGACCTCGCGCGGATGCCGGGGCAGCGCGAAGCACAGCAGCGCCGAGGCGCCCGCGCGGACGGCGGCGTCGATGCGGTCCTGGATCATCGTGCCGCCCTCGTTGAGCAGCCGGACGTCCGGGTGGACCTTCGCGGCGAAGTACGCGAAGCCGTACGCCTGGGAGGCGGCCGCGCGCAGCCCGAGGACCGGCAGCGGCCGGGACGCGGCGAGGATCCGGCCGGCCCGCTGCACCGGGCGCGGGTCGGCGAGCAGGTCGGCGAGGTGCCTGAGGTTCTCGATCTCGGCCTCGACGGCCTGCTGGTACTCGTTGAACGCGCCCGCCTCTGCGGCCGGTTCGGCGGGGACGACCTCGCGCAGGTGCTTGCGCAGGGCCGGGTAGCCGTCGAAGCCGAGGGCGACGGCGAACCGGGTGACCGACGGCTGGCTGACCCCGGCCAGTTCGGCCAGCTCCACGCTGGACAGGAAGGGCACGTCGGCGGCCCGCCGGACCATGCTGTGCGCGATCCGGCGCTGGGTCGGCGTGAGCCGGTGGCCTTCGAACAGGGCCTGCAACCGGCCCGCGGGACTTTCCGCGCCGCCGGGTGCCCCGCCGGGTTCCCTCTCGGTGCTCCTGTCCACGCTCATGACGCGCTCCCCCTCCAGATGTCCGTGAACCGGTCGAGCAGTGCGGCCGCCGCCGTCACGTCCTCCGTGAGCGGCCGGTCGGCCGGGTCGCCGTCGAGGACCGGCTCGGCGAGCGCGAAGGCCCGGCCGACCGGCAGCCCGGGGTCGGGCCGAAGGTCGCGCTGGCGCAGTGCGCGGACGGCGGCGACGAGTTCGCAGCCGACCACCAGACGGTACGCACCGCACGCGCGCAGGGTCTGCCGCGCGGCGAGCGAGGCGAAGCTCGCCTGTTCCTCGACGCCCCGGGAGAGTACAGCGTGGCCGAGCGAGGCGGGGGCGGAGCAGGCCCGCAGGTCGCCGAGGGCGGCGGCGGCCGCGTACTCCAGGATCATTACCCCGGAGGCGGCCGGCTCGTGGTCGGCGAGGAAGGGCCGCAGCCGGGTGTAGGCGGGCTCGTTGAGGGTGGACAGCCGGGACGTGGACAGCCGGGCCACCTGGGTCAGGGCGAGCCGGAAGTGGTCGAGGGCGAGGGCGAGTTGGGCCGCGTAGAAGCCGCCGTGGTGGTAGGCGGCGAGATCCTCGGGGGCGATGAGCGGGTTCTCGGCGGCCGCGTTGATCTCCACGGCGAGGACCTGGTCGAGGGCGTCGGCCGCGTCGTGCGCGGGGCCGTGGATCTGGGGCAGGCAACGGAAGCCGTAGGGGTCCTGGATCCGGCCGAGCGGCGGGGTGGGCCGGTCGGCGGCGCCGGTCAGCTCGCGCATCCGCCGGGCCGCCTCGGCGCTGCCCCGGTGCGGCCGGGCGGCGTGCACGGGGGCGGCGTACGCCTCGTGGGAGCCGTCGACGGCGAGCAGGGACAGGGCCGCGACGACCTGGGTGGCGCCGATGAGCCCGCGCAGTTCGTGCAGGGCGAGCGCGGACTGGCCGAGGGTGAGTGCGTTGCTGCTGATCAGGGCGAGGGCGTCGTTGTTGTCGAGCGGCTGCGGCGCGGGGGCGGGGCCGCCCTGCCACGGGTGCTCCCCGGCGAGCGCGAGGCCGACCTGGGCGAGGGCCGCGATGTCGCCGGTGCCGACCGAGCCGAACTCGTTGAGGACCGGGTACGCGCCCGACTCCAGTGCCTCGCACAGCGCGGTGACCACGGTGGGCCGCAGGCCCGCGCCGCCGGCCAGCAGCTGGTTGGCGCGCACGGCGAGCGCCGCGCGCACCTGCCGGGCGGGCAGGTGCTCCCCGATGGCGCCGGCGTGGCTGCGCAGCAGGCGCAGGCCGTGACCGGCCGCGGCCTCGGTCGGCACGTCGGCGTCCCGGTTGGCGCCGACGCCGGTGGAGCGGCCGTAGACGCGCCCGGTGGCGGCGATGTGCCGGGCGGCGGTCCAGGACGCGGCCACCCGCCGCATCGCCTCGGGCGCGGGCACCGGCCGCGCGGCACCGTCGGCGAGGCGTACGACGTCCTCGACACCGAGCCCCGAGCCGTCGAGGACCACGGTCGCGGCCCGCGCGGCCGGCACGACCCCCGACGCGCCCGCGATACGAGACGACGTCACGCCCTACTCCCTGCACCCCGGCAACCTATTCAGACATCAAGAACTCTGCATGAGCCTATACAGCGAGGCAAGGGGCCCCCGGGCCCTCAAGACCCGCGGGTGCCGCCTGTGGCCGTCCCCGCCCCGGACAGGGGGGCTATCCCCAGTGCGGCGCGGACGGCCGCTTCCTAACCTGAACCGCATGAGCACTCTGGACGATCCGCGGGACGTGGACCTGCGCAAGGACCTCGACGCCACCGTGCGGGCGCGCCGTGAACTGGGCGAGGACTACGACACCGCGCTGCTGGACTCCTTCCTGGAGAAGGTGGAGCAGCGGATCGACGACACGGTGGACCGCCGGGTGCGGCGGCACCTGGCCGAGCAGCAGATGGCGAGCGCGCGCGGGTCCCGGCGGCCGAAGGACGCCGACAGCTGGCCCGAGCGCTTCGGGCTCGCGATCATCTCGCTGGTCCTGGCGATCCCGCTGACCGCCGTCGCCGGCGGCGTGGCCGGGTCGGCCGGGACGATCGCCACCTGGATCGGCATCGTCGGCGTCAACGCCGCCCAGGCGGTCCGGCTCAACCCCGAGCTGCTCTCCGGCCGCCGCGACCGCTCCCGCGCGGACGGCTGAGCGGCCCTGACCGCTCACGCCTGACGGGTGGGCAGCACCACGATCTGGCGCAGGTTGACGTGCCGGGGGCGGCTCGCGGCGTAGGCGACGACGTCGGCGACCTCCGCCGCCGCCAGAGCGCCGATCGCCTCGAACATCCCGTCCAGCTCGCTCGACAGCGCCGGGCTGTCCAGGTGCGTCTTCAGCTCGGTCTCCGTCAGCCCCGGCTCGATGTTCGTCACCCGCACGTCCCGCGGCCCGAACTCGGTGCGCAGGGACTGCGAGAGATAGGTGACCGCGGCCTTCGTGGCGCCGTACACCGCGTAGTCGGGGAAGGGGATGTGGGCGCCGATGGAGGAGACGTTCACCAGGTCGGCGGTGCGGCCCTCGCCGGCGGCGGCCACCAGGTCGGCGCCGAAGGCGCGGATGACCCGCAGGACACCGGTGACGTTGGTGTCGAGCATCCGCTGCCACTCGTCGAGCCGGCCGTCGGCGACGGGGTTCGGGAGCATGACGCCGGCGTTGTTGACGACGAGGTCGACGGGCCCGAACGTGTCGTGCACGAGGTCCCGGGCGGCGGCCACGGAAGCGTCGTCGGTGACGTCTGCGGCCACGGCCAGCGCCTCGCCCCCGTCGGCCCGGATCTTCTCCACCAGCGCCCGCAGCCGCTCGGCCCGCCGGGCGAGCGGCACCACCCGGGCCCCCTCGGCGGCGAGCTGGAGGGCGAGCGCCTCGCCGATCCCGCTGGCGGCTCCGGTGACGACGGCGGTGCGGCCGGCCAGGTTCGCGTAGGACATGGTGTCTCCCCGGGGACGGTGCCGGGGCGGCTCCCCGGCGGCTGGCACCACCCTCGCCCGCTCCGGCGAACCTACCCAGGGATGCGGTTTTCCTGGGTCTGCCAGTACCAGGAAGGCGACCGCCCCCTCCCCTACGATCGACCCATGGACGGGGACTGGCTGGAGGGGGAAGTCGGCGACTTCCTGCGCTCGCGACGTGCACGCATCCGGCCGGAGGAGGTGGGTCTGCCCGCGCACGGGCGGCGCCGCGTCCCGGGCCTGCGCCGCGAGGAGGTGGCCCAGCTCGCGGGGGTGAGCGTCGACTACTACATCCGCCTGGAACAGGGGCGGGGGGCGAGCGTCAGCGACGCCGTGCTGGACGCGGTGGCCCGGGTGCTGCGGCTGGACGACACCGAGCGGGCGTACCTGCGGACGGTGGCCCGCCCGCAGCACCGGCACCCGTGCGGACGAAAGCGGCGGCAGCCCGCGCCCCGGGTCCGCCCCGGCGTGCAGGGCCTGCTGGACGGCATGGAGCGCAGCCCGGCGTTCGTCCTGGGCCGCCGCATGGACGTGCTCGCGTGGAACGCGCTCGGCGACGCGGTGATCGGCTTCAGCCGCCTCGCCCCGGCCGAGCGGAACATGCCCCGGCAGGTCTTCCTGAACCCGGCCGCCCATGACCTGTACCCGGAGTGGCCGGCGGTGGCCGCCACGACGGTGGCCAACCTGCGGATCGCCGCCGGCCGGTACGCCGACGACCGCGAGCTGTGCGCCCTGGTCGGCGAACTCTCCCTGAAGAGCGAGGACTTCCGCCGGCTGTGGGCGGACCACGAGGTCAGGGAGTGCGCGTACGGCGTGAAGCGGATCCGGCACCCGGTCGCGGGCCTGCTGACGCTGCCGTACGAGACGCTGACGGTCGCCCAGGACCCGGAGCAGACGCTCGTGGTGTACACCCCGGAGCCGGGCTCGGAGACGGCGGAGCGGCTTGCCCTGCTGGGCAGTTGGGAATCCAGCACCGCGCGCTGAGGTGCCGGGCGAGGCACTCGCCGAGCCCTGTGGAAGGGAGTTGCGCGGGGACCGCCGCACCCCCGTTGCCGGGGGGCGGGACGACGGCGGTCCCCGCGAGGGACGCGGGCCGGGTCAGGGCCGGGCTGCGCGTCCGTGGCGTCCATGGAGGTCCGGGAGCCGCTCCGGAGGTCCGTGACGCCGTTCGGCGCCGGCCGGGGCGGGGAGCCGCTCCCGCCCTGCCGACACCCACTAATCTGCCGGACCCGTGTTAAGCGTGTGCTGCGCGGACGTGACACGCTCGTACCACTTCCGCGAAGTCCGCCCGACCGGCAGACCACCCGCAAGTGGCGTGCGGAAACCGGCGGTTCACCGCGCGTTCGGCTACTGCTTGCCGCCCTTGGCGAGGAAGGCCAGGAGGTCCTGCCGGCTCACCACACCGGTCGGCTTGCCCTCGACGAGGACGATCGCCGCGTCGGCCGAGCCGAGCACCTGCATCAGGTCGCCGACCGGCTCGCCGGAGCCGACCTGCGGCAGCGGCGGGCACATGTGCTTCTCCAGCGGGTCCTCCAGGGAGGCGCGCTTGGAGAACAGGGCGTCCAGCAGCTCCCGTTCCACGACCGAGCCGACGACCTCGGCGGCCATCACGTCCGGGTGACCGGCGCCGGGCTTGACGACCGGCATCTGCGAGACGCCGTACTCGCGCAGCACCTCGATGGCCTGGCCGACGGTCTCCTCCGGGTGCATGTGCACCAGGGACGGGATGCGGCCGCCCGCCTTGTCGCTCAGCACGTCGCCGACGCGGGCGCTCGGGCCCTCGTCCTCCAGGAAGCCGTAGTCGGCCATCCACTCGTCGTTGAAGATCTTCGACAGGTACCCGCGCCCGCTGTCCGGCAGCAGGACGACGACCACGTCGTCCGGGCCGAGCCGCTCGGCGACCCGCAGCGCGGCCACGACGGCCATGCCGCAGGAGCCGCCCACGAGCAGACCCTCCTCCTTGGCCAGGCGGCGGGTCATCTGGAAGGCGTCCTTGTCGGACACGGCGACGATCTCGTCGGCGACCGTGCGGTCGTAGGCGGTCGGCCAGAAGTCCTCGCCGACGCCCTCGATCAGGTACGGCCGGCCCGAGCCGCCGGAGTAGACGGAGCCCTCCGGGTCGGCGCCGACGACCTTGACCCTGCCGTCGCTGGCGTCCTTCAGATAGCGGCCGGTGCCGGAGATGGTGCCGCCGGTGCCCACGCCCGCCACGAAGTGGGTGATCTTCCCCTCCGTCTGCTCCCACAGCTCGGGGCCGGTCGAGTGATAGTGCGAGAGCGGGTTGTTGGGGTTGGAGTACTGGTCCGGCTTCCAGGCGCCCGGGGTCTCACGGACGAGCCGGTCGGAGACGTTGTAGTACGAGTCCGGGTGCTCGGGGTCCACGGCGGTCGGGCAGACCACGACCTCCGCGCCGTACGCGCGCAGCACGTTGATCTTGTCGGTGCTCACCTTGTCGGGGCACACGAAGATGCACTTGTACCCCTTCTGCTGGGCGACGATCGCGAGCCCGACGCCGGTGTTGCCGCTGGTCGGCTCCACGATCGTGCCGCCCGGCTTCAACTCCCCGCTCTGCTCGGCGGCCTCGATCATGCGCAGGGCGATGCGGTCCTTCACGGAGCCGCCGGGGTTGAAGTACTCGACCTTGGCGAGGACAGTCGCCTGGATGCCCTTGGTCACGTTGTTGAGCCGCACCAGCGGGGTGTTGCCGACGAGGCTGATCATCGAGTCGTGGAATTGCACCGTTGTCTCCGGTTGCCGCAAAAACAGTGGTCGTAGTGGTTCCGCCAGCCTACGGCCCAGGGGTGGGGCGTGGTGGCCGTTCACTGCCCGTCGAGATTGGCCTACGGGCTGTACGGGGCAAGGAGTGGGGGTACGGCTATGTGGGAGGTGGCGGCGACGCATGACGAAGATGTCGAGGGCACGCGTGGCCCGGCGCATCGCGGCCGGCGCGGCGTACGGCGGTGGCGGGGCCGGTCTGGTCGGCGCGGCCGCCGTCGGTCTGCTGCTGGCGGAGGTCCGGCTGGCCCGGCGCCATGTGGGCAACGGCTCGGGCGGCCGGGTGCCGGCGGCCGACGGGACGTACGGCCACACCTACCACGTCCCCGGTGAACCGCCCCTGACGCTGACCATGCTCGGCGACTCGACGGCGGCCGGGCAGGGCGTGCACCGGGCGGGTCAGACGCCGGGGGCGCTGCTGGCGTCGGGCCTCGCGGCGGTGGCGGAGCGCCCGGTGGAGCTGCGCAACGTCGCCCAGCCGGGCGCGCAGTCGGACGACCTGGACCGCCAGGTCGCCCTGGTGCTGGGCGCCCCCGCCCCGGTCCCCGACATCTGCGTGATCATGATCGGCGCGAACGACGTGACCCACCGGATGCCGCCGACCCGTTCGGTACGGCACCTGTCGGCGGCGGTACGGCGGCTGCGCACGGCCGGCGCCGAGGTGGTGGTCGGCACCTGTCCCGACCTCGGCACGATCGAGCCGGTGCAGCAGCCGCTGCGCTGGCTGGCCCGGCGGGCCTCGCGGCAGCTGGCGGCGGCCCAGACGATCGGCGTGGTGGAGCAGGGGGGCCGCACGGTGTCGCTGGGCGACCTGCTGGGCCCGGAGTTCGAGGCGAACCCCCGGGAGCTGTTCGGCCCGGACAACTACCACCCCTCAGCCGAGGGCTACGCGACCGCGGCGATGGCCGTCCTGCCCACGGTGTGCGCCGCCCTCGGCCTGTGGCCGGCGGAGGAGGAGCGCCCGGACGTACTGCGCCGCGAGGGCTTCCTGCCCGTGGCCCGCGCCGCGGCCGAGGCCGCTTCCGAAGCGGGCACGGAGGTCACGGCTGCCATGCCGACGGGACCGCGAGGACCCTGGGCACTGCTCAAGCGCAGGCGCCGCCGCCACGTCCCGGAGGCCGAACCCGCGACGCCTTCGCCATGACCTCCCGGCCAGCAAAGCAAGCGCTTAGTAAATTGCGGTCAGTGTCACATCACCACACGCGTGACCTGGACCATACGGAGCGGTAACTTCCCAAGCGGCCCTGCCCGAACATCTCCCTCCACTGGAGCCGTGATGCCCGAAGCCGTCATCGTCTCGACCGCCCGCTCCCCCATCGGCCGCGCCGTCAAGGGCTCCCTGAAGGACCTGCGCCCCGACGACCTGACCGCCACGATCATCCAGGCCGCGCTCGCCAAGGTCCCCGAGCTGGACCCGAAGGACATCGACGACCTGATGCTCGGCTGCGGTCTGCCCGGCGGCGAGCAGGGCCACAACCTCGGCCGGATCGTCGCCGTACAGATGGGCATGGACCACCTGCCCGGCTGCACGGTCACCCGCTACTGCTCCTCCTCCCTGCAGACCTCCCGCATGGCCCTGCACGCCATCAAGGCGGGCGAGGGCGACGTCTTCATCTCGGCCGGTGTCGAGATGGTCTCCCGGTACGCCAAGGGCAGCTCCGACGGCATGCCGGACACGCACAACCCGCTCTTCGCCGAGGCCGAGGCCCGCACCGAGGCGGTCGCCCAGCAGGAGGGCACGACCTGGCACGACCCGCGCGAGGACGGCCTGCTGCCCGACCCCTACATCGCGATGGGCCAGACCGCCGAGAACCTGGCCCGCGCCAAGGGCGTCACCCGCCAGGACATGGACGAGTTCGGCGTCCGCTCGCAGAACCTCGCCGAGGAGGCCATCAAGAACGGCTTCTGGGAGCGCGAGATCACCCCGGTCACGCTCCCGGACGGCACGGTGGTCAGCAAGGACGACGGCCCGCGCGCCGGCGTCACCCTGGAGGGCGTGGCCGGGCTCAAGCCGGTCTTCCGTCCGGACGGGCTCGTCACGGCCGGCAACTGCTGCCCGCTCAACGACGGCGCCGCCGCCGTCGTCATCATGTCCGACACCAAGGCCCGCGAGCTGGGCCTGACCCCGCTCGCCCGCATCGTGTCCACCGGCGTCTCCGGCCTGTCCCCCGAGATCATGGGCCTCGGCCCGGTGGAGGCCAGCAAGCAGGCCCTCGCCCGCGCCGGCCTGTCCATCGGCGACATCGACCTGGTCGAGATCAACGAGGCCTTCGCCGCCCAGGTGATCCCCTCCTACCGGGACCTCGGCATCGACCTCGACAGGCTGAACGTCAACGGCGGCGCCATCGCCGTCGGCCACCCCTTCGGCATGACCGGCGCCCGCATCACCGGCACGCTCGTCAACTCGCTGCAGTGGCACGACAAGCAGTTCGGCCTGGAGACGATGTGCGTCGGCGGCGGCCAGGGCATGGCGATGGTCATCGAGCGCCTCAGCTGACCCGTCTGACACACCGTTCGTAGCGGTGCGGGCACGTCCCGTCATGAACCGGCCCGGAACCGAGGAAACACCACGGTTCCGGGCCTTTTCGTGATCCAATCTCCCCCAGGATGTGACCTATCTCGCTCGCTGCCGAGATTTATGCAGGTCAGCGGGGGTCGGCCGGGTGCGCGACCGGCCCCCGAGGCCAAAGTCCTGTCCGTTTCGTGACGTTACGCACTGACAGTTGGATAGTCCACCCTTCAAGCTGATGTAGGAAGTCGGGGGTCGACTTTGAACCGGGAGTACGTCAGTGAGCGCCATGCCCATCGCCCTGCTGCTCACCACGGCCGCCACCGGCGCCGTGGGCGTCGCCGTCCTGCGCACCGTCCTGAAGCTGCGCCGCCAGCTCACCGAGCTGCAGCGGCAGCTCGCCGAGGACCAGGCGGCCGCGACGCGCGCCCTGCTGCCGAGCGCCCGCTCGCACGCCGACACCGAGCAGATACGTGCCGCCGTGGCCGAGGCGCTCGCCGAGGAACGGGAGCGCGAGCTGGCCGAGGCGCGCGCCTTCTGGGCCGCCCAGGAGGCCCGTGACGCCTCCGACGCCCCCTCCCTGCTGGGCCTGCCCGACACGGAGCTGTTCCTCCCCCGGCAGAGCGACTTCGCCGGTCTGGAGCCGGTCTCCGAACCGACCGCCGAGCCCGACGAGTTCTCCGGGGAGTCCCCGGAGCTGGCCGCCGCCCGCCGCCGGCACCCCTCGCACCCCGACTTCGTCCCGGTGCAGTCGCCCGTCAACGACCACGAGCGCACGGTGACCACCCTGGAGCAGCTGGCCGCCGACCGCGTCGAACTGGCCGACGTCCGCCCGGGTCCGCTCGGCACCCTCGACGTCTACGTCTTCGCCGACGGCACCACCCTGTGCATGACCCCGGGCCACCGCGAGACCGCCGAGCGCCTGGCGAAGGCCGTGGACACCGGCGACACCCCCTACCTCCTCGGCGGCTCGGGCATCTCCGGCGCCTACACCCTCACCTTCGCGTGCGGCGAGGAGATGGTCTACATCCTGGCGGACCGGGTCATCGCGTCCCTGTGACGCTCCTCAGACTCCCGCCCGCTGCCGCGCCGCCTCGACCAACCCCACCGCTTCGGTGACTTCGCTGTCACTGCGCAGCACCAGCGCCAAGTCGTGCGCGGCCACGAGAATCTGGTCAGCCGCCGCGAACATCCCCGCGTCCGGCATCTCGCGGGGCTCGCGGCCCGGCTCCTCCACGCGCTGCGCCCACCCGGCCAACTCCCGGGCCAGTGCCAGCGCCTCTGCCGCGGCCCCTCTCTGCAGACGGCTCTGCGGCGCCGCGCGCAACCGGTCGGCGAAGTGATCCACTGCTTGGGTCAAGGGCGTCGTATCAACCACCCGCCGAGCGTAACCCCCCGCACTGTTGCCAACACGCGAACGCTCAGGCACGGTGACGTGAAGGACCGGCTTACATCCCCTTTGCGTTCGGAGGCGCCGATGTCCCAGCTCTTCTCCGAGGAGACCCACCGCAATCTGCTCGCCCGCATCCCCCACTGCACCGGTCGTGAAGTCTCCGACTGGCTGCGCACCGTAGAAGAAGGCCCCGCCCTGTTCCGCTTCGAGGAGAAGGTCAGCTGGCTCAGGCACGAGTACGACCTCGCGTACGGCCACGCGAAGGCGATCGTGCACGAGTACGACCTGAGGAGGGCGGCCCGCAAGCTGCTCTAGACGCGGCAGGGCCCCGGACCGTGGCGCGGTCCGGGGCCCTCTCAGCCGGTGTCGGGCGGTTAGTCGTTGTTGGTGAAGATCGCCACCAGCCGCAGCATCTCGACGTAGATCCACACCAGCGTCATCGTGAGACCGAACGCGGCGAGCCAGGACTCGTTGCGCGGGGCGCCGTAGGCGATGCCGTCCTCGATCTGCTTGAAGTCCAGCGTGAGGAAGAACGCGCCGAGCAGGATGGCGAAGATGCCGACGAGCGCGCCGAGCGGGCCGAAGCTGCGCAGGCCGCCGTTCCCGGCGACGCCGAACACGACCAGCAGCAGGTTGACCGCCATGACGACCATGAAGGCCATCGCGATGGCGAGGCCCATACGGGCGTAGCGCGCGGTGACACGGATCCAGCCCGCCTTGTAGACGAGCAGGGTCGCGCCGGCGACCGCCATCGTGCCGAGCACCGCCTGGAACGGGGCGCCGCTCCAGCGGCTGTTGTACATCTCGCTGATGACGCCGAGGAAGACGCCCTCGAACGCGGCGTACCCGAGGATCAGGGCGGGCGACGGGGTGCGCTTGAAGCTCTGGACCATGGCCAGGACGAACGCGATGAGCGCCGAGCCGACGGCCAGGCCGTAGCTCGTCGCCGACACCGGCAGCAGCGCCCAGGCGAGGACGGCGCCGAGGGCGACCGTGCCGAGCGTCATGGCCGAGCGGACGACGACGTCGTCCATGGTCATCCGGTCGGTGGTGACCGGGGCCTGTGGCGGCGCGCCGTACTGCACGCCCTGCTGGGCGTAGGGGTTCTGCGCGTAGGGGTTCTGCGCGTACGGGTTGCCCTGTGCGTACCCGGCCTGCGGTGCGGTGTTGAAGCCGGCGTAGCCGTTGTCGCGGCTGAACCCCCGTCGCGAGAAGACCGGGTTGCTGCTCCTCATTTCACTCCTCCATGGCCACCCTGCGTGACCTTGGCTCAAGAGTAATGGATAGGCAAAGGATCGTCTGTCATACCTGCGGAGGATCTTTCCCCCGCCGTGCTCGCCAACACGCTACGCGGAAGGGTGATTCCCGGCCAACAGCAGTCGGCACTCCATGACGGATCCGCTACTCAGTCGAGACGAAACCCGGTGTACGCCTCGGCCAGGTCGGTCTCCGCCGCGCGCGAGGAGGCGATGCGCTCCAGCCGGGCCCGCTGGAGCGCCGCGTCGAAGGGCGTGGCGTCCGGGGCCGGATGGAGCAGGGTCGTCATGTCGTACGAGAAGCGCTCGGCCTGCCAGACGCGGCGCAGGCAGGTGGCGGAGTAGGCGTCGAGCAGGTCCGGGGAGCCGGTGTCCCGCTCGCGGACCAGCGCCCGGGCGAGGGTGACGACGTCGCCGACGGCGAGGTTCAGGCCCTTGGCGCCGGTCGGCGGGACGATGTGGGCGGCGTCACCCGCGAGGAAGAGCCGGCCGTGGCGCATCGGTTCGTGGACGAAGGAGCGCATGGGCGTGACCGACTTCTGGGTGAGGGGCCCGCGCCCAAGCCGCCAGCCGTCGTCGGTCTCCAGGCGCCTGTCCAGCTCCGCCCAGATCGCCTCGTCCGTCCAGTCGTCGGCGTTCGTGCCGGCCGGCACCTGGAGGTAGAGGCGGGAGACCGCCGGGGACCGCATCGAGAGCAGGGCGAAGCCGCGGTCGTGGCGGGCGTAGACGAGTTCGTCGTGCGAGGGCGCCACGTCGGCGAGGACGCCGAGCCAGGCGTAGGGGTACGTCCGCTCGAAGACGCGGGAGACGGCGGCCGGTACGGCGGCGCGGGAGACGCCCCGAAAGCCGTCGCACCCGACGACGTAGTCGCACTCCAGCACGTCCTCGCGCCCCTCGTGCCGGAACCGCACGCGCGGACTGTCGCCCTCGGCCCCCTCGACCGCGAGCGCCTCCGCCCCGAACAGCAGCGGGCCGCCCTCCTTCAGCTGGAGGGTGATGAGGTCCTTGCAGACCTCGGTCTGTGCGTACACCATCACCGACCGGCCGCCGGTGCGGGCGGGGAAGTCCACGCGGTGGCGGCGCCGGTCGAAGCGCAGCTCGATGCCGTCGTGCCGCAGGCCCTCGCGGTCCATCCGCTCCCCGGCGCCCGCCGCGCGCAGCACGTCCACCGTCCCCTGCTCCAGGATCCCGGCGCGCTGGCGGTGTTCGACGTAGGCGCGGTCCCGGCTCTCCAGGACGGTCGCGTCGATGCCCGCGCGGTGCAGCAGCCGCGCGAGCAGCAGCCCGGCCGGCCCCGCTCCGATGATCCCGACGGTGGTGCGCATGGGCCCTGCCCCTTCCGCGACGACGAGTCTGTTCGTCTGGTGAAATTTCCTTCACCAGCTGCCGGGCGTCGAGTCTCCGCCGGGGTGAATCCGATGTCAATGGGTGGACCCGCGAGGGAGAAGAGGCGCGGTGGTGCCCGGAGCCGGACTTGAACCGGCACGCCCGCGAAGGGGCAGCGAGGTTTAAGCTCGCCGTGTCTGCATTCCACCATCCGGGCAGGCCATGGGCTCCGCGTTGAGGATCCGAGCCTATCGGGACCCATCCCCCGATCAGCGGAAGGGCGGACCGATGTTGTCTTATTTTATTGACGTCTGAGGGTGCATCAGCCCGCGGAACGCGCCATCCGCACTTGCCAAACAGCGTGGCGGGAGGTGGACACGCGTGTACGTGAAATGACGGAATTTCACCGTCCGAACGAGGGCGTTCCACCTGTTCTCGACATCGTTCGACATCGTTCGACATTGCTTTTACAGCCCGGCCCGTCTCAGGGTCCGCCGTCCTCCCCAGGTATGACACGGCAGCTTCCCGTCCGACCCGAGTCGCCCCCCGGAACCGGAACAGCGACTGACTCCACGCGCCCTGTGCGCCGGGACGATGGAGCGGTCCCCAGGAACACACGTCACCCCCCGAGGAGCACTGTCCCGTGACCACCACACCCACCGCCGGCCGGACCACCACCGTGGCCGCACGCGCCACGGAGCTGTCGAAGATCTACGGGCAGGGTGAGACCCGGGTGGTCGCCCTGGACCGGGTCTCGGTCGAGTTCCGGCAGGCCGAGTTCACCGCGATCATGGGCCCGTCCGGGTCCGGCAAGTCCACGCTGATGCACTGCGTGGCGGGCCTGGACACCTTCTCCTCGGGGTCCGTCAGGATCGGCGACACCGAGCTGGGCTCCCTGAAGGACAAGCAGCTCACCAAGCTCCGCCGGGACAAGATCGGCTTCATCTTCCAGGCGTTCAACCTGCTGCCGACGCTGACCGCGCTGGAGAACATCACCCTGCCGATGGACATCGCGGGCCGCAAGGCCGACAAGGCGTGGCTGGATCAGGTCATCCAGATGGTGGGGCTCTCCGGGCGGCTCAGCCACCGGCCCTCGCAGCTCTCCGGCGGCCAGCAGCAACGCGTGGCGGTCGCCCGCGCCCTCGCCTCCAAGCCCGACATCATCTTCGGTGACGAGCCGACCGGAAACCTCGACTCGCGCTCCGGCGCCGAGGTCCTCGGCTTCCTGCGCAACTCGGTGCGGGAGCTGGGCCAGACCGTCGTCATGGTGACCCACGACCCCGTCGCCGCCGCCTACGCCGACCGCGTCGTCTTCCTCGCGGACGGCCGGATCGTGGACGAGATCCACGGCCCCACCGCCGACTCCGTCCTCGACCTCATGAAGCAGTTCGACGCGAAGGGCCGTACCTCCTGATGTTCCGCACCGCCCTGCGCAACGTCCTCGCGCACAAGGCCCGGCTCCTGATGACCGTGCTCGCCGTCATGCTCGGCGTGGCGTTCGTGTCCGGGACGCTGGTCTTCACCAACACCATCTCCGACGCCTACCAGAAGAGCAGTGCCAAGGGCTTCGACCAGGTCGACGTCGCCGTACGGCCCAAGTACCAGCAGTCCGAGGGCGACAAGGTCGGCCGGACGCCGGACCTGACCCGGGCCACGCTGGACAAGGCCGCCAAGGTCCCCGGCGCCGCCTCCGCGACCGGTGTCGTCACCGGCTTCACCGCCCTCGCCGGCAAGGACGGCAAGCTCGTCGGCGGCGACTGGCAGTCCAACGGCGGCAACTACTGGGGCACCCAGGACGCCCGCTACCCGCTGGTCAGCGGCCACGCCCCGCACGGCAGGGGCGAGGTGCTGATCGACTCCAAGACCGCCGAGCGCACCGGCTACAAGGTCGGCGACACCGTGCGGCTCTCCGTCGACGGCCCCGTCCTCACGCCGACCGTCGTGGGCGTCTTCACCACCGACGACGGCAACGTCGCCGCGGGCGGCAGCCTCACGCTCTTCGACACCGCGACCGCGCAGGCGCTGTTCGGCAAGAAGGGCGCGTACGACGAGATCGACGTCAAGGCCGCGCCCGGCACCAGCCAGTCCGCGCTCAAGGCCGGGCTGGACAAGGCCCTGCCCACGCGTCTGGTGGAGACCACCACCGGCAAGCAGCTCGCCGACGACCAGGCCAAGCAGATCGCCGACTCGATGAGCGGGCTGAAGCAGGCGCTGCTGGTGTTCGCCGGTATCGCCCTGTTCGTCGGCACGTTCATCATCGCCAACACCTTCACCATGCTGGTCGCCCAGCGCACCCGGGAACTGGCCCTGCTGCGCGCGGTCGGCGCCTCCCGCCGCCAGGTCACCCGCTCGGTGCTCATCGAGGCGTTCGCGGTCGGCGCGGTCGCCGGTGTGGCGGGGCTCGCCGCCGGTATCGGCATCGGCGCCGGACTGCGCTCGCTGCTCGGCTCCTTCGGCGCGAGCGTGCCCGACGGACCGCTGGTGATCAGCCCCGGCACGGTGGCGGCCGCCCTCGCGGTCGGCGTCCTCGTCACCATGCTGGCCGCCTGGCTGCCCGGCCGCCGGGCCGCGAAGATCCCGCCGGTGGCGGCGATGAGCAGCGTGCACGCCAAGGCCACCACCAAGTCGCTGGTGCTGCGCAACACCTTCGGCGCGCTGTTCGCCGGGGCGGGCGTCGCCGTGGTCCTCGCGGCCACGACGATGAACGCCGACTCCGCCCAGGGCCCGATGGGCATCGGCGCGGTCCTGCTCATCATCGGCGTCTTCATCCTGACCCCGCTGCTGTCCCGCCCGCTGATCGCGGCGGCGTCCCCGGTACTGCGTGTCTTCGGTGTCTCGGGCAAGCTGGCCCGGCAGAACTCGGTGCGCAACCCGCGCCGCACGGCGGCCACCGCCTCCGCGCTGATGATCGGCCTGACCCTGATCACCGGCATGACGGTGATGGCGGGCAGCCTGCAGACGGCCATCGACAAGATGGCGTCCTCGGCGATCCGCGCGGACTACGTCGTGTCGATGGCCAACCGCTCCCCGCTCTCCCCGGAGGTGGCGACCAAGCTCGCCGCGGCCGACGGCGTCACCGCCAGCAGCCCGCTGCGCAACGCCGTGTCCCGCATCGACGGCAAGACGGAGTTCCTGACCGGCGTCGACGGCGCCTCCATCGGGAAGCTGACCGACCTGACGGTGGACGACGGCTCCTTCACGGTGAGCGGCACGCGGGTCGTCGTCGACAAGGACCGGGCCAAGGAGTACGGCTGGACGCCCGGCTCGCACTTCACCGCGCACTTCGAGGACGGCAAGGCCCGGCAGCTGACCGTCGCCGGCGTCTACGAGGGCAACGACATGATCCGCGGGATCATGGTCGACGACAAGGTCCTCACCCCGCATCTGAAGGACCCGGCCGACATGCAGGTCATGGTCAGGACGGCCGACGGCGCCTCCGGGGCGACGAAGGACCGGCTGGCGAAGGTCCTCGGCACCAACCCGGCCATCAAGATCCAGGACAAGAAGGACATCTCCAACGAGATCGCCCAGATGTTCACGACGATGCTGAACATGCTCTACGGCCTGCTCGGCATGGCGGTGATCGTCGCCGTCCTCGGTGTCATCAACACCCTGGCCATGTCCGTCTTCGAGCGCTCCCAGGAGATCGGCATGCTCCGCGCGATCGGCCTGGACCGCAAGGCGGTCAAGCGGATGGTCCGCCTGGAGTCCCTGGTGATCTCCCTGTTCGGTGGCGTGCTCGGCATCGGCCTGGGCGTGTTCTTCGGCTGGGCGGCCGGTCAGCTGCTGGGCACGAAGATGCCGACGTACGAACTGGTCCTGCCCTGGGGCCGGATGGCGGTCTTCCTGCTGCTGGCGGGCGCGGTCGGCGTGCTGGCCGCCCTGTGGCCGGCGCGGCGCGCGGCGAAGCTGAACATGCTGGCGGCGATCAAGGCCGAGTAGCCGCAGGGCACCGGAAAAAAGGGGGGGCCTCGCGGCTGCGAGGCCCCCCCTTTTGCCGTACGGGTCGTCAGACCGTGTTCCAGGTACGCGTGCGCAGCGGCAGCCCGGACGCGCCCGATTCCGGGGTGCGCACGGCCAGGACCTGGTTGACGCCGATGCGGTTGTGCTCGAAGGAGAGCGCGGAGGCGGCCATGTACAGCCGCCAGACGCGGGCGCGCCCCGGGCTGGTGAGCCGGACCGCGCGGCCGAAGTCCGCCTCCAGGTTGGCGACCCAGCGGCGCAGGGTGCGGGCGTAGTGCTCGCGGATCGACTCCACGTCCCGCACCTCGAAGCCGGCGCGCTCCAGCTGGGTGACGGTGGTGCCGATGGGGGCCAGTTCGCCGTCGGGGAAGACGTAGGCGTCGATGAAGTCGTCCACCTCGTACGCCGACTCGTCGCGCTGCGGGCGGCGCGCGATCTGGTGGTTGAGCAGCCGTCCGCCGGGTTTGAGCAGGCCATGCAGCCGGCTCGCGTACTCCAGGTAGCGTTCGGCGCCGACGTGTTCGGCCATGCCGATGGAGGAGATGGCGTCGAAGGGGCCGTCCGTCACGTCCCGGTAGTCCTGGACGCGGACCTCCACCCGGTCGGCCAGGCCCTCGTCGGCGACCCGCTTGCGGGCGTACACCGCCTGCTCCTGCGACAGCGTGACCCCGACGGCGCTCACGCCGTGCTCGCGGGCCGCGTGGATCGCCATGGAGCCCCAGCCGCAACCCACGTCCAGCAGCCGCTGACCCTCCCTCAGGCCGAGCTTGGCGCAGACGAGTCCGAGCTTGTCGCGCTGGGCGGTCTCCAGGGTCGCGCCGTCCTCCCAGTAGGCGCACGAGTAGACCATGGACGGCCCGAGCACCAGCTCGTAGAAGTCGTTGCCGACGTCGTAGTGGTGGCTGATGGCCCGCTTGTCGGTGCGCCGGGTGTGCAGGCGCCGGCGGGGCCGGCGGACCTCCTCGCGCGGCGGGGCGGGCGGAATCGGGGGCCCGGCGAGCCTGAGCAGGTCGCGGGCGGCCGCGCGCACCTGCGGGTCGCGCACGGCCTGGCGGAGGGTGCGGGCGTCCTCGCCGCGCTCCCACACCAGGGCCGCCATCGCGTCCAGCACGCTGTACAGGTCGCCCTCGACGTCCAGGTCGCCGGCGACCCAGGCGCGGACGAGGCCCAGCTCGCCCGGTTTGAACAGGATGCGGCGCAGGGCGCGGCGGTTGCGCACGACCAGCGCCGGCGCGTCCGGCGGCCCGTCCTGCGAGCCGTCCCAGGCCCGGATCCGCACGGGGAGCGGGGCTCCCAGCAGTTGCTCGGCAAGACTCCTCAGCCGCGACGCGGCGTCGGCCATGGCGCACACCTCCAAGGCGAGATCCCGGATGCCGGTTACCACGTAAACACCACAAAGCCTTCGGCGCAGTCCCGCAAAGGAGTTACGACTGGGCAAAACCGGTGTAGTGGCCACGCAGTTGGCGGGGTGCGCGGCGCCGTCCGGGAACGCCGAAGGACCTCCCGCACCACGGATGGCAGGAGGCCCTTCGGGGGTGTCTCGCGTGACGGGAGGTCAGGAGGCCTTGGCCTTCTCCTCGGTCTTGGCGGCGGCGACCGGGGCCGGCTTGGCGGCCTCGTAGAACTCCTCGCGCGGGTTCTCCATGGCGCCCAGGGAGACGACCTCGCGCTTGAGGAACATGCCGAGGGTCCAGTCGGCGAAGACGCGGATCTTGCGGTTCCAGGTCGGCATCGCCATGCCGTGGTAGCCACGGTGCATGTACCAGGCGAGGCGGCCCTTGAGCTTGATCTTCATCTTGCCCATGACGATCATCGCCACGCCCTTGTGCAGGCCGAGACCGGCGACCGCACCCTTGTTGGCGTGCTCGTACTCCTTCTGCGGGAAGCCCCGCATGCCGGAGACCACGTTGTCGCCGAGGACCCGGGCCTGGCGCAGCGCGTGCTGGGCGTTCGGCGGGCACCAGGCGTTCTCGTTGCCCGCCTTGCGGCCGACGAGGTCCGGGACCTGGGCGTTGTCGCCGGCGGCCCAGATGTAGTCCGTGCCCTTGACCTGGAGGGTCGGCTCGCAGTCGACGTGACCGCGCGGGCCGAGGGGCAGACCGAAGCGGGCGAGGGCCGGGTTCGGCTTGACGCCGGCGGTCCAGACGATGGTGTTGGAGTCGACCTCGAGGCCGTTCTTCAGCACCACGTGGCCGTCGACGCAGGAGTCCATGGAGGTGGAGAGGTAGATCTCCACGCCCCGGCTCTCCAGGTGCTCCTTGCCGTACTGGCCGAGCTTGGGGCCGACCTCCGGCAGGATCTTGTCGGCGGCGTCGACGAGGACGAAACGCATGTCCTCACGGGACACGTTCTTGTAGTACTTGGCCGCGTCCCGGGCCATGTCCTCGACCTCGCCGATGGTCTCCGCGCCCGCGAAGCCACCGCCGATGAAGACGAAGGTGAGCGCCTTGCGGCGGATCTCCTCGTCGGTCGTGGAGTCGGCCTTGTCCAGCTGCTCCAGCACGTGGTTGCGCAGGCCGATGGACTCCTCGATGCCCTTCATGCCGATGCCCTGCTCGGCGAGGCCGGGGATCGGGAAGGTGCGGGAGACCGCGCCCATCGCGATGACCAGGTAGTCGAACGGCAGCTCGTACGCCTCGCCCACCAGCGGGGCGATCGTGGCGACCTTGCGGTCCTGGTCGATGGTGGTGACCCGACCGGTGAGGACCTCCGCCTTCGGCAGCACGCGTCGCAGCGGGACGACGACGTGGCGAGGGGAGATGCTGCCGGCGGCGGCTTCGGGGAGGAAGGGCTGGTAGGTCATGTACGACCGGGGGTCGACGACCGTGACGGTCGCCTCTCCGAAGCGCATCTTCTTGAGGATGCGCCGAGCTGCGTACAGGCCTACGTACCCACCGCCTACTACGAGGATCCTGGGACGCTCCGTGGTGCTCATGGCATCGAGTATCCACCCGCTCCAGGAGGGGTGCTCGTGCGCCCCTTCACAAGGATCGGCAGGGCCTGTGCTACACTCCGCGACTCGCGTGACGCAGGTCATGGCCGCCGCCGGGAACCCGGACCCCCCGATGTCCGTTGTCAAGGCCGCGTGAGCTGCCTCTCTCGGCGTCGGGCGGGTGTGTGAGCCGCCCGAGACACCCTCGTCGGTGCGCGACCCGAAGGGGACGTACACCCCTCATCTGAACGCGTTCAAGGGGCCATTCGACCCCCGAAAGGACCAACAGGGGCCCTTGCGTACGCCACCCCGGCCGAATTCCTTGTGAAGAACTTCACGAAGTTTTCCGACGACGTGTCACCGAGGAGCCCCGAAGGGCCCCCGGAAGCCGCTCAAACGTTATCCGACCTGCTCAGCAGAAGGCTACTGACAGGTAACCGAAGTGGGCTACGCCACCGACCACGCGATGCCGTCGAGGATGTCGTGCTCGCTCACCACGACCTCCCCGGCGCCGATCCGCTCCATGATCGCGAGCAGGACGAGGGCGCCCGCGCCGATGACGTCGACCCGGCCGGGATGCAGGGACGGGATCGCGGCGCGCTCGGCGTGCGTGGAGCGCAGCAGCGACTCGGTGATCTCGCGGACCCGGTCGTAGGAGACGCGGGAGTGGTGGATGCGCGCGGAGTCGTACTCCGGCAGGTCCTGGGCGATGGCCGAGACGCTGGTGACGGACCCGGCGAGGCCCACCAGGGTGTGCGCCGCCCGCAGCGGGACGGTCTGCTCCGCGAGGTCCAGGGCGGCCTCGATGTCGGCCCTCATCGCGGCGATCCGCTCCTCGGTGGGCGGGTCGCAGACCTCGCCGCCGCGCACCAGGTGCCGTTCGGTCATCCGCACACAGCCGACGTCGACCGAGCGCGCGGCCCGCACGTGCTCCTCGCCGACGACGAACTCGGTGGAGCCGCCGCCGATGTCCACCACCAGGTACGGCCTGGCGAGGTCGGTGCGGCCGGTCAGCTCCTTGGTGGCGCCGGTGAAGGAGTACTCGGCCTCCTGGTCGCCGGTGATCACCTCCGGCTCGACCCCGAGGATGTCCAGCACCCCGCGCACGAACTCGTCGCGGTTCTCGGCGTCCCGGGAGGCGGAGGTGGCGACGAAGCGGAGCTTCTCGGCGCCGTGCTCCTTGATGATCCCGGCGTACTCCCGGCACGCGGCGAACGTGCGCTCCAGCGCCTCCGGCGCGAGCCGCCCGGTGCGGTCGACGCCCTGGCCGAGCCGCACGATCGTCATCCGGCGGTCCAGGTCGACCAGTTCGCCGGTCGCGGGGTCCGCGTCGGCGACGAGCAGACGGATGGAGTTGGTACCGCAGTCGATGGCGGCGACACGGGTCACTTCTCGTCTCCCTCGGGGCGTTCGCCGGTGCCTTCGGCGTTCTCGGTGAGCGTCACGCAGGCGCCCTTGCGCCACCACTCCGGCAGCATCGCCAGGGCCTCGTCGCCGAGCGGGTTCACGCCCGGGCCGGCGGCCAGCGAGTGGGCGACCAGGACGTGCAGGCACTTCACCCGGTCCGGCATGCCGCCCGCGCTCGGGAAGCCCTTCAGCTCCTCGATCTCGTCCCGGCGCCGGATGTAGTCCTCGTGCGCGGCGCGGTACGCGGCGGCCAGCTCCGGGTCGGTCGCGAGCCGCTCGGTCATCTCCTTCATCACGCCGTTCGCCTCCAGCGTGCCGATGGCGGAGGACGCCTTCGGGCACGTCAGGTAGTACAACGTCGGGAAGGGCGTGCCGTCGGGCAGCCGCGGCGCCGTCTCCACGACGTCCGGCTGGCCGCACGGGCAGCGGTGCGCGATGGCCCGCAGGCCCCGCGGCGGGCGGCCGAGCTGCTGCTTGAAGGCCTCGACGTCCGCGTCGGTGGGCTCGGTGCGCGAAGTGGGCGGCGGAGGGGTTTCCATGACTGCTTTCGGATGGCTTTCTGTCGGTCACCGGCCGGCGGCCGGCTCACTGGTCGGAGGCGTCGGACTTGTCGACCCCGTCCCAGACGTTGGCGTACCAGGGCCGCTGGGCGGCCTTCAGGTCGGCGCGGGACTGCCGGGCCGCATGGGGGTCGACGACCACGTACCCGGTCTCCCCCGGCATCACATAATGCAGCCGGCGCCGGATCTGCTGCTCGGCGTAGGCGTCGTCCTGCCAGCGTGCCTTGAGGTCGCGCAGCTGCTCGACGCGCTTGCCGGCCTGTCGCTGCTGCCGCTGGAGGTCGGAGATCTGCGCGCGCTGGGAGACGTACTGACGCATCGGGTAGGCGAGCGCGACGATCATCGAGCACAGCACCAGGACGAGCAGCGCGGCGCGCCCGGTGAGCCGGGAGCGGCGGGCCTGCCGCTTGCTCTGGGAACGGTAGACCCGGGCCGCGGTCTGCTCGCCGAGCAGCCGCAGCCTGGTCGCGGTGGAGAAACGGTCCCGGTCCCGTGCGGCCATCGTGGCTCTCCGCCTCCCCTTGCCTTCTGCCTCGCGCTTCACACGTGCGTACGTCCCCGGACACGGTACGGGACCGGTACGGGGACGTACGTACGACTGGCTAAGACTTAGCCCGGACTGGCTCAGCCCTTGGAGATCTGGGCGGTGCCCTTGAAGCGCGGGAAGGCGCTGCGGCCGGCGTACACCGCGGCGTCGTCGAGGATCTCCTCGATGCGCAGCAGCTGGTTGTACTTGGCGACGCGCTCGGAGCGGGCCGGGGCGCCGGTCTTGATCTGGCCGCAGTTGGTGGCGACGGCGAGGTCGGCGATGGTGACGTCCTCGGTCTCGCCGGAGCGGTGGGACATCATGCACTTGAAGCCGTTGCGCTGGGCCAGCTCGACGGCGTCCAGGGTCTCGGTCAGCGAGCCGATCTGGTTCACCTTCACGAGCAGGGCGTTGGCGGTGCCCTCCTCGATGCCGCGGGCGAGGCGCTCGGGGTTGGTGACGAACAGGTCGTCGCCGACGAGCTGGACCTTGTCACCGAGGCGGTCGGTGATGACCTTCCAGCCGGCCCAGTCGTCCTCGAACAGCGGGTCCTCGATGGAGACCAGCGGGTAGGCCGCCACCAGCTCCTCGTAGTACTCCGTCATCTCGGCGGCGGAGCGCTCCTTGCCCTCGAAGAGGTACTTGCCGTCCTTGTAGAACTCGGAGGCGGCGACGTCGAGCGCGAGGGCGATCTGCTCGCCGGGGACGTAACCGGCCTCCTTGACGGCCTCCAGGATGAGGTCCAGGGCGGCGCGGTTGGACTCCAGGTTGGGGGCGAAGCCGCCCTCGTCGCCGAGGCCGGTGGACAGGCCCTTGCTCTTCAGGACCTTCTTCAGCGTGTGGTAGACCTCGGCGCCCCAGCGCAGGGCCTCGGAGAAGGACTCCGCACCTACGGGGGCGATCATGAACTCCTGGATGTCCACGTTGGAGTCGGCGTGCGAGCCGCCGTTCAGGATGTTCATCATCGGGACGGGCAGCAGGTGCGCGTTCGGGCCACCGAGGTAGCGGAACAGCGGCAGGTCGGAGGCCTCGGAGGCGGCGTGGGCCACGGCCAGCGAGACGCCGAGGATGGCGTTGGCGCCGAGGGAGCCCTTGTTGTCCGTGGCGTCCAGGTCGAACATGGCCTGGTCGATCAGGCGCTGCTCGGTGGCGTCGTAGCCGACCAGCTCCGGGCCGATCTGCTCGATGACGGCGAGGACGGCCTTCTCGACGCCCTTGCCCTGGTAGCGGTTCGGGTCACCGTCGCGCAGCTCGATGGCCTCGAAGGCACCGGTGGAGGCGCCGGACGGGACGGCGGCACGACCCGTGCTGCCGTCGTCGAGGCCGACCTCGACCTCGACCGTGGGGTTGCCTCGGGAGTCCAGGATTTCCCGGGCTACGACGACGTCGATGGACGGCACGAGCATCTCCTTCTTGGATGTGACGCTGGAACTGCGAAGTGGTGTGCCTTACGGCTGTGCCTTGCGACTAGAGCCTAACCGTCTCCGGGGGATCAGCCACCGACCGACCGCCCCGTGGACGGGGAGGGACACGCAGACGGTACCCATTGTTCACCAGCGGAACAAAGGGGGGCGCGGGTGAAGAGCGGGCAAACGAGTGGGGCGGGGGCGGACGCCGGGGGCGGGGCCTGGCCGGCCGGAGCGTTCGAGTGCCGGAGCGAGCGGTGGGGGCGAGAGCCGGGACCGACCTGGCGGGGCGGGGAAGGCTCGGGCGTGCGGCGGGCGCGGAGGGCGGCGTCGGGGTTGGCCCGGCGGAACGCCGGGGGCCGGGGGGAGCGGTGTGGGGGTGAAAAGACCCCGCCCCGGCGCGTACGGGGGAACACGCGCCGGGGCGGGGAGCCCGTGGGGACGGGGGGTGGCCCTCACGGGGTCCTCAGTGTGGGGGGTGGGGATGTGAGGGCCCTGCGGGTCCGGCCGGAGCCGGATGTCACTTCAGGTGCAGCTGCTGACCCGGGTAGATGAGGTCGGCGTTGTCGATGATGTCCTTGTTCAGCTCGAACAGCTTCTGCCAGCCGCCCCGCACCTGGTGCTTCTCGGCGATGGAGCTGAGGGTGTCACCCTTGACGACCTTGTACTCGCCGTCGCCCTTCTTGACCTTCTTGCCGGTCGGGGTGGTGACGGTCTTGCTCGCGGACGGGGCCGTGCGCTCGGCGGAGCGGGAGGCGGCCTGCCCGTCGGTGGAGCGGGTGGTGGTGCCGGCGCCGCTGCCGGCGGAGCTGCTGCTCGACGAGCTGGAGCCGGCGCTCGGGGCGGAGCCGTTGTACGCGGCGGAGGACAGCCCCGTGCCGCAGACCGGCCAGGCGCCCTTGCCCTGCGCGGCGAGGACCTTCTCGGCGACCGCGATCTGCTGCGCCTTGCCGGCCTGGTTGGCCTGCGGGGCGTACGCGGTGCCGCCGTACGCGGCCCAGGTGGAGGCGGAGAACTGCAGGCCACCGTAGTAGCCGTTGCCGGTGTTGATGGACCAGTTCCCGCCGGACTCGCACTGGGCGACCGCGTCCCATTCGGAGGCGGTGGCGGCGGAGGCGTTGCCGGCCGCCATCAGCGGGGCGGCGACGGCGGCACCGGTGACACCGGCGAGCGCGATGACGCGGGTGGCCTTGGACGGGCGACGGTGCTTGCCCTTGCCGGAGAACAGCATGGATCGATCCCCTCACCGACGCCTGCGAGGTGAGCTGTCGGGTTCGGGCCGGTTGAGTTGCCCGGCCGCACGCCCGCTGTCGCGGGCCTGCGGCTTCACCCCAAGCCGGTTCCGGCGTCAACTGCCGGTTCCGGCGCCTACCTTGGGTCCCCCGCTCCTGCCTACGGCGCTTGACGCGACGACTGTTCCCGGGCGACCGCTGGCAGGATTCGGCGTTGCGGCTGCCGGGGCTCGTGGTGACGAGCGGTCCTGACCGTAGACACGCGATCGACGGAATTTCAAAGACGATCAGGGCTTCTGAGACTCATCCCACACTTTCGCCAAACCGGACATTAGCGATCAACTGGGGCGTCAACTCCCGCTATCGCGCGCCCGTTTCGCGACCCACTTCCAGCGTCTGACCGGCGGCGATGAGGTTCGGGTCGGCGCCTATCACCTTGATGTTGCCGTCGTAGAGCGCATGCCATCCGCCGTCGACGCCAAGGGAGTCGGCGATGGAGGCGAGCGTGTCGCCCTCGCGGACGGTGTAGGTGGCCGGCCCGCTGCCCGCATGGCGGCCGGCGGACGTGGCGTTCTGACCGTTTGCCGCGCTTTCGTCCGCACTGTCCCCGCGGTGACGTCCGCCACTGCTGAGCGCTCCGGTGTCGACGAGGCTCCAAGAGCCGGGACTCTGGCGGGAATTGTCCGACTCGTCGGTTCCGGGGACGGCCGTCGGGGAACTGTCGCTCGCCGGCGCGTTCCCGGTGCCCGACGAACCGGTGGAACCTCCGGCTCCCGCAGAACCGGACGCACCCGCCTTGTCGGTCTTGTCGGACTTGGGGGTGTCGGTCCCGCCGGAGTCACGCTTCCCGCCCGACGCCGTGCCGGAACCCTCGCTCGCGCCCGGCGTGGCCGTGCTGCCGGAGCCCACGGAAGAACCCGCGCCGGAGCCGGACTTCGCGCCCGACTGGGAGCCCGAACCGGAGCCGCTCCCGGAACCCGAGCCGGACCCCGACCCGGAGCCGTCCGGCAGGCCGGAGGAGTCGGAGGTGTCGGCCGAGGCGGAGTCGTCGCCCGACCCCTTGCCGTTGCCGGAGCCGCCGACGCCCGTGTCGACCTTGACCGAACCAGAGTTGGAGGTCAGCCCGGCGGTCAGCGCGCACATGGTCCACGGCTTGGTGCCCTGGTCGGCGAGGATCTTCTCGGCGACGGCGATCTGCTGGTTGCGGCTGGCCTGGTCGGGGCTGTCGGCGTACTGCGTGCCGCCGTACTTGTCCCAGTCGTCCTGCGAGATCTGCAGACCGCCGTAGTACCCGTTGCCGCTGTTCGCGCTCCAGGAACCCCCGCTCTCGCACTCGGCGACCTTGTCCCACGTGGTGCCGTCGGCCGCGTGGGCGCTCGCGGCGCCGAGCAGCGGGATGGCGATGGCGGAGCCGGTCACTCCCGCCGCGACGATGAGGGCCGGAGCCTGACGGGGGCGACGGTGACGACCGTTCCCGGAGAGCATGCGGAAACCTTTCGTGCGACAGCAGGGACGGCGTGGCGGATGGTGCCGGTCGCCACGCTGATGGGTGAACGTATCGGCAGACGATCACTTGTCACAAGTTAATGCCGCACAGATCACGTGAAGATCACAGAGTTGAGCCGCTGTCATGTTTGTGGCGGACCCGTGACGTCAGCGGACCGGAGTGAACTCCACCGGCAGCGTGCGCAGGCCCCGCATGATGAGTCCGCCGCGCCAGCGCAGATCGGCCGGATCGGCCGCGAGCCGCAGGTCGGGCAGCCGGGTGAGCAGGGTGGCGAGCGCGCTCTGGCCCTCCAGGCGGGCGAGCGGCGCGCCCAGGCAGTAGTGGATGCCGTGGCCGTAGCCGAGGTGCTGGTTGTCCCGGCGCGAGAGGTCCAGCACGTCCGGCTCGGCGAACCGCTCCGGGTCCCGGTCGGCCGCCGCGAGCACCACGAGCACCGGGTCGCCGGGCGCGATGTCCTGGCCGCCGATGCTGAGCGGCTCGGTGGCGAACCGCCAGGTGGCCAGCTCCACCGGGCCGTCGTAGCGCAGCAGTTCCTCGATGCCGGTCTCCAGCAGATCCCGTTCGCCCCGCGCCAGCGAGTCCTGCAGCCGCCCGCGCTGTCCGGGGTGGGTGAGCAGCGCGTAGGTGCCGTTGCCGATCAGGTTCACGGTCGTCTCGAAACCGGCGAACAGCAGGATGAAGGCCATCGCCGCGGCCTCGTTCTCGGTGAGGTGCTCGCCGTGGTCGGAGGCGCGGATGAGGCCGGAGATCAGGTCCTCGCCGGGCGCGGGTTCGGCGGGCAGTGCCTCGCGCTTCTTGTGGATCAGCTCGGCGAGATAGCCGCGCATCTTCTTGACGGACCGCGCGACCCCGCCCCGCGGCCCTCCTCCGTGCCGGATCATCATCCCCGCCCAGTCCCGGAAGTCGTCCTGGTCCTCGCGCGGGACGCCGAGCATGTCGCAGATGGCGTAGATGGGGAGCGGGAAGGCGAACTCGTGGATGAGGTCGGCGGACCCCCTTTCGGCGAACCGGTCGATGAGCCGGTCGGTCAGCTCCTGCACCCGGGGCGCGAACTCGGCGACGCGCCGGGGCGTGAACGCCTTGCTGACCAGCCGGCGCAGCCGGGTGTGGTCCGGCGGGTCGATGTTGAGCAGATGCGTCATCAGCTCGGCCTTGCGCTCGCCCGGGATGCCGGTCTTGCCCTTGGCGTGCGCGGGCTCGTCGTGATGCGCCGGGTTCTTGCTCAGCCGCTGGTCGGCGAGGGCCTGCCGGGCATCGGCGTACCGCGTGACCAGCCAGGCCTCCACCCCGCTGGGCAGCCGCGTCCGCCGTACCGGCGCGTCCTCCCGCAGCCACGCGTAGGCGGGGTAGGGATCGGCGGCGAACTCCCAGGTGAACAGGGCCGGGGCGGCGTCCGTGTCCAGGCCCTCGCCTCCTGCGCAGGCACCGGCGGTGCCGGACCGCTCGGCGGGAGGCGCGGCGGGGCCGGCGCCCGGTGCCCCGGCGGACTCGGCGGGCTCGGCGGCTGGGTCCCCGGCGGAGATCACGGCGGGGTCGGCCGGTGGTCCGGGGGTGGTCGAGGGGTGGTGCTGGTCGCTCACTCCTCGACGTTATCCGGATCCCGGTGGGCCTCCGCGTCCCGGTGGCCGCCCGGAGCCGCAGCACCCTGCGGCGCGACGCCCTCCGCCCGGCGTATCGCGTCCCGGTACACCCGCGCCGCCGCGCGCAGCGCGGCCTCGGGGTCGACGCCGGACGCCTCGGCGCGGACCGCCAGGGCGAGCAGGTCGTAGCCGACGCCCTCGCCGCGCGGGAGGGGGACGTCCAGGCCCGCCGTACGGGCGCGGGAGGCGAGCTTGGCGGTGAGGGCCAGCCCGGGCTGGCCGAGCGGGACGCCCTCCGTGACCGAGGTGCGTCGCTTCTCCTCGGCCTTGGTACGCAGCCAGTGCTCCTTGACGTCCTCCGGGGTCTCGGCCTTCTCGTCCCCGAAGACGTGCGGATGCCGGTGGACGAGCTTGGCGACGATGCCGCCGGCCACGTCGTCCACGGAGAACGGCGCGTCCGGGTGCTCCTCGGCGATCCGGGAGTGGAAGACGACCTGGAGGAGGACGTCGCCCAGCTCCTCGCGCAGTTCCTCGCGCTCGCCGGCCTCGATCGCCTCGACCAGTTCGTACGCCTCCTCGATGCCGTACTTGGCGAGGCCCTCGTGGGTCTGCCGGGAGGACCACGGGCACTCGGCGCGGATCCGGTCCATGACCTGCACGAGGTCCAGCAGGCGGGCGCCGGGCAGGTCGTAGGAGGCGGGCAGCAGCTCCAGCTCCGGCATGGCGACGCGGCCGGAGCCGGCCAGCCGGGCCAGACCGTCGGTGAGGGCGGGCTCCCCCTCGCCGGTGGCCACGACCACCACCGTCCGGCCGCCGCAGCACGCGTCGACCAGCTCCTGGGCGGTGGGGGACGCCTCCGCGACCGCTATCCCGGCCTCGCGCAGATACGGCAGCTGCGGGTGCGCGCCGTCCGCGCACAGCACCGCGTCGGCCGCGCGCAGGGCCTGCCAGGCGGGCCAGGACAGCAGGCCGGGCGCGACGCGGTGGCTGGTGGTGAGCAGGACGATACGGCCGGGGCCGGCCGCGGGGGCGAGGTCGGAGCTGGATGCGTTCACGATCCGAACGTAACCCACGGCGGGAACGAGCGGATTCGGTTGTCCACAGGCCGGGGGGAGTCGTGTGATCGTAGGACCGCCACCTGTGGACAAGGGCTACGACGGCACCCGGCCGGGCCGCCACCGCGCTACGCGGTGACCGGCTCTCCGCCCCCGGCGCTCGTCGTGACCTCCCGCACCCACGGTGTCCTGGCGTCCACCCGGCTGCTCTTCTGCACGTCCCAGGCGCCGTAGCGCGGGTTGAGGTCGATGTGCAGCTCCTGGGACGCCTTGGACAGCGCCTTCCAGAAGGCGGGCCGGCTGGTGTCGGTGCCGAGCTTCCTGGCCAGCTTCTGCGCCTCCAGCTGGAGCTGGAGGTTGTCGTCGAGGCGGGCCGGGGCGATGCCGTACTTCTGCAGCCAGGCAGTCTGGAGCGCCTTGGCGCCGCCCGCCTGCTGTTCCATGCCCGCGCGCATCTGCTCGACCTCGTTGCGGCTCACCGAGATGCCCGCGTCCTGCGCGGCGCGGTGCAGCACCTGGTCGAGGACCATGTTGTGCAGGGTGTCGCGGGTGAGGCTGCTGGTGGAGGCGAGGACCTGCTGGTACTGGGCCTCGTCCGACACCGCGGCCCGCTGTGCCCTGCGGACCTCGTCGACCCGGCTCTGCAGCTGGGCGACGGTGATCCGCTGCCCGCCGACGACGGCCGCGGCGCCCGGGTGCGCGTCGCTTCCGCAGGCGGTCAGCAGGGGTGCCGCGGCGGCGATCGCGGCGGTGAGGACGAACGCGGTGCGACGGCGGCGGTGCAAGGGAACCTCCAAGGGGAGATTGTGCGACGGTGCACAAGGTCTTGCGGTGATCGATGGTAGGCAGTGGGACGGCCGGGGCCAACCCGTTGGACCAACGATTCACGCGCGCTTCGGGCACCGCCGCAGGCGTCCCTTACGCCACGGGGCTCAGCCGACGACGGCCACGGGCGCGTCCCACGCGTCCCGGTCGACGGTGAGCGTGACGCCGCCGTGCGTCTCCTTGCTGTCGACCATGTACTGATGACCGCGGCTGTGGTCCGTGAACCGGCTCGTCCCCCACGGCCAGTCCGCGCTCGTCGTGTTCTGCTTGTCCCACAGCGCGTACCAGAGGTTGCCCGGCAGGTCCGTCTTGTCCTTGGCGGTCGCGATCGCCTTGGCGCTGGAGCTGCTGAAGCCGTAGTAGCCGCTGCGGTACGTCTTCGCGCGCAGGCCCTTGTCGAAGGCGCGCACGTAGGTCAGCACGGCGGCGGCGCACGCCGTGTTCGTGATGTCGTACGGCTCCATGTCGAGGTAGACCGGGCTGCCCGCCTTCATGCCGAGCGCGGAGGCCTTGGCCACGGCGTCGGCGGCGTCCTTCGTGCCCAGGGAGGCGGCCGTGGACGCGGTCAGCTTCTCCGGGTCGGAGCCGGACTGGCAGGGTGGCTGGGCGCCGACGTAGATCGGGATGAGCTTCCAGCCGAGGGAGTTGACCGACTTCACCCAGGAGGCGGTGAGGCTGGGCTGGGTGCAGCCGCGGTTCTTGCCGCCCACATAGACGGCGGCGGCGCCGTAGAAGCCGGTGTGCCAGGCCTTCATCGCGGACAGCGAGGGCGCGGTGCAGGTGTCGAACGCCCGCCCGGTGAACGTCTTCTGCGCCGGCCACGCGGTCGCGGCCATGGAGGTCTGGGCGGCGATCCCGGCCCCGGCCACCACGGCGGCACCGGCGACCGCCCACGTGATGTGTCTGCGTCTCTTCGACTGCCGATGACCGGTCATGAGCCCCACCCCTTGTGTGCGTCACCCTTTGTGCTTCGCCCGGCAAAGTTGTTCAGCCACCGGCAAAGCGAAGCGCAAGGTATCAACCGACGGCGTCAGCCGCGCACCTGGCCCAGCCACTGGAGCGTGCGCCGGATCTCCAGGGCCATCGGGTGACCGGGGCCGTGCAGCCGTTCCACGTCCATCAGCAGCCGGGCGAGCGTGTCGTGCGCGGCGGGGCGGTCGCCCAGGGCGAGCAGGAGGTGTCCGACGCGCCGGCGCACCTCGTGCGCGAGCTGGGGGTCGCCGAAGACGTACCGGTTCTCGTAGTACGGCAGCAGCGCGCGGTACTCGGCGAGCGCCGCCGCCGGTTCGCCGAGCTGCTCCAGGCACTGCGCGGCCTCGTAGCGGTAGCGCAGGGACTGCGGGTCGGCCTGGCCGGCCTCGGCGGCGCGTTCGTCGGCGAGGCGTCGCAGTTCGGGCAGCGCGCGCCGGTACTGGCCGTCGTCCATGAGCGTGGCCGCGTACTGCTTGCGCAGGGAGCGCACGACCGGGGAGTGCGCGCCGTGCTGTTCGGCGGCGGCGGGCAGGATCGCGCCCAGGATGTCCACGGCCTGGGTGATGCGCCCCTCCCCCAGCAGCCGCTTGACCTCGTCCACGGCCGCGGCGACGTCCGGCTTCTCGACGACCGGCGGCGCGGGCGCGACGGGGGCGGGCTGGGGCGCGGGGGTCCGAGCCCGGTCCGGCCAGGGGGCGTGCGGGCGCAGGAAGGGGCGCGTGGGGTCCAGAGGTGCCCCGGTGGGCGTTCCGCGCGCGGGCAGGAGCGGCGCCAGGTCCTCGTACACCTCCTGCGCGGAGGCGGGCCGGTGCTGCGGGTCCTTGGCGAGCAGCCGCAGCACGAGCGTCTCCAGCGTCTCGGGGACCTCCAGGCGGAGCCGGCGCACGGGCTGCGGGGACTCGTACAGGTGCCGGTGCAGCACGCCCAGCGCCGTGGAGCCCGCGAACGGCACGTCGCCGCTGAGCAGTTCGTGCAGCAGCACACCGAGCGCGTACAGGTCGGTGTACGGGCCGACCGCGCCGCCCATCGCCTGCTCAGGGGCCATGTAGGCGGGGGAGCCGATCGGGGAGCCGGTGTGGGTCAGGCGCGTGGTGTCGGTGTCCATGACCGAGGCCACTCCCAGGTCGAGCACGGTGACCGTGCCGTCCTGCTTCACCATCACGTTGCGCGGCTTGAGGTCGCGGTGGACGATCGGCACGGCGTGCACGGCGCTCAGCACGGCGCACAGTTGCGCGGCCACCGCGACCGCCCACGGCCAGGGGTACGGGTCGTGCTCGGCGAGGTGGTCGGACAGGTCGGCGCCGTCGACGTACTGCATGACGAGGAACAGCTCCTCGCCCTCGCTGCCCGCGTCGTGCACGGTGACCAGGCCGGGGTGGTCGACCTGCGCGGTCACCCGGCACTCGCGCAGGAACCGGCGGCGCAGCTCGTCCGCCTCCTGGCCCGCCACCTTGTCGGGGCGCAGCAGCTTCACCGCCACGCGCCGGTCCAGCCGCTGGTCGTACGCCGTCCACACCTGGCCCATGCCGCCCTGCCCGAGGAGCGTGGACAGTTCGTACCGGCCGGCGACGACACGTCCTGCCGTCACGCTCACCTTCCGCCCTCGTGACCGTCCTGCCGGCCGTCGTGCTTGCGCAGGTAGTCGCTCAGCTCGTCCAGTTCGGCGCGGACCTGCTCGATGTGCGTGGGCGCCGGGCGCCGGGGCGGCGCGGGGACGTGCGGCTGGGGCGCGGGCGTGCGGGGCATCGGGGCCGGGGCGTACGGAGGCTGCGGCGTGCTCGGCGCGTTCGGCGTGCTCGGCCTGATCGGCGCGGTCGTCATGGTGAACGGCGACGCGGCCTGCGGGTACGGGTAGCCCGGCGCGAACGGCACGCCCACGGTGTAGGCCTGACGGAGCCGCTGGAAGTGGCGTATGTCCGCGTAGAGGTAGTAGCCGACGCAGGCAACGGCGTTCAGCAGCAGCATGCTCATGCCCAGCGTGCCGTTCGGCGAGCTGAAGTCGTCGGTGTGGTCGGTGCTGAAGAGGGCGAAGCAGATGCCGAGGACCACCACGGATCCGCCGAAGAACCACCACTCGGCGGGCCTGCGGGTGACGATCGCCGCGCGGAGCGTCGCCACCCACGCCAGGAACCCGATGCTCAGCAGCGCCACCGCCACGAAGATCACGCGCAACACGACCAGCACCCAGGTCGAGGGTGGCTGCGGCGGAGGCGGCGCGTAGCCGTGGCCGTGCATGGCTGCTCCTGGAGGCCTGGTGCGTGCGGACGTGTGTGCTGGGTCCGAGCGTATAGGCCGACGCCGACAGCCGGTCCCGGGTGTACCGAACCGTTGCCGCGCCCCGGCATCCGGGCCGCGCCTCAGTCGGGTGCCACCGTCCCGTCCGTCAGCCCGTCGTACATCCCGCGCACCAACTGCTCCCCCAGCCGGCTCGCGCGGCGCAATGCCCGCTCGAACTCGTCGAGGGCGCGGAAACGCGCGCCGTAGCGCCGCTGTTCGTCGAGCGGGAGCCGGGGCAGCTGGAGCCGGCGCACGTCCAGCCGGGTCGCGGTGGAGGCGTAGCTGCTGGCCTGCCGGTTGTTCGCGGTACCGCGCAGGAAGCCGGCGAGGAACCAGGGGTCGAGCGCCGTGCGATCGGGGCGCAGGAGCACGAGGTTGCGCCCCAGGGCGGCACCCTCCGTCGCGTCGTCGATCACGCGCGCCACCGAGCCACCGCCGAGCACCGGTACGACGACGTCGCCCGACTCGGTCAGCACGGACTCCTCCTCGCTCTCCGGCAGCGTTCCGGAGGGTGCCGTCCCGGCGAGGACGTCGTGGTCGGTCAGCACGGGCACGCGCGCGTGGCCGCCGTTTCCACCGGTGCGCATCACCAGCGCGCCCCCGCGCGCGAGTTCACCGACGGTGGTCAGCGGCCAGCGCGCGCCCGGCGCGGGCGCCGCGGGCGGCGGTGTGAGACCGGCGGTCAGGCGCAGCGTGGCGCCGAGGCGCTCGCGCACCGCCGTCAGCTGCTCCGCGCCGTCGGCCACCGCGGCGGGCGGCAGATGGCGGGCGGGCGCGAGATCGACGTCCTCGTCGAGGAGTTCGATGACCGGCACGGACCGCGCGAGCCCCGCGCGCTCCGCCAGCCGGCCGTCACGCGCGAAGCTCCGCCAGGCGTCCAGGACGGCGTCACGCACCGCCGCCCAGTCCGGCCCGCCGCGCGCCTCCCCGGCGACCCCCCCCGTGTCCACCAGCAGCACCTCGGGCGCCGCCGGTGTCCGGTCGGGCCGGCGCAGCACCCACACGTGCAGCGGGATGTTGTACGGCGGCGCCGCCCCGACCGGCAGCGCGACCACGGCCCGCAGCGCCCCCCGGCGCAGCAGATCGGCACGGATCCGGCGCCCGGAGCGGCGGGAGGCCGCGGCCGGCGGCATCAGCAGCACGGCGGCGCCGCCGTCGTCCAGCCGGGCCAACGCGTGCTGCACCCAGGCCAGTTCGGACTCGGTGCGGGCCGGGAAGCCGTACTCCCAGCGCGGGTCGTAGGCGAGTTCGTCATGCCCCCAGTTGCGCTCGTTGAACGGCGGGTGGCACAGCACCGCGTCGGCGCGCAGCCCCGGGAAGGCGTCGGCGCGCAGGGTGTCGCCCACAGCGCCGCGCACACCGGCGCGGGAGTGCAGCGCGAGCCGCAGCGCGGTGAGCGCGGCCAGGTCGGGTCACCAACACAGCACCAGCACCAGCACCAGCACCAGGCGCTCCTGCAACACCCCGCGCCGCCCGCACGCTCCATTCACTGTTCTCCCTGCTCAACCCACCCCTGAAGGACTGTCATGCGCCACTCGTCCCGCGTCGCCGCCCTGCTTGCCGTCGCGGCACTCCCGCTGGCCCTCACCGCCTGCTCCTCCGGCTCGTCCGGCGCCTCGGCCGGCACCCATGCGAGCACCGCGCCGGCCAAGGCGAAGGACGCGAACGCCGAACTGGCCACCGGCACGCAGCTGAAGAAGGCGCTGGCGCCCGCGTCGGCCTTCCCGGCCGGGTTCGTCGCCGAGGCCGACGGTGCCGCGGACAGCGGCGACCAGTTCCTCTCCCCGTCCGCCAAGAAGGCGGGGAAGCCGGACTGCACCCGGCTGGAGGGCACCTCCTGGATCCAGGTGTCCGGCCTCAAGGGAGGCGTGTCGTTCGCCCAGGACGACTACACCAACAAGGACAAGACCGAGGAAGTGGCCGAGGAGGTCGACGAGTTCCAGGGGAGCGCGGCGGCCACGGTGATGAAGGACCTGCGGTCGGTCGCGGCCGAGTGCGCCTCCTTCACGGACACCGACGCGCACGCCAAGGTGAAGCTCACCGGCCGGTCCGTGTCCGGGCTCGGTGACGACGCCTACACGATGACCCTGACCAGCGGCGCCTGGCAGAACGGCACCACGCTCCTCGCCGTGCGCAGCGGCACCTCGGTGGTCACCGTGCTGTCCACGGCGGGCAGCGACAACGGCACCGCGACCGCGCAGAAGGTCACGGACCGGATCCTCGATTCCCTGAAGGGGATCAAGGCCGCCTGATCCGGAAGGCGGGTCCCCGCCCGCGTACGACGGGAACACGAGCCGCGGCCCCCGGGCCGCGGCTCACCCGTCCGCGCGCCCACCAGCCGACGGCCTCGTTCGTCCGCGCCCCCACCAGTCACCGGTCTCCTCGGCCCCACCGGCCCGCGCCACTCACACCGCGTGCCGCATCCACACATTGGGCTCGACGTAGACGCCGTACCCCCGCTCCGCCTCGCAGCGCACCGGGACCAGCGCGCCGGGCACCTCGACGTCGCCGGTGGTGTCGAACGGCAGCCCGGTCCAGCGGCGCCACTCCTCCAGTGAGGCGCCGACCGTCATGGAGGCCGGGGCGATGGAGTCGATGGTGCCGCCCGCGCGCGCGTGGACCCGCAGCCACGGGTCCTCGGGCAGCCCGTCGGGGCGCACCCGGTGCGCGTACTCGGTCATGGGGGTGTACGGCTCGCGGTGCTTGGCGCTGGGGCGGACGGGGGCGACGACCTCACGGAAACCGTGGGCGCGGGCGTTGTCCCGCATCGCGGAGAGCATGACGGCGGACAGGCCGCGCCCCTGGGCGTGCGGGGCGATGGTGACGGAGATGGCGCTCACGGTGTCCGGGCGGGTGCCGCGGCGCAGGTCGGCGAAGGCCCACAGCAGAACCTCGTCCCAGCCCCGCGCGGGCAGCACGCCCCGGCCCTCGGCGCCGAGGGCGAAGGGCACGCTGAAGGCGTGGGCGACGATCTCGCCGTGCCGGTCCTCCGCGAACAGCGCGTACCGCGGCAGTTCGGCGGCGATGCGGGCGTAGTGCCCGATGCCCACGGGGTCGTTGGCCACGAACTCCGGCCAGGTGTCGGCCATGTCGAGCATCGCGCGCAGCCGGTCGGGCCGCTCGGCGACGCTGCTCACTTTCACGTCCATGGCGGCCACGGTAGGCGGCGGCCCGCCCGGCCAGGTACCGGATCACCCGCCGCCCGTGCTGCGGCGGCTCCGGCCGCGGCGTTCCGTGCTCACCTCGCCGTGAAGCGCTGTGGTGCCTCGGTCGGGTTGCCGCCCGAGGGGAGCTGCTGGTTCGGGCAGCCGGCGAGGACCTTCTTCATGGCGGCCTTCTCGGCGTCGGTGACCCACAGGCCGTACTTTTTCTTGACGGCGACCTGAGTGGCGACATACGTGCAGCGGTAGGCCCCGTTGGGCGGCAGCCAGGTGGCCGCGTCGCCGTCGCCCTTGCCGCGGTTGGTGCCCGCGTCGACGGCGATGAGGTTGAGAGGGTCGTTGGCCAGCGCTATCCGCTTGCGGGCGTCCCAGTACTCGGCGCCCTTCTGCCAGGCGTCGGAGAGCGGGACGATGTGGTCGATGTCGACCTGGCTGGCGCCGCGCCGGTAGGTGATCTCCTTGCCGGAGTACGGGTCGGGCTCCAGCAGGCCGTACGAGACGCGGCACGTCCCGCCGGTGAACTTCACGTCCTTCAGGTCGCGCTTGAGGATGTCGTCGCGGGTGTCGCAGGAGTTGGAGTCGGTATCGGCCCACGCGGTGCCGAACCGGGCGCGGGAGTAACCGGTCTTCGGCGCACGCCCCTTGACGGTCAGTGCGTCGGCGGCGGCCATGACCGCGCCGTTGCCGCCGGACCGCTCGGGTCCGGCGGCCCCCTTGGTGTTGTCGGTGTTGCAACCGGCCACGGCGGTCAGCACCACCACCGCGGCCGCGGCCGCCCCGCCCCTCAGACGCGTCACGGTACGTCCCCCTCGCTCGCCCCGACCCGCCCCCGGTCACAGGCGGAATCGTTCCTTCCCTCACGTTAACCGCCCGGCACCCACCAGCAGATCGGCACCAAAGGGGCGTTCGGGGGCAATCCTCGGCCGAGTTGGAGCATGCGACGCCCCTCGGGGGGAGCGCGGCCGCCCGCCCTGTACGTCGACTGACCCCACGCTCCCGGGGACTTGACCTTGACGCCGGTGTCAGGGTCGGAGGATCCCGGCATGGACAGCCTGAACGCCGCCGCCAGCTCACCGATCCTCATGCCCCCCTCTTCCGGCTCCGGCGGCTCTACGACCCCAGGACCGAGGCGAGGAACTCGCCGACCCAGCCGAGCAGTTCGCGGCCGACCAGCGGCTTGCCGCCGACCTTCGCGGTCTTCGGGCGCGGGACCAGCACCTGGCGCACGGCCGGCTTGATGACCGTGCCGGGGTACAGGCGCCTCAGCCGCAGCTCCTGGGACTCGCGCAACTCCACCGGCGCGAAGCGGATGTTGGTGCCCTGGAGCACGATCTCGCCGACGCCGCACGCCCGCGCGAGCATCCTGAGGCCGGCCACCAGCAGCAGGTTCTCCACCGGCTCGGGCAGCTTGCCGTAACGGTCGGTGAGTTCCTCGCGGACGGCCTTGATGTCCTCCTCGCTGTTGGCGGAGGCGATGGCGCGGTAGGCCTGCAGGCGCAGCCGCTCGCCGGGCGCGTAGTCGTGCGGGACGTGCGCGTCGACCGGCAGCTCGATCTTGACCTCCAGCGGCGCCTCCTCCTCGATCTCGCCCGTCTCCAGCTGGCGCCGGTAGTCGGCGACGGCCTCGCCGACCATGCGGACGTACAGGTCGAAGCCGACACCCGCGATGTGCCCGGACTGCTCGCCGCCGAGGAGGTTTCCGGCGCCGCGGATCTCCAGGTCCTTCATCGCGACGTACATGCCCGCGCCCATCTCGGTGTGCTGGGCGATGGTCGCCAGGCGCTCGTGCGCGGTCTCGGTCAGCGGCTTCTCCGGCGGGTACAGGAAGTACGCGTACCCGCGCTCGCGGCCGCGGCCGACGCGGCCGCGCAGCTGGTGCAGCTGGGAGAGGCCGAAGGTGTCGCCGCGCTCCACGATGAGGGTGTTGGCGTTGGAGATGTCGATGCCGGACTCGACGATCGTGGTCGAGACGAGCACGTCGAACTTCTTCTCCCAGAAGTCGACGACGACCTGCTCCAGCGCCTGCTCCGACATCTGGCCGTGCGCGGTGGCGATGCGGGCCTCGGGCACGATCTCGCGGAGGCGGGCCGCGGCCCGGTCGATGGACTCGACGCGGTTGTGGATGTAGAAGACCTGGCCCTCGCGCAGCAGTTCGCGGCGGATGGCGGCGCCGATCTGCCTCTCCTCGTAGGGGCCGACGAAGGTGAGCACCGGGTGGCGCTCCTCGGGCGGGGTGGTGATCGTGGACATCTCGCGGATGCCGGTGACCGCCATCTCCAGGGTGCGCGGGATGGGCGTGGCCGACATGGTCAGCACGTCGACGTTGGCGCGCAGCTTCTTCAGCTGCTCCTTGTGCTCCACGCCGAAGCGCTGCTCCTCGTCCACGATGACCAGGCCGAGGTCCTTGAACCTCGTCTCGGAGGAGAACAGGCGGTGGGTGCCGATGACGACGTCCACCGCGCCGTCCTTCAGGCCTTCCAGGACGGCCTTGGCCTCGGTGTCGGTCTGGAAGCGGGACAGCGCCCGCACGTTGACCGGGAACTGGCCGTACCGCTCGGAGAAGGTGCCGAAGTGCTGCTGCACCAGCAGGGTCGTCGGCACGAGGACGGCGACCTGCTTGCCGTCCTGTACGGCCTTGAAGGCGGCCCGGACCGCGATCTCGGTCTTGCCGTAGCCGACGTCGCCGCAGATCAGGCGGTCCATGGGGACGGTCTTCTCCATGTCCTCCTTGACCTCGGCGATGGTGGTGAGCTGGTCCGGGGTCTCGGCGTAGGGGAAGGCGTCCTCCAGCTCGCGCTGCCAGGGCGTGTCGGCGCCGAAGGCGTGGCCGGGGGCGGCCATGCGCGCGCTGTAGAGCTTGATCAGGTCGGCGGCGATCTCCTTGACGGCCTTCTTCGCGCGGGCCTTGGTCTTCGTCCAGTCCGCGCCGCCGAGGCGGTGCAGGGTGGGGGCCTCGCCGCCGACGTACTTGGTGATCTGTTCCAGCTGGTCGGTCGGGATGTACAGCCGGTCGCCGGGCTGGCCGCGCTTGGCGGGGGCGTACTCCACGACCAGGTACTCGCGGGTGGCGCCCTGGACGGTGCGCTGCACCATCTCGATGTACCGGCCGACGCCGTGCTGTTCGTGGACGATGTAGTCGCCCGTCTCCAGGGTGAGCGGGTCGATGCTCTTGCGGCGGCGGGCCGGCATCCGGGCGCCGTCCCGGGTGGCGGTGCGCTGTCCGGACAGGTCGGTCTCGGTGAGCACGGCGAGCTTGAGGACCGGGTCGACGAAGCCGTACTCGATCGAGCCGCAGGAGACATGGACGACGGAGGGGCTCAGCTCGCCGAGGTCGGCGTCCATGCGGGCCGCGATGCCCTCGTTGCCGAGCACCTCCACCGTGCGGGAGGCCGGTCCGTGGCCCTCGGTGACGAACACCGCGCGCCAGCCGTCGGCGAGCCAGCCCTTGGTGTCGGCGAGCGCCCGCGCGGTGTCGCCGCGGTAGGTCTCGGGCGCGTGCATGCCGAGCTTGAGGGTGTCCGCGTCGAGCTCCTCGTCGGCGGCGAACGGGGACACGGACCACCACATCATGTCCAGCTCGCGCGCGCGGTCGCGTACGTCGGCGATGGACCACAGGGAGGCCGCGCCGACGTCGATGGGGGCCTCGCCCCCGCCGGCGGTGGCGGCCCAGGAGGCCTGGAGGAACTCCTGGCTGGTCGCCACGAGGTCGGCGGCGCGCGTGCGCACCCGCTCCGGGTCGCAGACGACGGCCATGGCACCCTTGGGCAGGACGTCGAGCAGCAGCTCCATGTCGTCCACGAGGACCGGGGCGAGGGACTCCATGCCCTCCACGGCGATACCCTCGGCGATCTTGCCGAGCAGTTCGCCCAGCTCGGGGTGCTCCTCGGCGAGGGCACGCGCGCGGGCGCGGACGTCGTCGGTGAGCAGCAGCTCGCGGCACGGCGGGGCCCACAGGCCGTGCTCGGCTACTTCCAGGGAGCGCTGGTCGGCGACCTTGAAGTAGCGGATCTCCTCGACGTCGTCGCCCCAGAACTCCACGCGCAGGGGGTGTTCCTCGGTGGGCGGGAAGACGTCCAGGATGCCGCCGCGCACGGCGAACTCGCCGCGCTTCTCGACCAGCTCCACGCGCGCGTACGCGGCGGCGGCGAGGGCTTCCACGATGTCGTTCAGGTCGGCGTTCTGCCCGGTCCGCAGGGACACCGGCTCCAGGTCGCCCAGGCCCTTGACCTGAGGCTGGAGCACGGATCGCACGGGGGCGACGACGACGGAGACCGGGCCGGTCTCGGGGTCGTCGGGGCGGGGGTGGGCCAGGCGGCGCAGGACGGCGAGGCGGCGGCCGACGGTGTCGCTGCGCGGGCTGAGCCGCTCGTGCGGGAGCGTCTCCCAGGAGGGGTACTCCACGACGCCCTCGGCGGGCAGCAGGGAGCGCAGCGCGGCGGCCAGGTCCTCGGCCTCGCGGCCCGTCGCCGTGACGGCGAGCACCGGGCGGCCGGTCTCGCGGGCGAGGGCGGCGACCGCGAAGGGGCGGGCCGCCGGGGGGCCGACCAGGTCGACGTGCATGCGGTTGCCGTCCGCGGCCGCCCGGGTCGCTTCCGCGAGGGCGGGGTCCTTGACGACGGCGTCGAGCAGACCGTGCAGGCTCATGTGGGCTTTTTCCGTCCGGGGGGTGGGCAACGCAAGGCGCCCGGCGCGGGGAGCGGCCGGGGCTGTCCAGCGTACGACTTGGTCGGCGGTGCCGTCGGGGGCCTGTGGACAACTCGCGGCCTGTGGACGACCTGCCGCCCGCCCGCGCCCCCGGAACGGCGGACGACCCGGTGCCGGGAAGTCCCCGCGGACTTCCCGGCACCGGGTCTTTCCCCCGCAACCCCCGTGTGCGGTGGTCTTGGGCCGGCCGTGGCGGCCGGCTTGCGGCTAGTCCGTCGCGATGGCGTTCAGGACGTTCATCCGGCCCGCCCGGAACGCCGGGATGAGGGCGGCGAACAGGCCCACGAAGGCCGAGGCGACGAAGACGGTGATGATCGTCGGCCAGGGGATGTCCAGGATCTTCAGGCCCTGCAGGGCCAGGAGCTTCTGGGCGGTCGCGCCCCAGCCCATGCCGAGGCCGAGGCCGAGCAGGGCGCCGAAGACGGCGATCACCACCGACTCCAGGCGGATCATGCGGCGCAGCTGGCGGCGGGAGAGGCCGATGGCGCGCATGAGGCCGATCTCCCGGGTCCGCTCGACCACCGACAGCGCGAGGGTGTTCACGACGCCGAGGACGGCGACGATGATCGCGAGGGCGAGGAGGCCGTAGATCATGTTCAGCAGCTGGCCGATCTGGTCCTTCAGGGCCTTCTTGTAGTCGGTCTGGTCGCGCACGGTCAGCTGCGGGTAGTCGTCGTGCAGGGCCGACTTCAGCGCCTTGTAGGCGGCCGCCTGCTGCCCGTCCCTGGCGGTGGCGAAGACCATCTGGTCCAGGGGCATCCGGTCGGCGGGGACGTACCGGGCGAGCGTGGCGATCGAGGTGTACATGGCGCCCTGGTCGATCACGTCGTCGCTGCTGGTGATCGCGCGGACCGTCAGGCGGGCGGCGGAGCCGTCCTTGAAGGCGACGGTGATCGTGGAGCCGAGGCGGATGCCGTGGGCCTGGGCGAACTTCTCGTGGACGGACATCGAGTCGGGCAGGTAGGCGTCCTTGAGGTTCCCGCCGACGGTCTTCTTGCGCAGGTCGGTCGCGTAGGTCGGGTCCGCCGCCGTGATCTCCGTGTCCTTCAGGGTCCGCCCGTCGGGGGTGGTGAGGTCGGCCTGGGCGGGCCTGTACTCGGTGACCCGCGCGAGCTGCGGGGTGCTCTTGATGAGCCTGACCGCCTGGGGCGTGACGAGCTGGGCGTTGTCGGGCTGCACGATGAAGTCCGTGCCGACGGTCTTGTCGAGCTGGTCGGTGGCGGAGGCGACCATGGAGGAGCCGACCACCGACAGGCAGGCCACCAGGGCCAGGCCGATCATCAGGGCCGCGCCGGTGGCGCCGGTGCGGCGCGGGTTGCGCAGCGCGTTGCGCTCGGCCATGCGCCCCACCGGGCCGAAGACGCGCAGGATGATCGCGCCGAGGACGCGGACCACGCCGGCGGCCAGCAGCGGGCCGATGACGACGAAGCCGACCAGCGTGGCGAGCACGCCGAGGCCCAGCCAGCCGGAGCCCGCCTTGGCCTTGTCGGCGGTGGCGGCGACGTAGAGGCTGTAGCCGCCGGCGGCGGTCAGGAGCAGGCCGATCACGGCCCGGACGGCGCCGGCCTTGGCGTCGGCCGGGGTGCCCGCGTCGCGCAGGGCGGCCATGGGGGAGATCCGGCCGGCGCGCCGGGCGGGCAGGTAGGCGGCGAGGACGGTGACCACGACGCCGAGGAACAGGCCGATCGCGGGGGTCGTCCAGGCGACGGTCAGGTCGTCCGTGGACAGGTGCATGCCCATCTGGCCCATGAGCTTCATCAGGCCGACCGCGATGCCGATGCCCGCGCCGACGCCGAGGACGGAGCCGAGCACGCCGAGCAGCAGGGCCTCGATGAGCACGGAGCGGTTGACCTGCCTGCGGGAGGAGCCGATGGCGCGCATCAGACCGATCTCCCGGGTGCGCTGGGCGACCAGCATCGAGAAGGTGTTGATGATCAGGAATATGCCGACGAGGAAGGCGATCCCGGCGAAGCCGAGCATCGCGTACTTCATGACGTTCAGGAAGCTCTTGACGCTCTTCTGGTTGGCGTCGGCGACCTCCTTGGCGGTCTGCACCTTGTAGCCGTGGCCGAGGGCCGCCGTGACGTTCCGCTTCAGCTGGTCGTCGGTCACGCCCTTGGCGGCGGTGACGTTGACGTCGGTGTAGACGCCGGTGCGGCCGAGGAGGGTCTGCTGGGCGGTCTTGGTGTCCAGGTAGAAGATGGCCGCGCCGGGGTTGGTGACCTTGAAGGCGGCGATGCCGGACACGCGCGCGTGGTGCGTGCCGACGACCGAGATCACGCCGATGTCGGAGCCGAGCGTCAGGTGGTGCTTGGCGGCGGTGTCCTCGTCGACCATGACCTGGTCCGGGCCCTGGGGCGCCGCACCCTTGGTGATCTTCATGGTGCGGGCGTCGTTGCCGTTCCAGCTGCCCACGATGGTCGGGGCGCCGCTGCTCGGCGAGAGCTTGTCCTTGTGGGCGTCGATCACGGTGACCGAGGTGGAGAACACCGTGCCCTCGGCCTTCGCCACGCCCCGGGCCCGGCCGATGTCACCGACCACGGAGGCCGGCAGGACCGGGGGCCTGCCGGTGCGGGAGGTCGTCTCGCCGCTGTCGGAGGAGCCCTTCGCGCTGACCGTCACGTCCGAGGACGTGGCCTGGAACAGCTTGTCGAAGGTGGTGTTCATGGTGTCGGTGAAGACGAGGGTGCCGCTGACGAACGCCACCGACAGCAGGACCGCGATCGCCGAGAGCGCCATGCGGCCCTTGTGCGCGAAGAAGTTGCGCAGCGAGGTCTTCAGGACGGTCATGACGTACGCCCCCGGGCGTCGAAGTCCTTCATGCGGTCCAGGACCTGATCGGCCGTCGGCTGGTACATCTCGTCGACGATCCGGCCGTCGGCGAGGTACAGCACGCGGTCCGCGTAGGAGGCGGCCACCGGGTCGTGCGTGACCATCACGATGGTCTGGCCGAGTTCGTCCACCGAGCGGCGCAGGAAGCCGAGGACCTCGGCGCCCGCGCGCGAGTCGAGGTTTCCGGTCGGCTCGTCACCGAAGATGATCTCCGGGCGGGCGGCGAGCGCGCGGGCCACGGCGACGCGCTGCTGCTGGCCGCCGGAGAGCTGGGTCGGCCGGTGCTTGAGGCGCCCGGCGAGGCCGACGGTCTCCACCACGCGCTCCAGCCAGGCCCGGTCCGGCTTGCGGCCGGCTATGTCCATCGGCAGCGTGATGTTCTCGATGGCGTTCAGCGTCGGCAGCAGGTTGAACGCCTGGAAGATGAAGCCGATCCGGTCCCGGCGCAGCTGCGTGAGCTTCTTGTCCTTCAGGCCGGTGATCTCGGTCTCGTCCAGGTGGATCTGCCCGGACGTGACGGTGTCGAGGCCGGCCAGGCAGTGCATCAGGGTGGACTTGCCGGACCCCGAGGGGCCCATGATCGCGGTGAACTGACCGCGGGCGATGTCCACGTCGACGTGGTCGAGGGCGACGACGCGGGTCTCGCCGGACCCGTACGCCTTCACGACCTGCCGCGCCCGCGCGGCAACGGCCGTACGCCCTCCAGTACCCCCGTGCCTGGGAATGGTCACAGCCGATGTCACGGTATGTCTCCTATGTCGGTTGACAGGTCGTTCGCATGCCTGGTGCGCCGTGCCGGCGCCCTGGTCTGACGTCGATGAGTCTCGTGGCCGGCCGGGGCGTCCCGCGCTGGTGCGAAGCCCCGTCTTTCCGGGGGGTAAACCCCACCCCGCCGATCCGGTCAGCCGCCCCCCAGCGGCGTAAAGCCAGGTTAAGGACCGGACACCGCCCGGCTCGTCCTCCGCCGGGACGAACCCTCCCCGAGCCGTAGTACGGAGACACCCCTAGGGGTCCTCCACCTCCGGGCGGAGTGCTTCTCAGGGGCGCCTCCACCCTTCGGCGCGGCCAGTCTCCACCCTGACGTCGCGTCAGGGGCAAGGCCCGCACGCCCCGGGGCCGGGCAGAGCGTGCGTGGCAAGCTGTCGTACCGGACATGGATGCAGGGGGCAGGTTTCGGCGGAAGCTCCCGGGGAGGGGTCAGCGGTGGGGGGAACGACACCCGCGATACGCGGCGGCACCGACGAGCGGCAGAACACCCGGCGGCGCGGAGCGGTCGTCGCCGCGCTGATGCTGGCGATGGCGCTGGCGGCCCTGGACGCCACCATCGTCTCCACGGCCGTACCGCAGATCGTCGGCGACCTCGGCGGGTTCTCCGTCTTCTCCTGGCTGTTCTCCGGCTACCTGCTCGCCGTGACCGTCTCGCTGCCCGTGTACGGCAAGCTGTCCGACACCTTCGGCCGCAAGCCGGTGCTGGTGGCGGGCGCGGCCGTGTTCCTGCTGGGCTCGCTGCTGTGCGCGGCCGCCTGGAACATGGGGGCGCTGATCGCGTTCCGGGTCGTGCAGGGCCTGGGCGGCGGGGCGCTGCAGGGCACCGTGCAGACCCTGGCCGCCGATCTGTATCCGCTCGCCGAACGCCCGAAGATCCAGTCGAAGCTGTCCACGGTGTGGGCGGTGTCGGCGGTCGCCGGGCCGGGGCTCGGCGGGCTGCTGGCCGCGTACGCCGACTGGCGCTGGATCTTCCTGGTCAACCTGCCGATCGGCGCGGCCGCGCTGTGGCTGGTCGTCCGTCATCTGCACGAGCCCGCGCGGGAGGTGCCGGAGGGTGCCGGGCCCGCGGCACGCGCGCGCGTGGACTGGGCCGGGGCGCTCGCGGTGTTCGCGGCCGGCGGGGTGCTGCTGACCGCGCTGGTGCAGGGCGGGGTGGCCTGGCCGTGGCTGTCGGCGCCGTCGCTCGCGCTGTTCGGGGCGGGCCTGGCGCTGACCGGGGTCGTGGTGTGGGTGGAGCGGCGGGCGGCGCAGCCGATCATCCCGGGGTGGGTGTGGCGGCGCCGGACGATCGCGGCGGTCAATCTGGCGCTCGGCGCGCTGGGGCTGCTGATGGTGGCGCCGAGCGTGTTCCTGCCGACGTACGCGCAGTCGGTGCTCGGGCTCGCGCCCGTGGCCGCCGGGTTCGTACTGTCGGTGTGGACGCTGAGCTGGCCGGTGTCGGCCGCGCTGAGCCAGCACGTCTACCGGCGCATCGGCTTCCGCGACACCGCGTTGCTCGGCATCGGCCTCGCGACGCTGATCCTGCTGGCGTTCCCGTTCCTGCCGTACCCCGGCTCGTGGTGGCAGCCGACGCTGCTGATGCTGGTGCTGGGCGGCGCGCTGGGCCTGTTCCAGCTGCCGCTGATCGTGGGGGTGCAGTCGACGGTGGGCTGGTCGGAGCGGGGCACCACGACCGCGTCCGTGCTGTTCTGCCGGCAGACCGGACAGACGCTGGGCGCCTCGCTGTTCGGCGCCGTCGCCAACGGGGTGCTGGCCGCGCGGCTGGGCGGCGCGGGGGACCTGGACTCCGTCACGCGCGCGTTGAACGCCGGTACGGCACCGGAGGCGACGCGGCGCGCGATCGCGGACGCGGTGCACGCGGTCTACCTCGGCGCGGGCTGCGCGGCGGCCCTGGCCTTCCTGGTCCTGCTGTTCCTCGCGCCGCGGCGGTTCCCGGTCCGCGCCGAGTGAGCCGGGCGCGCCCGGTGGACGCCGGGCGCGCGGTCAACGCGGGTACACCCCTGATCGGAAACGTTTTTGCGAAGTAAGCGCATACCGACCGGCCAGTTCGCTGAAAACCCCGCGCGGCCCGGGACCCGCGAGTAGCGTGCGGGGCTCCGCACGCCCCCCACCTCCCTGCGGTCCGCCGCCGCGGACCGCCCCGCAAGGAGCCCCGGGATGTCCTACGACCCGCCGCAGTCCCCGTACGACCCGACTCGTTCCCCCTCCACCCCGCCGCACGCGCCGTACGGCCCGCCGCACCCCTCGTACGCCTCACCGCACCCCCCGTACGGTCCGCCCCTCGCCTCACCCGACGGGCTCACCTACCCCTGGCGGCCCACGCCACCGGAGCCGGCGCGCGATCGCCGGCCGCACCGCGAGCCCGTCGGGCACCACCGTGACCTGCGCGTCCTGCGCGGCGCCTACCGGTGGCAGCGGCGCACCGCCACGCTCACCGCGCTCGGCTACTTCACGCTGTTCCTGGTGCTGTCGGCGTGCGCGCCGGGCGTCATGGCGCGCACGGTCGCCGACGGCATCCCGGCCGGGCTGCTGCTCGCACTGCTCCAACTGCCCGTCACCTGGCTGGCGATCGCCCTGTACGAGCACACCGCGCGCGTGCGCGTCGATCCACTGGCGGAGCGCATCCGCGCGGAGGCCGCGCTCAACGCCCGGCGCGGAGCGGTGCGATGAGCGCGGCCGCCGCCTCCCCCGCCGTGTGGGACCTGACCGGGTTCAGCGGCCGGACCCAGACCATGTCCCTGGTCGCCTTCTCCACCGTCGCCACGGTGACCCTGCTGCTGTGCGTGATGACCGGCCCCGACCACGACGACCTCGACGAGTTCTACACCGGCTACGGCTCGCTGTCGCCGCTGCGCAACGGGCTCGCGATCGCCGGCGACTACATCTCGGCGGCCACCGTCCTCGGCACCGGCGGCGTGATCGCCCTGTGCGGCTACGACGGGCTCGTGCTCGCCCTCAGTACGGCGCTGTCGCTGATGCTGCTGATGTTCCTGCTGGCCGAACCGCTGCGCAACGCGGGCCGGTTCACCATGGGCGACGCGCTCGCCCGCCGGCTGCCCGGCCGCTGCGTGCGCGTCACGGCCTGCGTCGTGACCATCGCCGCGCTGCTGCCGCTGATGCTGGTCCAGCTCGCCGGGACCGGGCAGTTGATGGCGTTCATCCTGGGGTTCTCCGACGCGTCGCTGAAGACCGCGTGCGTCGTGGGCCTGGGCACGCTGATGATCGCCTACGCGGCGATCGGCGGCATGAAGGGCACCGCCCTGATCCAGATCCTGAAGATCGTGATGCTGGTCGGTTCGGGCGCCGTGGTCGCCGTACTGATCCTGCACCGCTTCCACTGGGATCCGGGCGCCCTGTTCTCCGCCGCCGCCCGGCAGAGCGGGGCCGGGCCCGCCTTCCTGCGCTCGGGGCTGGAGTTCGGCACCTCGGGCCGCTCCCGGCTGGACATGATCGCCTCCGAGCTGACCGTCGTGCTCGGCGGCGGCTGCCTGCCGCACGTGACCATGCGCATGTACACCGCCTCCGGCGCCCGCCAGGTGCGCCGCTCGATGTCCTGGGCGGTGTCGATCGTCGCGCTGTTCGTGCTGGTGATCACGGTGGTCGGGGCCGGCGCCACCGCGCTGCTCGGCCGCGGCGTGATCGCCGCCGCCGACCCGCAGGGCAACACGGCGTACCTGCTGGGCTCCCGGGCGGCGTTCGGCACGCAGGTGTCGACGGCGGGCACCTTCGTGTTCACCCTGGTCACCACCGCGCTCTTCCTGACCCTGCTCGCCTCGGTGGCCGGGATGATCCTCGCCTGCGCCAACTCCCTGGCCCACGACGTCTTCGCCGCGGGCGTGCGCGAGATGCCGCCCCGGCGCGAGATGGCCCTCGCCCGCCTGTCGGCGCTCGCGATCGGCGCGCCGACGATCCTGCTCGCCACGCTGGTGCAGCACCACAGCCTGCAGCCGCTGGTGACGCTCTCCTTCTGCCTGGGCGCCTCGGCCATCGCGCCCGCCCTGGTCTACGGCCTGTTCTGGCGCCGCTACACCCGCGGCGGGCTGCTGGCCACACTGATCGGCGGCACGCTGAGCGTGCTGGTGCTCATGCCCGGCACCAACCTGGTCTCCGGCTCGCCCCTCGCGGCGTTCCCGCACGCCGACTTCAACTGGTTCCCGTTCACCACGACCGGCATCGTCTCCATCCCGGCCGGCTTCCTCTTCGGCTGGCTCGGCACACTGGCCTCCGGGCGCGCGAAGGCGGACGAGCAGCGGCGTCGCTACGAGGCGGTGGAGGGGCGGATCCTGGCGGGAGCGCGCCATGTGCACATTCGGTGATGGGCAGTTAAACAGCAAGCGCCGCACGCTTGTTGGCGTCATACGACTGATACGATCATGCCACTTTTCGGTAGGCTGACGGCGCGTCGTGATGACGCGCGCGGGGGAAGTCTGCAAGGCCCCGTCGCGAAGGAGTGGATGTTGGTCCGCCTTGAGGACTGAGGCCTGTTCCCCCGCGCGACGCGACTTGAAGAGAGTCTCATGACGTCATTCATCCAAGATCCACTGCTGTGGATCTTGATTGTTGTGCTCGTCGCTGCGGTGATCGCAGTGCTGCGGGCCCGGAGAACCAATCTGGCTCTCCGAAGAAAGAAGAACGACCTGGAGGCGGGTCTCACCGCCGCCCGCGGGGAGGTCGGGCAGTTGCACGCGCACATCGCGGCGCTGAGCGCGCAGCACGACCACGACCTCGCCGACGTCCGCGCGGACGCGGAGTCGGCGACCAAGGCCGTGCTGAAGTCCGCGATGGGCACCCTGCAGTCCCTCGCCGAGGAGCAGCAGGTCCTCCTGGACGGCCTGCTGAAGAAGTACGGCGACGACACGGGCGTACTGGCCGACCTGATGACGATCGACCACACCGGCAGCCAGTTCAGCCGCCGCGCCAAGGGCATCTCGGTGCTGTGCGGCGGCTGGCTGGGCCGCCGGGACAGCGCCGCCAGCGTCTACGACGTCGCCCGCAGCGCCCAGGGCCGGATCAAGGACTTCAGCCGCGTCGGCGTCCACTCCCAGGTGAACGTGTCGATCGCGAACAAGGCCGTGGAGCCGGTGGCCGTCGTCCTCGCCGAGCTGCTGGACAACGCCACCAACTACAGCGCGCCCGGCACGCCGGTCGAGGTCAACATCCAGGCCGTCCCGACCGGCGTGTGCCTCATCGTCGACGACGCGGGCCTCGGCATGGACCAGGAGACCAAGGACCGTGCCGCCGCCCTGCTGTCCCCCGACCGCCCCGTGGACATCACCGCGCTCGGCGACCCGCCCCGGTTCGGCTTCGCCGTCTGCGGCATGCTCGCCGCCCGCTACGGCTTCGCCGTGTCCGTCGGCTCGGTCTCGCCCTACGGCGGTGTGCGCGCAGTGATCCGTGTCCCGGAGGACCTCCTGACCCACGACGTCCCGCAGCCCGAGCCCGTCCGGGAGACCGGCGCCGAGGAGGCCCCCGCCCCGCAGCGGCTGGCGCCCGTCCCGGTGGTGGGCCCCTCGCACGTGGTGGGGACCACCCAGGGCGGTCTGCCCAAGCGCCGGCGGCGCAAGGGCCCCGTGGCGGCCGTACCCGACACCGCGGGCACCGCGGCCGAAGGCGCGTACGAACCGGCCAGCGAGGTGACGGCGTCGCGGATCGGAGCCTTCGCGCGCGGAACGCTGCTCGGCCGGGACACGAACACCACGGAAGGACCTCAGATCCAGTGAACACCGACCTGTCGTGGGTGCTGAACGACGTGCTCGAGGTGCGCGGGGCCCGCCACGCCATCCTCGTCTCGGGCGACGGTCTGCTCCTGCAACGCTCCGACGACATCAGCCGGGACGACGCGGAGACCAACGCGGCCGCCATGAGCTCGATGCAGTCGCTCAGCCGTGCCGTCGCCGGGTTCGTCGGGGCGGGTCACGGGATCTGGAAGCAGACGCTGCTGGAGTACGACGGCGGCTGGATCTTCCTCAGCGCCGCCGGCCAGGGCTCCTACCTGGCGGTCTCGGCCGCGCTGGACGTCGACATGGAGGCGGTGTCGTTCCGGATGCAGAAGACGGTGAACGCCCTCAGCAAGGCGATGAGCGTGGCGCCCCGCTCGGACAGCGGTGCCCGCTCATGAGGACACCCGGAGAGGAAGCAGTCACCAGCGACTTCGTCCGCTCCTACGTCATCACCGGCGGCCGGAGCCTGCCCACCTCCGAGGACCTGGCCCTGCACACCCTCGTCACCCTGGCTCCCGAGCGGACCCTTCCGCTGGGGGCCGGCCCCGAGGTCAGGGCGATCTGGGAACTGTGCTCCGGGGGGTATCTGTCCGTCGCCGAGGTGGCCGGCCACCTCGAACTGCCCGTCGGCGTGGTCCGGCTGCTGCTCACCGATTTATCAGCCCAGGGGCACCTGCTGCTGCGTGCCGCACCGCCCCGACACCAGAACGTAGACAGAGCGACCCTCGAAAAGGTTCTGAATGGACTCCAATCCCTCATCGGCTGAGACGGCGGGCGGAACCCACGGCGGATCCATCTACGTCTCCAGCGCGGTGACCAGCGCGGCGAAGATCCTCGTGGTCGGGCACTTCGCCGTCGGCAAGACGACCTTCATCGGCTCGCTGTCGGAGATCACCCCGCTGCGCACCGAGGAGAAGATGACGCAGGCGTCGCTGCACGTGGACGACCTTCGGGGCGTGACGGACAAGACCACGACCACCGTCGCCCTGGACTTCGGCCGGCTGACGCTGAGCGACGAACTCGTGCTGTACCTGTTCGGCACCCCGGGGCAGCAGCGGTTCATGCAGCTGTGGGAGGACATGGCCCGCGGCGCGCTCGGCGCCCTGCTGCTGGTCGACCCCGCGCGGCTGGAGGAGACGTTCCCCGTCATCGACCTCATCGAGAGCTACGGCCTGGAGTACGCCATCGCGGTCAACACCTTCGAGGCCGACCGGGTCTACGCCGAGGCGGAGGTCCGCGAGGCGCTCGACCTGCTCCCGGACACCCCGGTGGTCTACTGCGACGCCCGCGACCGCCAGTCCTCCGGCCACGCGCTGATCGCGCTGGTCCGTCATCTGCTCGACCGCGCGGCCTGACCAGCCCGCCGGCTCATCCCCGGCCGCGGGGCCGGGAACTGGAGGAAGAAGCTTCATGGACAGCCCCGTAGCATCCGCCGCCGTCGGCGGCAGATGCCCCATGCACGACGCCGCGTTCGCCGCCGACCCGCAGCAGGTCTACGACCGGCTGCGCGCGCACGCCCCGGCCGGACCCGTCGAGCTCGCGCCCGGCGTCGACGCCACCCTGGTCGTCGGGTACGAGACGGCGCTGCGCGTCCTGCAGAACCCCACCCTCTTCGCCCGCGACGCCCGCCGCTGGAAGGCCCTGAACGAGGGCCGCATCGGCCTGGACAACCCGGTCCTGCCGATGATGGCGTACCGGCCCAACTGCCTGTTCACGGACGGCGCGGTCCACCTGCGGCTGCGCAAGGCCGTCACCGACAGCCTCTCCCGGCTCAACATCAGCCGCATCCGCCGCGACGTCGAGCCGATCGCCGACTACCTGATCGACCAGTTCAGCGAGCGCGGCCGGGCCGACCTGCTCAACGACTACGCCAAGCTGCTGCCGCTGCTGCTGTTCAACAAGCTCTTCGGCTGCCCGGCGGACATCGGCGACACCCTCACCAGCGCCATGTCGGCGATCTTCGACGGCAAGGACGCGGTGCGCGCCAACGAGGAACTCACCGCCTGTCTCATGGCGCTGATCGCCCTCAAGCGCCGCCAGCCCGGCGACGACGTCACCTCCTGGCTCATCCAGCACCCCGCGGGCCTGACCGACGAGGAGCTGAAGGACCAGCTGGTGATGCTGATGGGCGCCGGCGTCGAGCCCGAGCGCAACCTCATCGGCAACGCCCTGCTCCTGCTGCTCGCGCCCGACGACGAGGGCCCGGGCGGCGGCGGCATGCTGGTCGAGGAGGCGATCGACCAGGTGCTGTGGCACCAGACGCCGATCGCCAACTACGCCACGCACTACCCGCTCCAGGACGTCGACCTCGGGGGCGTGGTGGCCGAGACGGGCACCCCGGTCGTCATCAGTTTCGCCGCCGCCAACAGCGACCCGGCGCTGACCGAGGCCCGCCGGGCCCACGGCAAGGGCGCCCACCTGGCCTGGGGCGCGGGCCCGCACGCCTGCCCGGCCAAGGACCCGGCCCAGGTCATCGCCGTCACGGCCGTCGAGCGGCTGCTCAACGCGCTGCCCGACCTGACGCTGGCCGTGGCCGAGAAGGACCTGCAGTGGCGGCCGGGCCCCTTCCACCGGGCGCTGGTCGCCATGCCGGTGGCGTTCAGTCCGGCTCCGGCCACCCGGATGGCGGCGCGGCTCCAGGGCCGCGCGGCCCATGTCCCGGCGGAGCAGCCGCACTCGGTGCCCCCGGCCACCGGGTCCGCGCGCCAGGAGCCGGCCCGGAAGAAGGGCTTCTGGAGTTCGTTCCTGGACATCTTCCGCGTCTGACGCGGAATCGGACGCCGCGCTTGTGGCGGACATGTGACGGGGATGAAATTCCGCCACCGCATGTGACAGGAGCAACACACACAGGCGCATGACGCTACGGAGAGGAAGGGTAGGTTCCGGCGGTACACGGTAGCGCCCAGCCGCAAAGGAGCTTCGCGTGACCGCCGTTGGCGACATACGCGGTACCACCTGCGACCGCCGAGCCGTCATCTCCCTTCTCCGTCGCCTGCGTTCGGCCGAGGGGCAGGCCGACCCCCGTCCCGTCTGGGCCGGTCTGCGCGCCCTGGGCGATGTGGTGCCCGCTCCGTGGGGCGGATTCTTCGTCACCGGATTCGAGGTCTGCAGCCAGGTCCTGCGCGGCAGGAACTGGCTGACCCCCGACTTCGCCTGGCAGGAGCGCCGGCCCGACGCCGAACGTTGGCATGCGCCTGCCACGCAGGAGATGACACGGACCCTGTCCCGGCTCAACGCGCCCCTTCACACCACTCAGCGGCGCGCCCTCGGCAACCTCTTCGACCGCGGCACCCTCCAGGCCATGGAGCCCCAGGTCACCGCCCACGTCACCCGGCTCCTGGACCACCTCGGCGAGGAACTGCGCGCCCGGGGCGAGGCCGACTTCGTCACCGTCGTCAGCGAGAAGCTCCCCATCCACACCGTCGGCCGCTGGCTCGCCATCCCCGAGGAGCACTATCCGCGCATCCTGAGCTTCACCCACCGCCAGGTGCACGCCCAGGAACTGCTGCCGACCAGGAGCGAACTCGACGTCTCCGCCCGGGCCACCCTGGAGATGCGGGCCTTCTTCACCCGCCTGATCGGCGACCGCCGCGCCCACCCGGGCTCCGACGTCCTGTCCGGCTGGATCCGCCACTGGGACGCCGTGCACGCCGACGACCCCGCGGCGGCCGACCAGATCCTCTACGACCTGACGATGTTCATCACCATCGCCTCCCTGGAGACCACGGCGACGCTGCTGACCAACGCCGTCTGGTACCTGACCGGCGACCCCGCGCGCGCACAGCTGCTGCGCCGCCAACCCGAGCACCTCGACGACGCCATCGACGAGGTCCTGCGCTACGACCCGCCGATCCACCTCAACTCCCGTGTCGCCGCCGACGACACCGTCCTCGCCGGCGTCCCCGTCCCCAAGGACACCACCGTCCACGTCCTGTACGGCGCCGCGAACCACGACCCCCGCCGCAACCCCGAGCCCCACGTCTTCGACATCCGGCGCCGTGGCGGCCACCTCACCTTCGGCGGCGGCGCGCACTACTGCCTCGGCGCCGGTCTCGCCCGGCTGGAGGCCCGCGTCCTGCTCACCGAACTGCTGCGCCGCTTCCCCGCGTTGCGGCCCATCGAGCCACCCGCCTACGCCCCCCGTATGGTCTTCCGACGCGCCGCCTCCCTGAAAGTGACGACATGACGACCGCCTCGCCCCTCACCGCGCTCCCGGCCGACCGGATACTCAAGACCCTGCGCACCGAGTGGCGGGGTACCGTGCTGACCATCGAGCTGAACGTCCCCGAACACGGCAACGCCGTCACCGACGCCATGCTGGACGACCTCCTGGCCGTCCTCGGCGACCAGGACCCCACCGTCCGGGTCCTGGTGCTGCGCGCCGCCGGCGACGACTTCTGCCTCGGCGGCGACCGCGGCGAGTTCGCCGAGCACCTCGCCGCCGATCCGACGGCCGGCGGCATCCGGCTGTCCGGCACCAAGGCGCGCCGCGTCTGCGACGCGCTCACCGCCAACCCCGCCGTCACCATCGCCCGCGTCCAGGGCAAGGCCATCGGCGCGGGCCTCGCCCTGGCCCTCGCCTGCGACCTGCGCGTCGGCGCCGACGACGCCACCTTCCGCCTGCCCGAACTCGCCCTCGGCCTGCCCACCGCCTGGGGCGGCCTGCTCCCCCGCCTGATCAGCGAGGTCGGCGCCGCCCGGGTACGCGAACTCATCCTCACCGGGCGGGCGTTCGACGCCGCCGAGGCCGCGTCCCTGTCCATCCTCCAGCGCACCGTCCCCGCCCACGACCTCGACACCGCCGTCACCGCCTGGGCCAAACCCCTCGTCCGCCGCCCCCCGGCCGGCCTGCGCGTGACGAAGACCCTCCTCAACTCCCTGACCGCCTCCGCCCGTCTCGCCGACGCCTCCGCCTTCGACGCGGAACTGATGGCGGCGGTGGTGGCGGAACAGCACCGGGCACGCGAACACGGCTGACCGCGAGGGGCGGTGGCGGGCGCCGGGGCCTGCCGGACCGCACCGGCCTTCGCCCGGCCCGCTCAGTCCACCGCCCGCCCCGTCAGCATCATCAGGCTGTGCCGTACGGAGTCCATCTGCTCCTGTACGACGTCCCAGGTCTCGCCGTGCTCACGCAGCACCTGTTCCGTCTCACGGGCGACGCGCTCCGCACGCACGCGCGCGTCGGCGACGATCTCGGCCGCACGCGCGCGTGCCTCCTCCTGGCCGCGGCGCGCCGCCTCCTCGGCCGCCCCGAGGGCCCGCTCGGCCTCGGCCAGCGCGGCCTCGGCCCGGCGCATCCGCTCCGCGTGGCGCGCGTCCAGCGCGGCGGTCCGCTCGGCTGCCTCGCGCTCGGCCCCGGCCCAGCGCTCGGCCTGCTCCCGGGACTGCTCGCCGAGCATGCCGGCGGTGCGCTGCCGTACCTCGCGCAACGCCGAGAGCGCCTCCGCGCGCCCCGCCTTCACCTCCCGCCGCGTGCCGACGCGGATGCCGTCGGCCTCGGCGCGCGCGGCGAGCAGGCACTGCCGGGCGCGTTCGTCGGCCTCCGCTCGCAGCGCGTCCGCGGTCTGTCGCGCCTCTCGGCGTACGGACTCGGCGTGCTCCTGCGCCCGCGCGACCTGCTCGCGCGCTTCACGCCGCGTGCGCTCCCGCAGGTCCGCCGCCTCCTCCACCGCGAGCCGGAACACGCGCTGCGCACCCTCCCCGAGCGCCTCGTACTCCTGCGGCGCCAGCTGGGCCACGGCCTCGCGCCACCGGGCGAGTTCCTCCCCCATCTCCCGGGCGAGCACGGTCAGCCGCGCGGCGCGCTCCCACGCGGCGTCCCGGTCGTCCGAGAGCGCCCGTAGGAAGGCGTCCACCTGATCGGGGCGGTAGCCGCGCCCCCGGACGGTCGTGAAACCGTGCGGCGGCATCGATGCACTGCTCACCGTCGGAACCCCTCTCCACCAGACATTCCCGACATGCATGACAGGTTGATGTCGCGCACATCTTGATGGATCGGGCGTAAGTGTTCATAACGCGACACTCCGCAGCCACGTCACGCTGACGCGCGCCCCCGCGGGGCGCCGCATGACGCGGGGCGCCCCTTCACTCGTAAGTGAAGGGGCGCCCCGCGCCTCGTCTCCGGACGGCCCGCGCTACAGCAGGCCGTCCCACATCTGCTCCAGCAACACCGACCACCAGCTCTCCGGCGACCCCAGCGCCGCCGGGTCCAGCGCGGCCAGCTGCGCCTGGAAGTCGACGGTCCAGCGGCCCGCCTGCTCCTGGTTCAGGCCGTACCGCAGCCGCCACATCCGGCCCAGCAGCGCCAGACAGCGCGCGAACTCCGGCAGCCCGGTGTTCACGAACTGCGGCGGCACCGGAGCACCGCCCGGCCCCGCCTCCACGGGCACCGCCACGATGTTCGCCGTGCCGTACTGCACGCAGACCGCCTTGCCGAAGTCGGTGCCCATCACCAGGTACGAACCCGCGTCCGGCGCCGGCTGCACCCCGCGCTCGGCCGCCAGCTCCGCCAGCGTCGGCACCGGCCGGCCCGGCTGGGCCTGCGCCCAGAAGAACGGGCCCATGTCCACCGGCAGACCCGCCACGACCAGCGTGTGCGCCACCACCGGCGGCACCCCCTGCCGCGACACCGCCTGCTGCTCGAACCGGAACACCCCCGACCCGAACACCGTCGCCAGCTCCTGCGCGATCGCCTCCGGCGGGACCGGCGGCACCGCCTGCACCGGCGGCAGCGGCGCCCGCACCGGCGCGGGCCGCGCGGGCCCGTCCGCCACCTGGTGCAACTCACCCTGGTGCGCCAGCAACTGGTGCATGCCCTGCTGCCGGCTCGCGTGGTCCGTGCCGTACGGCGCGATGCTCGCGATCCGCGCCTGCGGCCACTGCTCGCGGATCATCCGCGCGCAGTAGGCGCCCGGCAGCTCGCACGACTCCAGCTCCGTGTGCAGCTCCAGCACCTGGTCCGGCGGCACGTTCATCGCGCGCAGCTCATGGAAGATCTGCCACTCCGGATGCGGCATACCCGGCGCGGACCGCCGGATCAGCTGCTGCTCCGAACCGTCCTGCGCGCGGTAGCGCAGCACGGCCTGATAGCCGGGGCCGACCGTCGGCTGCCCCTGCGGCGGATACCCGTACGCCGGCTGCTGTCCCGGCACGGGGCCGCCCGGCGGCATCGGCTGTGCGGCGCCCGGCGGCACGCCGGGGGCGGCCGGTGCGGGCGGTGGCACAGGCGCTGCCGGACCGCCCACGGGCGGCGCGGCCAGCATGGTCTCCGCCTGGTGCACCGCCCCCCGGCCGGCCCCCGGCACACCAGGAGCGGCGGGAGCGGCGGGAGCACCCTGCGGCGGCATGCCAGGCGCGCCCGGAGCACCCGGAACGCGCGGGGCACCCGGCGGCTGCGGCGCGCCCCCGCCCAGCAGGCTGGGATCGGCCAGCACCGTGGCCGCGTGGTGCACCTGGCCCGGCAGCGCGGCAGGCGGCTGCGGCGCGTTCGGCGCACCCGGGGCACCCGGCGCCTGAAGCGCGTCCGGCCCGAGCGCCGGCGCCAGCTGCGTCGGCACATACGCCCCCGCGGACGCGCTCGGCGCGGGCGGCGGCGTCGCACTCCCCGGACGCGCACCCGGCGCACCCGGGGCACCCGGCGGCGGAGGCGGCGCGCCGACCCCGCCGCGCGCCTTCCTCGGCGGCGGGGCGGCCTTGCTCGTCGCGGCCTCCGCTATGTCCCCGGCGTTCGGCGCGAGCGGCCGGCCGGACGTAACCGAGTCCCCCGACGCCGACGACGCACCCCCCGGCGCCTGCGGATAGCCGTACGACGAGGCACCCGGAGGCAGCGGAGACGTACCGGCCTGCCCGGCACCCTGCGCGCCAGGCGCGACCTGCTGCGGCAGCGGAACCCCCGGCCCCGACGACGGAACCGGCGCACCCTGCGCAGGCGTACCCGGTGCGCCCGGTGCGCCAGGTGCGCCCGGCGGAGGGGTACCTGGCATGCCCGGCGCAGGCGTACCCGGCACACCCGCCGCAGGCATACCCGGTGCGCCCGGCGCCTGCGGATAGCCGTACGGCGGCGTACCGGCCGGCGGGGGCGGCGGCGTGCCGCCCTGCGCAGGCGTACCCGGCATGCCCGGCGCAGGCGTACCCGGCACACCCGCCGGGTACCCGCTGCCGGGCGCCCCCGAGGCACCACCAGGGCCGCCCGAACCGCCCTGCGTACCCGGCAGTCGGGACGCGTCGAGCGCCGGCGCCACCGCCGTGGGCGGCAACTGGCTGCCCCCCGACATCAGCGCCGTCTTCGCCTCCGGCGTGGACACCGGCGGCCGGGGAAACCCGTCGGACTCGCTCAGCGGCGGCGCGAACACCGTCTGCGGCAGCGGCACGGAACGGTCGTCCTCGCCGGAGCCCGCGTTCGTGTCGGTCCCCGCCCACGGCGTCGCCCCCACCGGCACCTCAGCCGACGGCGCGCCTGCGGAAGGCCCCACCGACGACGGCGCGCCCGGCGCAGGCGGGTTCCCCGGCGCGGGCACTCCAGCCTGCGTCTGCGCGAGCCCGGCACCGCCCCCGGCCTCACCCGGCGACGGCCGCGCCCCCTGCCCCGCCCCGCCCGGACCCCCCGGACGCCGCTCCCCGATGCCCAGCTTGTCCGCCGCCTCCTGCAGCCACTCCGGCGGAGTCAGCAGGAACGACGTCTGGTTCAGGTCGACACGCGCCGGAGCCGGTGCCGGAGCCGCACCCTGCGGACCGTCCGGACCGCCGTACTCCTCCTCGAACCGGCGGATCACCTCGCCCACCGGCAGGGCCGGCCACAACGTCGCCTCCCCGCTGTCCCGCGCGATGACGAGCCGCTGCGCACCCGCATCCGACCGCGGCCCCTCCGCCCGGTCCTCACCCCACACCACGAAACCCAGCTCGAACTCCCGCACCCGCACCTCCCGATGCTGGTACGCGGGCACGTCGCCGTTGATCCACTCCTCGGCGCGCTCCTGCGCCTGCGCGTAGGTCACCATCGCCTGAAGCTCACTCCCCCACCGGACCGGACGACACCGAACCGGACGACACCGGCACGACATGGGCGAAACCACCGTCAACCATCAGATTCGCCACCGTCTCCAACTCCGGCGGACTGCCCGCCAACCGGGCCAGAAACGCGTCGAAATCCTCACCCGCCGGCAACAGCAGACGCTCCACCCGCTCCGCCGGCGACCACGACGGATCCACGTCCCGCACATCGTCGTACGCACAGAACCACACCGAACCCGGCCGCTCGCCCTTCACCTTCACCGCGAGCAGACCACCCTGCACGAACGCGACCCCCAGGTAATCCTTCGTCAGATGGTCACGCAGACACTTGTTCACATACACCAGGTCATTGACCGCGGCCTCGTCCCGCACCGTGAAGAACGGCTGGTCCACCAGCAGCCCCAACGCCGCGTCCAGCGCCGTCCCCACCGGCGCACACCCACCCGCCGCCTTCAGGAACGAGCGGTACGCACCCGGCAACCGGTAGCCGAGATCCTCCTCGACCCCCTGCACCTGCGCCTCCGTCACCGCCACACCCGACTTCGGCAGCCCGAAATGCGCCGGCCGCGTCTCCTGCAACGGCCGCGTCCCCCGCTTGCCGTGGTCCACCGGCGCCGTCGCGATCCCACCGTGATGCCGCAGCAACGCCTTCACCTCGACCGGAATCAGCTCCAGCCGCCGCGTACCCGCCACGTGATGCCACGTCCAGCCGTGCGGCGTCGCCACATCCGGCACCGTGTCCCACCACTCGTGCTCGGCCGCGGCCAACGCCGCGTTCGCCGTCACGAAGTCCGTCAGCCGCAGCTCGTCCACCCCGAACCCGTCCGGCGGCTCGGCGATCTCCACCGCCACGCGCGCGTACGGCGAGAAATCCGGGTAACCCCGCTCATCGATCCGTACCCCTCTCGGGTGACGCGCCGCACGGACCGGATCCGGGAAGTGCACGACCTGCCCGGCGTAGGCCGCGTTCGGCGGCGCGGCGTGCTGCCCGAGCCGACCTGTCGTCATGGCGGTTGCCCCCTGCGGCTTCTCTCTGGCCCTTAAGCGCTGGCCCTTAAGCGGCGGTGTCGATCGCGGATGGCGACAGCCTATGCGGTACGGCCACCCCGGTCACCGGCCCACCACAACCCTGCGGAAAACCCTCCTCCACTTCCGTGACCAGCCGTCACCCCACCGTCACGACCAGCTCCCGACCTGGCGTGTCGCACCGCCCCAGCTTCCGCACCAGCCACGGCATTTGGCACCCTGTGTCCTTCGGGGGACGCCCGGGGAGGGAAAGACGATCATGAATACCTTGCACCACGGAGGTAGCGACGTGCGCTCCGGCGACCCCCGCATCGGCTGGAGCGGCACCGACACACCCCCCGCCCCCACCCTCCGCCACCGCCGCGACGGCATCCTGCCCGCCGTCGCCGCCGCCCTCTCCGTCCGCGGCGCCACCCTCACCGGCACCGCCGCCCGCGGCGACACACCCCCCGCCCTGCACCACCTCGTCCAGGACTTCCTCGACGCCCTCACCAGCGGCCAGCGCGACCGCTTCACCGGCCGCTGCGCCGAAACCATCCTCATCTCCCGGCACCTCACCGCCGCCGACACCGCCCGCAGCAAACGCGCCGCCCGCAGACCCATGACCAACGGCGAAGCCCGCAAAGCCCTCAAGCACGCCAAACTCACCGCCCGCCGCATACGCGAGGACGGCGACCCCCTCCACGGCAGCTTCGCCACCCCCTGCCGCGCCTGCACCGCCCTCAGCGCCCACTTCGGCGTCCGCATCGTCGACCCCACGGCAACCGACGACTGACCGCCCCCACCCCCACCGGCGACACCGGCCACGATCGACGAACGAAGGGCAGATGCACCCCGACCGCGCCACCGCCCCCAAGCCCACCGAGCACGGGGCAACTACCGCACCACGCTTCCCCGTCCCCGTCGACGCCGCCCTGCGCGCCGCCGGCTGGCAACCCGGACGCTGGGACATAAAGCAAGCCGAGATCTGGGCCGACACCCTGCGCGAACACACCTCACCCGCCGGACACCGGCACACCGTCTTCCCCGCCGCCGTCGAAGCCTGGGCCGAATTCGGCGGACTCCACATCAGCCCCGCAGGCCCCGGCCGCCAGATCGCCCCCGCCACCCTCCACCTCGACCCCCTCCACGGCCGCCACCTCGCCCGCACCCTCGGCGACCTCGGCCGCGCCCTCGGCACCGAACTCTGCCCCCTCGGCACCGAGACCGACACCACCGCCGCCCTCGCCATCGACACCGAAGGCCGCGTCTACGCCCTCGACCACACCGGCGACTGGTACGTCGGCCCCGACATCGACCACGCCCTCACCACCCTCATCACCGGCATCCAGCCCGTACGCCTCACCGCCGGCTGACCCACCCCACCAAGGCCGGCTACGCCGCCGGAATCACCGCCGACACCCGGAAACCCCCCGCGTCCGTCGGCCCCGACACGAACACCCCGCCCAACGCCACGACCCGCTCCCGCATCCCCACCAGACCATTGCCCCCCGACGGCAATCCCGCCGACGCGGCCCCCGGCTCCGGCGGCGCCTCGTTCTCCACCTGCATCGCGATCTCCGACACCCGATGCGCCAGCCGCACGAACGTCTTCGCCCCCGCCGCATGCTTGTGCACGTTCGTCAACGCCTCCTGCACCACCCGGTACGCCGTCTGCTCCACCTGCGCCGCGTACGACCGCGCCTCCCCCACCACCGACAGCTCCACCACCATCCCCGCCGCCGCCGACTGCCCGATCAACTCGTCCAGCTCCGACAGACACGGCCCCTCCCCGGGCCCCGCCTCGTCCACCGCCCGCGAAGCCGCCGCGGCCGCCGCCTCCCCCACCGCCGCCAGCGGCACCGCCGACACCCGTCGGCCACCCCCCTCCTCACCGGCCCTCAGCACCCCCAGCATCTCCCGCAACTCGGTCAGCGCCTGCCGCCCCATGTCCCCCACCAGCGCCGCATTGCGCACCGCCTTCTCCGGATCCTTCCGCGCCACCGCCTGCAACGCGGCCGCGTGCACCACCATCAGACTCACCCGGTGCGCCACGACGTCGTGCATCTCCCGCGCGATCCGCGTCCGCTCCTCGCTACGCGCCCACTCGGCCCGCTCCTCCGCCCGCTCCGCGAGCAACTGAAGCTCCCGCTCCAGCGAGTCCGCCCGCTCCCGCAAGCTCTCCATCAACCGCCGCCGCGCCCCCACGTACAACCCGAGCAGCAACGGCGGAGCCGTCAGCCCCAACGACGTCGTCACCGCCGCGAACGGCTCGAACCAGTCACCCAGCGTCAGATCACCGCGCGCCATGCTCTGCCGCACCCGCACGAACGTCACGATCATCGTGCCCAGCAACGACATACCCGCCAGCGCACCGATGACCCGCCGCGGCAGCTCGCACGACGCCAGCGTGTACAGCCCGACGACGCCCATCAGGAAGCCCATCTCGGCCGGCGTGATCGCGATCGCCACCAGCACCACCGCGATCGGCCACTTGCGCCGCACCAGCAGCACCGAACCGGCGACCACCCCGAACAGCAGCCCCAGGAACACCGGAATCCCCGCGTCCCGGGCGAACGGCACCCCCTCCGCACCGCACTCCACGGCCGACACCAGCGCGAGACTCCCGTCCAGCACCGCACCGCGCCATCTGGCCCACCACCAGGGACCGGTCACGCCCCCGTCGGTCTCTTCCCCCGTCACGGTCATGCATCCAGCCTACGGGCGACCGCTCCCCCATTTCCGGCGACTTCCACCACCCCGCCCGGACCACAGTCCGTAACCGAACGACGTCGAAACACACCGATATCCCTCGAACTGTTGAACCGTTCCCGTTCGACCCCGGAACACCCCATTCCGCCCGGACGGTATGCCTATGCCATATGCGTCTGCCAAATGCCGATCTCGAGGGGTTGCGGGAGCGGGCCGTCGCCCTGCGCCGGGCGGGCCACAGCCTCCGGCAGATCCGGGACGAGCTGAAGATCTTCAACAACGACATCCTCAACCAACTGGTGAAGGGCGAACCGCCCCGGAGTGGACGAAGCGCCCGAGGGCCAAGGACGACCTGCGGGAGAGGGCGCGGGAGCCGCGCAGGCAAGGGTGGACGTACAACCAGATCCGGGCGGAGCTGGGCTGCTCGAAGAGTTCGGTGTCGCCCTGGGTGCGCGATCTGCCCCACCCCGAGCCCAAGCTCACACCGGAGGAACAGCGTGCGCGCATGAACGCGGGGCTGGCGAAACTGCGGGCATCACAGGACCGCGAGAGAGCCGCGACCAAGCATGCGGCGGCAGCGACCATCGGGGCACTCACCGATCGGGAGCCGTTCCCCATCGGAGTGGCTCTGTACTGGGCCGAGGGGACGAAGGACAAGCCGCACGCCCGCCGGGAGAGCGTGGAGTTCGTCAACAGCGACCCGGGGATGATCTCCGTCTTCCTGGCCTGGCTGGACCTGATGGAGGTGGAGCGCGATCGCTTGCACTGCCGGGTCATGATCCACGAGTCCGCAGACGTCGAAGACGCGGAGCACTACTGGGCCGACCTCGTCGGCATCGACAGGGCATTCCTCGGCCAGACGATTCTGAAGAGGCACAACCCTACGACCGTGCACAAGAACACCGGCGCGACCTATGGGGGTGCCTCGGAATCAAAGTGCGACAAGGAGCCGATCTGTACCGTCGCATCGAAGGCGCCTGGTACGGCATAGTAGGGGCTGTCGCTGCAGCCGATCTAGCAAATCGGACAGAGCGGTAATCCCGGGTCGTCTAAGGGCAAGACGTCAGATTTTGGTTCTGATCATGGGGGTTCGAGTCCTCCCCCGGGAGCACATGCCCAGTTCGGGTCCTGACCGGCACCGCCGCCGTCAGGGCCCGCTCTCATATCCGCCACACATCCCCCCGGTATCCTGCGGCTGTCATCCCCACTCACCCACAGCCGAAGGGCAACACCCGTGAGCGCCATTCGCCCGGCAGCCGTCGTCGTTCTCGCAGCGGGTGAGGGCACCCGTATGAAGTCGGCCACGCCGAAGGTCCTGCACCAGATCTGCGGCCGCTCCCTCGTGGGCCATGTGCTGGCCGCCGCCCGCGAGTTGGATCCGCAGAACCTCGTCGTGGTCGTGGGGCACGCCCGCGAGCAGGTCGGGGCGCACCTCGCCGAGATCGACCCGGCCACCAGGACCGCCGTGCAGGCCGAGCAGAACGGCACCGGGCACGCCGTGCGGATGGGGCTGGAGGAGCTGGGCGGGGCCGTGGAGGGGACCGTCGTGGTCGTGTGCGGGGACACGCCCCTGCTCACCGGTGCCACGCTGAAGCGGCTCGCCCAGACCCACGCCGCCGACGGCAACGCCGTGACCGTGCTGACCGCAGAGGTGCCGGACGCGACCGGGTACGGGCGGATCGTGCGGGACGAGGCGACCGGTGCCGTCAGCGCGATCGTGGAGCACAAGGACGCCACCGACGCCCAGCGGGCGATCCGGGAGATCAACAGCGGGGTGTTCGCGTTCGACGGGCAGCTGCTGGCGGACGCGCTGAAGAAGGTGCGGACGGACAACAGCCAGGGTGAGGAGTACCTCACCGACGTGCTGGGGATCCTGCGTGAGGCCGGGCACCGGGTCGGGGCGTCCGTCGCCGCCGATCACCGGGAGATCGCCGGGATCAACAACCGGGTGCAGCTCGCCGAGGCGCGGCGCATCCTCAACGACCGGCTGCTGACCGCCGCGATGCTCGACGGCGTGACCGTCGTCGATCCCGCCACGACGTGGGTGGACGTGACGGTCACGTTCGAGCGGGACGCCGTCGTGCATCCGGGGACGCAGCTCACCGGCGGCACGCACATCGGTGAGGGCGCGGAGGTCGGGCCGAACAGCCGGCTGAAGGACACCCGGGTGGGCGCGGGGGCGCGGGTGGACAACACGGTGTCGGACTCCGCGCAGGTCGGTCCGGGCGCGTCGGTGGGGCCGTACGCGTATCTGCGGCCCGGTACCCGGCTGGGTGCCAAGGGCAAGATCGGTACGTACGTCGAGACGAAGAACGCGACGATCGGTGAGGGCACGAAGGTGCCGCACCTGTCGTACGTCGGTGACGCGACGATCGGTGAGTACACCAACATCGGTGCTGCCAGCGTCTTCGTGAACTACGACGGTCAGGACAAGCACCACACCACCGTCGGGTCGCATTGCCGGACGGGTTCGGACAACATGTTTGTGGCTCCTGTCACGGTCGGGGACGGTGCTTACACCGCCGCGGGCTCCGTGATCACGAAGGACGTGCCGCCCGGTTCGCTGGCCGTGGCCCGTGGTCAGCAGCGGAATATCGAGGGCTGGGTGGCGCGGAAGCGTCCGGGGAGCGCGGCGGCGAAGGCGGCCGAGGCGGCGTCCCGGAGCGGCGAGGGCGAGGACTGACCGGAATCGTGTGCGCCAAACACGGCGTACCGTGATAAGTGCACATCCGCACGCGTGCACCCGCACCCCTACCAGCTGGTTCGGCCTGTCATGCCCAGACGGGAGGCCGTACGAGCAGCCGGCTGGCGAGACAACCTCTGAGGAGACTGTGCTGTGACCGGGATCAAGACGACCGGCGAGAAGAAGTTGATGTTCTTCTCCGGCCGCGCCCACCCCGAGCTTGCCGAGGAGGTCGCCCAGCAGCTGGGTGTCGGGGTCGTCCCGACGAAGGCCTTCGACTTCGCCAATGGCGAGATCTACGTCCGGTACCAGGAGTCGGCGCGTGGTGCGGACTGCTTCCTGATCCAGAGCCACACGGCTCCGATCAACAAGTGGATCATGGAGCAGCTGATCATGATCGACGCGCTGAAGCGTGCGTCGGCCCGCTCCATCACGGTGATCGTGCCGTTCTACGGTTACGCGCGGCAGGACAAGAAGCACCGGGGTCGTGAACCTATTTCGGCGCGTCTGATCGCTGATCTGATGAAGACGGCGGGGGCCGACCGGATTCTGACCGTGGATCTGCACACGGACCAGATCCAGGGCTTCTTCGACGGTCCGGTGGACCACCTGTTCGCGTTGCCGCTGCTGGCGGACTACGTGGGCGGCAAGGTGGACCGGGACAAGCTGACGGTGGTGTCGCCGGACGCGGGCCGGGTGCGGGTCGCGGACCGGTGGTGCGACCGGCTGGGTGCGCCGCTGGCGATCGTGCACAAGCGGCGTGACAAGGACGTGGCGAACCAGGTGACGGTCCACGAGGTCGTGGGTGAGGTCGAGGGCCGGGTGTGTGTCCTGGTCGACGACATGATCGACACCGGTGGCACGATCTGTGCGGCGGCGGACGCGCTGTTCGCGCACGGTGCGGAGGACGTCATCGTGACGGCCACGCACGGTGTGCTGTCGGGTCCGGCGGCGGACCGGCTGAAGAATTCGCGGGTGAGTGAGTTCGTGTTCACGAACACGGTGCCGACGCCGGGTGAGCTGGCGGCGGATCTGGACAAGATCAAGGTGTTGTCGATCGCTCCGACGATCGCGAGCGCGGTGCGTGAGGTGTTCGAGGACGGTTCGGTGACGAGCCTCTTCGACGAGCAGTGAGGTTTCTGCAGGGCCTTCGCGGGCGTGGTCACCGGCGTTAGCCGTTGATCCTTTTGGGTGCGGCCTCCCCTCCGGGTAAACTGCTGGAGTTGCTCGGCGAGGGAGGCCGTAGTCGTGTTCGCGACTGCGGCGGTCCGTTATCGACGCGCTCTTCGTAGCAGGCCGTTCGTGGCCGGGTGACCCCGTCCGTTCCTACCTCTACGAGGAGTGATCCGCATGTCCGAGGTGAAGCTCGCCGCCGAGACCCGCACCGAGTTCGGCAAGGGTGCCGCCCGTCGCATCCGCCGTGACAACAAGGTTCCGGGTGTTCTGTACGGTCACGGCTCCGAGCCGCTGCACCTGACCCTGCCGGGCCACGACCTGCTGCTGGCGCTGCGCACGCCGAACGTCCTGATCTCCCTGGAGATCGACGGCAAGACCAACGAGCTGGCGATCCCGAAGGCCGTGCAGCGTGACCCGCTGAAGGGCTTCCTGGAGCACGTCGACCTGCTGCTGGTCAAGCGGGGCGAGAAGGTCACGGTCGAGATCCCGGTGCACACCGAGGGCGAGCTGGCCCCCGGTGGCAACCTGCTGGAGCACGTTCTGAACGCGCTGCCGGTCGAGGCCGAGGCCACGCACATCCCCGAGGCCGTGACGGTCTCCGTCGAGGGCCTTCAGGCCGGTGCCTCCGTCCACGCCAAGGACATCAAGCTCCCGAGCGGCGTGTCCCTGGCCGTCGAGGAGGACGCTGTCGTGCTGCAGGTCCTGGCCGCGCAGGCCGAGGAGACCCAGGGCGAGGCCGCCGAGGGTGAGGAGGCGGCCGAGGCCTGATCCTCGCCGCTTTCGTCAGCAATCCGGTCAGCCGCTGTCTCCCTCGCGGGAGGCGGCGGCTGGCGCGTATCAAGGAGACATGGACGTGACCACCCCCGCCAGTACTGACCCCTGGCTGATCGTCGGGCTCGGCAATCCCGGGCCGGAGTACGCCATGAACCGGCACAACGTCGGGTTCATGGTGGTGGACCTGCTCGCGGAGCGGATCGGGGGGAAGTTCAAGCGGGCGGGCAAGGCGCAGGCGCAGGTGCTGGAGGGGCGGATCGGTCCGGCGGGTCCGGCGAGCCGGCGGGTGGTGCTGGTGAAGCCGGCGTCGTACATGAATCTGTCGGGCGGTCCGGTGAACGCGCTGAAGGACTTCTACAAGGTGCCGGTGGCGAACGTCGTGGCGGTCCATGACGAGCTGGACATCGACTACGGGGTGCTGCGGCTGAAGCGGGGCGGCGGGGACAACGGGCACAACGGTCTGAAGTCGATGACGAAGGCGATGGGTGCGGACTATCACCGGGTGCGGTTCGGGATCGGGCGGCCGCCGGGGCGGATGCAGGTCGCGGACTTCGTGCTGAAGGACTTCTCGTCGGCGGAGCGCAAGGAGCTGGACTACTTCGTGGACCGGGCGGCGGACGCGGTGGAGTGTCTGCTGGCGGAGGGGCTGGAGCGGGCGCAGAGCGCGTACAACGCGTGAGCCGGCGGGCATCTCGTGGACCGGGCGCCGTACAACTGCTGACTTGTACTCCTTTGCCGCCCACCGGAGTTGACCTGTTGTAGGGGTATGGCCAATGATCCCGGCCATGCCTGCCACCGCCAGCTCCGCTCGCCAGGTGTCCGTGTCCGCGTTGCGCTTCGGGCGGGTCGCGGTGATGGGCGCGGTCGCCGCGCTGATCCTGTTCGCCGGGGTGTGGGGTTCCTGGGGGACCGCGCAGCACGTGATGCTGGCCAAGGGGCGGGAGCAGGGCACGGTGCGGGTGACCGGCTGCTCGGGGAGCACGTGTGCGGGTCCGTTCACGCCGACGTCGGCGGGGGCGCGGGCACGGGCGCGCGTGGAGCTGGGGGAGTCGGTCGCGGTGCGCGCGGGGCAGACGTACGACGTGGTGCTGAAGCCGGGTACGGCGGACGCGGTGCGGTCGGGGCCGGCGGGGATGCTGTACGCCTGGGTGCCGTTCGGCGGGGCGCTGCTGCTGGCCTCGGTGGTGGTGGCGGGCGGGATGCGGCTGACGCGGGTGGCGTGGGTACTGGGGCTGTCCGGCGCGGGGCTGCTGACGGCGGCGTTCGTGGCGCTCCAGTGACCCACGAAAAGAGGGTGCCCCCGGGGTCGTACGACCTCGGGGGCACCCTCTTTTCGTGTGGGTCAGCCGGTGTTGCGCAGGCCGGCCGCCACGCCGTTGACGGTGAGGAGCAGGGCGCGGGAGAGCAGCGGGTCGGGTTCGGCGCCGGCGGCGGCCGCGTCGCGCTGGCGCTTGAGCAGGGTGACCTGGAGGTAGGAGATCGGGTCCAGGTAGGCGTCGCGGATGGCGAAGGTCTGCTTCAGCACGGGCTGCGCGTCCAGTAGTTCCTTCTCGCCGGTGATGCGCAGGACCTCGCGGACGGTCAGCTCGTGCTCGGCCTTGATGGTGTCGAAGACGTGCTTGAGGTCGTCGGGGACGAGGGTGTCGACGTAGTGCTGGGCGATGCGCAGGTCGGTCTTCGCGAGGGTCATCTCGACGTTGGAGACGAAGTTCTGGAAGAAGTGCCACTGCCCGTGCATCTCGTCGAGCACGGTGTCGAGGCCGGCCTCGCGCAGGGCCTTGAGGCCGGAGCCGACGCCGAACCAGCCGGGGACGATCTGCCGGGACTGGGTCCAGCCGAACACCCAGGGGATGGCGCGCAGGCCGTCGAGCGAGACGCCGGAGCCGGGGCGGCGGGAGGGCCGGGAGCCCAGGTGGAGGTCGGCGAGCTGGTCCACCGGCGTCGACGCGAGGAAGTACGTCGGCAGGTCCGGGTCCTCCACCAGGCGGCGGTAGGCGGCGTGGGCGGCGTCGGAGACGACGTCCATGGCGGCGTCCCAGCGGGCGAGGGCCTCGTCGGACTGGCGCGGGGCGGTGTGCAGGGCGGAGGCCTGCAGGGTGGCCGCGACGGTCAGTTCCAGGTTCTCCCGGGCGAGGGAGGGGATGAGGTACTTGTCGGAGATGACCTCGCCCTGTTCGGTGACCTTGATCTCGCCTTCCAGGGTGCCCCAGGGCTGGGCGAGGATGGCGTCGTGGGAGGGGCCGCCGCCGCGGCCGACGGTGCCGCCGCGGCCGTGGAAGAGGCGCAGGCGGACGCCGTAGCGGTGGGCGACGTCGCGCAGCCGGCGCTGGGCGCGGTGGATCTCCCACTGGCTGGTGGTGATGCCGCCGAACTTGGAGGAGTCGGAGTAGCCGAGCATGACCTCCTGGACGTCGCCGCGCAGCGCGACCAGGCGCCGGTAGGACGGGTCGGAGAGCATGTCCTCCAGGATCGTGTCGGCCGCCTTCAGTTCGTCGGTGGTCTCCAGCAGCGGCACGATGCCGATCTTGGCCCAGCCGGCGTGGAGGTCGACGAGGCCGGCCTCGCGGGCGAGGACGGCGGCGGCGAAGACGTCGTCGGCGCCCTGGCACATGGAGATGATGTAGGACTCGACGACCTCGGGGCCGAAGACCTCCAGGGCCTTCCTGACGGTCTGGAAGACGCCGAGGGTCTTCTGTCCGGCCGCGTCGACGGGTGCCGGGGTGGGGGCCAGCGGCCTCCTGGAGCGCAGCTCCTTGGCGAGGAGCTTGGCGCGGTAGTCGCGGGGCATGTCGGCGTAGCGCCAGGACTCCTCGCCGAGGCGGTCGAAGAGCTGGCCGAGGGCGTGGTGGTGGGCGTCGGCGTGTTCGCGGACGTCCATGGTGGCGAGCTGGAGGCCGAAGGCGGCGAGGGTGCGGATGACGCGGCCGAGGCGGCCGTCGGCGAACAGGCCGCCGCGGTGCTCGCGCAGGGAGGTCTGGACGAGGCGGAGGTCGGCGAGCAGTTCGCCGGTGCCGAGGTAGTCGCGGCCGGGCTCGTGGGGGGTGCCCTTGGCGAGGCGCTGCTTGGTGTTCTCCAGCTTCTGCCGGATGCAGGTGGCCTTGAGCCGGTAGGGCTCCTCGGCGTTGAGGCGCTTGTAGCGGGGGCTGATCTCGGGGAGGACGTCGAGGTCCCTGTTCAGGGACTGCAGCAGCTCTTCGGTGGCGCCGGTGTAGCGGATGGAGTTGGAGAGCAGGCCGCGCAGTTCGTCGATCATCTCCAGGGCGTCGTTGATGCCGTGTTCGTGCTGGAGGATGAGGACGTCCCAGGTGACCTGGGGGGTGACGTTGGGGTTGCCGTCGCGGTCGCCGCCGATCCAGGTGCCGAAGGTGAGCGGGCGGGTGTCGTCGGGCAGCTTGACGCCGACGCGCTCCAGTTCGGCGGTGAGGTCCTCCAGGACGTCGCCGACGGCGTCGGCGTGCAGCTCGTCCAGGTAGTAGATGGCGTTGCGGGCCTCGTCGGCGGGCTCGGGCCGGACGACGCGCAGTTCGTCGGTCTGCCAGACGAGGTCGATGTTCTCGGCGAGGCGGACGTCGTGGCGGCGGCGGTCGGATTCCAGGACGGGGGTGTCGAGGAGGGCGGCGATGCGCCGGAGCTTGTTGAGGACCGAGCGGCGGGCGGCCTCGGTGGGGTGGGCGGTGAAGACCGGGCGGACGTTGAGGTTCTGGACCGTCTCCCGCAGGTGCTGGGGGTCGGCGTCCTTGAGCCGGTCGGCGGTGCGGGCGAGCAGGCCGCCCTCGGCGGCGCGGCGGGCGCGCAGTTCCCGGCCGCGGTGCACCTGCTCGGTGATGTTGGCGAGGTGGAAGTACGTGGAGAAGGCGCGGACCAGCTTGGCGGCGGTCTGCAGTTCGGTGCCGCGCAGCAGCTCGGCGGCAGCCTCGCCGTCCTCGCGGGTGAGGCGGCGGACCTTCTCGACCAGGTCGAGCAGCTCCGGGCCCTCCTGTCGTACGAGGGTCTCGCCCAGGAGATCACCCAGGCGGCGGATGTCGGCGCGCAGCTCGCTGCCGGTCGTGGTGGTCTGGTCGTCGGCACTGCTCACAGGTGCGGCTCCTTGCAGTGTTGAAGCTCGTCTGGGAGGGAACCCGGCGGTCTGCCACGCGGCGGGAGCCGCATACGGGCCGGAGCGTCCGGGAAGGAAACTTCAGCGGACCGCGCTGTCCGACCAAGTCCAAGGATAGGTGTCCTGGCGGACGCGCAGGCTCTGGGGCTCTTGCCGCGACGCGACATGCTGCCATACTTACGACACCGTAGGTTACGGGACCGTAGGGAAGTACCGTCCACTTCCGCCGGTGCCCGCGGCCCGGCTACCTGCCCCGACCCTCGACCCCACAGGGGACGCGCATGACTTCGAGTTCCGATGTGATCGAAGAAGCCCGTAAGGCCACCGACACCTCCACCCCCTCCGCCACGCTGGGCGGCGAGCAGAAGCGTTCGATCGAGCAGATCACGCTGCTCCTGTTCATCATCGTGCCGTTCCTGGCACTGGTGGCGGCCGTGCCGCTGGCCTGGGGCTGGGGGGTGAGCTGGCTCGATCTGGGCCTGCTGGTCTTCTTCTACTTCCTGGGGTGCCACGGCATCACGATCGGTTTCCACCGGTACTTCACGCATGGCTCGTTCAAGGCCAAGCGGCCGCTCAGGATCGCGCTGGCGATCATGGGGTCGCTGGCCGTCGAGGGGCCCCTGGTGCGCTGGGTGGCCGATCACCGCAGGCACCACAAGTTCTCCGACGCCGAGGGGGACCCGCATTCCCCGTGGCGGTTCGGCGAGACGGTCCCGGCGCTGATGAAGGGCCTGTGGTGGGCCCACATCGGATGGATGTTCGACGAGGAGCAGACGCCGCAGGACAAGTACGCGCCGGATCTGATCAAGGACCCGGCGATCCGGGCCGTCTCCCGCCAGTTCGTGATGTGGACCGTCGTCTCGCTGGCGCTGCCCGCGCTGATCGGTGGTCTGGTGACGATGTCCTGGTGGGGCGCGGGCACCGCGTTCTTCTGGGGTTCACTCGTACGGGTGGCGTTGTTGCACCATGTGACCTGGTCGATCAACTCGATCTGCCACGCGGTCGGCAAGCGTCCGTTCAAGTCGCGGGACCGCTCGGGCAACGTGTGGTGGCTGGCGGTGCTGTCCTGCGGGGAGTCCTGGCACAACCTGCACCACGCCGACCCGACCTCGGCGCGGCACGGGGTGATGCGCGGCCAGATCGACTCCTCGGCCCGGTTCATCCGGATCTTCGAGCTGCTCGGCTGGGCGTACGACGTGCGCTGGCCGTCACGCTCGCGTATCGATTCGCGCCGCAACAGCGGTGATGACGGCTCCCGGCGCCGGAAGGTGAGTGCCGAGGCGGCATGATTGACGCCGTGGCGACCGACTCCAGCAGCACCTCCAGCACTGACAAACCGCGGCGGACCCGCCGCACGCGCATGACCGGTGCCGAGCGCCGCCAGCAGCTGCTGGAGATCGGTCGCACCCTCTTCGCGGCGAAGGGCTTCGAGGGCACGTCGGTGGAGGAGATCGCGGCGAAGGCCGGGGTGTCCAAGCCGGTGGTGTACGAGCACTTCGGCGGCAAGGAGGGCCTGTACGCGGTGGTGGTGGACCGGGAGATGCGCCGCCTGCTGGACATGGTGACGAGTTCTCTGACGGCCGGACATCCGCGGGAGCTGTGCGAGCAGGCGGCGTTCGCGTTGCTGGACTACATCGAGGAGTACACGGACGGCTTCCGCATCCTGGTCCGCGACTCCCCCATCCCGCAGTCCACGGGTTCCTTCGCCTCACTGATCTCGGACATCGCCACCCAGGTGGAGGACATCCTGGGCCGCGAGTTCAAGTCCCGCGGCTTCGACCCGAAGCTCGCCCCGCTGTACGCCCAGGCGCTGGTCGGCATGGTCGCGCTGACCGGTCAGTGGTGGCTGGACGTGCGCCGCCCGAAGAAGGCGGAGGTGGCGGCCCATCTGGTGAACCTGGCGTGGCACGGGCTGGACGGGCTGGAGCAGAAGCCGCGGCTGATAGGACACCGCAAGGCCTGAGGCCGGCCGGTCACCGGGGCTGGAGGAACTCCAGCCGGTTGCCGAACGGGTCCTGCGAGTAGAAGCGCAGGTGGCCGGGGAGGTTGTCGTCCCAGGTCACCGGGGCGCCCTTGGCGCCGAGCCGGGCCGCGTACGCCTCGATGCCGGTGACCCGGAGCCCGGGGTGTGCCTTCTTCGCCGGCCGGAAGTCCTCTTCGATGCCGACGTGGAGCTGGACGTGGCCCGCCTCGAACCAGCAGCCGCCGCGCGCGGCGAGCACCGGCGGCTTGGGGATCTCGGTCATGCCGAGGACGCCGACGTAGTACGCCCGCAGCGCGTCCTCCGACCCGGGCGGGGCGGCCAGCTGCACGTGATCGACCGCGACGAGCATGTCAGGCCTCCTTCACGGCGACGGCGAACAGCCGGCGGAACGGCAGGACCGTGCCGTACGGCGCGCTCGGGTAGGCCTCGCGCAGCAGGTCCCGGTACTCGGCGAGGAAGGCGTCCCGCGCCTCGGGGTCGTCGGCGAGCGCGGTGAGGGCGGGCCGCAGACCGGTGCCCTTCACCCAGTCCAGGACGGGGTCCTCGCCTTCCAGCACGTGGTGGTACGTCGTCTGCCACACGTCGGTCGCGCAGCCGAGGCGGGCGAGGCGGTCCAGGTAGGCGCCGGGGGTCTGCACGGAGTCGGTGCGGCGCAGGACGTCGGCGAGGCGGGCCTTCCAGCGGGGCGTGCCGGCGAGGTCGCGCATCAGGGCGTGCAGCGGGGCGTCGATGTTGTCGGGGACCTGGAAGGCGAAGGTGCCGCCGGGCTCGAGGGCGGCGATCCAGTCGGCGAACCGGTCGGCGTGGCCCGGCACCCACTGCAGGGTCGCGTTGGAGACGATCAGGTCGTACGGCTCCCCGGGCGTCCAGGTGCGGGCGTCGGCGGCGGCGAAGTCCAGCCGGCCTCCCCCGGCGGTGGGGGCCTCGTGGTCGGTGCGGGCCCTGTCGAGCATCTCGGGGGAGTTGTCGTAGCCGGTGACGTGCGCGGCCGGCCAGCGTTCGGTGAGCTGGACGGTGACGTTGCCGGGGCCGCAGCCGAGGTCGGCGATGCGGGGACGCGGGGTCGGCAGGGCGGGGACGCGGGCGAGGAGGTCGGCGAAGGGGCGCGCCCGGTGTCCGGCGTGCCGCAGGTACTGCCCGGGGTCCCAGACGGGCGGGTGCGAGGGGTCGGTCACGGAGTTCGTCATGCCTCTCACTCTCCTCCCCTGGTTATCTCGATGTCAAGACACTTGAGATCAAGAGACTTCACGTCGACACAACCACTACACTGATCGCCATGGAGGACGAGGTCGATCGGCTGGTCGCAGCGTGGCGCCGGGAGCGCCCGGACCTCGACGTGGAGCCGCTGGAAGTGCTCAGCCGGGTGAGCAGACTGGCCCGGCACCTGGACCGCGCACGCCGGATCGCGTTTTCCGAGCACCAGCTGGAGCCCTGGGAGTTCGACGTGCTGACCGCGCTGCGGCGCGCGGGCACGCCGTACCAGCTCTCCCCCGGCCAACTGCTGACACAGACCCTGGTCACGTCGGGCACGATGACCAACCGCATCGACCGGCTGGCCAAGAAGGGCCTGGTGGAGCGGCTGCCCGATCCGAGTGACCGGCGGGGCGTCCTGGTGCGGCTGACCGACACCGGCCGGGACCGCGCCGACCAGGCGCTCGCGGGGCTGCTGGAGCAGGAGCGGGCCATCCTCGCCGAACTGTCCCGCGCCCAGCGGGCCGAGCTGGCCGGGCTGCTACGCCAGCTGACCGCCCCGTTCGACAACATCCCCGGCTAGGTCGGCCGGCCCGACCCCCGCGCGCCGGGCGAGCGCGACGGCGGCCAGCGTGGAGTGCACGCCGAGCTTGCCGAGGACGTTCTGCATGTGGGTGCGCACGGTGTGCGGGGAGAGGAACAGCCGCTCGGCGACGGCCTTGCGGCCCAGTCCGGCGACCATGCAGCGCAGCACCTCCCGCTCGCGCGGGGTGAGGGCCTCCACCAGCCGCTCGCTCTCGGTGCGGTGCCGGCGGGCGGCGGTCAGCTCGCGCAGCACGCCGGTGAGCAGGGCGGGCGGCAGATGCGTCTCGTCGCGCAGCACCCCCCGGATCACCGTGAGCAGCCGGGACAGCGAGCAGTCCTTGGCGACCCAGCCCGAGGCACCGGCCTGGAGCGCGAGCGCCGCGCGCCGGGGGTCGTCCTTCTCGGCGAGCACGACGATCCGCACGGCGGGGTGGGCGGTCCGGACGCCGCCCACGAGCGAGATCCCGTCGACGAGCCCCTCGGCGTTGCCCTCCTGCACGGGCACGGCCGGGCGGCTGCCGGGCACGGTGCCGCCGAGGTCCGCGTCGACCAGCAGGACGTCGAAACGGCGGCCGTCACCGGTGGCCCGCTCCAGGCAGCGCAGCGCGGCGGGGCCGCTGCCGGCGGCGGAGACCTCGACGTCCGGCTCGGCGGCCAGGGCGGCGGCGAGCGACTCGGCGAAGATGCGGTGGTCGTCCACGACCAGGACTCGGATACGAACCACGAAACCCCCTTCCCCGGGCTCCGCACGGAGCAGGGGATACCAAAAGGTTGGGAAACGCCCACGGGTACGACACCCACGGGGAGGACGCGCGCCGCACGGCCGCCGCCGTCGCGGAGACTGCTACCCCCACCGCGGGCGCCGTACCCGCATGTCTCGCCCCCTGAGCAGCACCGGCCCCCACCGGTACTGCTCCTCAGAGTACGGATGCGAGCACGCAGCGGAAGGAGATTTACAGAACTGGCCGTCCGGCGCGTTTATGGTGTGCCGCATGTTTCGTATTGAGGCGGAAGTCGACAAAGGCCGACGTGATCTGCTCCGCTCGCGGCTGCGGGACACCAACACGGCGGCGTCCCCGGTGCTGGCGGCCCTGCGGGGCACCCCCGGCGCGCGCGAAGTCCCCCTCCACGTCTGGGCGCTGGACGGCTCCGGCGATCTGGCGGGCGGCCTCGTGGGCCACACCTGGGCGACCTGGCTGCACGTCACCTACCTGTGGGTCGACGCGGCCCACCGCGGCGCGGGCCTCGGTTCCCACCTGCTGGCGAGGGCGGAACGCATCGCCCGCACCGGCCGCGCCTGCACCGCCGCCCGCCTGGAGACCTGGGACTTCCAGGCCCCGCGCTTCTACGAGAAGCAGGGCTACGAGGTGGTGTGCGTGATCCCGGACTATCCGCCGGGGGTCACGGAGTACACGCTGACGAAGCGGCTGCGCTGACGCGGCCCACCGCGACGCGGTCCCCGGCGGGTATGACGGCGGCGCCGGCAGACCGGCGGGCCACGGCGGAACACGCGAGCCGGGCGGACCCGTCCGCGCGAGTGCCGGCGGCTGTGGTTCGAGCGAGCGCCGGGAGCGGGGGCGCGGGGCGGGGCCGGAGACGACGGCGCGAGCACGGCGCGGCGCGGCGCGGCGGCGCGAGGGCCGGTGACGGCGGCGCAAGGGCCGGTAACGACGGCGCAAGGGTCAGTGTCGGCGGCGCAAGGGCCGGTGACGGCGCCACGAGGGCCAGTGACAGCGGCGCAAGGGCCGGTAACGACGGCGCAAGGGTCAGTGTCGGCGGCGCAAGGGCCGGTGACGGCGCCACGAGAGGGCCAGTGACAGCGGCGCAAGTGCCAGTGACAGCGCCACGAGAGCCGGTGATGGCGGCACGAGGGCCGGTGGCGGCGGCACGAGAGCCGGTAACGGCGGCGCAAGCAGACACGGACGGCAGCACGAGGGCAAGCGGGCGCGGCACGGCGGCACGAGAGCCGGAGACGACGGCGCGAGCGAACCCGGCGCGGCTAGCACGAGAGCCGCTCGCGACGGCGCAAGCAGACACGCACGGCGGCAGCACGAGGGCCGGTGGCGATGCCGCGAGCGGACACGCACGGCAGCACGAGAGCCGGAGGCCACGGCACATGCGGGCGCGGGGCGGCGGCGGCCGGCGGTGGCGGGCCGCCTGCCCGCAGCCGCTCGATGGTCAGTGCCGCGCGGCGGCGGGCCCGGAGGGCGCCGCCGCGCCGGACGCTGACGGAGGCGCGTTGCCGGACACCGGTACCCCCGACGGAGGCGCCCCCCCGGCGTTCGGCGGAAGGCAACGCGTACCCGACCCGCTCCGCCAGGTTTCCGGCCTCGACCCCCAGCGGCAGCGCCCCGCACCGGTCGGGCGGGGCTGGCGAGGTCGGGGCAGACTCAGACCAGCCGCCGCGCCCCCGCCGACGGGACCGCCTCGAAGATCCGCGGGGTCGTGAAGCCGGCCTCGGTGAAGGCGTCCTCGATGGTCTTCGTCAGGGTGTCCACCTCGGCGGCCTCCGTCAGGACGATGGCCGAGCCGCCGAAGCCGCCGCCCGTCATGCGGGCGCCCAGGGCGCCGGCCGCGAGGGCCGTGTCGACGACCAGGTCCAGCTCCGGGCAGGAGATGCGGAAGTCGTCGCGCAGGGAGGCGTGCCCCTCGGAGAGGACCGGGCCGATGGCGCGGGTGTCGCCGGCGCGCAGCAGGCGCACGGTGCGCTCGACCCGCTCGTCCTCCGTCACCACGTGCCGGACGAGGCGGCGCACCTCCTCCTCGTCGCCGAGCCGCTCCAGCGCCGCGTCCAGGTCGGCATAGGGGATGTCCCGCAGGGCGTCGACGCCGAGCAGGGCCGCGCCCTTCTCGCAGCCGGCCCGGCGTTTGCCGTACTCGCCGCCGCTGTGCGCGTGCTTGACCTGGGTGTCGACCACCAGCAGGCGCAGCCCCTCGGCCGCGAGGTCGAAGGGGATCTGCTGCTGGGACAGGTCGCGGGTGTCGAGGAAGAGCGCGTGGCCCCCCTCGCAGCAGGCCGACGCCGTCTGGTCCATGATCCCGGTCGGCGCGCCGACGTAGACGTTCTCGGCGCGCTGGCACAGCCGGGCCAGCTTCCAGCGCTGCAGCCCGAGCTCGTAGAGGTCGTTGAGCGCCAGGGCGATCACGACCTCCAGCGCCGCCGACGAGGACAGGCCCGCGCCCGTCGGGACCGTCGAGGACAGGTGGACGTCCGCGCCCGTGATCGCGTGGCCCACCTCGCGCAGGGCCCAGACCACGCCCGCCGGGTACGCCGTCCACTCGCTGTCGCCGCCGGGCTCCAGGGCGTCCATGCGCAGCTGCGCCACGCCGCCCTCGACGTCCGCCGAGTGCAGGCGCAGGATGCCGTCGTCCCGGCGGGAGACCGCCGCGACCGCCTGGTGCGGCAGCGCGAACGGCATCACGAAGCCGTCGTTGTAGTCGGTGTGCTCGCCGATCAGGTTGACCCGGCCCGGCGCCGCCCACACGCCCTGCGGCTGCGCCCCGTACAGCTCGGCGAAGCGCTGCGCGACCTGCTGTGCCCCCACTAGTGCTCCCTTGCAGACTTCTCGATGTGCCGCGCGAACTCCCAGGCGTCCGCGACGATTCCCGCGAGGTCCGCGCGGGACGGGTTCCAGCCCAGTTTCTCGCGGGCCGTGTCCGCCGAGGCGACCAGGACCGCCGGGTCGCCGGCCCGGCGCGGGGCGGCCACCTCGGGGATCGGGTGGCCGGTGACCTCGCGGACCGTTTCGATGACCTCGCGGACGGAGAAGCCGTTGCCGTTGCCGAGGTTGCAGATCAGGTGCTCGCCCGGCCGGGCGGCCGTCAGGGCCAGCAGGTGGGCCTCGGCCAGGTCCGCCACGTGGATGTAGTCGCGCACGCAGGTGCCGTCGGGGGTGGCGTAGTCGTCGCCGTAGACCGAGATGGCGTCGCGGCGGCCCTGGGCGACCTGGAGGACCAGCGGGATCAGGTGCGACTCGGGATCGTGCCGCTCGCCGTAGGCGCCGTACGCGCCGGCCACGTTGAAGTAGCGCAGCGACACCGCGGCCAGGCCGTGGGCGTTCGCCTCGCTGGTGATCATGTGGTCGACGGCGAGCTTGGAGGCCCCGTAGGGGTTGGTCGGCCTGGTCGGCGCGCTCTCCGTGATCGGGACCTGCTCCGGCTCGCCGTAGGTCGCCGCCGTGGAGGAGAAGACCAGCGTGCGCACGCCCGTCTCGCGCATCGCGCCGAGCAGGGCGAGGGAGCCGGCGACGTTGTTGTCCCAGTACTTCTCGGGCTTCACCACCGACTCGCCGACCTGCGAGGACGCGGCGAAGTGCAGCACGCCGTCGTAGGAGGGGTCGAGCCACTTGGCGGCGTCGCGGAGGTCGCCCTCGACGAAGGCGGCGCCGGCCGGGACGCCCTCGCGGAAGCCGGTGGAGAGGTTGTCGAGGACCGTGACCTCGTGGCCGGCCTCCAGCAGGTGCTGGGCGACCACGCTGCCGACGTAGCCCGCCCCGCCCGTCACCAGGTACTTCATGAACTCGCTACCTCTCGCAGTCGCTCGGCCGCGCGCTCCGGCGGCACGTCGTTGATGAACACGCTCATGCCGGACTCGGAACCCGCGAGAAACTTCAGCTTGCCGGAAGTGCGGCGGATGGTGAAAAGCTCGAGGTGGAGCGCGAAGTCGTCGCGCGTCACGCCGTCGAACTCCTCCAGCGTGCCGAACGGGGCCTGGTGCCAGGCCGCGATGTACGGCGTGCGGGGCTCACCCTCGCCGAAGATCCGGTCGAAGCGCCTCAACAGTTCCAGATACACCTGGGGAAACTCTGTGCGTGCCGCCTCGTCGAGCGCGAGCAGGTCGGGTACGCGACGCTTGGGGTACAGGTGGACCTCGTACGGCCAGTGCGCCGCGTACGGCACGAAGGCCGCCCAGTGTTCGCCCTCCAGGACCACCCGCTCGCCGGCCAGCTCCCGCTCCAGGACCGCGTCGAAGAGGTTCTCCCCGCCGGTCGCCTCCTTGTGCGCGGCGAGCGAGCGGAGCATCAGGGCGGTGCGCGGGGTGGTGAAGGGGTAGGCGTAGATCTGCCCGTGCGGGTGGCCCAGGGTCACGCCGATCTCCTCGCCACGGTTCTCGAAACAGAAGACCTGCTCGACGGAGGGCAGATGCGACAGCTCCGAGGTGCGGTCGGTCCAGGCGTCCAGCACCAGCCGCGCCTGCTCCTCGGTGAGATCGGCGAAGGAGGCGTCGTGCTCGGAGGTGAAGCAGACGACCTCGCAGCGGCCGGAGTCGCCGGCGAGCGAGGGGAAGCGGTTCTCGAAGACGACGACGTCGTACGACGCGTCCGGGATCTCGCTGAGCCGGTCGCCGTGCGTCGGGCACAGCGGGCACTCGTCGGCCGGCGGGTGGTAGGTGCGGCCCTGGCGGTGCGAGGCGATCGCCACCGCGTCACCGAGCAGCATGTCCCGGCGGACCTCGGACGTGGTGACCGTGCGGTCCAGGGGACGGCGGTCGACGGCGTCCCGGACGGTGTCGTCCCGAAGGTCGTAGTAGATCAGCTCACGGCCGTCGGCCAGCCGTGTCGAGGTCTTCTTCAACGCCGGACTCCTCTACGTCCTTCTACGTCCGCACCCAATCACTCAACACAATTAAACATAACAGACCACAACCGACCACACCCAGGATCATCACAATCAAACAAAGAACACCAACAGAAGTGTTCATTTCCTAAACGCGGAGGCGTAGGTTCCGCCCAGGACCAGTTCGCGCAACGAAGCGAGTTCTCATGCAAACCCCCACATACGGCCACGTCACCCTGGCGGCGGGGCTACGGCTCCCCACCAACTGGCTGGACTACACGATCCTGGCGATCTACTTCGTCGTCGTGCTCGGCATCGGCTTCGCCGCCCGCCGCTCGGTGAAGACCAGCCTCGACTTCTTCCTCTCGGGACGCTCGCTGCCCGCCTGGATCACCGGCCTCGCCTTCATCTCGGCGAACCTGGCGGCCACCGAGATCCTGGGCATGGCCGCGAACAGCGCCCAGTACGGCGCCTACACCGTGCACTGGTACTGGATCGGCGCCATCCCGGCCATGGTCTTCCTGGGCCTGGTGATGATGCCGTTCTACTACGGCAGCAAGGTCCGCTCGGTCCCCGAGTTCCTGCTGCTGCGCTTCGACCGGGCCGCCCACCTGCTCAGTTCGATCCTGTTCGCCTTCGCCGCCATCCTGATCGCGGGCGTCAACCTCTACGCGCTCGCGATCGTCGTCGAGGCGCTGCTGGGCTGGCCGCAGTGGGTCGCCATCGTCGTCGCCGGGGCGTTCGTGCTCGCGTACATCACCCTCGGTGGTCTGTCCTCGGCGATCTACAACGAGGTGCTGCAGTTCTTCGTGATCCTCGCGGCCCTGATCCCGATCGTCGTGCTCGGCCTGAAGAAGGTCGGCGGCTGGGGCGGCCTGACCCACAAGCTCACCGAGACCCACGGCGCGAACTTCACCACCGCGTGGGGCGGCACGGGCATCGGCAGCGTCAACCCGCTCGGCGCGAACTGGCTGACCATCGTCCTCGGCCTCGGCTTCGTGCTGTCCTTCGGCTACTGGACGACCAACTTCGCCGAGGTGCAGCGCGCCCTGTCCGCGAAGAACCTCTCCGCCGGCCAGCGCACCCCGCTGATCGCCGCCTACCCGAAGATCTTCATCGTCTTCCTGGTGATGATCCCCGGCCTGGTCGCCGCCGCGCTGATCCCGCACTTCGGCACCGCGTCCTCCGGCTACCAGTACAACGACGCCATCCCGTTCCTGATGCAGGAGCTGCTGCCCAACGGCGTGCTCGGCATCGCGGTCACCGGTCTGCTCGCCGCCTTCATGGCGGGCATGGCGGCCAACGTGTCGTCGTTCAACACCGTGTTCACGAACGACATCTGGGCCAAGTACGTGGTGCGCGGCCGCGAGGACGCCTACTACGTCCGCTTCGGCCGCCTGATCACCGCGATCGGCGTGGCCGCCTCGGTCGGCACGGCGTTCCTGGCGTCCTCGTTCTCGAACATCATGAGCTACCTGCAGACGCTGTTCTCCTTCTTCAACGTGCCGATGTTCGTGGTCTTCATCGTCGGCATGTTCTGGAAGCGCGCGTCCGCCAAGTCCGGCTTCTGGGGCCTGCTCGCGGGCACCGTGACCGCGATGGTCAACTACTTCGTGCTCTACAAGAAGGGCATCATCTCGATCCCCTCCGACCAGGGCGCCAACTTCGTCTCCGCGATCGCGGGCTTCGTCGCCGGCGCCGTCGTGATGATCGCCGTGTCCTTCTTCACCAAGCCCAAGCCGGCCGAGGAACTCCAGGGCCTGGTCTACGGCACCCGGTCCCCCGGCATGTCCGAACCGCCCGCCGCCGGCGACGACGCCTGGTACCGCAAGCCCGCCCTGCTGGGCTGGGGCGCGGTCGTCCTGGCCGCCGCCTGCTACATCCCGTTCTCGTTCTGACGCGGAAGGACCGGAGGAAACCATGAGCGACAACGCGCGCGCCGACCGCGAACACGAGGGCCACGAGGGCCCCGGGCGCTTCCACTACAGCGAGGACGACGTCCAGCGGGAGGTCACCGAGCTGGAGGGCAAGTCCGCGACCGCGGCCCGCATCTTCGACCTGCGCCGCATCATCGGCGGCCTGTTCGTGGTGTACGGCGTCATCGTCACGATCACCGGCATCACCGACTCCCGGGCGGCCATCGACAAGGCCCAGGGCGTCAACATCAACCTGTGGACCGGGATCGGCATGCTCCTGCTGGGCATCTTCTTCCTGGCCTGGCTGCGCCTCAGGCCGACGCCCCCGCCGCCGCCTCAGGCGGAGCAGCAGGGGGAGGGGCGGTAGCACCGTTCCCGACCGCGGGCGCGGGGAGGGCCGGTCGCGCGGTCCCCCGCGCCCGTTCGGGGCGGCAGCACCGCGGGGTGCCTACCCGGGGCCGGGGTCCAGCGGCCCGGCCCGGTCCAGCAGCCCCGTGCGCGCGGCCAGTGCCGCCGCCTCCAGGCGCGAGCCGACGCCCAGTTTCATCAGCACCCGCTGCACATGCGTCCGCGCGGTGCTCGGGGCGATGCCCATGCCGGCCGCGATCAGCCGGGTGTCCTCGCCGTCGGCCACCCGGACCAGGACCTCCACCTCCCGCGGGGTGAGCATCTCCAGCAGCCGCTGCGCCTCGTCGTCGGGCTGGGCCGCCGGGTTGAGCAGCTCCCCGAAGGCGCCCTGGAGCAGCTGCGGGGCCACCGCGGCCTCCCCCGCCCGGGCCTTCATGATGGCCCGCTCGACGCCCTCGATCCGCTCGTCGTGCCGGACGTACCCCACCGCTCCCGCCGCGAACGCGGCCGCGATGCCGCGCGGCGACGGCACCGGGCCGAGCACGACCACCGCCACCTGCGGCCGCTCCCGCTTGATCTTCACCACCGGGTCGAACGCCCCGGGCTCGGCCGGTGCCGCCGTGCCCAGCAGGCACACCTCCGGCGCCCGCGCGATGACCAGGTCCGCGGCGCCCGCGGCCGGCGCCGCGGCGGCCAGCACCCGGTGCCCGCGCAGCTTGAGCGCCGACGCCAGCGCCTCCGCGAGCAGGCGATGGTCGTCGACGACCATGAGCCGTACTCCCATAGAGCCACCCCCCAGTCCCCCATGGATGCCCCACTATGGACGTCCACCGGTCCGCAAGGACAGAGGGCCCCCCGGCGCCTCGCCCTTCATGCCCCCGGAAGCTACACGCTTGTTCGACGTCTTGCCGCCCCTGTTGATGAGAAGTGCCCCGGATCGATGAAATCCGGGGCACTTCTTGGCATTCACCCGTTCGGGCGAGAGTCTCGGCCGGTCTCAGCCGTTGGTGGCGAAGGCGAGCACCAGATACTCCTTCTGGGACGCCACGTACGACTTGTGCGCGTACACCGCCGACATGAACAGCCTGCCGTCGCCGAAGAGGATCTCCGCAGCCTCCGGCAGCATGGTGGTCTCAGCCTCGTGCACGTCGGTCGCGGCCGGGTTCTCCATCAGCTTGGTCGACTTGAAGCTGTTGCCGTCGATGCTGACGATCTGCCCGCCCTTGTCGTACGGCGGCCGGTCGTACGCGATCAGGTTGCCGCCGTCCATGCGCAGCGGGGAGAGCGTGTAGCCGTCGCCGGCCTCGGCACGCTGCCCGGTCGGCTTGCCGGTCGTCAGGTCGAAGGAGACGATCTCGTTGGTCTGGCCGAACTGGCCGGAACCGTCGTGCTGCGCGGTCGGCAGATACAGCTTGCCGCCGCCGACGACGATCTCCTTGCAGCCCTCGACCCGGGTGATGCCGTCGCACTCGCCCCCGTAGGTGTCGCTGGGCGCGGCGATGTGGGCGAGCAGCCTGCCGGTCTTGCCGTCGATGGAGAAGTAGTCCAGGGCCTTGCTGTCGCTGCCGGCCTTGGCCGCCACCACCAGCGGGTCGGTGGAGACGACCGAGGCGTAGTCGATACCGGCGTCCATCTTGTACTCCGAGATCACCTTCCCGGACTGCGGGTCGATGTTCTGGATGTGGAGCTGCTGGTTGTCGTAGTCGCCGCACTTGCGCACCGCGACCAGCTTGGCGCCGCCGCCGTACCCCGCGTCGTAGCAGGTGTCGCCCGGCTTGGGCTGCCACAGCAGCTTGCCGGAGTCCAGGTCGAGCGCGGCGCCGCCGTTGGTGCTGCCGACCGCGACCGTGTGCTGAGCGACCGTGATGTTCTCGAAACTGATCGGCGTGTCACCGGTGTTGACCGACTTCGTCCACAGTTTCTTGCCCGCGTCGAGGTCGATCGCGGAGATCTGGGTGCAGCCCGCGAAGGAGTTCTTCCCGGGCGTCCTCGGCTGGTAGGCGATCGCCGTCCGGTCGTCCGAAGTGACGTGGTCGCTGGCCGCGCAGACCGGGCCGGGCAGCTTGATCGTCCACAGCTTGGTGCCCTTGGCCGGGTCGTAGCCGACGACCTCGGCGACGCCGCTCTTGGCGTACACCTTGCCGGTCAGCCATGAACCCGAGGTGACGACGGTGTCGGCCGTCTGCGGCAGCGGGACCTGGAAGAGCGCGTGGGAGGCCGGATCGGCGGGCACCTTCTCCTTGCCGCCGGTGGCCGTGCCCCCGCCACCGCCGCCGCTCCCGCCGCCCGAGCCGCCGCCGGCGGTGGAGGCGGTGTCCTGCTTCTTGCCGTCACCGCCGGAGGAAGAGGCGTACCAGACGCCCCCGCCGACGAGCAGCGCGATGGCGACGACCGCCGCCACGACGATGAGCAGGGTGGTGTTGTTCCGCCCGCCTGCGCCCTGCCCCGACGACTGCATCGGCACGGTCGCCGGCTGGCCCGGGTAGCCGTAGGCGGGCTGCGCGCCCTGCATCGGCTGCGTCGGCTGGGCGTACGGGTTCTGCGGACCCGCGGCGCCGTAGGGGGCGGCCGACTGCTGCCCGTACGGGCTCTGCTGCCCGCCGGGGTAGCCGTATCCGGGCGGCGGCGGCTGCGGAGCCGGCGCCGGCTGAGGATAGCCGTATCCCGGCTGCGGGGCCGGCTGCGGGTAGCCGTAACCCGGCTGCTGCTGGGGGGCCGGGAGCGCGGGGGGCGCCGGCGGGGCGGCGGGCGGCTGGTCCTGAGGGGCGCTCGGGGGCGGGCCCGCGGGCGCGTTCGGGGGCGGGGTCGGGCTCGGAGGGCCGAAACCGCCCTGCTGCGGGGGCTGGTTCGGCGGCGGAGGAGGCGGCTGGGTCATGACGCGGGTACCTCGGTGAGGCTCGGACGGCCGGCGGGCCGGTACGGGGGCGGGCGGACGGGAAGCGTCGGGCAGGGCCGCGGCTCAGTTGCCGAAGGCCATGATCAGCTTCTCCTTCGACTGGTCACTGCCGGACAGCCGGCCGGCCGAGATGTAGAACCGCCCGCCGGACCAGTCGATGACGCCGTTGAAGAAGGTGGCCTCGACCTGGGCCGTGCCCGAGGGGTTCTGGAGCAGCTTGGTGGTCGCGTGCGAGGAACCGGTCACCGGCAGCGAGACCACCTGGCCACCCGTGTCGTACGACGGCTGCACGTACGCGACGAGCTTGCCGCCCTCCTCCTTCATCGGGTACATCGGCGTGTCCGCCGGGGACTTGGCCCGCCAGGCGGCCTTGCCGTCGGCGAGGCCGATCGCCACGATCTCGTTGGCGCTGCCGGTGGTGTCCGTCGGCAGGTAGAGCGTGTCGGCGTCCGCGACGACGCCCTGGCAGCCCTGGAGATCGCGTTCGAGGATCTGCCAGCCGCAGCGCGGGGCGAACTTCTCGTCGACCTTGACCTCGGAGCGGAACTTGCCGTCCTTGGTGAAGGTGGAGATGTTCCACTCCTTCTTGTCCTGGTTGGTCAGGTAGACCACCAGGGGGTCGAGGGAGTAGACCCGGCTGACCTGCCAGCCCTTCTTGACCGGCTGGGTCCACTCGACCCTGCCGGTGGCCGGGTCCAGCTCCTGGATCTCGTCGTGCTCGGTGTCCGTGCCGGCGGCGCAGGAGGCCACCTGGACCAGCCGGGTGTCACTGCCCGCGTAGGCGGCCGGGAAGCAGGCCGTGCCGTACTTCTGCTTGTCGTACAGCTTCTTGCCGCTGTCGATGTCGTACGCCGTGCCCGACTCCGAACGCGACACCATCAGCGTCTTGCCGCTGACGGTCAGCTCGATGGTGATCGCGGAGTCGAACAGGCCGCCGTCGGCGACCTGGCCGCTCCAGCCCTTCTGGCCGGTGGCGAGGTCGATCTGCTGGAGCTGGTTGCACTTGGCGTTGTCGCTGACACCGCTCATGTAGGCCACGACGACCTTGTCGTCGGCGGACTTCTGCCGGGTGACCGCGCAGATCTTCTGCGGGAGGCTGATCGGCGCCCAGGCGGGCTTGCCGTCGGCGACGTCGTAGGCGAAGACCTGCTTGTAGGCCGCCTTCACCGCCACCTTGTCGGTGACCCACATGCCGGGCGCGTCGGCGCCGGAACCGGGCACGTCCGGCGCCGACTTGTACCAGAGCACCTTCGCCTCGCCCGCCTTGCGGCCCGCGTTGAGGTTCTCCGGGTCGTCGCCGCCGCCGGACGCGCTGGGCGACGCGGAGTTCCCGGGGCCGCCGCTCTGCTGCGCGACGGGCTTCTTCTTGCCGTCCGCGCCGCCGGTGACCGCGTAGACGGTGCCGCCTATGACGGCCAGCGCGGCGACCACGGCAGCGACGATCAGCGCCGTCTTCTTCTTCCCGGCGCCGTCCCCGGCTCCCGGACCGGCACCGGGCGCGCCCGGGTAGGGGGTCTGCTGCGGGTAGCCGTACCCGGGCTGCGGGGCGGCCCCGTAGGGGCCCGGCTGCTGCGGCTGGCCGTAGGGGCCCGAAGTGCCCGGCGCGGTCGGGGCGTTGTACGGGTTCTGCACGGCCGGGGCGCCGTACGGGCCCGGCTGCTGCGGGTAGCCGTAGCCGGGCTGCAGGGCAGCCAGCGGCTGCGGCGGGGCCGCGGGCGGCTGGGCCGGCGGCGCGGGGGCGCCCTGCGGGGCGGCCGGAGGGGTCTGCGGAGCGCCGGGGGCGCTCGGGGCGGGCGGGGTGCTCGGGGCGGGCGGGGTGCTCGGGGGGCCGAAACCGCCCTGGGCCGGCGGCGTCTGCGGGGCGCCGAATCCACCGCCCTGCGGCGGCTGGTCCTGCGGCGCTCCGAATCCGCCCTGCGGCGGCTGGTTGGGCGGCTGGGTCATCAGCGCTCTTCCCCCTCGTTCACTGATTTTTAGCCACGCCCTGAGGGTCTTGACGGACCCTGGGTCGTTACTCAGACAGTTCTCAGACGGCCCTTTCTATCACCCGCCCCTGACAGCGCACGGGCTCGGTTCCGCCCCTGTTCCCAAGGGAGAACCGGCCCGTGATGCCGCCGTTACGCGCCTTCACGCCCCCTTCACGCGGCGCACGCACCGGCCCCGCGCGCCGCCGGGAAGGCCGCCGCGCCCCTGGTCACGGAGTGCTCCGGCGAGGGCCCGCGTTGGCCGGTTCACGCCGCAGGGACGCGCTCCCCGCGCTACGCGTCCTCCGCCAACTCCAGCCAGCGCGACTCCAGTTCCTCGCGCTCCCCGGCGAGGTCCCGCAGCCGGGCGTCCAGTTCGGCGACCTTCGCGAAGTCGGTGGCGTTCTCGGCGATCTGGGCGTGCAGCGCGGTCTCCTTCTCGGAGATCCGGTCCAACTGGCGCTCGATCTTCTGCAGTTCCTTCTTGGCGGTGCGCTGGTCGGCGGCGCTCTTCTCGGTGGTGGCCGGCTTGGGTGCCGCGGCGGCGGCCTGCGCGGCGACCGCCTCCTCCATCCGCTGCCGCCGCTCCAGGTACTCGTCGATACCGCGCGGCAGCATCCGCAGGGTGCCGTCGCCGAGGAGCGCGAAGACGCGGTCGGTGGTGCGCTCGACGAAGAAGCGGTCGTGGGAGATGACGATCATCGAGCCGGGCCAGCCGTCGAGGACGTCCTCCAGCTGGGTCAGGGTCTCGATGTCGAGGTCGTTGGTGGGCTCGTCCAGGAAGAGGACGTTGGGCTCGTCCATGAGGAGCCGCAGGAGCTGCAACCGGCGGCGCTCACCGCCGGACAGGTCGCCGACCGGCGTCCACTGCTTCTCCTTGTTGAAGCCGAACGTCTCGCACAGCTGCCCGGCGGTCATCTCCCGCCCCTTGCCGAGGTCGACGCGCTCGCGCACGTCCTGGACGGCCTCCAGTACCCGCCAGGTCGGGTCGAGTTCGGCGACCTCCTGGGAGAGGTAGGCGAGCTTGACCGTCCTGCCGACGGCGATCCGGCCGCCGGCCGGCTGCTCCTCGCCCTCGCTGCGCGCGGCGGCGGCCATGGCCCGCAGCAGCGAGGTCTTGCCGGCGCCGTTCACGCCGACGAGACCGATCCGGTCGCCCGGGCCGAGCTGCCAGGTGACGTGCTTGAGCAGTACCTTGGGCCCGGCCTGGACGGTGATGTCCTCCAGGTCGAAGACGGTCTTGCCGAGCCGCGAGGAGGCGAACTTCATCAGCTCCGAGCTGTCCCGGGGCGGCGGCACGTCGGCGATCAGCTCGTTGGCCGCCTCGATCCGAAAGCGCGGCTTGGACGTACGCGCGGGCGCGCCGCGCCGCAGCCAGGCCAGCTCCTTCCTGATCAGGTTCTGCCGCTTGACCTCCTCCGTGGCGGCGATCCGCTCACGCTCCGCACGCGCGAAGACGTAGTCGGAGTAGCCGCCCTCGTACTCGTAGACGTCGCCGCGCTGCACGTCCCACATGCGCGTGCAGACCTGGTCGAGGAACCACCGGTCGTGCGTCACGCACACCAGTGCCGAGCGGCGGCTGCGCAGATGGCGGGCGAGCCAGGAGATGCCCTCGACGTCGAGGTGGTTGGTGGGCTCGTCGAGGACGATCAGGTCCTGTTCCTCGATGAGCAGCTTGGCGAGCGCGATCCGGCGCCGCTCGCCACCGGAGAGCGGTCCGATGACGGTGTCGAGCCCCTTGGGGAAGCCCGGGAGGTCGAGCCCTCCGAACAGCCCGGTCAGCACGTCCCTGACCTTGGCGTTGCCGGCCCACTCGTGGTCTGCCATGTCGCCGATGACCTCGTGCCGGACAGTGGCGGCCGGGTCGAGGGAGTCGTGCTGGGTGAGCACGCCGAGCCGCAGCCCGCCGGAGTGGGTGACCCGCCCGGTGTCGGCCTCCTCCAGCTTGGCGAGCATCCGGATGAGGGTGGTCTTGCCGTCGCCGTTGCGTCCGACGACCCCGATCCGGTCCCCTTCGGACACACCGAGCGAGACGCCGTCGAGCAGGGCACGGGTGCCGTACACCTTGCTGACGTTCTCGACATTGACCAGGTTGACGGCCATTTCACTCCTGTGCGCGGGGACGGTCAGCCTTCTAGCGTAGGGCCTCCGGGGGCGGGGGCGGAGCGCGAGGGAGTAGTCACTCTTTGTGATGACGTGATCGGGAACGGACCGCTACCGTGGAGGGCAGGCAGCAGGATCTTGCCCATGGGAGGAACCATGACCGCCGAGTCCGTAGAGCACCACGTTCAATGGCCGGTGCCGCCACTGGACGGATACACCGTGGACGACCTGTTCACTCTGCCGGATCTCCCGCCGCACACCGAGCTGATCGACGGGAGCCTGGTTTTCGTGAGTCCGCAGCGCCGATTCCATGGGAACGTGGTTGACCTGCTTGTCTTCGGCCTGCGCAGCAGTGGCCTGCCTGCCGAATTCAGGGTCAGCCGGGAGATGACCGTGGTCCTCGACAGGCGCAACGGCCCCGAACCCGATGTGAGCGTGATCCGGGCCGACGCGATCACCGGGCCGGAGCAGACGAGTTACCAGGCCGGCGACGTACTTTTGGCCGTCGAAGTGGTCTCGCCCGAGTCCGAGTCCCGCGATCGCACAACCAAGCCGCAGAAATACGCTGCCGCCGGCATCCCCAACTTCTGGCGCGTCGAAGCGAGCGGGACAGATGGCAGGCCCGTCATCCACGTCTACGAGCTCGACCCGCTCACCAGGGCGTACATCCACACCGGCATGCACCGCGACCGGATCAAGGTCGACAAGCCCTACCCCATCGACATCGACCTGAGCGCCATCGACAACCTCTGACCCCGTCAGAGAACCGTCGCCCCCGCCACCGGCCCCACCGCAGTCCGCACCGCCCTGCATGTCCCCGACGCCCGCAGGGCCTGGGCCACCTTCTCCGCCGCCTCCGCATCCCGCGCGAGGAAGGCCGTCGTAGGCCCGGAACCTGACACCAGCGCGGCCGGCGCACCCGCCCCCCGCCCGGCCTCCAGCGTGTCGGCCAGTTCCGGGAACAGGGACAGGGCGGCAGGCTGGAGATCATTGGACACAGCCGCGGCCAGCGCGTCCGCGTCCCCCTTCGCCAGCGCCTGAAGCAGCTCAGCAGAGGCCACCGGCTCCGGGATCTCCCGTCCCTCCGCCAGCCGGTCGAACTCCCGGAAGACCGCGGGCGTCGACAGCCCCCGCGCGGCCATCGCGAACACCCAGTGGAACGTGCCGCCCACGTCCAGGGTGGTCAGCCGCTCCCCGCGTCCGACTCCGAGCGCCGCCCCGCCCACCAGGCTGAACGGCACATCGCTGCCCAACTCCGCACAGATGGCGAGGAGTTCGGCCCGCGAGGCGCCCGTGCCCCACAGCCTGTCGCAGGCGAGCAGCGCGCCCGCGCCGTCCGCGCTGCCGCCCGCCATGCCGCCCGCGACCGGGATGTCCTTGGCGATGTGGATGTGGACGTCCGGTTCGATGCCCCGGCGCGCGGCGAGGGCGATCGCGGCGCGCGCGGCGAGGTTGGTGCGGTCGAGGGGGACCTGGTCGGCGTCCGGTCCCGCGCAGGTGACCCGCAGTTCGTCGGCCGGGGCCACGGTGACCTCGTCGTACAGGCCGACGGCGAGGAAGACGTTGGCGAGGTCGTGGAACCCGTCGGGGCGGGCGGCGCCGACCGCGAGCTGGACGTTGACCTTGGCCGGGACGCGTACGGTGACGCTCACTCGCCGCTCTCCCCGTGCTCGGTGGTCCCCGCGCCCCTGTGCTCGGCGATGCGCGCGAACTCCTCCACGGTCAGCGACTCCCCGCGCGCCTGCGGCGAGACCCCGGCCGCGACCAGGGCGGCCTCGGCGGCGGCGGCCGACCCGGCCCAGCCGGCCAGTGCCGCCCGCAGGGTCTTGCGGCGCTGCGCGAAGGCCGCGTCGACGACCGCGAAGACCTCCTTCCTGCCGGCCGTCGTCTTGATCGGCTCGGCCCGCCGGACCAGCGAGACCAGCCCGCTGTCGACGTTCGGCGCGGGCCAGAAGACATTGCGGCCGATCGCCCCGGCCCGCTTCACCTCGGCGTACCAGTTGGCCTTCACGGACGGCACGCCGTACACCTTGTTGCCGGGCGCCGCGGCCAGCCGGTCGGCGACCTCGGACTGCACCATGACGAGGGTCCGCTCGATGCTGGGGAAGGTGTCCAGCATGTGCAGCAGCACCGGGACGGCCACGTTGTAGGGCAGGTTCGCGACGAGGGCCGTCGGGGCCGGGCCGGGCAGGTCGGTGACGTGCATCGCGTCGGAGTGGACCAGGGCGAACCGGTCCGCGCGCGCCGGCATGCGCGCCCCCACGGTGGCGGGGAGGGCCGCGGCGAGCACGTCGTCGATCTCGACGGCGGTGACCCGGTCGGCGACCTCCAGCAGCGCGAGCGTGAGGGACCCGAGCCCCGGGCCGACCTCGACGACCACGTCGTCGGGGCGGACCTCGGCGGTGCGGACGATACGGCGGACCGTGTTCGCGTCGATCACGAAGTTCTGGCCGCGCTGCTTGGTGGGACGGACACCGAGCGCGGCCGCCAGCTCACGGATGTCGGCGGGGCCGAGGAGGGCTTCGGGGGTGGGGCTGCTCACGGGACAAGGGTACGGGGCCGCGGGGAACCCCCCGCACCGCTGTCCGGCGCTCACCCGTGCAGTCGCGCCCCGCAGTGCGGCCACGGCGTCGCCCCGCGCCGCACGTACAGCTTCTTCGCGCGGGAGGTCTGTTCCTCGGCCGACGCGTCCTGGGGGCGGCCGCTGCCGCCGAGGCTGTGCCAGGTGCGGGTGTCGAACTGGTAGAGCCCGCCGTAGGTGCCCGAGGGGTCGACCGCGTCCGGGCGGCCGCCGGACTCGCAGGCGGCGAGGGCGCGCCAGTTCAGCCCGTCGGCGCCGGACACGGAGGGCGGCGGCTTCCTGGTCCCCACCTTCACGATCTGCGGGCGCGGCGTACGCACGACCTCGGAGGTCTCCCGGCGCGGCCTCTCGCGGACCCCGTTGACGGTGCGCAGCAGGTAGGTGTCGCGCCGCAGGCCGGGCCGGCCGGGCTGGGCGACGACCTCGGTGCCCTGGAAGAGGGAGGGGTCCTCGGCGCGCCGGACCGGGAACGGGATCTGCTCCTCGCGGATCTCCCGGGTGCCCCTGATCCGCAGCACGGTGACCGTCTGGCCGTCGCGCGGGAAGCTGTCCGGCGGCACGGAGGTGGCGTCCTCGCCGTGCAGGGTGATCCCGGCCTCCTGGACCGCCTGGCCGACGGTGGCGGCGTTGGTGCGGATGGTGCGGGCGCGCCCGTCGGCCATGACCGTGACGGCGCGCTCGGTGCGCACGTCGAGCGCGAGCCCGGCGCGCCCGATGGGCTGGGAGCGCGAGGCGGACAGGTACGCGCCCTCGGCGCGCACGCCCAGTTCCGCCAGCGCTCCTGCCACGGTGTGCGCCGTCGTCCACACCTCGCGCCGTTCGCCGTCCAGGGTGAGCCGGACCGGGCGCCCGTAGCGCACGGCGACGGCGTCACCGCCGGCGAGCGCCGCGCCGGGGGCGGGCGCGATCATGTCGTGCGGCCCCACCCGCACGCCCTCGTCCGCGAGCAGCTCCCGCACGTCGTCGGCGAAGGTGTGCAGGGTGCGCTGCTTGCCGTCGACGGTCAGCTCGACCGCCTTGTCCTTCGCGATGAACGCGGTGGTACCACCGGCCAGGAAGGCCACGACCAGCGCCTGCGGCAGCAGACGGCGCGCGGCGGACTCCGGGCGCGGGGCAGAGCGCGCCCTGCGCCGGTGCGCGACCCGCCCGCTCACCGCGGCGGGCTCCGAGGGGCCGTACGCGCCCTCGCCCTCCCCGTCGCTCCCCCCGTCGTCGTCCTCGTCGTACCCGCTGCCGTACTCCGCCTCGTACACCTCCGGCTCCGGCGCCGCGGCCTGCCGGGGCAGTGCCGGCTCGGTGACGTAGTACGCCTGCGCCTCGTAAGCGGGCCGGTAGGTGTCCTCGCACGGGCCGTACGACGGGCTCTGCGGGCCGTGCACGGACGCGCCGCGGCCGTACACCAGGGCCGAGACCCGCTCGGGGCCGTACGGCTCGTAGGTCTCGTAGGCCTCGTAGGCCTCGTACGTCTCGAACGTCTCGTACTGCGACTTGCTCACGCCGACACGCTCCAGGGGTGCCAGAGGGGTCCGGATTGGCCCCCAGAACCTAGCGGAGCGGGCGTCACTCTCCAAAGCGACGCGACTACGCACAGTTGCGCGCACGCGCGCTTGTGCTCAGTAGCCGAAGGCCCGCGCGGTGTTGGCGGCCAGGGCCGTCGCCAGCGTGTCCTCGTCGGTGCCGCGCACGGCGGCCATGGCACGGACCGTGACGGGGATCAGATACGGCGCGTTGGGCCGGCCCCGGTAGGGCGCCGGGGTCAGGAAGGGCGCGTCGGTCTCGACCAGCACCAGTTCCAGCGGGGCGACCTCCAGGGCGTCGCGCAGGTTCTGGGCGTTCTTGAAGGTGACGTTGCCGGCGAAGGACATGAAGTAGCCCTCGCGGGCGCAGATCCGCGCCATCTCCGCGTCGCCGGAGTAGCAGTGGAAGACGGTGCGCTCGGGGGCGCCCTCCTCCTTCAGGACGCGCAGGACGTCGGCGTGCGCCTCGCGGTCGTGGATGACCAGCGCCTTGCCGTGCCGCTTGGCGATCTCGATGTGGGCGCGGAAGGACCGTTCCTGGGCCGCCTTGCCCTCGGGACCGGTGCGGAAGTGGTCCAGGCCCGTCTCGCCGACGCCCTTGACCTGGGGCAGCCCGGCCAGCCGGTCGATCTCGGCGAGGGCCTCGTCGAGCGCCGCGTCTCCGCCCGGTTCCCGGGCGCCCTGACGGGACCAGCCGTCGGGGTCGCCGTGGACGATGCGCGGGGCCTCGTTGGGGTGCAGGGCGACGGTGGCGTGGACGCTGTCGTACGCGGCGGCGGTCTCGGCGGCCCAGCGCGAGCCCTTGATGTCGCAGCCGACCTGGACGACGGTGGTGACGCCCACGGAGGCGGCCTTCGCGAGCCCTTCCCCGACGGTGCCCGACTGCATGTCGAGGTGGGTGTGGGAGTCGGCGACGGGCACCTGGAGCGGTGCGGGCAGCGGCGGCGCGCTGTTCTTGTCGCTCTTGTCGTCCCTGGTGCTCTGGCCGGCGTTCGAAGGCATGCCCCGATCCTACGAAAGGGGCATGCCGTCGGCCGCCGGCGATCCGCTCAGCCCGCCTTGCGCTGGAAGGGGTGCAGGAGATCCGACAGATGCCAGTGGTGCGGCTCGCGGGGCGCCGCGGGCGCCACGGCCACGGCGGGCACCTGCGGCGACTCGACCGGACCCGCCTGCGGCACGCTGTGCTGCCGCTCCCCGGCGCCGCGCACCGACGAGACCTGTCCGGCGCGCATGATCCGCACGACGTGACCGTCGCAGTTCTGGCAGTTGGGCCGGCTCAGCGGCGACGGCACGACCCGGCCTTCGGCCACGTACATCACGAACTCCTGCCCCTCGGCGTCCGTGTGGTGCTCTATCTCGTACGACTGCTCCCAGCCGTGCCCGCATCGCATGCAGGCGAACGAATACGACTCGTGAACGACGGCTGTGGCCGTACCCCGGAGGCCGGTCTGCCCTGCGATCTCGCCCATGCCAGCTCCTCTTGTCCGCTGGACGAGGGACCTGTGTGCGTCCCTTCGACCAGTGGACGCTTCCGCGGAGCCGAACGCATCCGGCCTGTCGAGTGTTGGAGGCGATTTGGCGCTTCCTTGCCGAATACGCCCCGTCCGGTCCGTTTCCGCTTTGCCATCGGCGACAGCCTTTTGCCTTCCCGTGGCCCTCCCGCTCAACCGTGAACGCCCCTGCTCAGAGGGGGTTTTCAGGGTCGGGGAAGAGCAGGGGGACGGCTCATCCGGCGGAGCGCTTGGCCGCGACCACCGCGTCGAACACGACTCTCTTCGGCACCCCGGCCTCCACCGCCACCGCCGCGATCGCCTCCTTGCGCCGCTCGCCGGCCTCCTCCCGCACCCGCACCCGGCGCACCAGCTCCTCCGCGTCGAGTTCCTCGGGCGCGGTCTCGGGCGCCCCCTCGACCACGACGGTGATCTCCCCGCGCACCCCCTGCGCCGCCCACTCGGCCAGCTCGCCGAGCGGACCGCGCCGTACCTCCTCGTAGGTCTTGGTCAGCTCGCGGCAGACGGCGGCCCGGCGCTCGGCGCCGAAGGCCTCGGCCATGGCCGCGAGGGTGTCGTCGAGCCGGTGCGGGGCCTCGAAGTAGACGAGCGTGCGCCGCTCGCCGGCGACCTCCCGCAGCCGGGACAGCCGCTCTCCCGCCTTGCGCGGCAGGAACCCCTCGAAGCAGAACCGGTCGACCGGCAGCCCGGACAGGGCGAGCGCGGTGAGCACGGCGGACGGGCCGGGCACGGCGGTGACCCGGATGTCCTTCTCGACGGCGGCCGCGACCAGCCGGTAGCCCGGGTCCGAGACGGACGGCATCCCGGCGTCGGTCACGAGCAGCACGCGCGCGCCGCCGAGCAGGTCCTCGACCAGCTCCGGGGTGCGGGCGGACTCGTTGCCCTCGAAGTACGACACGACGCGCCCCTTGGGCGTGACGCCGAGGGCCTGGGTGAGCCGGCGCAGCCGCCGGGTGTCCTCGGCCGCGACCACGTCGGCGCCGGCCAGCTCCTCGGCGAGCCGGGGCGGCGCGTCCGCGATGGCGCCGATGGGGGTACCTGCGAGGACAAGGGTTCCAGTCACACCCCCATCCTCGCAGCAACCACTGAGAGCCCCGCCTGCGACGACGACCCGGTACGGCGCATGCACGGGACGCGCACAGAACGGTTCCCTACGATGGCGCGGTGACCAGTACCGCGTCCTCCATGGACCTCCGGCAGGGCCGGACGCCGAACGACCGGCGGCCGGCGTGGCAGCAGCGGCTGCGCCGATTCGGGTACGTACCGGCCGAGGATGCGCCGTCGGGCGACGTGCGCGACCGGCTGGTGCCGCCGTACGCCGAACCGGGCCCGCGGCTGTGGCAGGTGCTCGGTGTGCCGCCGGTCCTCGCCGACCGGATCACCCGCGTCTCGGCCTGGGCCGGACCGCTGCTGGTGACGCTGGTGGCGGGCCTGATGCGGTTCTGGGACCTGGGCAGCCCGCGCGCGGTGATATTCGACGAGACGTACTACGCCAAGGACGCGTGGGCGCTCGTCCACCGCGGCTTCGAGGTCAACTGGGACAAGAACGCCAACGACCTCGTGCTGCAGACGCACGGCCATCTCGCGATCCCGACGGACGCGTCGTACGTCGTGCACCCGCCGGTCGGCAAGTACGTCATCGGGCTGGGCGAGCTGGTCTTCGGGTTCAACCCGTTCGGCTGGCGGTTCATGACGGCGCTGCTGGGCACGCTGAGCGTGCTGCTGCTGTGCCGGATCGGGCGCCGGATCTTCCGCTCGACGTTCCTCGGCTGCCTGGCGGGCACGCTGATGGCGGTGGACGGCCTGCACTTCGTGATGAGCCGGACCTCGCTGCTGGACGGCGTGCTGATGTTCTTCGTGGTGGCCGCGTTCGGCTGCCTCGTCCTCGACCGGGACCGGGCGCGGGCGAAACTGGCCGCCGCGCTGCCGGCCGACCCCGACGGCCGGGTCCGCCCGGACGCGCGCGTGGCCGACACCTTCCGCTTCGGCCTGCGCCCCTGGCGCTGGGCGGCCGGGCTGATGCTGGGCCTGGCCATCGGCACCAAGTGGAACGGCCTGTACATCCTGGCCGCGTTCTGCGTGATGGCGGTCCTGTGGGACGTCGGCGCCCGGCGGACAGCGGGTGCCTCTCACCCGTATGCCGCAGCTCTGAAGTACGACACCGGCCTCGCCTTCGTCGCGACCGTTCCGGTGGCGGTCGCCGTCTACCTGCTGTCCTGGCTCGGCTGGATCCTCTCCCCCACCGACGGCACGGGCGGCTACTTCCGCAACTGGGCGGCCACCGACGGCAGGGGCGGCAGCTGGACGTTCCTGCCGGACTGGCTGCGCAGCCTGTGGCACTACGAGCACGAGGTGTACGAGTTCCACGTCGGGCTGACCTCCCCGCACACCTACCAGTCCAACCCGTGGAGCTGGATCGTGCTGGGCCGCCCGGTGTCGTACTTCTACGAGTCCCCCAACCCCGGTGCGGACGGCTGCCCGTCGGACGCGGGCCAGAAGTGCGCGCGCGAGGTGCTGGCGATCGGTACGCCGCTGCTGTGGTGGGCGGCCTGTTTCGCGATCCTGTACGTGCTGTGGCGCTGGGCGCTGCGCCGCGACTGGCGGGCCGGGGCGATCGCCTGCGGCATCGCGGCCGGCTATCTGCCGTGGTTCATGTACCAGCAGCGGACGATCTTCCTCTTCTACGCGGTCGTCTTCCTGCCGTTCCTGTGCCTGGCGGTGGCGATGCTGATCGGCGCGATCATCGGCCCGCCGGGCTCCTCCGACACCCGCCGCGTCGTCGGCGCGTCGGCGGCGGGCGTGCTGGTGCTGCTGATCGCCTGGAACTTCATCTACTTCTGGCCCCTGTACACGGGCACCGCGATCCCGATCGACCAGTGGAGGTCGCGGATGTGGCTGGACACGTGGGTCTAGCTGGGCCTGCACGCCATGGGGGCGCGGCCGACCGCCCCGCCTCCATGGTCGTCGCACGATCACCGTCCGCCGCGGCTGAGCCCGGCCGCCGGTCGCGGCTCACGACAGGGCGGCCCGGGAACGGCCCTGACAGGGACGAGGTGCAGCGCCACCAGCGGGCGCCGAATCGCTGAGGCTCGGCTCGAACGCCGTGTACCGGCTCGACGACGCTTGCCCGGTGTCCAGCAACCGCCGGCGGTCGCCGGCCGGGTGGTCACCCGCTGGGAGAGCCCGGGATCGCGAGGAGTACGGCACCGCAACCGAGCCGGCAGACCTCCGACGACGCCCGCACCGGCTCGAAGAACCCCAGTCTCTCGGACCGACCGATTGGATTTCACGCTTCCCTTCGGGATGATCCACGGAGAGGCGAACCTCGGGAGCGCCCTACGCCACGGGAACGGCCAAGCGGTCCTGAGCGACCTCGACGGCTTCACCCTCGCGCCGCGTGAGTGGGACCTCATCGGCCGGGCTACAAGGTGCTGGGTGACCCCGTCAGCGAGAAAGGCCGCGGAGGAGTCCGCGTGCCATGTGGCCGACATCAGGTGCGGCGACGGCCGGCACGACTGGCGACCTTTTCAGCCCCGCCCTTTCACTGGGGCTGCGCCTCCGGCTCCCTGCTTTCGCACAGCTTTCCGTCCCCGAACCTCGCGGGAAGGGAGTACCGAGGCCGGCGTGAATTCGAAGGCCGGACAGTGAAGGCTCGTCCCTCCAGGAACGTGCCCCTGCACAGCAGACCAGCAGCCACCGGGAAACCGGAGGAGGGCCGCCCGGTGGACTGCGGCGGCAACATCAGGGGTCAGGCCAGAATCGGTACCCATTCAAGCTACTGGGCGACCGGGCCATCTGGCCCAGCGGATCTGCCCTGACCGCGTGCTACTCGTCTTCGATGGGGCGGACGAATTCCAGGGTCCACGTATCGAAGATCTCCGCCGTCGGCTGCGCGAGTCCGATCTGCGCCCCGCGGTGCTCCGAACGCCAGACGAGACCCTTGTCCGACAGGATCTTGAACCCGCCGATGACCTTTTCGAACGTGAACTTCGCCCATTCCTCGCGCGGGACGTTATTTACCCAGAGCTTGTCTTCGGCGACGACCGCGCCCGCCAGTTCCTGGTAGGCGAGGTGGATCACATACGGTGATCCGGGCACGGGCTCAGCGGGAGTGATGGCCCACTCCTGCTCGAATGGGACGGGGTACGGACGGTCCACGATGACGGGTGCGCCGTATTTCACGGCGTGCTCCGTAGCCGTCACCAGCAGACCCGGCCCGAAGAGATGGGCGTGGATCTTGTAGATGCCAGGCTTTACCGGGATGGGAGGCACGTGCTGACTTCCTCTCTCTCGGTTCACCGACGACGGTCAGCCGCCGGTCAACGTGTTCCACTGTCGCGAGTCGAACCATCGAGGAAAAGAGCCGGATAGCGCCAAGTGGAATACGGCGCAGACTGCTCGATCATGGTTGCGACAGAATGAACAGGCGTGCGCATTGCGGGCTCCGGACTACGGGTGCCGCCGAGGCGTGAAACGACCCCTAAGGCTGCTGGGCCCCTACGGCAGCACAACTCAACTCCTGCACCAGAGAATCCAATCCAGCCCCATATGTTCTGCCAAAGCTTCAGTTCTGGCGCCACCTTGAGGACTGAAATGGCACACACCTAGTGCCGAGCCGTTCTCCTCGGGCAGGCCAGCGCCTGGTTCCCCAGCGCCGACGGCAAGCAACTGTGGGCCGTCACCGAAGAATCGGCAGAAAACGCGTGCGCTGACCAAGAACTGCCGCAGTCCGTCTCGGCCCGCTTCACCGTCACGAGGTACGAGACCTCCGGGCGCCCGTCCCGCACGAAACTGACGCTGCCCTGCGGCATGAAGCCGGTCGCCGAGACGCCCAGGGGCCTGCTCGCCGAGCGCACCACTGGCGACACAGGCAGCACTGGCTCAGGAGGCGCGGTGACTGACATTGCCGTCCTCAACACCCGGGCCAGCGCGGCCACAACAACCATCGCCGCCAACGCCAGTGCGGTCGCCGCCGCAGGCACCCGTGTGATCTGGCGCGACGACGCATGCAACACGGGAAACCGCACACACGTCTTCGATGCGGACAAACGCAAGAGCGACCGTATCCCCTCGTGCAAGGCCGGCGACCCCGTGGGCGTGGGCACGCTCGATCCGATCGGACGCTGGTATGCGAGCACCCTCCGATCCAACAAGCTGGCAGTCCTCGACCTGGACGAGGGCACCTGCCGCGAACTCGACACGCTGACCGCCACCAGCTCCAGCGACGTGACCGAAACGTTCGCAGCGGCCTGGTCAGGGCAACACCTGATGCTGCTGGATGAACGGTCCGGGACACTCGTCTCCGTGGACGCAGCATCCAACAAGATCGACAAGCGGTCCGAACCGCTCCCTGCCGCCGATCAAGCCCAGATCCGGGGCGCAGACGCTGCCTGAACGCGCGCCGCGATCAGGGCGGCAGCGCGGTGGTTGCTCTGCACCGACAGCGGGGTGACGGACAGGGGGTGAGCAATGCCCATGGCCTGTGGATCGCGGCACGCGCAGGATCACCGGCAAGGCGCACAGAGGCAGGGGCTCGCGCGCGAGCCCAGGGCGCGAGCAGCGACGAAGTCCTGGCGACCGCCCACCTCGATCGCGGGGCAGAGACGCCCAGGACGGCGGCCACGGCATCGACGCGGCCGACCCTATTGTCGCAACCGTGCTACGGAATGCGGGCCGACGTCACCCTCGAAGACGGGGACTTTAAGGTGATTGCCGTCGTTGGGGAGTGTGAAGGGGCGCCGGGGACCCTGGGGAAGGCACGGAGGAACTGAGGCTGTGGGCAAGAGAAGGCGCGTCGCCGAGCGACGGAAGACGACCAGGCCTGCCGTGCTGGGCGGGATGATCGCCGTGGTTGCCGTCGGCGCCGGGTTCGGCGTCTACGCACTGGCCGACGGCGGTGCGGCGGCCGACGAGCGCGCGTCGGCCGCGGCCGACCACAAGGCCGTCAAGACCGGCCCGCTCAGCGCCGCCGAGGTCCGCGCGGCCTCCAGCCGTTTCCTGACGGCCTGGCAGCAGGGCAGGCTCTCCGAGGCGGCCGCCGCGACGACCGACGCCTCGGCCGCCGCCCAACTGCTCACCGGCGTCGCCAAGGACGCCCACCTGAAGGACGTCACGCTCACGCCGGGCGCGGCCACGGGTGCGAAGGTGCCGTTCTCCGTCAAGGCGACGGTGTCGTACGACAAGCTCGGCAAGCCGCTGACGTACGGCAGTTCGCTCACCGTGGTGCGCCGGGCGAGCGACGGCAAGCCGCTGGTCGACTGGCACTCCTCGGTCGTCCAGCCGGACCTGCAGGACGGCGACACCCTCGTCACCGGGGCGTCCGGCACCCCGCCCATCAAGGCCCTGGACCGCGACGGCGGTGAGCTGACGGCCGCCAAGTACCCCTCTCTCGGCCCGGTGCTGGACGGGCTGCGCGCGAAGTACGGCAAGACGGCGGGCGGCAAGGCGGGCATCGAGCTGCGCGTGGTGCGCGGCAAGGCCGCGCAGAAGGCCGAGCTGTCCGACAAGACGCTCGTGACACTGAGCGAGGGCACGCCGGGCACGGTGAGGACGACGCTGAACCCGGCGCTCCAGGCGGCGGCCGAGCAGCAGGTGGACAAGCAGGCGCAGGCGTCGGTGGTGGTCGTGCGGCCGTCCACGGGTGAGATCCTCGCCGTCGCCAACAGCGGGCACGGCTTCAACGTCGGCTTCCAGGGCTCCCTCGCGCCCGGCTCCACGATGAAGATCGTGACGTCGACGATGCTGTTCGAGAAGAACCTCGTCACCCCGGACGCCTCCCACCCCTGCCCGAAGACGTACAAGCTCGCCGGCTGGACGTTCCACAACGACGCCGACTCGGAGATCAAGAAGGGCACGTTCCGGCAGAGCTTCGGGGCCTCCTGCAACAACGCCTTCATCGACTTCGCGCCGAAGCTGTCGAACGACGACCTGACGAAGGAGGCCCAGCAGGTCTACGGCCTCGGCATGGACAACTGGTCCATCGGCGTCCCCTCGTTCGACGGCTCCGTCCCGGTGCAGAGCGGCGCGCAGATGGGCGCCTCGCTGATCGGGCAGGGCGCGGTGCGGATGAACCCGCTGAACATGGCGTCCGTGGCGGCCACGGTCGAGTCGGGCACCTTCCACCAGCCGTACCTGGTGTCCCCGTCGGTGGACCACCGCACGCTGGCGAAGGCCGGGCGCACGATGTCGGCGAAGACCCAGTCCCAGCTGAAGGACGTCATGCGGTTCACGGCGGACTACGGCACGGCCGCCAAGGCGATGGCGGGCATGAGCGGGGACTACGGCGCCAAGACCGGCTCCGCCGAGGTCGACGGGCAGAAGAAGCCCAACGGCTGGTTCACCGCGTACCAGGGGGACCTCGCCGCGGCGGGCGTGGTCCAGGCCGGCGGCCACGGCGGCGACACGGCCGGGCCGATGGTGGCGGCCCTGTTGAAGGCGGGCGGCTGAGCGGAGCCGCAGGCGGCTCGATCAGGCCCCTACGGGTTCGGCGGTGTAGGTGCGGCGCAGGAAGCTGAGCAGCGCCTTCGACTCGAACTGCACCACCTCGACACCGTTGTCGGAGTGGAACTCGACGACGGCCTGGACGCGCCCGCAGGGCCACACCCGCACCGCGCCGCTCTCGGCCGGTGCCCGCAGCCCCCGTTCCAGCAGCGCGCGCGAGAAGGTCCATGCCTGGGTGCCGGGCAGGTCGACCCGCACCGAGCGTGGATCACGGTCGGGGTCGTACCGCAGCAGCACCGGTACGGCCCCCAGGTCCTCCTCGTCCGTGACGATGTGGGCGCGCGCGTACTGCTCGATCACAGACATCGGACTGCCCTTTCACGCTGGGTGACCTATACGGAAGATGGCCATCCGCTTCCTCTTCAATGTCCCATATTTTCGGCTTCACGCCTCGACGAGGTGCGAGACTTCGTCTCTCCTGCACGGCATGCGCAGCTGCGGCCCCGATGCGCGGGGGTACGCGCGGACCGGTGTGACGGGCGTCCGTGAGAATGGGCGCGTGACGCCTCAAAACGAGCGAGACGACAAAGAGGCCGCCGGGTCGCTGTTGCTGGACGACCAGCTGTGCTTCGCGCTGTACGCCGCGCAGCGTGCCGTGACCGCCGCATATCGTCCACTTCTGGACGACCTCGGGCTCACCTACCCGCAGTACCTCGTGCTGCTGGTCCTGTGGGAGCACGGCGAGACCAGCGTGAAGGACCTGGCGCGCGCCCTGCGCCTGGACTACGGGACGGTCTCGCCCCTGCTGAAGCGGCTGGAGGCGGCGGGCCTGGTGCGCCGGGAGCGCGCGGCGGACGACGAGCGCTCGGTGCTCGTGGCGTGCACGGGGCGCGGCGAGGCACTCAGAGAGCGCGCGGCACGGGTGCCCGGCACCCTGCTCACCACGACCGGGCTCGGCACCGAGGACATCGCACGGTTGCGCGCGGAGTTGTGGCAACTCACCGAACGCGCCGACGCGGCGGCCCGGCACCGCTGATCTCGCCTTACCCGCGGTTGCCACCCCCTGCTGCCGCCCACTGACCTACCGGCCAGTACCTTGTGCACGATGTACTTGTGCGCCACTTGTTCCGGGGGAGGCCGGCCATGACCGAGGACACCGCTGTCGACACGCGTCCGACGAAGATCATGTACGTCGCCGAGGCCACCGCCCACGGCGGCCGCGACGGCTATGTCACCAGCCAGGACGGCCGGCTCGACCTGATGGTCGCGATGCCCCCGGAGCTGGGCGGCGACGGCAACGGCACCAACCCCGAGCAGCTGTTCGCCGCCGGCTACAGCTCCTGCTTCCACAACGCGCTGATCCTGGTCGGCAACCGCGCGGGCTACGATCTGACCGGCTCCACCGTGGCCGCGAAGGTCGGCATCGGCCCCAACAGGCAGCGCGGCTACGGCCTCGCCGTCGCCCTCAGCGTCTCCCTGCCGGTCCTGGACGCCGAGCTGGCCGCACAGCTGGTGGACGCGGCGCACGAGGTCTGCCCGTACTCCAACGCGACGCGCGGCAACATCGACGTAACGATTCTGCTGGGCTGATCCCACCGAGGAATCCCAGGCGCGCGGCCACGGTTGCACCCACTGTCGCAGGCGACTGGAAGGGACGGCGGACGTGGACGTGAACGGCACTGTGGCCGACGGCTTCGAGCCGGTCAGGGAGGCGTTCGCCGCGAACTTCGCGCTGCTCGGCGAGCGCGGCGCGGCCGTCGCCGTGTACCGCGACGGGCACCGGGTCGTCGACCTGTGGGCCGGCACCCGGGACGTGGACGGCACGGCTCCCTGGCAGCGGGGCACCGCGCAGATCGTGCGCTCCGCGACCAAGGGCGTCGCCGCCGCCGCGCTGCTGCTCCTGCACCAGCGCGGCGAACTGGACCTGGACGCCCCGGTCGGCTCGTACTGGCCGGAGTACAAGGCCGCCGGCAAGGAGAACACGCGCGTCCGGCACCTGCTCGCCCACCGCGCGGGCGTGCCCGTGCTGGACCGCCCGCTGACCCCCGCCGAGGCCGCCGACCCCGAGCTCGGCGCCGCCGCGGTCGCCGCGCAGGCGCCGGTGTGGGAGCCGGGCACCGACCACGGCTACCACGCCCAGACCTACAGCTGGCTGACCGGCGAGCTGATCCGGCGGATCACCGGCCGCCCGGTCGGCGCGTGGATCGCGGAGGAGATCGCCGGACCGGTCGGCGCCGATCTGTGGCTCGGCCTGCCGGAGTCGGAGCACGCGCGCGTGGGCCGCGTCGGGCCGGTCGAGGCGCCCCAGGCCGCGGGCATCCTGAGGACCCGCCCCAAGCGCGCGGTGGCCGAGGCCTACGCCGATCCCGAATCCCTGACCCGGCGCGCCTTCGCCGCGATCACCCCGCTCCCCGACGAGAACGACCCCGCCTACCGCGTGGCCGCCCTGCCCGCCTCCAACGGCATCGCCACCGCCGACGGGCTGGCCCGCTTCTACGGCTCGCTCATCGGCACCGTGGACGGCGGCACCCGCCTGTTCAGCCCGGAGACGACGCGGCTGGCCCGCGCCGAGCACTCCGCCGGGCCGGACCGGGTCCTGGTGGTGGGCACCCGGTTCGGCCTCGGCTACATGCTGCACGGCAGCGCGTCCCCGCTGCTGTCCCCCGGCTCCTTCGGCCACCCGGGCCGGGGCGGCGCCCTGGCGTTCGCCGACCCGGAGGCCGGCCTCTCCTTCGGCTACGTCACCAACGGCTTCCGTACGAGCGTGACGGCGGACCCGCGGGCACAGGCCCTGGTCCGGGCGCTGCGCACGGCGATCGCGTAGGGCCGTACGCACGGCGTCCCGGATGCGGGGCGCTGCTCACACGTTGATCGTGTGCGAGGTCCGTCCGGACGCCGCGTCGATCTCGTCGTGCGCCTTGGTCAGCAGTTGCATGGCCAGTTCGTTGAGGGCACGCGCGCCGGCTATCTCCTCACCGACCCTCGGCTGGTTGGAGTCGACGCGGTGCCGGGTGGCGTGGCCGTGCGCCCGCACCTCGGTGCCGTCGGGCAAGCGCACCAGCGCCGCCGCCTTGGTGTGCTCATCGTCCTCCATGAACTCCATCTCGACATGCCATCCGACAGCGGTGTGCATCATGACGATCACCTCCGGGAACACCTGATTCCGGCTGTTTCCAGGGTGCTCCCCCGTGCCGGGAACGTCACCTCGGCGCCGCGCTCAACCCTGCCGGCCGGGCTCGTCGAAGCTGGCGAAGTAGGCGGCGGCCATGTCCTCGTCCGCGTGGCCCTGCGCGGCGGCGCGCGCGAACCGGTCGGCGGTCGCGGCGGCCACGTCGAGCCGTACGCCGCCTCGCTCGCCCGCCTGCACGATCAGCCGGGCGTCCTTCTCGGCGGTGGCCACCGCGAACGACGGCGGGGTCAGCTTGCCGTCGAGCACGAGCGCGGCCTTGGCGCGCAGATAGCCCATGTCGAGCGGGCCGCCCTCGATGAGGTCGAAGAAGCCCTGCGGATCCACGTCGAGGGCCCGGGCGAGGGCGAGGACCTCACCGGTCGCGGCGGTGGCGGCGAGCACCCAGCTGTTGGCGACCAGCTTCAGCCGGCTGGCGCTGCCCGCCGCGCCGTCGTCCCCGGTCCACATGGTCTTCGCGCCGACCGCGTCGAAGACCGGCGCCACCGTCGCCCGCCCCTCCTCGGGCCCGGCGGCCAGCACGGTCAGCCGGCCGGCCTCGGCGGGCTGGCGGGTGCCGAGGACGGGGGCGTCGTAGAAGACGAGTCCGTGCTCGCGGGCGAACGCGGCCAGGTCGGCGACCAGCTCGATCCCGGCGGTGGTGCACTGCGCCCACACGGTGCCGGGCCGCAGCGCCGGGGCGGCCTCGCGCAGCGTGTCCAGGACGGTGGCGCCGTCGTAGAGCATCGTCAGGACGACGTCGGCGCCCTCGACGGCCTCGGCGGGCGTGTCCGCGATCCTGGCGCCGTCGGCGGCGAGCGGCTCGGCCTTGGCGCGCGTCCGGTTCCAGACGCGCACCTCCAGCCCGGCCCGGCACAGGTTGCGGGCCATGGCGGCCCCCATGATGCCGGTGCCCAGCACGCTCACGGTCGGCTTGTCGGTCATGGACGGCTCCCTGTCGTCGTACGGCTGCTGCCTCGGTGTCTGCGGCCATCTTCGCGGCGCGGACGGGCGTATGCACGCGCGTACCACGGTTGACGCCTCTCACGCGCGCGTGCGGCCACCGGCGTGCAGCATCAGCCCGATACCGACCACCAGCAGCCCCGCCGCAGCGATCCTCGGCGTGCCGAACCGTTCCTTGAAGAACACCGCGCCGATGGCCGCGCCGACGATGATCGAGGACTCGCGCAGCGCGGCGACGGGGGCGAGTTCGGCGCGGGTCTGGGCCCACAGCACCAGGGCGTACGCGCAGACGGACAGGGCCGCGCCGAGCAGGCCGAGGGCGGCGTGGGGGCGCAGGCGCCGGACGGTGTCGGCACGCGCGCGTGTGTACATGTACGCCGGGACGACGACGCCCTGCACGGCCATGAGCCAGGCGATGTATCCGAGCGGGGAGTGCGCGGCGCGTACGCCGAGGCCGTCGATCACCGTGTACGCGGCGATCGTCAGCCCGGTCGCGAGGGCCGCGCCGATCGCCGCCCAGTGCGGCCGGTTGCCGCGCAGTCCCCACAGGCCGACGCCGCTGAGGCCCAGGCAGGACACGGCGATCCCGGCCAGCACCCAGCGGCCGGGCACCTCGTGCGCGAACACGGCCGCGAACACGGTGACCGCTAGCGGGGCGGTGCCGCGCGCGAGGGGGTAGGCCTGCCCGAAGTCGCCCAGCCGGAAGGAGGTCATGAGCAGCGCGTAGTACACGACGTGCACGACCGCCGAGATGAGCAGGTACGGCCACGCGGGCCCGGCCGGGGCCGCGACGAACGGCGCCACGGCGAGCCCGATCAGGACCCCGCCCCCGGAGATCAGGGTGAACCCGACGAGCTTGTCGGTGATCCGGTGCGCGATGGCGTTCCAGCTCGCGTGGGTCACGGCGGCGCACAGGACCGCGGCCGTGACGAGCGGCGTCACGCGGTCCGCTCGCGCACGTCCACCACATCGGCGCCGGCCTGGGCCACGAGCGCCTTCGGCTCGATCGGGAACACGGTGTACGGCGTGCCGGCCGCCGCCCACACCACGGCGTGCGCGAGCAGCGAGCGGTCGGCGAGGACGCGCGTGCGCGTGCGGTGCCCGAAGGGCGGGACGCCGCCGATGGCGGACCCCGTGGTCTCGCGTACGACACCGGCGTCGGCCCGGGTGACCTTCGCCGCGCCCAGTTCCCGGCGCACCCGCTCCACGTCCACGCGCGAGGCGCCGTCCATGAGGACGAGCACCGGGACACCGTCGGCGGCGAAGACCAGTGACTTGCAGATCTGGCTCAGCTCGCAGCCGATCGCGGCGGCGGCCTCGGCGGCGGTCCGGGTCGCCTCCGGGAACCGCCGGGTCCGCGCGAGCACGTCCTCCAGCCCGAGCGCGCGCAGCGCCTCGGCGAACCGGGGGTGTGCTCCGGAGTCTTTGGTGTTGGTCGCGGTCGTCGGCATGCGGGCACGCTACGGCATCGTTCGCGCCGCACCCACGGTGTTTTCCCGGGCAGAGCAAAGCCGGTGAGGGTGCGGCCCCGTCCCCACGGGCACCCTCACCGGCAGCTGTGCCGTCAGAAGCGGTACGTCAGGCCCGTACCAGCTCCCGCTCCCCGTCCGGGTCGGCGTCCTTGCCGTCCGCCGGGGACCGCGTGCGCAGGCCCTCGCCCTCGACGTCGACGTTCGGCAGGACGCGGTCCAGCCACCTGGGCAGCCACCAGGCCCGCTTGCCGAGCAGGGCGAGCACGGCCGGGACGATGGCCATGCGGACGATGAACGCGTCGAAGAAGACGGCGATCGCGAGCCCGAAGCCGATCATCTTGATCATCGACTCGCTCGAACCGATGAAGCCGGAGAAGACGGCCATCATGATGACGGCCGCGGCGGTCACGACCCGCGCCCCGTGCCGGAACCCGGTCACCACGGCCTGGTTCGGCTTCTCGCCGTGGACGTACGCCTCCCGCATCCGGGTCACGAGGAAGACCTCGTAGTCCATCGCGAGGCCGAAGACGACGCCCACCATGAAGATCGGCATCATCGACATGACCGGGCCGGTCTCGTCGACGTTGAACAGGCCGGACAGCCAGCCCCACTGGAAGACCGCGACCACGGCGCCGAGGGCCGCCGTCACGCTGAGCAGGAAGCCGAGGGCCGCCTTCAGCGGGACGAGGATCGAGCGGAAGACCACGATCAGCAGGAGGAAGGCCAGGCCGACGACGAGGGCGAGGTACGGCAGCAGCGCGTCGTTCAGCTTCTGCGAGACGTCGATGTTCATCGCCGTCGAGCCGGTGACCAGGACCTTGGAGTCGGTCTGCCGGGCGACGTCCGCGCCCTTGTCCCGGATGGCGTGCACCAGGTCCTCGGTCGTCTTCGAGGACGGCTTGGATCCGGGGACGACCGTGATGGTCGCGGTGTCACCGGCCTTGTTGGCCACGGCCGGGGTCACCGTGACGACGTCCTTCAGCCCCTTGATCTCGTCGCCGGCCATGGTGAAGGCCGCCTTCGGGTCCTGGCTGCCCTTGGCGTCGACGACGACCATCAGCGGGCCGTTGAAGCCGGGCCCGAAGCCCTCGGAGAGCAGGTCGTAGGCGCGGCGCTGGGTGGTGGAGGTCGGCTGGGAGCCGTCGTCGGGCAGGCCGAGTTGCAGGGAGGCGGCCGGGACCGCCGCGGCGCCGAGGCCGATCACGCCGAGCAGCAGGACCGCCACCGGGCGCCGTACGACGAAGCTCGCCCAGCGGGTGCCCATGTTGGGCTTGCCCGGGTTCTTCGGCGCGCGGCCGCCGCCGAGCAGCTTGCTCTTCTGGCCCGCGGGCTTGATCCTGCGGCCGGCGTAGCCGAGCAGCGCCGGGATCATGGTGAGCGCGATCAGGACGGCGATGGCGACCGTGCCCGCCGCCGCGATGCCCATCTTGGTCAGCATCGGGATGTTGACGACCGACAGGCCGACCAGCGCGATGACGACGGTCAGGCCCGCGAAGACCACCGCCGAGCCCGCCGTGCCGACGGCGCGTCCGGCCGCCTCCTCGCGCTCGCGGCCCTCGGCCAGTTCGGCCCGGTAGCGGGAGACGATGAAGAGGGCGTAGTCGATGCCGACGGCCAGGCCGATCATCGACGCCAGGGTGGAGGTCGTGGAGCCGAGGTCCAGGGCGCTGGCGAGCGCGGTGATCGTGGAGACGCCGATGCCGACGCCGACGATCGCGGTCAGCAGCGGGAATCCGGCCGCGAGCAGCGAGCCGAAGGTGATGACGAGGACGACGGCGGCGATCACGATGCCGATGACCTCGCTGGAGCCGGTCGACGGGGTCGCGGTCAGCGCGTCACCGCCGATCTCGACGGTGAGCCCGGCGTCTCGCGCGTGCTGTGCGGCCTCCTTCAGGTCGTTCTTGGAGGCGTCCTTCAGCTCCATGCCGGAGACCTTGTACTTCACCGAGGCGTAGGCGACCTGGCCGTTCTTGCTGACGGCGTGCCCGGCGTAGGGGTCGGCGACGGAGACGACCCCGGGTCCGGCGCCCAGTTCCTCGACGGTCTTCTCGACGGCCGCCTTGTTGAGCTTGTCGGTCATCTTCTCGCCGGCCGGCGCCTTGAAGACGACCCGCGCGGTGGCGCCGTTGGCGCTCATCCCGGGGAAGCGCTGTTCGAGCAGGTCGAAGGCCTTCTGCGCCTCGGTGCCGGGGATGGAGAAGGAGGTGCTGCCGGCGGGCGGCGCGGAGGCGGCGCCCACCCCGGCGAGGGTCAGCAGTGCCACCCATATGAGGGCGACGAAGTGCCGTCGCCGGAAGGCGAGACGGCCGAGTTTGTACAGGAACGTGGCCACGGGGGCGTACTCCCGGTCAGGTCGTGGGGTTGATCAGGGCAGGGGTGGTCAGCCCGACGACGTGAGCGGTGACGTCAGAAGGTGGGCTTGCTGGGGAGGGAGGTCAGTCTCGGGGAACGCCGAGGGCGGGGAGGACCACGGCGTCGATGTACGACATGAGGAAGGCCTGCGTCGGCGGCAGCTCGTCGATCAGGGTGCGGGCGGCGAACCCGCCGAGCATCATGTGCATCATGAACTCGATCGCCGGGTTGTCGGCCGGGATCTCACCCCGGTCGACGGCCCGCTGCACCACGCGGCGGAACGACGCCATCTCCGGTTCGATGAGATGGTCCCTGAACGCCCGCAGGAGATCGGGGTTGCTGTGCACCGCCATGGCCAGACCCCGCATCAAGGCGGAGTTCTGCTCCATCTCGCAGTCGTCCGAGCGCAGGGTGAGAGCGTGCAGATCGCCCCTGAGCGACCCGGTGTCGATCTCGTCGAGGCCGATGCCGCCCGGCTTGCTGTGCCGCACGGCCTTCGCGACCAGTTCGGCCTTGCCGCCCCACTGGCGGTAGAGCGTGGCCTTGCTGGACCTGGTGCGGGCGGCCACGGCGTCCATGGTGAGGGCGTCGTAGCCGACCTCGCGGAGCAGGTGGAGCACGGCCTCGTACAACTCGGCCTCGCGCTCGGGCGTGATCCGACTGCGACGCACCGTTGCGACACCCTCGGTCATGCCACCCACCTTCCCGCTTCGGAGCCTGCTGCTCTCGTACACCATGAAGATACCCCGGGAGCGAGCGAAACGAAACCGTTTCGTACGTGGGGTGGGTCACGGTTGTCGGCTTTCCATAAACCGCCGGCAGCCGCCCGCGCACGAGTTGCTCCTGCCGTTTGACCGGAAAAGCATGGGTAGGTGAGCTATCTGCGCTTTCCGCATCTCAGCGGCGACCTGCTGTGCTTCGTGGCCGAGGACGACCTCTGGCTGGCCCCCCTCGACGCGCCGGGCCGCGCCTGGCGCCTCACGGCGGACCGCACCAAGACGGGCCACCCGCGCTTCTCGCCCGACGGCCGGCACATCGCGTACACGACCTGGCGCAGCCTCGACCCGGAGATCCACCTCGTCGGCGTCGACGGCGGCCCCGCGCGGCAGCTGACGTACTGGGGCAGCTCCGACACCCGGGTCTGCGGCTGGGACCCGGACGCGCACATCCTGGCCGTGGCCTCCCACGACCAGCCCTTCTCCTACTTCACCTGGGCCTACAAGGTGGCCACCGACGGCGACCCGGGCGCCCGGCTGCCCTGGGGCCCGGTCACCGACATCCAGGTCGCCGACGTCGAGGGCGAGCACCGGACCCTGCTGCTCACCGGCACCCCGCCGCACGAACCGGCCTCCTGGAAGCGCTACCGCGGCGGCGCCACGGGCCGCCTCTGGCTGCACGGGCGCCAGCTCGTGCCCGACATCGGCGGCCATCTGGCCTGCCCCGTGTTCGTCGCCGGCCGCGTCGCCTTCCTCTCCGACCACGAGGGCGTCGGCAACCTCTACTCCTGCGCCTACGACGGCACCGACCTGCGCCGGCACACCGACCACGACGCCTTCTACGCCCGGCACGCGTCCAGCGACGGCACCCGCGTGGTCTACCAGTGCGCGGGCGACCTGTGGCTGGTGGACGACTTCTCGCCGGACGGCGTGCCGCGCAGGCTCGACGTCCAGCCGGCCGGGCCGGCCCCCGGGCGCCGCCGCCACCAGGTGCCGGCCGCGCAGAACGTCGACGGTGTCTCCGTGGACGAGACCGGCCGGGCCAGCGCCGTCGTCGTCCGCGGCAGCCTGTACTGGCTCACCCACCGCGACGGCCCGGCCCGTACGATCGCCGACACGCCCGGCGTACGGGTCCGGCTTCCGGAGATGCTGGGCACGACCGGCAAGGTCGCGTACGTCACCGACGCCGAGGGCGAGGACGCCGTCGAGATCGCCCAGCTGCCCCGCGCCACCGGCGACCGGGCGCCGCGCCGACTCGCCTCCGGCGCGCTGGGCCGGGCCCTGGAGATGGTCTCCGACCCGCTCGGCGAGCGCCTGGCCATCGCCTCGCACGACGGGCGGCTGCTGCTGATCGACACGGGCGAGGGCGAGGGCGGGGAGGCCGCGGAGCCGGCCGCCGAAGCGGCCGAGGGGACGCAGGCCACGGCGGCCGAGCAGGTCACCGAGCTGATCCGCTCCGTCAACGGCCCCGTCCGCGACCTCGCCTTCTCCCCCGACGGCTCCTGGCTCACCTGGTCCCACCCGGGCATCGGCCGCTCCCTGCGCCAGATCAAGCTGGCCCGGATCAAGGACCGGCTGATCGTGGACGTGACCAACGGCCGCTTCGAGGACGAGAACCCGGTCTTCACCCGCGACGGCCGCTACCTCGCCTTCCTCTCCTGGCGCGGCTTCGACCCGGTGTACGACGTCCACACCGGGGACCTGTCCTTCCCGCTCGGCTGCCGCCCGTACCTCGTTCCGCTGAACTCGGCCACCCCCTCCCCCTTCGCCCTGAACCCCGAGGGCCGCCCGGCGGCCGGCGGGCTGGACCCGGCCGAGGACGAGGAGACGGGCGAGGCCGGCACGGTGACCGTGGAGGTGGAGGGCCTGGAGAACCGGGTCACGCCGTTCCCGGTGATCGCCTCCAAGTACTCCGCGCTGTCCCCGGTCGCGGGCGGCGGACTGGTCTGGCTGCGCTGGCCGATCTCCGGCGCGCTCGGCGAGACGTTCGCCAACCCGGCCGACGTCAGCGGCCGCCCGACGCTGGAGTACTTCAACCTCGCCAAGGCGAAGAAGTCCGAACTGGTCGACCATCTCGACTGGTTCGCGGTGAGCGGCGACGGCACCCGGCTGGTCGTCGTGGACGAGGGCGACCTGCGGGCCGTTCCCGCCACGGAGGCGGGCGACGGTGACACGACCGTCTGGATCGACGCCCGCCGCATCCTGCACGAGGTCGACCCGCCCGCCGAGTGGCGCCAGGCCTTCGCGGAGGCCGGGCGCCTGATCCGCGGCTACTTCTGGGACCCAGGCATGTGCGGGATCGGCTGGGACGCGGTGCTCGACCAGTACCGTCCGCTGGTCGAACGGGTGGCCTCGCCGGACGAGTTCGCGGACCTGCTGCGCGAGGTCCTCGGCGAACTGGGCACCTCGCACGCGTACGTCACCGCCGCCCGCCGCAACGAGGGGCCCCCGCACTACCAGCGCGCGCAGGGCCTGCTCGGCGCCAACTTCGTGCGCCGGGAGCGGGGCTGGACCGTCAAGCGCATCCTGCCCGGCGACTCCTCCGACTCCCGGGCCCGCTCACCGCTGGCCGGCACGGGCATCCGCGAGGGTGCCGTGCTGACCCATGTCGACGGCCGCCCGGTCGACCCGGTGACCGGGCCGTACCCGCTCCTCGCCGGCTCCGGGGGTACGACGGTGGAGCTGACGTTCCTCCCGGCGGAGGGGGCGGCGGGGCGGGCCCGGCGGGTGGCGGTGGTCCCGCTCGTCGACGACCGTCCGCTGCGCTACCAGGACTGGGTCGCCAAACGCCGCGGGGTCGTGCGGGAGTTGAGCGGCGGCAAGTGCGGCTATCTGCACATCCCCGACATGGGCGGCTCCGGCTGGGCCCAGTTCAACCGCGACCTGCGCATGGAGGTGTCCCGGCCCGCGCTGATCGTGGACGTGCGCGGCAACGCGGGCGGGCACATCAGCGAGCTGGTCATCGAGAAGCTGACCCGGACCATCCTGGGCTGGGACCTGACGCGGGACGCCCAGCCGGTGTCGTACACCTCCAACGCGCCGCGGGGCCCGGTGGTGGCCCTGGCCGACGAGGCGACCTCCTCGGACGGCGACATGATCACGGCCGCCTTCAAACTGCTGAAGCTGGGCCCGGTCGTCGGCACCCGCACCTGGGGCGGCGTGGTCGGCATGACCGGCCGCCACCGGCTGGGTGACGGCACGGTCATCACGGTGCCGATGAACGCGGCCTGGTTCGACGCCTACGGCTGGTCCGTGGAGAACCACGGCGTCGCCCCCGACCTGGAGATCATGCGCACCCCCCTGGACTGGGCCGAGGGCCGCCACGCCCAGATGGACGACGCGATCCAGCTGGCCCTGGACCTGCTGTCCACCTTCCCCGCGGCCATCCCCCCGGACTACAGCGACACCCCCAACCGCTCCCGCCCGAAACTGCCGCCGCGGAACGGGAGATAGGGAGAAGTGGGGGGCCGCGGAAAGCCGGACGCGGGGCGCCCTCCGTGGAGGGCGCCCCGCGCCGGACCGACGGCCGAAGCCGAGCGCGGCGGCTACGCGTCGTAGTCGCGGTCGAGCCTGTCCCGCATCTCCTGCTCCGTGTCCTCGATGTCCCGCATGTTCTCGTGCGGGACACCGCGCTGGGACTGCGCCTGCTGCTTGCCGCGCTGCCCGGGCTGCTGCCCGGCCTGCCGGCGGCCCTGCCCGGCCTGCTGATCGGCCTGCTGACGCGCCTGCTCGCCCTTGCCCTTGGCCCGCTGCTTCATCTCGCCGGCCTTGTCCTGGAACTGGTCCTTCGTACCCATGAGGGTTCACTCCTGTGGTGAGTGAGAGGGGAAATCCGGGGGAAACGGCCCCTCAGCGGGGCCTCGACCAGACTCACACGGGCGACGACGGACCGCATGTGGATCAGTTACGGTGCGTAGCGCGGGCCGCCTCGTCGGCCGCCCCACCCGCGCCCACCAACCCTGAACTCATCCCCTGCAAGCGGGGCGCGAACCGCTTCATCTCGCGCTGTCCGACGGTCCCGATGAGCGCCGGCAGATATCCGCGCACGCCCTGCATGCCGCGCAGCCACCACTGTCCGTACACGTGCGCCGAGCGACGCTCGATCCCGGCCACGATCCGGTCCACGGCGGGACCGAGCGGGTACGTCTTGTTCGACGGCCACGGCAGCCGCTGACGCAGCTCCCGCATGACGTCGTCCTGGTCGGCGCCGCGCACCATGTCGGTGTCGGTCCACGACAGGTAGCCGACGCCGACGCGCACGCCCTGGTAGCCGACCTCGGCGCGCAGACTGTGCGCGTACGCCTCCACGCCCGCCTTGGAGGCGCAGTACGCCGTCATCATCGGCGCGGGCGTGATCGCGGCGAGCGAGGCGATCTGGAGCAGGTAGCCCCGGCTCTCGACCAGAACCGGCAGGAACGCGCGGGCGGTCACCGCCGAACCGATCAGGTTCACCTCGATCACCCGCCGCCAGGCCCGCGGATCGGAGTCGACGAAGGGGCCGCCCGTGGCCACACCGGCGTTGGCGACCACGATGTCGACCTTGCCGAACCGCTCCTTCACCTCCCGCGCGACCCGGCTCATCGTCTCGTGGTCGGTGACGTCGGCGTACCAGTACGCGCTGTCGCTGTGCAGGCGCCCGCAGACCTCCTTGAGCGCCTCCCCCTCCAGCCCGACCAGCGCGACCTTCGCGCCGCGCGCCGAGAGCTTGCGCGCCAGCAGTTCACCGACGCCGCGCGCCGCCCCGGTGACGACCGCGACCTGTCCTTCGAGGCTGACCCTGCTCATGTGCCCTCCGTGATCCGCACCGGGGTGGAATGGGGTGGGGTGCCGCCGGGGGTTGCGGAGGTGCCGGCGGCGTCGTGGGTGACGTACCTGGTGACGAGTTCCCGGATTTTCCCGGTCACCAGCTCGGGGGCCTCGATCGGGGTCATGTGCCCGACGCCGGCCAGCTCGGTGAGACCCACGCAGTCCGGCAGCGCGGCGGCCAGCGCGCGGGCGTGCACGACAGGCGTGAGCCGGTCGGACGCGCCGTGCACGATCGCGGTGGGCGCGCGCAACTCCCGTACGCCGTGGTCGAGATCGAGCGCGGCGAGCACACCGGACCAGGCGTGGCGTACGGCGCGCGGGCAGGCGTGCACGATCCGTGCGCACACCTCCACCCTGTGCGGTGCCGAACCGGCGCCCATCGTGGCGTACTTGAGGACGCTCCTCGCGACCGGCGTGACCGGACCGAGCGGGGCGCGCGAACCCAGGAGGCGCCCGGTGATCCAGGTGCGCACGCGCCCGGCGCGCATCGGCACCACCCGGGACTGCGCGACCAGCCGCGAGCTGCCGGTGCTGCACAGCAGGACGGCGGCGGCGTGTTCCCGGAAGCGGGGGCGCGTGGCCGCGGCCATGACGGTCATGCCGCCCATGGAGTGTCCGGCGATCAGGGCCCGCTCACCGCGCGCGAGGGTCCGTGCGAGCACCGCTTCGAGATCGTCCGCCAGTGCGTGGGTGGTGCACGCGGGGCTCGCGGGACTGCGCCCGTGCCCCCTCTGGTCGTACGCGATCACCCGGTGGTCGGCGGCCAGCTCCCGTATCTGCGCCGCCCAGAAGGCGGTCGAACAGGTCCAGCCATGGGAGAGGACCACGGGGGGCGCGCTCTCGGGCCCGTGCACCTCGACGTGCAGCCGCGCGCCGTCGGCGGAGACGACGGTGAGTTCCTGGGCGGGGAGGGGCGGCGCGTACGGTCCCGACGCGACGGGGGCCGCGGAGGCGGACCGGCTCATGCGGCGCCCCCGCTCCGCGCGACGCTGTGCGCGCCGGCCGCCGCGGGATCGCCGCCGGTGTTCCGGAGCACCTCGTACTCCGCCAGGTCCACCCGCCGGGTCGCACCGCGGAACTCGGCGGTCGTGCCGGGCCAGATGGTGGTGTTGCGGCCGCTCGCGTCCAGGTACCAGCTGGTGCAGCCGCCGGTGTTCCACACGGTCCGCCTCATGCGCTCCTGCACCTTGCCGTTCCAGGACTCGACGGCGGCGGGCCGGGGGTCCAGGGCGGTGCGCCCGCCGAGCACGTCCAGTTGCCGCAGGTAGTCGGCCATGTAGTTCAGCTGGGACTCGATCATGAGGATCATGGAGGAGTTCCCGAGGCCGGTGTTGGGGCCGATGATCGTCATGAAGTTCGGGAACCCGGCGGCGGTGGCGCCGCGCAGCGCCCGCATGCCGTCCTTCCAGGACTCGGCCAGCGTGACGCCCTGCGCGCCGACCACCCGCTCGGCGATCGGCATGTCCGTGACGTGGAAGCCCGTACCGAAGACGATCACGTCGGCCTCGGCCTCGGTGCCGTCGGCCGCGACGAGCGTCGACCCGCGCACCTCGCTCAGCCCGCTGGCGACGACGTCCACGTTGGGCCTGGTCAGCGCCGGATAGTAGGTGTTGGACAGCAGGATCCGCTTGCAGCCGATGCGGTAGTCGGGGGTGAGCTTGGCGCGCAGCGCCGGGTCCTTGACGGCGCGGGCGATGTTGCGCTTGGCGAGCCGCTCGACCAGGCCCAGTTCGTCGGGGTGCTTGGTGAACGCCTGGACCTGCAGCTCCCGGATGCCCCACAGCAGCCCGCGCCGCACCTGGGTCGTGAAGGGGAGCCACCGGTGCAGCCGGCGCTCGGCGCCGCTGATGGCGCGGTCCACCCTGGGCATCACCCACGGCGGGGTGCGCTGGAAGAGGGTGAGCCGGCCGGCCAGCGGCTGGATCGCGGGCACGATCTGGATGGCGGAGGCGCCGGTGCCGACCATGGCGACGCGCTTGCCGCGCAGGTCGTGGTCGTGGTCCCAGCGGGCGGAGTGGAACACCTTGCCGGGGAAGGACGCGAGGCCCGGGACCTCGGGGATCTTCGGGTCGGACAGCGGACCGGTGGCGGACACGACGACGTCGGCGGTCAGCGTGCCGCGCGTGGTCTCGACGGTCCACCGCAGGTTCGCGGTGTCCCACGTCATCAGCTTCACCTCGGAGTCGAAGCGGATGTGCGGGCGCAGGCCGAACACGTCGGTGACGTGCTCCAGGTAGGCGCGGATGTGCCGCTGCCCGGAGAAGGTGCGCGGCCAGTCGGGGTTCGGGGCGAAGGAGAAGGAGTACAGGTGCGACGGCACGTCGCAGGCGCACCCGGGGTAACTGTTGTCCCGCCACGTGCCGCCCACGCCGTCGGCCCGCTCCAGGACGACGAAATCGGTGATCCCCTCGCGGCGCAGCCGCACGGCGGCCCCCAGCCCGCCGAACCCGGACCCGATCACCGCCACCCGTACATGCTCGTGCTCGGCCATCCCGAAGCCTCCACGCATCGCCTTCGACTCTGCCAGTGAACACTGGCGCAATGGGACTGTAGAGCAGCTCCGTACCGAGCGGTAGGGGGCGGGAGCGGGACGTTGACATCAGCGGCCCCGCCGTGGGTACCGGCGGTACGACATAGGCTTCGGACGTGGCAGACGACGGTGGACGCACGAAAGGCCGGAGCGACGCGCGGGAGGCACGGGACATGCGGGAGGCGCCCGGCGGGGAGGGCGCGCACGGCGCTCCCGGCGGCCGCCCGCGCGAGTACCGCATGGAGGAGCTGGCCCGGCTCGCCGGCATCACCGTCCGCACGCTGCGCTTCTACCGGGAGCGCAAGCTGATCCCGCCGCCCCGGCGCGAGGGCCGTATCGCCTGGTACGACGACCATCACCTGGCCCGCCTGCGCACGATCGCCGCGCTGCTGGAGCGCGGCCACACGCTGAACGGCATCGCGGAACTGGCGGAAGCCCTCGATCAGGGCCGTGACGTCGCCGACCTGCTCGGCGTCGGCGCCCCCACCGAGGAGGAGCCGGTCCGCCTCACCCCCGAGGAACTCGCCGCCCGCTTCGAGGGCGAGGTCACCCCCGAGAACCTCGCCGCCGCTCTGGAGCTGGGTTACCTCGGCACCGACGGCGACGAGATCGTCCACATCAGCCGCCGCCTGCTGGACGTCTCCTCGGCCCTGGTCCGCGAGGGCATCCCGCTCGGCGAGGTCCTCGCCGCCGGCGCCCGCGTCCGCCGACACGCCGACGCCCTGGCCGAACTCTTCGCCGACCTGATCCTGCGCCACGCCGCCGAGGAGGACCTCCACCGGCTGCGCCCGCTGGCCCGCAGCGTGGTGGAGGCGGAACTGTCCCTGGCGCTGGACCGGCGGATCGGCAAGCGGGATCAGAAGGACTGGAGGTCGTAGACGACCGTCACCGGCGCGTGGTCCGACCAGCGCTCGGCGTGCGTGGCCGCGCGCTCCACGAGACCCTTGACGGCCTTGCCGGCGAGTCCGGGCGTGGCGACGTGGTAGTCGATGCGCCACCCCGAGTCGTTGTCGAAGGCCCGCCCGCGGTACGACCACCAGCTGTACGGCCCCTCGACGCCGGGATGCAGGGCGCGCATGACGTCGACGTAACCGCCCTCCTCGGCGGCGAACACCCGGCCGAGCCACTCGCGCTCCTCGGGCAGGAACCCGGAGTTCTTGGTGTTGCCGCGCCAGTTCCTCAGGTCGGCCTGCTGGTGGGCGATGTTCCAGTCGCCGCAGACCACGACCTCGCGCCCGTCGGCGGCGGCCCGCGCACGCAGTTCCCCGAGGTAGCCGAGGAACTCGCCCATGAAGCGCGTCTTCTCGTCCTGCCGCTCGGTGCCGACCTCGCCGGAGGGCAGGTACAGGGAGGCGACGGTGACGCCGGGCAGGTCGGCCTCGACGTAGCGTCCGCTGCCGTCGAACTCGGCCGAACCGAAGCCCACGCGGACGTCGTCCGGCTCGCGCCGCGTGTAGAGGGAGACGCCCGCGCGGCCCTTGGCGGCGGCCGGGGCGTGCGTGACGTGCCAGCCGTCGGGCTCCCGGACCCCGTCCGGCAGCTGGTGCGGCTCCGCGCGCACCTCCTGCAGGCAGACGACGTCCGCCTCCGTCCGGGCGAGCCACTCCACGAAGCCCTTCTTGGCGGCGGCCCGCAGCCCGTTCACGTTCACCGAGGTCACAGTCAGCACCCCGGCACGATACCGGCACACTGGTCGGGGCCCGTGCCCACCGTCCGAGAACATCAATCGCATAGAAGTACGATGCCCAGCATGAATATACGCCGCGTCCGTTTCGATCACCCCGACGCCGTCAAGCTCAGCGACGAGGTCCAGGCCGAGTACCACGTGCGCTACGGCGACGGCGGCGACGCCACGGCCCTCGACACCGCCGACTTCGACCCGCCGCGCGGGGTGTACCTGATCGCGTACGACGAGCAGGACCGCCCCGTCGCGACGGGCGGCTGGCGCAGCCAGGACCGCAACCCCGAGGGCAACGAGGACGGCGACGCCGAGCTGAAGCGCATGTACGTGGTCGAGCAGATGCGCGGCCGGGGCCTGGCCCGCCGCATGCTCGCGGCCCTGGAGGAGGACGCCCGCACCGCGGGCCGGATCCGCATGGTCCTGGAGACGGGCACCAAGCAGCCGGAGGCGGTCGCCCTGTACACCTCCAGCGGCTACGAGCCGTGCGCGAAGTTCGGCTACTACCGCTTCCACGAGGAGAGCCTCTGCTTCGCGAAGAAGCTGTAGAGACGATGAAGCCCCAGTCGGCTTTCGCCGACTGGGGCTTCATGCTGCGTGGACCTGAGGGGATTTGAACCCCTGGCCCCCTCGATGCGAACTACGGGCGGCGAAGTCGCTGAGGTCTGCTGGGCACGTCAGCAGGCTTGCAGGGGTTAGCGACGGTCAACGCCGGTCGGCGCGGTTGCTGTACGCCGCTGCTGTACAGCTCGCCCCGCATAAAGCGTGGCCAGGAGCGCCACGACGTCGAGGTACGCGCTGACAACATGCGCAGCCGCGTTCCACCTGACCACGATCACAACCAAGATCGTGATCACCCACGGCTTCAAGCTGGGGTTTGACAGGCCCCACCGGGTACGGGTCACACTCATTCTCGGACCTCCAAAGGGTTCGTGGCCCACTTCGTCGCCTCGCCGGGAAGCCTGCGCGACGGGGTGGGCTTTCTCGTGCGCCCATGATGGATACGGAGCCCGACTACTGCCAAGCCGGGAACCTTCCCGAACAAGGCGGGCCAGCAACCACGTCATTGAGGTTTCGTCAGCCCGGAAAACGCGTAATAGCAAACGGAGGGAAATACCTCTGACCTGGGCAAGCAATCGCTTAGCAGCTCTCCATAGCACACCCGTGATCAATGGGTCCGCCATTTGGAGATCTACACAGATACTGGCGGGTGCAAATATCGCCTCGTATACCCATAAAGGAGGGTGACCCAAATCACACATGCGCCGTACCACGTGAGGTCGGTGGAGCGGCTTTGGGCTGGAGCTGCCTTGGCGCGAGTGATCATGGCCCCGTAAGCTTCCGGCGCGTCGGGCAGTCTGTGGACCTGCCCGGTAAAGCACGACGTTGGGGCCATGATCTTCGAGGCTCGCGCCAAGGTGGCTGCCTAAAGCCGTGGAGCCGACCGCCCCAGCCACGACGGTGTTCTGACCTCGGCGGGGCCGTCTCACCCTTACCCCGGCCTGGTCTTCGCCCCCTTGTGGGCGCGGACGGGCGCCGGCGCGCGGCCCCGGTGACGAAGGCAAGGAGGGGCGGCGCGCCGGCGACCGGCCGGCGCCGCCGCGCTGTGCGCGGCACCTCCGATCTGTGATCGGACTGCTTGCAGTTCAGGAGGCCGGGAGCAACGGCGAGCGAAGCGAGCCCTTGATGATGTAGGGAAACTTCCACCGCGTTCCGCGTCGGGGGCGCCGGAAAGCTCCCGTGCTGCTATGCGGCGACACTGTCGGGCTGCTGCCCGTGTTCGAGATAGATCGGCGCCGTCCCTGATGATCGGGCCTCGATGGCGGCAAGGATCCGCCTGGCCAAGCGCGGAATCGTACGCTCGGCGACTTCGTCGGGGCCCAGGAACGCGATGCTCTTCAGCTCGTCCGCCTGCAAGGTCGCTTCGGCCAGAGCCTCCGGGGTGAGCTGACCGCCGTCGAAGAGGTACAGCACCTTGTCGCCCTCGGCATCGTTGGGAGCCCAGTCGACTGCCAGCAAGCGCCCCAGGGGAGGAGTGATCCCCAACTCTTCCTCCACCTCACGGGCGGCTGCCTGGAGCGGGGATTCCCCCACCTCGACGTAGCCGCCTGGGATGTCCCAGTAGTCCTTGTAGGTGGGCTCCACCATGAGGACACGCCCGTCGGCATCAAAGAAGAGCGCACCCGCGGCCATGCGCGGATGCGCCATCTTCGCTTCGTGCTCGGTCGCTGCCATGGCCCCGAGCGTACCCACCTCAGACGACATGCAGCCGATCGGCAAGCTCCGCCAGGGTCCGGCTCGGCCGGCCGCGCTGGTTGCGCACCCACGTAAGTACAAGCTCACGAGCGAGGTAGTGGCTGCGCACCTGTTCCGGCGCCCACTGCTCGGCTTCGAGGATCATGGACAGGGCATCGTCCATCCGGTTGTGCGCGCTGAGCGCACGGGCCACCTCTAGGTTGTGCCGCGTCCGCCGTTCGATCGGCAGACCGCTGGTGTCGACCTGGGGGCCGAGGTCCACGGCAACCTGCATGTCTCCCAGCTCCGCCGCCGTGGCCACTCGGTGGATCGTGACGTTCGTCGGCCCGAATGCGGTCCACATGTGGTTGGCGTCTCGCCCAAGCCGCTGCGCTGCCTGGTCCGCCTCGGCGAGGAAGTCACGGGTGGTAGAGCGATCATCGGCACGCGCGGCTGCCATCGACCCCGCGAGGAAGAGCGTCCCGTAGATCGAGAGGAACTCGGGGCTGGCTTCCCGGAGTCCTGGGCGGAGGTAGTCCGCGGCGTCGCTGACGAGCTGTACGGCGGCGTCGAACCTGCCGTTCGAGAGTAGGCAGTGCGCCACCGACCGGAAGAGCGACCCGGTGACGGCAGCGTTGTCCGACTGCTGAGCCGCAGCCAACCCGCGATCCGCCGCGATCCACGCGAGATCCGTTTCACCGACCTTGGTCAGCACCATGGCGGCGCCCTGGTATGTCATCGCCATCAGCTCGTGTGCCCGCTCGCGCTCTCGCCCCTGGTACGCCTGGGCTGCAATGAGTGCGTCGGCAAGTACCAAGGGAAGGCGTCGGGTGGCGAAGCCGTACCGCGAATCCTGGTAGGCGTCCCAGACTTCGGCCACGCTGTCCTTCAGCTCATCGAGGGGCGTCGGTTCTCCCTCGGTGGTCACGCCCAGAAGCGGCGTGAGCTGCCGGTAGTTCATGAGCGCTGACCGCAGCGCCGGTACGGTCCGGGTGCCGCTGTCCGCCGTCCAGTCCATCAGCGTGGGCTCGGCGAGTAGATCGCCAAGGGTCACGTCCAGCGCATCGGCTAGGGACTTGATGACCGAGAGCCTGTCCAGCTCCAGCCGGTTGTTCTCGGCCTTGCTCAGCCAGTCGACCGTCCGGCCGACGAGTCCGGCTAGGACTTCCTGGGACATGCCGCGCCGCCGGCGGTACCAAGCGACTCGCTCACCGATCGTCAGGTTCGTCGTCATTCCTCGCATGGGAAGAGCGTCCCCCTGTCTCTTCGTGCGACCCCGGAGAGATTTTCCGGGGTGGTGAGCCGGACCGGTCCTAGCGTTGCTGACAACCCAAGGAGCTGTCAGACCGAGAGTGCAACGAGGGGGCCGTCATGGCGCTGACCCCGGTAGAGCGGCTGGAACTACTCAATCAGATAAGGGAGCTTGGCGAAGAGATGACGCAACTCGCCCGACGGGCGGACAGGTTGGTCACCGAGCTTGGCCTTGCTGCCGCACAAGATCCTCAAGTTGGTCCATCCGCTCGGCGAGACGACGCACGTCCCGACGGACCTCCGACAGGTACTCGGTGATCTGCTCGAACTCGGTGCTCCGCTTCGCCGACGCACCCTCGCCGGGCAGTGCTGCAAAGCTGCCCTTGCCCTGGTGAGAGATCGCGTAGCCGTCCTCACGGAGCCGAGAGATCGCCTGCCGGGCCACGGTGCGCGACACGCCGTGCTTGGTCATCAGCTCCGCCTCTGAGGGCAGCTTGTCGCCCGGTGCGAGTTCCCCGTCTCGGATCTTGCGCTTGAACTCGTCGGCGATCTGCAAGTACGCGGCCCGCCCGGCGGTGAAGTCGGCCATAGCCCCTCTCAGTGGTTGTCGTACCTAGTGCAGCACATCCCGCGCACGGGAGTCGAGACCAACCACTTGACACACCAAGTAGTACAGGTTCATGCTCTATCCAGAGACGACGTACTAAGTACGTCAAGTAGTCGATTCTAGGAGCGCACTCATGCGTCAGATCCCCGTCGACACCTCCGCCGCCACCGTGATGGTCGCCCAGCCCCCGCAGAAGAAGATCCGTGACCGCCGCTCCGGTGAGATCGCCACCGACGCCGAGACCGGCGCCGACCTGATGACCGTGGACGTGATGTTCGCGCTCAACGGTGAGGTCGAGATCCTGACCGTGACCGTCCCTGAGCCGGGCATCACCGGTGAGCTGATGATGGGTACCCCCGTCGCGCTGACCGGCCTGATCGCCCGGCCGTGGGAGAACGAGTTCAACGGCCAGAAGCGGCACGGCATCGCCTTCCGCGCGGTCGCCGTCACCTCCCTGGCCGCCGGCGCCTCGAAGCCGAAGGCGGCCTGATCATGACCTGGTCCTTGGTCGCCCTGGTGCTGGTCGTCGCCGCTGCGGGTCTCCTGCGGTGGCGGCGTCCCGCCTGGTACTGGCTTACCTTCGGCGTCTCCCTCGCCGTGGTGCGGGTCCTCGTCCGGTACGCGTCCGTCATGGACGCCTGCGGGCTGACGGTCCCGCCCTCGCGCTGGCGCCTCACTCTGGCTCGGGCCACGAACCGACCGATCCCCGGTCCCCGCGCCCCGCGCATCCTGCGTCTGCGGCCGACCCGAACCGGGCTGGTGCTGCGGCTCAAGCTCCGTCCTGGTCAGGACGCCTTCGACGTGGCGGCCTCGTGTGACAGGCTGCGGCACTCGTTCGCCATGTACGGCGTGACCTCGCGGGAGCTGCGTTCGGGCGTGGTGGAAGTGCGGATGACCGGCTACGACGTGCTCAAGCGGGTGCAGATGCCGACCAAGGTCGACACCCGTCCGATGCGGGTCCCGGTCGCTCTCCGGGAAGACGGTGCGGTCCACTACCGCGACTACCGCGCGGTCCCTCACGCGCTGACGCTCGGTGCCACGGAGTCCGGCAAGTCCGTCTATCAGCGCAACCTCGTGGCAGCGCTCGCCCCGCAGCGGGTCGCCCTGGTCGGGATCGACTGCAAGCAGGGTGTGGAGCTGTTCCCGCTGGCTCGCCGGTTTTCCGCGCTCGCCGACAACCAGGACACCGCCGCCGAACTCCTCGACGCCCTGGTGTCCCACATGGAGGACGTCTACCAGCTCATCCGTGCCGAACAGCGGATCACCGCTGACGTGCCGGACGCCGAGATAGCCGCAGACATCTGGGACCTGCCAGAAGACCTCCGCCCGGTGCCCATCGTGGTCCTGGTCGATGAGGTCGCCGAACTCGCCCTGTTCGCCACCAAGGAGGAAGAGAAGCGCCGGGACCGGATCATCACCGCGCTCGCCCGGCTCGCCCAGCTCGGCCGCGCCGCCGGCATCTACCTGGAGATCTGCGGGCAGCGCTTCGGCTCCGAACTCGGCAAGGGCATCACCATGCTCCGCGCTCAGCTCACCGGCCGGACCGCCCACCGCGTCAACGACGAGTCCTCGGCGAACATGGCCTTCGGCGACATCGCCCCGGACGCAGTCCTCGCCGCGATCCAGATCCCCACCGACATGCCCGGCGTCGCCATCACCGGCGACTCGACCGGCGGCTGGGCTCGCATCCGTGCCCCGCACACCTCCCTGCGTCAGGCCGTGAATACCTGCAACCGGTACGCCGACATCAGGCCGGATCTGCCCGCCCTGGCCCCGTTCCGGCCGGCGCTCGCCATCCCGACACCGGGTGAAGCCCCGGCCGTCGAGTCCATCCCGGCCACTGCCTGATCCCTCCCGCTCCACGGTTGGCGCGACCGCCTTCGCGTCAGGTCCCTACCCCAGCCATGCCCGAAGAAAGGGAGATCGCCCGCCATGTGCCCCGACTGCGAGGACTTCACCCGCACCGTGGTGATGCTCGGCGACCTGGCCTTGTACGCCGACAGGACCGGCGCTGACCAGGACTTCATCGACACCGTCGGCCCGTGCCTGGCCGCGTCGCTGCCCGAGCCGCCGCCCGGCACCTTCCCGCCCGGCTACGACCCGACCGAGGGCCCCGAGTACCCCGGCGAGGGGTGGTGACCGTGCCGACCGCGAAGAAGCCCACCACCCGCCGCAAGCCCCGGCAGAAGCCGTGCCCCGACTGCAACGGCACCGGCGAGATCACCGAAACCGTCCGGGTCGGCGCCCGTAAGGGCCGTGCCACCGACGACCGGCAGACCGGCCTGTGCCTGACCTGCTGGGGATCCGGCGAAGCCACCACCGACTGAACCCCTGCCGGGGTGGGGCGGTCGGACCTCGATCCCCGCCCTGCCCCTGGCCCAACCCGCAAAGGGAGGTGACGACATGACCCGCTCGATCCGCCCGGACGCCGTCCTCGTACAGGCCGTTATCGCCGGCGCCCTGTCCTTCGCCCACCTTCACGACCTGGCCGCCGCCGCCGGACAGTCCGGCTGGAAGGCATGGGCCTACCCGATCTCGGTTGACCTGCTGCTGGTCGCCGCCTGGCGTCGGCTGCGCAACAGCGGCCCGTCCCGGCTCGCCTGGTGCTGGTTCCTGATCGCGCTGTTCGCCTCGCTCGGCGCCAACGTCGCCACCGCCGGCTTCCTCGACCTGGCCAACCCGCCCGCATTGCTCCGCCTCGGCATCGCCGGATGGCCCGCGCTCGCCTTCCTCGGCGGCACCCTGCTCGCCCACTCGGCCGGCGACCCGGCCCCCGTCACGGCGGCTCCTGCCCCGGCCACCGACCCGGCTCCCGAGTCAGCCCCTGAACCGGAACCCGCTCCGGAGCCAGTCACCGCCGCCGACGACACCCCGGCGCTACCCGCTCCCGCTCCCGCTTCGGCTCCCGCGCCCGCGCCCGCGCCCGCGCCCGAGGTGGCGGTTCCGGCTCCGCTGGTCGCTCACGCGCGCAAGGTCGCCGCCGACCACAAGGCCCGTACCGGCTCCCCGATCGACACCGACACCCTACGCGCCCGCCTCGGCGTCCCCGCGCCCATGGCCGCCGCCATCGCCGCTCAACTCGCCTGACAGACAAGGAGTTCAGCCATGCCCATGCGCGACTTCTTCCACTCCGTGATGCAGATCGGCCCGGTGCAGATCGGCACCCACCGCGACCGCCACGGCCAGACCAAGCACGCCGCCGTGTGCACCGCCGACGACTGCGGCTGGTCCGCCGACTACTCCAGCCAGTCCGCCGCCCAGCTCGCCGCCCGCACCCACCGCTGCAAGGTCCGCTAGGAGACGCCATGCAGGTCCCGCTCTGGTTCGCGCTGCTCGTCGTCGGCTACCTCGGCGTCAAGCTCATCCGCCCGCCCGCCTGGCTCATCGCCGTCCTCCTGCTCGGCGGCTTCCTCCTCGCCCACAGCGTCCTCGCCCCCGCCATCAACGGCCTGATCAAGTAACCCCGCTCGGAAGGGAGAACAACCATGCTCCGCCCGAAGATCCCGACCATGCCCACCCCGACCGGGCACGTCACCCCGCCCGCCGTTGTCGAGCCGACCGCCATCGTCCCCAGCGCCCAGACTCCGCCGGTCGCCGCGACGAATCCGGCGCCGTCCCGCCCGGTGGTGCAGCTCACCCCGGGCACCGTGCTCGCCCTCATCGGCGGCGGCACCGCCGTCGTCCTGGTCGTCGGCGCCGTCCTCGTCTCCATGCTCCTGGCGGTCGCCATCACCGGCGCCTCGGTCGCCGTCGTCGCCCTCGTCGTGCGCTCGCTGCTCGCCTCCGAGACCAAGCGGCGCTGACCGGCCCCCGGAGCGGCCTCGGTCGCCAAACTTCCGCCGCTCCGGGCGCCTCCCCTTCCCGATCCAAACGGACCCGAAAGGCACGGCCATCATGCCCCAGAGCAACCCGAACATGCCGATCTGCCGCGACTGCGACGGCTTCGCCACCGCCGCCATCGACACCGGCACCCGCCACCCCGACGGCACCCGCGCCACGCTCCGCGTCGACTGCCCCACCTGCAAGGGCACCGGCCACACCCGCCCCGCCGCCCTCGTCCGCGCAGGGAGGTGACCTGCGTGACCGACACCGCGACCTTCGCGGGCCTGGACCCGGTTACCCTGGGGGATCTCCTCCGGGTAGCCGGGCTCCCGGGCTTCGACCGCTGGCAAGACCAGATCAAGCGCACCGGCGGCTGCGCCGACCCGATCCACCTGCGCGGCTGGGTGGTCCACAAGGACAAGGTCACCGGGGAGACCCTGCACCGCTACAGCACTGAGAACGAGCCGGGCGGACGGCTCCGTGTCGCCTGCGGCAACCGCCGGGCCTCCCGCTGCCCCGCCTGCGCCTGGACCTACGCCGGTGACACCTACCACCTGATCCGGGCCGGGCTCGCCGGCGACCCGGACAAGGACATCCCCGATACCGTCCGGGATCACCCGCGGGTGTTCGCCACCTTCACCGCGCCCTCGTTCGGCCCGGTCCACAACCGGCCCGACCGTGGCGCCTGCCGCTGCGGCGCCCGCCACCCCGCCGACGACCCCGCCCTGGGCACGGCGCTCAACCCGACCACCTACGACTACTCCGGCGCCGTGCTCTTCAACAACCACGCCGGTGAGCTGTGGATGCGCACCATCAACCGGCTCCGCCGTGAGATCGCCAAGCGGGCCGGGCTGACGCAGCGCGAACTCGCCGAGACCTGCCGACTGTCCTACGGCAAGGTCGCCGAGTTCCAGAAGCGCGGAGCCGTCCACTTTCATGCCGTGATCCGCCTCGACGGTCCCGACGGAGCCGACTCCGCGCCGCCGTCCTGGGCCACCACCGACCTGCTCACCGACGCCATCCGCGCCGCCGCCGCGCACCCCTACAGCCGCGTCAGTGTTCCCGCCGCCGGCGACCAACCCGCCCGCACCTTCCAGTGGGGCCGACAGCTCGACGTACGGCCGGTCAAGGCGTTCGGTGACGGCTCCGACCTCACGGAACAGGCCGTCGCCTCCTACGTGGCCAAGTACGCCACCAAGGCGGCCGAGAACACCGGCACCCTCGACCGGCGCATCGGCGAACTCTCCGAACTCGACCGCCACGGCGTCCCCGACCACGCCCGGCGCCTGATCACCGCGTGCCGAGACCTCGATGAGCTGTACCCGGACCGGCGTCTGTGGGCCTGGGCCCACATGCTCGGCTTCCGCGGGCACTTCTCGTCCAAGTCCCGCCGCTACTCGACCACACTCGGCGCCCTCCGCCAGACACGCGCCGACTACCGCGCCGCGCAGGAACGCGCCGCCCTCGGCCTGGACGAAGGCGAGCCGGACACCGTTCTCGTCCTCGCTGACTGGCAGTACGCCGGCCACGGCCACACGCCCGGTGAATCCGCCCTCGCCGCCTCGATCCGCCGGGACATCGAACTCAACCGCGAAACCGCCCGCGAAGCGCTGCTAGATCAACTCGAACGGGAGGGTACCGCAGCATGACGACGGCTGTGATCACGCGCAAGTGGTACACCACGGCGGAGGTAGCGGAGATGCTCGGCTTCGGCCTGTCGAAGACCAAGATGCTCGTCCTCACGGGCGAGATCCGTTCCGTCAAGATCGGCCGTAACCGTCGCATCCTGCCGGAATGGGTGGATGAGTACGTGCAACATGTCGCGTCCCAGGCTGAGGCGGTGTCGGCATGACCGGGAAGCGCGGCAACGGAGAGGGCTCGATCTACCCGTACAAGAACGGCTTCGCCGCGTACGTCTGGGTCGACACCCCGGAAGGCAAGCGCAAGCGCAAGTACGTCTACGGCAAGACTCGTGAGGAGGTCCACGACAAGTGGATCAAACTCCACGCTGAGGCTAAGCAAGGGCCGGTAGCTACCTCGACGCCGACACTGGCCCAGTACCTGACTCGGTGGCTCAAGGAGGTGGTAGAGCCTGACCTCAAGCCCAAGACAGCCGAGACCTACGCGATGCACGTCCGGCTCTACATCATTCCGGGCCTGGGCTCGAAGCGGCTCGACAAGCTCACCGTCCGGGACGTGCGGAACTGGGTCAACGGCCTCCTGGAACAGTGCCAGTGCTGCGCTCAGGGCCTCGACGCGAAGCGGGACACTCCGCGCTGCTGCGCCGCTGGCGACTGCTGCGAGCGGTTTCCGTCCCGCCGCACTGTGCAAGACGCGCGCGCCGTTCTGCGGTCCGCCCTGACGAACGCGATGACCGAGGAACTGATCTCGAAGAACGTCGCGGCCCTGGTCAAGGTACGGTCGGCTCGGAAGACGAAGCGGCACCCTTGGTCGGTGGAAGAGGCTCGGCAGTTCCTCGAAGCGGCGAGCGCCGCTCATGACCCGCTGTACGCGGCCTACGTGCTGATCCTGGTTCTGGGTTTCCGGCGTGGTGAGGTGCTGGGGCTCACCTGGGAGAACGTCAACCTGGACGCCGGTGAGGTCACCGTGCAGATGCAGCTGCAGCGGATCAACCGCCGCCTGGTCCATGACGAGACCAAGACCGAAGCGTCGACGGCCACGCTCCCGCTCCCTGAGATCTGCATCGCGGCCCTGCAACTGCGGCGGAAGGAACAGGAGCTTGCCCGGCAGGCAGCGGGTGAGCTGTGGACGGCCAACGACTTCGTGTTCACCACGCGCTACGGCACGCCGTTCGAACCGCGCAACTTCAACCGCCGGTTCATGGACCGCATCGCGCGCGCCAGCGTCCGCCGAATCCGGCTCCACGACACCCGGCACACCTGCGGCTCACTGCTCGCTGCCCTGGACGTGCATCCCCGCGTCGCCATGCAGATCCTTCGACACAGCAAGATCGCAGTGACCATGGAGGTGTACACGCACGTCCCGTCCGAAGCGACCCGGCGGGCGCTGCGCAAGCTGGGCAAGCACCTCGGGAAGCAAGATCCGAAGTAGTTGCTGTACTTCGCTGCTGTACGACACGTCAAAGCCCCGGTCGGGAGATCCCTACCGGGGCTTTGAGCTGCGTGGACCTGAGGGGATTTGAACCCCTGGCCCCCTCGATGCGAACGAGGTGCGCTACCGGACTGCGCCACAGGCCCTTGCAACGAGTGAAACTCTAGCATCCCCGTCGGGGTGCTTGGAAATCCGCTCCGTGACTGGTCAGAGGCGGGCTTCCAGCGGTGTGACGGCCGTCACTCATTGGCCGCGCGCGGGCGGTCGCCGTCCTCGTACTGATCGAACAGCGGCGTGCGTCCTCGCTCGCGCGCCCGGCGCGCGGACACCGCCCGGCGCCGGTCGCTGCGACCGCCCGCCGGCTTGTCCTCGGCGGCGGGCACCTGCGCGTCCGTGTCGGCCTCCGGCGCGGCGGCCGACTCCTGCTCCGGCGCGACCGAGCTGGACCGCGCCGAACTCCAGGTGTCCGGCGCTCCCAGGTCCACGTCCGAGGTGGCACGCGGCGCCACCGGAGCGGTCACATACGTCGGCAGGGGCACCGGCACCGGCTCCCAGCTGTCCCCGCCGGGCCGCCGCTGCCGCTCCCGCTGCTGGTCGACCCACTCGGCGTGGTCGGTCTGCTCGACCAGGGCGCGCCGGTCCGCAGCGAGCGCGGAGAGGCCGGGGTCCGTCTCGGCCTCCGGGACACCCTCCGGTTCGTCGGCACCGACGCTCGGGGCGTCGAGGGCCGCGCGCCGACGCGGCTGGCGCTCCCGCAGCCGCTGCGCCGCGACCTCCGCCCGCCTGCGGTCCATCTGGTAGGCGAAACGACGGCGCTCCTGGGCGCGCAGGTACGCGATGTACGCGCTCAGCAGCACGGCCGGTGCGGCCGGGGCCCACAGGAAGGCGAGGCCGCCGACGGCGGCGACGATCGCGCCGAGCGTGAAGGCGAGGAAGAGCACCACGGTGGTACGCCGACGGCGCGCGAGAACCTTCGAGCGCCGGGCGCGCGCCGCGGCCGCCTGCTCCGACGTTCCGTGCCGCGCGGACGGCACCCGCCGCTGCGCGGGCGCGGACGCCGACGCGGGGGCAGGCGCCGCGTGCCGTTCGGGTGCCGGTTCCGCTCGCCCGGACAGCTCCGCCCCGGCGTCCGGGTGGGCTTCCGGGTGCGCCTGACGACGAGTCGGAGGCATGGCGAAGGCCCGGACGTCCACCGAGTCGGTGACGGCGTCCGGGTCACCGGCGTCCGGCTCCCCCTCCTGGGCGGAGCGCGCCCGCAGGTCCCTGGCGTATCGGCGCTCCATGCCCGCCCGTCCGGACAGCAGCCGGATGGCGGTACTGAAGCGTTCCGTCGGACGGGCCTCGTTCAGCTCGTCCTGCCTACGGAGCCACATCGGCACCAAGTAGGCGGCCCAGGCCCCGACAATGACTGCGTAGATGAGGCCGCTGCTGCTCACGCTCACACCGTAGAGGGGTTTGCGTGAGGCCATCCGCCAATTGGGCCGGTGTGTCGCACGATCTGGCTGATATTTCCAGCTTTTTTTGCGACGGATGCGATCAGTGGACCGCCGCCACGACGGAATTCAATGCCCCGAGACGGTCAGCAGCCGATCAATTTCGAACACGTATTCAATTTCCCGTGTTCTGGGGTTTCTGCCGCGCCTGCTGGGAGCGGGCCCGCCGCCAGCGCGCGAGCAACCCGTCGGGCACCTCTTCAGCGGTGAGCGCAAAGACCAGATGGTCGCGCCAGGCGCCGTCGATGTGCAGATAGCGCGGCCGGAGCCCCTCCTCGCGGAATCCGAGTTTCTCCACCACCCGGCGGCTGGGCCGGTTCTCGGGACGAATGCAGACCTCGATGCGGTGCAGCCCGACGGTGTGGAAACAGTGGTCCACCACGAGGGCCACGGCCGTCGGCATCACGCCGCGGCCCGCCACCGCCTCGTCCACCCAGTACCCGACATGCCCCGAGCACATCGACCCCCAGGTGATACCGGCCACCGTCAACTGCCCGACGAGCTGCCCCTGGTACTCGATGACGAAGGGCAGCATCCGGCCCGCGTTGGCCTCCGACCGCAGATGGCGGACCATCTGGCGAAACGTCGGCCGGTGGGTGACCGGGCCGGTCGGCGTGGGCGGCGGAATCGTCGCCTCCCAGGGGCGCAGCCAGTCCCGGTTGCGCCGGTTCACCTCGCGCCACGCCCGCTGGTCGCGCAGCTTTATCGGCCGCAGGACGACATCGCCGTCCACCAGCACGACGGGCCAGGAAGGGCTGTTCAGCTCGCACCCCCGGTACTGGGTCCGGGGTGGTCGCCGCCACGGATCTGGTCGACGGCGTGGACCAGCAGGGCCTCCAGCACGGCCAGGCCGTCCTTCACCCCGCCCGTGGACCCCGGCAGATTGACGATCAGGGTGCGCCCCGCCACTCCGGCCAGGCCCCGGGACAGCGCGGCGGTCGGCACCTTCTCCCGCCCGAACGCCCGGATGGCCTCGGCGATGCCCGGTACCTCGTAGTCGATCACCGCGCGGGTCGCTTCGGGCGTGCGGTCGGTGGGCGAGACGCCGGTGCCGCCGGTGGTGACGATGGCGTCGTACCCGGCGTCCACGCCCGCGCGCAGGGCCTCCCGCACGGGGTCGCCGTCGGGCACGACCCGGGGGCCGTCCACCTCGAACCCGAAGCCCTCAAGGCCGTCCGCGACCAGCGGGCCGCCCTTGTCCTCGTAGACCCCGGCCGCGGCCCGGTTGGAGGCGGTGACCACCAGCGCGCGGTAGGTCATGCCCGGCTCCAGTCGCCCGACTTGCCGCCCGTCTTCTCCTCCACGCGTACGTCCGTGATGACCGCTCCCTTGTCAACCGCCTTGACCATGTCGATCACGGTGAGCGCGGCGACCGTGACGGCGGTGAGGGCCTCCATCTCGACGCCCGTACGGTCCGTCGTCTTCACGACCGCCTGGATCTCCACGGCGTCGTCCGCGACCGACAGGTCCAGTCTCACACCCGACACCGACAACGGGTGGCACAGCGGGATCAGGTCCGGGGTGCGCTTGGCGCCCATGATGCCGGCGATCCGCGCGGTGGCGAGGGCGTCCCCCTTGGGTACCCCCTCGCCGCGCAGCAGCTCCACCACGCGGGGTGAGACGAGGACCCGGCCGCTGGCGCGGGCGGTGCGCGCGGTGACGTCCTTGCCCGACACGTCGACCATCCGGGCCGCGCCCGCCTCGTCGATGTGCGTCAGTCCGTCCTGCGCAGGGGCTCCGGGGGTGTCCCCCCGGAAAGACTCAGTCATGCTGTGTGCCGCTCCCGGTCCGGGCCCGTCGCGGTGCGGTGCGCGGGCCTGCTGTGCGCGCCACGGTACCGCCAAGTCGGGGCACGCACCGGGCCAGGACCCCCGTTGGGCCGCTCTGCCGTCCACGCGCGCGTGCCTCAGCCGAGCAGCACGACCTCCACCTCGTCGCCGGGCTCCACGGACTCCGTGTCCTCGGGGACGACGATCAGCGCGTCGGCCTGCGCCAGCGCCGCGATCAGGTGGGATCCGGCACCGCCCACCGGGGTGACCTCGCCGTCGGCGTACGCGCCCCGCAGGAACTGCCGACGCCCCTGGGGCGAGCGCAGCGCCCGCTCGGCCTTCAGCGTCGCCCGGGTACGGGGCCGGTGCAGGTCCGTGAGGCCCATCAGGGCGCGGATGGCGGGGCGGACGAACAGCTCGAAGGAGACGTACGAGGACACGGGGTTGCCGGGCAGGGCCAGCAGGGGCGTGTGGTCGGGGCCGATGGAACCGAAGCCCTGGGGCTTGCCGGGCTGCATGGCGAGCTTGCGGAACTCCACGCCGCTGCCCGGCTCGTCCTCGTCACCGGCGTACGACAGCGCCTCCTTGACCACGTCGTACGCCCCGACGCTCACCCCGCCCGTGGTCACCAGCAGGTCGGCGCGGACGAGCTGGTCCTCGATGGTCGAGCGGAGGGTGTCGGCCTCGTCGGCGACGGCGCCCACGCGGTAGGCGATGGCGCCGGCGTCCCGCGCGGCGGCGGTGAGGGCGAAGCTGTTGGAGTCGTAGATCTGGCCGGCGGCCAGCTCCTCGCCGGGCTGGACCAGTTCGCTGCCGGTGGACAGGACGACCACGCGCGGGCGCGGGCGCACGCGGACCGAGCCGCGGCCGATCGCGGCGAGCAGCGCGATCTGCGGCGGGCCGAGGATCGTGCCGGCCTCCAGGACGCGCTCGCCCGCCTTCACGTCGCTGCCCTTGGCGCGCACGTGCGCGCGTGCCTCGACGGGGCGGTGCACGCGGACCTGCCCCTCGGCTCCCTCCGGGGCCAGGCTGCGCGCGCGCATGCCGCTGACCGGTCCCTCGCCGAGCCCGCCGTCGGTCCACTCGACCGGCACGACGGCCTCGGCGCCGGGCGGCAGCGGGGCGCCGGTCATGATGCGGGCCGCCTGCCCGGGACCGATCCGGACCGGGTCGGCCGCGCCCGCCGCCACGTCCCCGACGACGTCCAGAACGGCCGGGAACTGCGCACTGGCGCCCGCCACGTCCGTGACCCGGACCGCGTACCCGTCCATGGAGCTGTTGTCGAACGGCGGCAGGGAGACCGGCACCGTGACGTCGTCGACCAGGACACAGCCCTGGGCGTCGAGCAGGTGCAGCTCGATGGGCTCCAGGGGGCGGACGGTGGAGAGGACGTCCTCCAGGTGCTCGTCCACCGACCACAGGCGGTCCGGGCCGGTGGGGCGGGTCGCGGCGCTGCTCAAGATTGCTGCATCTCCTCGGCTACGTAACTGCGAAGCCAGGCCCGGAAGTCCGGGCCCAGGTCCTCACGTTCGCACGCGAGTCTGACAATGGCACGCAGATAGTCGCCGCGGTCGCCGGTGTCGT
>NZ_JBVJMF010000017.1:0-196765 GCF_055584345.1 Streptomyces sp. NPDC104106
ATGCTCGCCCGCCTCGTCGCGCACCTCACCGCGGATGTCCAGGATGTCGTTGCCCGCGAGCGACTTGACCGCCTCGATGGTGGAGGTGACCGTCAGCCGGTCCCCGGCACACACGGGACGGCTGTAGGCGAACTTCTGGTCGCCGTGCACCACCCGGCTGTAGTCCAGGCCCAGCTGCGGGTCCTCGATCACCTGACCCGCGGCCCGGAAAGTGATGGAGAACACGAACGTCGGCGGGGCGATCACATCGGCATACCCGAACGCCTTGGCGGCCTCCGGGTGCGTGTACACCGGGTTGGCCTCTCCGACGGCCTCGGCGAACTCGCGGATCTTCTCCCGGCCCACCTCGTAGGGTGCAGTGGGCGGGTAGGTCCGTCCCACGAAGGACTGGTCGAGCGCCATGGCCCGGCACCTCCTGAAGTCTGCTGTGATGGCCCCAAATTAGCCGCAAACCGGCCAGGGAACGCGCGGGGGGATCAAGTGAGCGCCGCCGCCCACCCGGTGGGACGGTGGACCGTGAAACGCCGTGAGGCCGCCCCCTCGGAAGGGGACGGCCTCACGGACGAGCCTGATTATCGCGTTTCGCGGTGCGCGGTGTGCGCGTTGCAACGCGGGCAGTGCTTCTTCATCTCAAGACGATCCGGGTTGTTACGCCGGTTCTTCTTGGTGATGTAGTTCCGCTCCTTGCACTCCACGCAGGCCAGCGTGATCTTCGGGCGGACGTCGGTGGCAGCCACGTGAGTGCTCCTAAGACGAACGGATGGACTAATTCAACGCAAGAAAGAGTAGCCGATCGAAGGACCGACCCCGCAATCGGCTACTGTCAGTAGCGGTGACCGGACTTGAACCGGTGACACAGCGATTATGAGCCGCTTGCTCTACCGACTGAGCTACACCGCTGCGATGCGATCGGGCCCCGCCTTTCGACGGGAACCTCTCACACCAGAGCCCCAAAACGGAATCGAACCGTTGACCTTCTCCTTACCATGGAGACGCTCTGCCGACTGAGCTATTGGGGCGAGCGATGAAGACATTACACGGTCCGCCGCCGTTCACCCAAATCCGTATCCGGCGCCCCGTCCGACCCCCCGCCCCACCCCGCGCGGCCGCCTCCTGAGACCCGGCAGAAGCGTGGCCGCGAGCCGCCCGGGGACTGCCACGCGCGCGTGGCCGCGTCCCGCGCGTGTGACGGCGTGGTGGGCGACACCGGCGCGCTCGGGGACTCGGGCCTCGCGGGGGACCGGGGCAGCGCCGGCGGCGCCCTGGCCGGATTCGGCACCACGGCCTTCGCAACGCGGGTGATTCGGGCCCTGCGGCACTCGGGCGGTTGCACGCGGGTGGGCGACATGCGTTCGGCCATGGGCGGACGACACCGGTACGACTATTGCGCTCCTGCGCATCCCACAGGGCTCGCCACCCTAGGCTCGACTCGCTCTGCGTGATCTTGGGGGCCCGCGCCCCCGCCTCCCTCACGCGAGCCCTGCCCCGAGCCCCTCGGCCCCACCCTGGAGCGCGATGCCCGACAGCCAGCCGCAGCCCCATCCGCCGTCGAACACCCCGGGCTCCTCCGGGCCGTCCGATCCGGCCGCCCTGCTGCTGTGTGGAGCGCGGCTGACCGACGGCCGGACGGTGGACGTACGGCTGGGCCGCGGACGCATCGAGGCGGTGGGTACGACCGGAAGCCTCGCGCGCGGACCTGCCCGCACGGGTGCCACGCGCGTGGACCTCAGCGGGTATCTGCTCCTGCCCGCCCCGGCCGAGCCGCACGCCCACGGCGACACCGCGCTGTCCGCCCAGCACTCCGGCCCGGTCTCGTACGCGCCCGACGACGTCCAGCGCCGGGCGACGGAGGCGGCCCTGCTGCAGCTGGGGCACGGAGCGACGGCGGTACGCGCGCACGTGCGCGTGGGTGACGTCCAGGGGCTCGGCGCGCTGGGCGCCGTGCTCCGGGCGCGGCGCTCGCTGCGGGGGCTCACCGACCTGACGACGGTGGCCACACCCCGACTGCTGACCGGCGCGGCCGGGGCCGACGGGCTCGCGATGCTGCGGGACGCGGTGAAGATGGGCGCCTCCGTGGTGGGCGGCTGTCCCGACCTGGACCCGGATCCCGCCGGCTACGTCGAGACCGTGCTGGAGGTCGCCTCCGAGCACGGCTGCCCGGTGGACCTGCACACGGACGCCGCCGACCCGGCCCGGTTGTCCCGGCTCGCGGCCATGGCGGGGGGCCTGCGCCCCGGCGTGACGATCGGGCCGTGCGCCGGTCTTGCGCGCCTGTCCGCCGAAGCAGCCTCCCGCGCCGCCGACCAGCTCGCGGCGGCCGGCGTCGCGGTCGCGTGCCTGCCCCAGGGCGGCTGCTGCGCCGCCGACCGCCGGGGCATGCCTCCAGTACGGCTGCTGCGCTCCGCAGGAGTGCGGACGGCGGCCGGGAGCGGCGCCCTGCGCGACGTCGCCAACCCCGTCGGCCGCGGCGACCCGCTGGAGGCGGCCTATCTCCTCGCCTCGGTTCACGGCCTGCGCGCGGAGGACGCCTACGACGCCGTGAGCACCTCGGCGCGCGCGGTCCTCGGTCTGCCCGAGGTACGCGTGGAGGCGGGCTTCCCCGCCGATCTGCTGGCCGTACGCGGCGACCGTCTGCCCGGCGCGCTCTCCCTGGCCTACAGCCGGGTCGTGTTCCACCGGGGGCGCGTGGTGGCCCGCACGAGCGCGGTCCGCGAGTACTGCAACTCGGCGGCCGCGGCGGAGCTGGGGCTGCCCCGGCAGGGGCGCGGAGAACTGTCGTGAACGCCGGGCGCGGGACACCGGCAGAGCGCATGGCCTGGAAGGACATGCTCAGCGCCGCGTGCACGCCGGCTGTGCGCCGACGGCCGGAGCGCTCCGGACATGCCGGTTAACTCATGCGGCGGATGCGCCCCTTCGGGCGTACGGTCGGATTCATGCGCATTGTCATCGCTGGTGGTCATGGTCAGATCGCGCTGCGGCTGGAGCGCCTGCTCTCCGCGCGCGGGGACGAGGTCGCGGGCATCATCCGCAACCCGGAGCAGGGCGACGATCTACGGGCGGCCGGGGCCGAACCGGTCCTGCTCGACCTGGAGTCCGCCTCTCTGGAGGAGGTCGCGGCGCATCTCCAGGGTGCCGACGCGGCGGTCTTCGCGGCCGGCGCGGGCCCGGGCAGCGGAACGGCCCGCAAGGAGACGGTGGACAAGGCCGCGGCGGTGCTGTTCGCGGACGCTGCGGTCCGCGCGCGCGTACGGCGTTTCCTGGTCGTGTCCTCGATGGGCGCGGATCCGGCGCACCCGGGCGACGACGTCTTCGACGTGTACCTGCGCGCCAAGGGCGAGGCGGACGCGTACGTGACCCGCCAGGAGGCCCTGGACTGGACGATCCTGCGCCCCGGCTCACTGGTGAACGACGCCGGCACCGGTCTGGTCCGCCTGGAGGCGCACACCGGGCGCGGAACGATCCCGCGGGACGACGTGGCCGCCGTACTCGCCGAACTGGTGGACACCCCGGCGACGACCGGCCTGACGCTGGAGCTGATCAGCGGCTCGCAGCCGGTGTCGGTCGCGGTGAAGTCGGTGGCCGGGAACTGAGCCGGGTCACCGGCCGTTGAACGGTCGGAGTCACCACCCGCCCCCGCTCCACCGCGCACTGTCACACCGTCAGGACTCCCCAGCTCAGAACAGGGGCAGCTGCCCCGGAAACTCCGGTACGGCGTACCCGTCCAACGCCGGCTGGACCGCCCCGAGTTGCGCCTGCTGCCGCGACCCGGCGCAGGAGACGAGTTCGCCACTCTCCCTCGCCCCGGGCGGATCGTGCCGCGCGAAGCGGCCCGCGACGACAGCGATGTCACGGCGGCAGACGGGACAGGTTCTGCGTCGGGAGGACATGCCGTCAGTTTGCCCGTACGCGCGCGCGTACGACAGCGCCGCCGGCCGTCGGCCGTCAGGTGCGGGTCTCGGCCTCCCAGCGGTCGGGCCCCACCCCGCGCCAGTCGATCAGGGGCGACTCGGCCACCTGCTCCGGCTCGATCTCCAGCCCCGCGCGGCGCAGGAACTCCACCAGGTCCCGGACGCTGTGTGCCAGGCCGAGGATCTCGCCGTCCACGCGGACACGCCGTCCGCCGGTCGGTGACGGCAGGTGCACGATGATGGGACGCTTCCCGGCCATGGCTCCAGCATCGTCCGCCCCGCCCGACCCCGCACCCGGACCGGCCATGTCTGATCCCCTCCCTCCGTCCCGTCGCTCACGCGTTCGATTATAGGGAACGGCCCGAGGATGCCCGGAGAAACGACGAGAGCCCCGTGACCTGCTCTCGCAGATCACGGGGCTCTCGCTCCCGTGTGGCGGCGCCAGGATTCGAACCTGGGAAGGCTGAGCCGGCAGATTTACAGTCTGCTCCCTTTGGCCGCTCGGGCACACCGCCGGGTTTGGCTGCCAACCGAGCCCCGCTTTCGGCGGTGCTCCCTGGCAACGACGTAAACAATACCCGATGCACGGGGGTGCTTCGCCACCCGGTTGATCTCCACCCGTCGGCTCGCGGGGTGGCTAGGCTGGTGCGGATGCGGCCCGGTGTCTTGCCGGGCCCGACGGCCGCCGCCGCGCACGCCGGCACGCACCCGATACGCACCCCGATACAAGGAGCCACAGGACATGGCCGACTCCAGTTTCGACATCGTCTCGAAGGTCGAGCGGCAGGAGGTCGACAACGCCCTCAACCAGGCCGCCAAGGAGATCTCGCAGCGCTACGACTTCAAGGGCGTGGGTGCCTCGATCTCCTGGTCCGGCGAGAAGATCCTCATGGAGGCCAACTCCGAGGACCGGGTGAACGCCATCCTCGACGTCTTCCAGTCCAAGCTGATCAAGCGGGGCATCTCGCTGAAGGCGCTGGAAGCAGGCGAGCCTCAGCTGTCCGGCAAGGAGTACAAGATCTTCGCGTCGATCCAGGAGGGCATCTCCCAGGAGAACGCGAAGAAGGTGGCGAAGATCATCCGCGACGAGGGCCCGAAGGGCGTCAAGGCCCAGGTCCAGGGCGACGAACTGCGCGTCAGCTCCAAGAGCCGCGACGACCTCCAGACCGTGATCGCGCTGCTGAAGGGCAAGGACTTCGACTTCGCGCTGCAGTTCGTGAACTACCGGTAGGACACCGGCGGGAGTGACAGCGAGGTGGGCCGCCCGGTGCCGGGCGGCCCACCCTTTCCGCGCTCACGCACCGCTTTCCGTGCTTGCGCACCGCGCGGCGGGACGGCGGGCTCAGTCGCGTGAGTTGCCGAACAGGATGCGGTAGACGATCAGCAGCACCAGGGAGCCGCCGATGGCCGCGGCCCATGTGGCGCCGTCGTAGAAGTTCTTGGTGATCGGGTGGTCCAGCCAACGCGCCGAGATCCAGCCGCCGATGAACGCCCCCGCGATGCCGATGAGGGTCGTACCGATGAAGCCGCCGGGGTCGCGACCCGGCAGCAGGACCTTGGCGATGACTCCGGCCACCAGGCCCAGGATGATCCAACCGATGATGCTCATGCCGTGAACCTGCCCTTCCCAGCTGTCCTCGCACTGTCCGGCCGCTGAGAATCCGGTGAGGACCCGCTGTCGGCACGCGTGTGTTCGTGCCTCGTCGATGGAGAGGACGTCACAGATCCCCCACCTGGTTGCGACGGGTCATGACCGCACGCGGTCGCCGTACATGCGGTCGCACGCGGCGGCGCGCCCTCCAGCGGGCTCCTGCGGCCCCACCCGCGCGCGTGCGGCGCTCGTGGCAGTCGGCACGCTCAGCGGCTCGCGAACGGCTGGTCCGTGGGGACGATCTCGCGGCCCAGCGGCAGCAGGGAGACCGGGATCAGCTTGAAGTTGGCGATGCCCAACGGGATGCCGATGATCGTCACGCACAGGGCGATGCCCGTGACGACGTGCGCGATCGCCAGCCACCAGCCGGCCAGGATCAGCCACAGGACGTTGCCGATGCAGGAGGGTGCGCCCGCGTCGCGCCGCTCGACCGTGGTGTACCCGAAGGGCCACAGGGCGTAGAGGCCGATACGGAAGGCCGCGATGCCGAACGGGATGCCGATGACGGTGATGCAGAGCAGAACGCCGGCGAACAGATACCCGACGAACAGCCAGAAGCCGCTCAGGACGAGCCAAATGACGTTCAGGATGGTCTTCACTGGTAGCGACCTGCCATCGTTTCGAGCCGGGAGATACGGTCCGCCATCGGCGGGTGCGTAGAGAACATCTTCGTCAGTCCCTGGCCCGCGCGGAAAGGATTCGCGATCATCATGTGGCTGGCCGTCTGGATCTGGGGCTCAGGGGGCAGCGGGAGCTGCTGGGTGCCGCCCTCCAGCTTGCGCAGGGCGCTGGCGAGGGCCAGCGGGTCACCGGTGAGCTGAGCGCCGGAGGCGTCCGCCTCGTACTCACGGGAGCGGCTGATGGCCAGTTGGATGAGGGTGGCGGCGAGCGGGCCGAGGATCATGATCAGGAGCATGCCGAGCAGGCCGGGGCCTTCGTCGTCGTCCGAGCGGCCGATGGGGATGAGCCAGGCGAAGTTGACCAGGAACATGATCACCGAGGCGAGGGCGCCGGCGACCGAGGAGATCAGGATGTCCCGGTTGTAGACGTGACTCAGCTCGTGCCCGATCACTCCGCGCAGCTCGCGCTCGTCCAGCAGGCGCAGGATGCCCTCGGTGCAGCACACGGCCGCGTTGCGCGGATTGCGGCCGGTGGCGAAGGCGTTGGGGGCCTCCGTGGGCGAGATGTAGAGGCGTGGCATGGGCTGGCGGGCCTGCGTGGACAGCTCGCGGACCATCCGGTAGAGCGCGGGGGCCTCGAACTCGCTGACCGGGCGGGCGCGCATCGCGCGCAGCGCCAGCTTGTCGCTGTTCCAGTACGCGTAGGCGTTCGTGCCGAGAGCGACCAGGACGGCGACGATCAGACCGGCGCGGCCGAAGAAGCTGCCGATGACGATGATGAGCGCGGACAGCCCCCCGAGGAGTACCGCGGTCCTGAGCCCGTTGTGCCGGCGGTGCACCGTACGCCCTCCAAATCGTGCGGCTGGGAACACTGTGGTCCAGTGGACCCTCCCGCTTGTGACAACGCCAGGCGGCGGTCACGAGTTCCCCGTGTCCGCGCGGGCGCCGCTCGGCTGTACGGGTGACGTGCTGTTTCGCCCTCCCGCGCGCGTGGAGCGGATCTGCGCCACGCGCGCGGGAGGCGGGGTCAGAACAGTCCGGTGGCGGCGAACCGGAGGACCAGCTGGGGTGCTCCGGACAGGGCGACGCCGAGCACGCCGGTGAGGGCGATGGCGGCCGTCAGGGGAGCCGGAACCGGGTGCCGCGCGGGCTGGCCCTCGGGGGCGCGGAAGAGCAGCGCCGTCCACTGGAGGTAGTAGAAGAGGGCGATCACCACGTTGACGGCCATGACGACGGCGAGCCAGCCGAGGCCCGCGTCGACGGCCGCCGAGAACACGGTGACCTTGGCGAACAGTCCGATGACGCCCGGAGGCAGACCGGCCAGGCAGAGCAGGAAGAAGGCCAGGAGGAGCGCGGTGAGCGGGTTGGCCGCGTACAGGCCCCGGTAGTCGCTGATCCGGTTCAGGGGCCGGCCGCGGCCCACCACGGCGGCCACCGCGAACGCCCCGAGGTTCACGGCACCGTACATGAGGGCGTAGGCGACCGTGGAGCCGATCGCCTTCTGCGGGTCCTTGGCGTATCCGGCCGCCGCGATCGGAACCAGCAGATAGCCCGCCTGGCCGACGGAGGACCAGGCGAGCAGCCGTACGGCGCTGTACGCGCGCGTGGCCTGCTGGCGCAGGGCGCCGACGTTGCCGACCGTCATGGTGAGGCCGGCGAGGAGGGCGAGCGCGGGCCCCCAGACGCCGGCGTACGACGGGAACGCGACCACGGTGACGAGGATCAGCCCGGAGAAGCCGACCGCCTTGCCGACGACCGACAGGTAGGCGGCGACGGGCAGCGGCGCGCCCACGTAGGTGTCGGGCACCCAGAAGTGGAACGGGACGGCGGCCGTCTTGAAGGCGAAGCCGATGAGGGTGAGGACGACACCGGTCGCCGCGAGGGTGCGCAGTTGTCCGTCGGCGTGGGGCAGGCGCTGGGCGACCTGGGTGAGGTAGAGGGTGCCGGTGGAGGCGTAGACGAAGCTGATGCCCATCAGGCTGACGGCGGTGGCCGTCACCGAGGACAGGAAGAACTTCAGCGCGGCCTCGGCGGAGCGCTTGTCGCCGTGCCGGATGCCGACCAGGGCGAAGGCCGGCAGGGAGGCGACCTCCAGGGCGACGATCAGGGTGGCCAGGTCGCGGGAGGCGGGCAGCAGGGCCGCGCCGGCCGCGGAGGACAGCAGCAGGAACCAGAACTCCCCCGCCGGGACGCGCCGTCGGTCGTCGTCGAGGTTCGTGACCGACAGCAGGGCAGCGAGCAGGGCGCCGCCGAGGACCAGGAACTGGATGACGAGCGTGAAGTGGTCGGCGGTGTAGCTGCACGCGCGCGTGGAGCGGTTGACGCAGAAGGTGCTGCGATCGCCGTTCACGAGTGGCAGCAGCATGAGCGCGGCCGCGGCCAGTCCGGCGACCGAGACCCAGCCGAGGACGGCTTTGCTGTCCTCGGGCAGGAACAGGTCGGCGACCAGCACCGCGAGCGCGACAGCGGCGGCGGTGAGGGGCGGCGCGACGGCGAGCCAGTCGACGGACTGGACCAGCGACTCGGCGAGGGGCTGGGCGCTCATCGGGTGCCTCCTGCGAGGAGCTGGTGCACGGCCGGGTCCGTCAGGCCGAGCAGGGCCTTCGGCCACAGCCCGGCCCCGACGGTGAGGGCGACGAGCGGGGTCCAGGCGGCGAACTCGTAACCGTGGACGTCGGCGAGTTTGGGGACCTCCTGCGCCACCCCGCCCATGCAGACGCGGCGCACCACGATCAGCATGTACGCGGCGGTCAGCAGGGTGCCGAACGCGCCGATCGCCATGAAGGTGAGGAACGCGGGCCGGCTGAGGCCGGCGGCGGGCTTGAACGCGCCGAACAGGGCCAGCATCTCGCCCCAGAACCCGGCGAGGCCGGGCAGGCCGAGCGAGGCGACGGCGCCGAACGCGAGCAGGCCGCCGAGGCGCGGGGCCCTGCCGTAGAGCGCGGCGCCGGTCTTCTCGGCCAGCGCGTCGAGGTCGGTGGTGCCGGTCCGCTCCTTCAGCGCACCGACCAGGAAGAACAGCAGGCCGGTGATGAGGCCGTGGGCGATGTTCGCGAACAGGGCGCCATTGACGCCGGTCGGGGTCATGGTGGCGATGCCCAGCAGGACGAAGCCCATGTGGCCGACGGAGGAGTAGGCGATCAGCCGCTTGAGGTCGCCCTTGGCGCCCCGCTTGGCCAGGGCCAGGCAGGCCAGGGATCCGTAGATGATCCCGACGACGGCGAACGCGGCGAGGTAGGGCGCGAAGGTGTGGACGCCGTGGGGCGCGATCGGCAGCAGGATCCGGACGAATCCGTACGTACCCATCTTCAGCAGGACACCGGCCAGCAGGACCGAGCCGACGGTCGGGGCGGCGGTGTGGGCGTCGGGCAGCCAGCTGTGCAGCGGCCACATCGGCGCCTTGACCGCGAGCCCGATCCCGATCGCCAGTACGGCGATGACCTGCACGGACGCGGGCAGTGACCGGCCGTTGTCAGTGGCGAGTGCCACCATGTCGAACGTGCCCGCCTTGATTCCGATCAGGAGCAGGCCGAGCAGCATGACGACGGAGCCGAGCAGCGTGAAGAGGATGAACTTCCACGCGGCCCGGGTCCGTCCCTCGCCGCCCCAGCGGGCGATGAGGAAGTACATCGGGATGAGCACCATCTCGAAGGCCAGGAAGAACAGCAGCAGGTCGAGGACGGCGAAGGTCGCGAGGGTGCCGGACTCGAGCAGGAGCAGCAGCGCGACGAACGCCTTCGGGGACCCGCCCTTGGGCGGGTTGAAGTAGGAGTACAGCGCGCAGAGGAAGGTCAGCAGCGCGGTCAGGGCGACGAGGGGGAGGGAGATGCCGTCGATGCCGAGGTGGATCCGCACGTCGAGCGCCGGGATCCAGCTGATGTCGGTCGTGGCCTGCATCCTCGACGGGTGGTCGTGGTCGAAGCCGAGCGCGAGGACGATCGCGGCGATGAGGATCGCGCCGGTCACGGTGACGCCGTGGCGCAGCACGGCCTGTTCGGGCGACTTCCCCTTCAGTCCGGGGGGTGCCGGCAGGAGGGCGGCGACGGCGCCGAGAAGCGGGCCGGCGACGGTGAATGCCAGGAGGAACTGCATCACGGACTCGTTGATATCGATCACGCCTGCTCACGCTCCCGTGGCGACGAGGACGACGGCGACCGCGAGGACGACGGTGCCGGCGAGCAGCGCGCTCACATAGGTCTGCACATTGCCGGTCTGCGCCCGCCGTACGGCGGCCCCGAGCAGCCGGGGCACGGCGGCCGCGCCGTGTACGTAGGTGTCGACGACCTCGCGGTCGAGGAACCGGACGAGACTCGCTCCGGCCTGGACCGGGCGGACGAACAGCACCCGGTACACGGCGTCGAGATGGAAGCCGGCGGCCGCGTGGGGGTGCAGCGGGCCGAGCAGCAGCCGCGCGGGGTCCGCCGGGTCGGGCGCGGAGGCGATGTCTCCGTAGGCCGGTGTGTGACCGGCGATGGCCTCGGCCTCGACCAGCCCGGCGTCGCCCTCGGGGTGGGCGGCGACGGCTCCCAGGGGGACGCGGGCGGCGAGCGGGCTGGTGTGCTGCCAGGCGCCGTAGGCGAGCAGTCCGCCGACCAGGGCGAGGCCGGTGCCGAGGATCGAGGTGAGGAGGGCCGGGGTCAGGTCCTGGCCGTCGAACCAGCCGGGCAGCCAGCGGTAGGCGAGCCCGCCGAAGGCCAGGGACGGTACGGCGAGCACCCACAGGACGACGTTCATCGTCAGCGGCTGGCGGCCGTGGTCGGGCGCTTCGGTGCCCCGGCCGCGGAAAGCCAGCAGCCACAGGCGGGTCGCGTAGGCGGCGGTGAGCAGGGCGGTGAGCATGCCGGCGACCAGGACGATCCAGCCCGCCGCTCCGGGGGCATGGCCGGTCTTCCCGGTGGCCACGTGCTCGGCGGCGCCGAGCACGGACTCCTTCGAGAAGAAGCCGCTGAACGGCGGGATCGCGGCGAGCGCGAGCAGCGCCACGGTCATCGTCCAGTAGGCGTCCGGTACCCGGTCGCGCAGTCCGCCCATGCGGGACATGGCGGCCAGTGAGTTGGTGCCGGCGGCGTGGATGACCACGCCGGCCGCGAGGAACAGCAGCGCCTTGAAGGCGCCGTGGGACAGGAGGTGGAAGACGGCGGCACCGCGGTCACCGACGGCGAGGGCGCCGGTCATGTAGCCGAGCTGGCCGATCGTCGAGTACGCGAGGACGCGCTTGACGTCGTCCTGGGCGAGCGCGGCGAGCGCCGAACCGGCCATCGTGACGGCGGCCATGACGGCGAGGACGACCATCGCGGCCTGGGAGGCCTCGAAGACGGGAAGGAGACGGGCGATGAAGTAGACACCGGCGGCGACCATCGTCGCGGCGTGGATCAGCGCCGAGACGGGCGTCGGGCCCGCCATCGCGTCCGGGAGCCAGGTGTGCAGCGGGAACTGCGCCGACTTGCCCGCGACGCCCGCGAGGAGCAGCAGGGCGATCACGGTCGGGTGGTGCAGGTGGCCGCTCGTCACGGCAGCGAGGACGCGGGTGATGCGGAAGGACCCGGCGTCGCCGGCGAGCGCGAACAGGCCGATGAGGAAGGGGACGTCGCCGAGCTTGGTGACCAGGAAGGCCTTCAGGGAGGCGGCGCGGGCCTCGGGGGTCTCCCAGTAGTGACCGACCAGGAAGTAGGAGCAGATGCCCATGACTTCCCAGCCGACCAGCAGCACGATCAGGTCGCCGGAGTAGACGACCAGGAGCATCGCGGAGGTGAAGAGGGAGACGAGGGCCGCGTAGGAGGGGTAGCGCGGGTCGTCGCGCAGATAGCCCGTCGAGTAGATCTGCACGCAGGCGGCGACGAACGCGACCAGGATCGCGACGAGTGCGGCGAAGCCGTCGATGTGCAGGGCCAGCTCGACCGGGACGGAGCCGGTGGGGGTCAGCTCCGTGTGGGCGTCGAGGGATCGGCCGCCGTCCTGGTGGGCGGCGACCAGCGAGGCCAGGACGAGCGAGGCCAGCGGCGGCAGCACGGCGAGCGGACGGACGAAGCCGGGGGCGGTGCGGCCGAGCAGCAGGCCCGCGGCGGCGCCCAGGAACGGCAGGAGAGGGACGAGGACGGCGAGGTGGGTCGTGGTCACGCGGTGGCCTCAGCCTTCTCGGCCGCGGAGGTGCCGGGGCCCTCGGTGTCGGGGCCGCCGGTCCCTGGGCCTTCGGCGGTGTCGCGGAGCTTGTCGATGTCGGAGGTGCCGTGGTTGCGGTAGACGGCGAGCACGATCGCCAGGCCGATGCCGATCTCGGCGGCGGCGATGGCGATGGTGAACAGGGTCAGCGCCTGGCCCGAGTGCAGCGTGTCCCGGGCGGCCCGGCTGAGCCAGACGTCGAAGGCGACCAGGTTGAGGTTGACGGCGTTGAGCATCAGCTCGACCGACATCAGGACCAGGATCGCGTTGCGCCGGGCGAGGACGCCGTACAGGCCGGTGCAGAACAGGAGGGCGGAGAGGACGGCGGGGTAGGCGAGGTGCATCAGCGGGCGCCTTCCTTCTTGTCCGGGCGGATTCCCTCGTCCGGGTGAATCCCTGGATCCGTGGCGGAGGGGGAACTCTGGGTGACCGTCCGGGAGTTCACAGGAGGAGGGCCCGACTCCGCCTTCGCCTTGCGGGACAGGACGATCGCGCCGACCAGGGCCGCGAGGAGCAGGACGGACAGGGCCTCGAAGGGCAGCACCCAGTGCCGGAACAGGCTCTCGCCGGTGACCCGGGTGGTGCCGACGGCGGGGCCGGTCAGGTCGATCCACGTGGTGCGGAAGGCGTCGACCACCACCCACACCAGGGCGACGGCGGCGGCCGCCGCGACGGCGAGGGCGATCCAGCGGTTGCCGGAGTCGGCGTCCGGGGAGCGGCCGATCGGCGCCCTGGTGAGCATCAGACCGAACAGGAGGAGGACGACGACGGAACCGACATAGATCAGGACCTGCACCCAGGCGATGAACTCCGCGGTGAGCAGGAGGTATTCGACGGCGAGGCCGCCCAGCGCGACCACCAGCCACAGGGCGGCGTGCACCAGTTGCCGGGTGGTGACGGTGATCAGTGCCGCGCCGAAGGTGACCAGGCCGACGAGCAGGAAAGCGATCTCGACACCGGTCGGGGACAGGAAGCCGTGCGGGGCTGCCGCCGGCATCACGGCTGCGGCGGAGTTCACGACTGTCCCTCCTCCGGTTCGGCCTGCGCGGCCGCCAGCTTCTCGGCGGTCTTGCGGGCGGCGGCGATCTCCTTCGGCTCCTCGGCCGCGGGATCGAGGGCGGGCGGGGCCGGGACGGTCCACATCCACTCGCGGAGCTTGTCCCGCTCGTGGGTGAGGTCGCGGATGTCGGTCTCGGCGTACTCGAACTCCGGGGACCAGAACAGCGCGTCGAAAGGACAGACCTCGATGCAGATACCGCAGTACATGCACAGGGAGAAGTCGATCGCGAACCGGTCGAGGACGTTGCGGCTGCGCTCGCGGCCACCAGGGGCGGCCGGCGGGACGGTCTCCTTGTGGGAGTCGATGTAGATGCACCAGTCCGGGCACTCGCGAGCGCAGAGCATGCAGACCGTGCAGTTCTCCTCGAACAGTCCGATCACGCCACGGGTGCGGGGCGGCAGTTCGGGCTGGGCGTCGGGGTACTGCTCGGTGACGTGCTTCCTCGTCATCGTGCGGAGGGTGACGGCCAGGCCCTTGGCGAGGCCGGAGCCAGGAATGGGGGCCATCAGGAGATCACCACCTTGACGATGCCGGTGAGGGCGATCTGGGCGAGGGAGAGGGGGACGAGGAGGGTCCAGGAGAGCTTCTGGAGCTGGTCCTCGCGCAGGCGGGGGTAGGTGACACGGAGCCAGATGACGACGAAGGCGAGGATCGCGGTCTTCAGCAGGGTCCACAGCCAGCCCAGGCCGTCGGCGCCCCAGGGGCCGTGCCAGCCGCCCAGGAAGAGGACGGTGGTCAGACCGCACAGGACGACGATGCCGGCGTACTCGGCGAGCAGGAACAGGGCGAAGCGCAGACCGGTGTACTCGGTGTAGGCGCCGAAGATGATCTCGGAGTCGGCGACGGGCATGTCGAAAGGAGGGCGTTGCAGTTCGGCGAGGCCGGCGACGAAGAAGACGAGCGCGCCGACGATCTGCCAGGGCACCCACCACCAGTGGAAGGCGTGCAGGATGCCGGGCAGCGAGACGGTGCCGGCGGCCATCGCGACGGAGGCGGCCGCGAGCAGCATCGGTAGTTCGTAGGCGAGCAGCTGGGCGGCCGTGCGCAGGCCGCCGAGCAGGGAGAACTTGTTCGCGCTGGCCCAGCCCGCCATGAGCGAGCCGAGCACGCCGACGCCCATCACGGCGAGCACGAAGAAGACGCCCGCGTCGATGACCTGGCCGACGGCGCCCTCGCTCGGACCGATCGGGATGGCGAGGAGGACGAGCAGGTACGGCAGCAGGGAAACGGCGGGGGCGAGCTGGAAGACGCGGCGGTCGGCGCCGGCCGGTACCACGTCCTCCTTCTGCGCGAACTTCACGCCGTCCGCGATGAGCTGGGCCCAGCCGTGGAAGCCGCCCGCGTACATCGGGCCGAGGCGGCCCTGCATGTGGGCCATCACCTTGTGTTCGGTCTGGCCGACGATCAGCGGGAAGGTGAGGAAGACGACGAACACGACCAGGAGTCGCAGGGCGACGTCCAGCGCGCCGTTCACAGCGGGCCTCCTGGGGTGTCGTCATCGGGGGGGCTGTCGGGGGTCGCGGGGCCGGGAGCTGCCGGGTCCTGGGTCGCAGGGCCGGGGGTTCCGGGGTCGGAGGATCCGTGGCCGGGAGTTGCGGCGCTTGGCGTTCCGGGGGCGGGTGTTCCGGTTTCCTCGCGCTGTGACTCGGGCTCGGACTCGGGCTGTGGTTGCTCGCGCTGCGCCTCTGGCTGTGCCTTCGACTCGGGCGGCGCTGTCGGCTCGGTCTGCGCCGTCGGCTCCGGCTCGCCTGTCGGACTGTCCTCGGCGGTCGGGTTCTGCTCCGGCTCGAACGCCGGGCGGGCGTGGTGCCAGGGAGCGTCCGAGCTGCGTCGGGCCGTGCTCCGCCGGGTCGGGCGGGACGGGCCGCCCTCCGGTTCGGCGGACGTCGGCGCCTGCTCCTGCTCCTGCTCCTGCTCCTGCTCCTGGGTAGGAGTCGGTGCCTGGGGCCGCTGGGAAGCGGAGCCGTCTGAGGCGCTGCGCGAGCGACGTGGGCCAGTCGGGGTCGGGGCAGGGGTGGGCGCAGCAGGTGCCTCCTCCGCGGCCGTGCTCTCCGCCGGCGTCGGACCGGCCTCGCCCTCGGCAGGTGCCGCCGTCTGGCTCACCGATCCCTGGCTCGCGCTGCGCATCCGGCGCGGCCTGGCACCGGCGCCTGCACCCGCGCTCCCGCCGCCGGCACCGGTTCCCGGGCCACCCGTGGCAGCCTCACCCGGCGTTGCGGCAGCCCCGGCAGCCGGTGCCGGCTGGCTCGCCGAGCCCTCCGCCGCCGTGCGCGTGCGTCGGACCGGACGGTCCCCGGCGGCAGCCGCGCCCGCGCGTGCCGTCGAGGTCCTCGTCGGGCGGGTGGGGGCCGGGGGGAGTTGGCCTTTGAGGGGGCCCCATTCGTTGGGGTCGGGGACGCCGGGGGGCAGCATCTGGCGGCGCTTGGGGCCGCCGTGCTCGGATTCGCCGGGCTCCTTCGCGCCGGGCCAGGCCTTGGCCACGCGGGCGGCGAGGACGAAGTCCTTGCGCAGGGGGTGGCCCTCGAAGTTCTCGGGGAGGAGGAGGTGCTCCAGGAAGGGGTGGCCCGCGAAGCGGACGCCGAACATCTCGTGGGTCTCGCGCTCGTGCCAGGCGGCGCCCGCGTAGACGCCGACGGCGGTGGGCAGTTCCGGTGCCTCGTGCGGGACCGTCGTACGGACGAGGAGGCGGCGGACCGGGCCGAGGGCGACGACGTGGGCCGAGACGCAAAAGCCCGTGCCCGGTTCGTCGACGGCGCTCAGCCAGTCGAAGTAGGTGCACCCCAGGGTCGTACGGGCGGTCTCCAGGGCGGGGAGCCAGGCGGACGGCGGTACGTCCACCGTCAGGAGGTCGTACGACTCCTCGGCCGTGGCCTCCGTGCCGAAGAGGTCCTCGACCGGGGCGGGCAGCCAGCCGATCGTGCTCATCGGACGTCCCCTCCGGTACCCGGAGCCGCGGCGGGCGCCGGGGGCTTCACCAAGTCGCTGGTCAGGGCGGCGGCGGACGGGCGGGAGGAGGCCCCGTGCCCGTAGCGCTCGCCCAGGGACTCGCGGGCGATCTTCTCCTGGAGCTTGAGGATGCCCTGGAGCAGCGCCTCGGGGCGCGGCGGGCAGCCGGGGACGTAGACGTCCACGGGGATGATCTGGTCGACGCCCTTGGTGACGGAGTAGGAGTCCCAGTAGGGGCCGCCGCAGTTGGAGCAGGCGCCGAAGGAGATGACGTACTTCGGCTCGGGCATCTGCTCGTACAGACGCTTGACGGCCGGGGCCATCTTGTCCGTCACCGTGCCCGACACCACCATCAGGTCGGCCTGGCGGGGGCCCGGCGCGAAGGGGATCACGCCGAGGCGGATGAAGTCGTGGCGGGCCATCGACGCGGCGATGAACTCGATCGCGCAGCAGGCGAGGCCGAAGTTGAAGACCCAGAGGGAGTAGCGGCGGCCCCAGTTCAGGATCACCTTCATCGGCTCGGGGGCCAGCCGGGCCAGCGTGCCGAGCCGCTTGGGTTCGGGCAGGTGAACGGGGTCCGGGTGGTTCACGTCCATGCCAGGACGCCCTTCTTGTATGCGTACAGCAGGCCCACGGCGAGGAAGCCCAGGAAGACGAACATCTCCACGAGAGTCGTCGCGCCGTAGCCGGGGGCGGCGAAGACCGTCGCCCAGGGGAACAGGAAGATCGAGTCGACCGCGAAGATCACGTACAGGAAGGCGTAGACGTAGTAGCGGACCTGGGTGTGGGCCCAGCCCTCGCCGACGGGGTCGACGCCGCACTCGTAGGTCAGGAGTTTCTCCGGCGTGGGGACCACGGGGCGCAGCAGGCGGCCCGCGCCGAAGGCGACCGCGACGAACAGCACGCCGACGAGGGCGAGCAGTCCCACAACGGAGTAGGACCGGAAGTAGCCGGCCGCGGTGACGTTCGCCGTGGCGGCCGCACCGTTCCCCAACGTCTCCCGCACCGTCCGTCCCTCGCTCCCTGTCTCGTGGCCTGCGTGACGTGACGCGACCTGAGTGAACTGAAGTGATCCCACATGTTCGAGGATCTCTACGCACGGGAGTCTAGGCCCTGATAAAGAGGCGGTAAGCAGGCCGTCACGAGGTGAGACGGGTGGTGAGGGGGCGGGGTGGGGTTCTCCCCCGCGAACGGAGGGTGGCGTACCGCATGGCGCCGGGGGTGGCGCACACGGCAGGCTGGCTGCCATGACCGTCCTTCGCCGCCCCGCGGCCGACCGGACCGCCGGCGCCGACCGCACCGGCAGCACCGGCAGCACCGGCCATACCGGCAACACCGGTGGCCCCAGTGGCATCAGAAGCACCCGTCGCAGCGGTCGCGGCGGCGGCACCGACCGACTGCCGCCGCTCCGGCCGGCCTACGACGCGCACACCTGGAAGGAGATCGGGCATCTCCTTCTCAACCTGCCGCTGACGGTGACCGGTTTCGTGTACGCGGTCACCGTGCTGTCCGTCGGCGGAGCGCTCACGATCACCGTGATCGGCCTGCCGCTGCTCGCGCTGAGCCTGCTGGGCTCCCGGCAGCTGGGCAAGCTGGAGCGGGCCCGCGCCCGCCTCCTGCTCGGGGTGCGGGTGGAGGAGCCGACCCCGTTGCCGCTCGCCAGGGCCGGGAGCCTGACGCAGCGGCTGTGGATGGCGCTGAAGGACCCGGTCGGCTGGCGCACGCTGCTGTACGACCTCATCCGGCTGCCCTGGGGCATCCTCACCTTCTGCCTCACCCTGACCTCGCTCTTCGTGCTGTGGCCGGTGCTGCCGTATCTGGCGCGGGGCCTGGCGAACGTGGACCGGGCGATGGTGCGCGGGCTGCTGTCGCCCTCGGACGAGCTGGAGCGCCGTATCGCCGAGCTGGAGTCGGACCGGGGGATCGTGGTCGACACGGCCGCCGCCGACCTGCGCCGGATCGAGCGGGACCTGCACGACGGGGCGCAGGCCCGGCTGGTGAACCTGGCCATGGGTCTCGGCCTCGCCAAGGAGAAGCTGCTGGAGGACCCGGACTCCGCGGCGGCGATGGTGGAGGAGGCGCACGGCGAGGTGAAGCTGGCCCTGCAGGAGCTGCGCGACCTCGCCCGCGGTATCCACCCGGCCGTACTGACCGACCGGGGACTGGACGCGGCCCTGTCCTCGGTGGCCACGCGCTGCACGGTTCCGGTGAAGGTCACCGTGGACCTGGCCAGCCGCCCGGCGCCGGCGATCGAGGGCATCGCCTACTTCACCGTCTCCGAGCTGCTGCAGAACATCAGCAAGCACAGCCGCGCCCGCAGCGCCTCCGTCGACGTCTGGCGCGCCGACGACCGGCTGCTCATCCAGGTCCGCGACGACGGCCGGGGCGGCGCCCGGCTGGAGGGCGGCACCGGGATGCGGGGCCTCGCGGAGCGGCTGGGCGCGGTGGACGGCCTGTTCGTCCTCGACTCCCCGGCCGGAGGCCCGACCGTGGTGACGGCCGAGCTGCCGTGGCGGGACCGGACCGAATAGCCGGGGCCCATATCCGGGCCCATAGCCGGGGCCGGCTGCGGATACGGCGGCTGCGGCTGCCCCACCCCGACCGGCGACCGGCGACCGGCGACCGACCGGGCAATCGACCGACGGCAGCACCCCGCCCCAACCCACAGCCGACCACCGCCCGAACCCCTCCCGCACACCCCGGCCCCCGGTTCCCCGCCGGAGGCCGGGGTGGGGAAAACCCCCGGTGCAAGAGGCCGACGGACTCCATGGTCCGGGAGAGCGCGGCGCACGAGTCTGGGGACACGGCTGAACCGCCGCTGGGACGGACGAGGAGAACAGGACGGAATCGATGGCCACGGAGTACGGAGACGGGTACGGGTGGGAGGACGGGCGGCCCGCCGGAACCGGCCACCGGCTGCCCGCCGGGCTGCGGGCGCCGTTCGAGGCGCGCAGCTGGCGTGAGTTCGGGTACGTCCTGCTGAGCCTGCCGGTGTCCATCGTGCTGTTCACCTGGACGGTGACGATGGTGTCGCTCGGGGCGGGCCTGCTCGTGGCCTTCCTCGGCCTCCCCGTGCTCGCGGGGGCGCTCGCCGGCTGCCGGGGCCTCGGCGCGCTGGAGCGGGTCCGGGCGCGCGCGCTGCTCGGGCTGGAGGTGGCCGCGCCGGAGCCGCTGCGGGCGCGCGAGCCGGGCGCGCTGGCCTGGATGGGCGCGGTGCTCAAGAGCGGCACGTCCTGGCGGAACATGCTGTACGCGCTGGTGCAGTTCCCCTGGGCGGTGTTCTCGTTCGCGGTGACGGTGACCCTGTGGGCCCTGGGCTGGTCACTGCTGACCTACCCGCTGTGGTTCTGGGTCTTCCCGGCCTACGCCGGCCGGGGCGGCCTCCAGCTGTACAGCGACGAGCACCACAGCGTGTACCTGCACACCCCCTTCGAGATCACCGTGACCGCGCTGGTCGGGCTGCTGTTCACGCTGGCCACGCCGTGGATCGTCCGGGCCCTGACGACGGTGGACGGGCTGCTGGTGCGGGGGCTGCTGGGGCCGTCGGTGCTGTCGGCGCGGGTGGTGGAGCTGGAGTCGGACCGCGGGGTCGTGGTCGACACGGCCGCCGCCGACCTGCGGCGCATCGAGCGGGACCTGCACGACGGGGCGCAAGCCCGGCTGGTGAACCTGGCGATGGACCTGGGGCTGGCGAAGGAGAAGCTGCGGGAGGACCCGCGGGCGGCGGCACGGATGGTGGAGGAGGCCCACGGCGAGGTGAAGACGGCCCTGCAGGAGCTGCGCGACCTCGCCCGGGGCATCCACCCGGCCGTACTGACCGACCGGGGACTGGACGCGGCCCTGTCGGCGGTCGCGTCGCGCTGCGCGGTTCCGGTGCGGGTCGAGGTCGACCTGCCGGGCCGCCCGGCGCCCGCGATCGAGGGCATCGCCTACTTCACCGTCTCCGAGCTGCTGCAGAACATCAGCAAGCACAGCCGCGCCCGCAGCGCCTCCGTCGACGTCTGGCGCGCCGACGACCGGCTGCTGCTGCAGGTGATCGACGACGGCGTGGGCGGCGCGGACGCCTCGGGCGGCTCCGGCCTGGCCGGTCTCGCCGGGCGCCTGGGCGCGGTGGACGGCATCCTCGTGGTGGACTCGCCCGAGGGCGGCCCCACCCGGGTGATCGCGGAACTGCCCTGGCGGACCTGACGTCACGACGCGTACGCAACCCCCGTAACCCGTCCGGCCGGCCCGGCGCACACCGGTGAACAACCACCGGCACACGTGCCCCGCACTCCCCCGCCGGCCCGGCACGAGCCCCCGCCCCGGCCCGCACCCCCCTAGACCCCCCTCCTTCGGCGGTGGGGTTCCCAGGTGGGGCGGCGGGCCGGGGCGTTTGCTGGAATGCTTGGCCTCCGTACGGACCGTGGCACGGACCGTCGTACAGACCACAGGGACGAACGCCGCCGCAGAGCGGGCATGGGGGGCCAGGGGATCGTGGAGGACAGAGTGCGGGTGGTCATCGCCGAGGATTCGGTGCTGCTCAGAGAGGGCCTGACCCGGCTGCTGACCGACCGCGGACACGATGTCGTGGCCGGTGTCGGGGACGCGGAGGCGCTGGTGAAGACCATCGCCGACCTCGACGCGCAAGGCACGCTGCCCGACGTGGTGGTGGCGGACGTGCGGATGCCGCCGACCCACACCGACGAGGGCGTGCGCGCGGCCGTACACCTGCGCAAGGCCTATCCGCGGCTCGGTGTGCTGGTGCTGTCGCAGTACGTCGAGGAGCGGTACGCCACCGAACTGCTGGCCGGTTCCAGCCGGGGCGTGGGATATCTGCTCAAGGACCGGGTCGCCGAGGTGCGCGAGTTCGTGGACGCGGTGGTGCGGGTCGCCGACGGCGGTACGGCGCTGGACCCGGAGGTGGTCGCGCAGTTGCTCGGCCGCAGCCGTAAGCAGGACGTGCTGGCGGGGCTGACACCGCGCGAGCACGAGGTGCTCGGGCTCATGGCCGAGGGCCGTACGAACTCGGCGATCGCCCGGCAGCTCGTGGTCAGCGACGGCGCCGTGGAGAAGCACGTCAGCAACATCTTCCTGAAACTCGGCCTCGCGCCGAGCGACGGGGACCACCGGCGGGTCCTCGCCGTACTCACGTACCTGAACTCCTGACGACCGCGACCCGCCCTGCGGAGAACCGCGAAGAACGCGCGGGGAGCGCCTTGATCGGTGTTCGAGGACGGCGGGACATCATGGAAGCCAGCCAAGTCAGCCAAGCCAGCGCGACATGCCGTCTCGAAATGCCGTCCAATCCGTGGATGGCCTCGGGAAGGTGACCCTAACCGACGTAGGGTTGATCCTGGGATGGTCCGTGGGACGACCACGCCCCGGACAGCCGCCTCGAAGGAGGTCCAGTTCAGTGACCAGCCAGGTCAGCAGCCCAGCGGAGCAGACCGACGGATCCGTGGGAGAGCAGCGCGCCCCGGGTGACGCGAAGGACGTGCGGCGCCTGGACCGGGTGATCATCCGGTTCGCGGGGGACTCGGGCGACGGCATGCAGCTCACCGGCGACCGTTTCACCTCGGAGACCGCTTCCTTCGGCAACGACCTCTCCACCCTCCCCAACTTCCCCGCCGAGATCCGCGCCCCCGCCGGCACCCTGCCCGGCGTCTCCAGCTTCCAGCTCCACTTCGCGGACCACGACATCCTCACCCCGGGTGACGCGCCCAACGTGCTCGTCGCGATGAACCCGGCCGCGCTGAAGGCGAACATCGGCGATCTGCCGCGCGGCGCGGAGATCATCGTCAACACCGACGAGTTCACCAAGCGCGCCCTGCAGAAGGTCGGCTACGACGCCTCTCCGCTCGAGGACGGCTCGCTCGACGGCTACAACCTGCATCCGGTGCCGCTGACCACGCTGACGGTGGAGGCGCTGAAGGAGTTCGACCTCTCGCGCAAGGAGGCCGAACGCAGCAAGAACATGTTCGCGCTGGGCCTGCTGTCGTGGATGTACCACCGGCCGACCGAGGGCACGGAGAAGTTCCTGAGGTCGAAGTTCGCGAAGAAGCCCGAGATCATGGCGGCGAACATCGCCGCGTTCCGCGCGGGCTGGAACTTCGGCGAGACGACGGAGGACTTCGCGGTCTCCTACGAGGTCGCCCCGGCCGCCAAGGCCTTCCCCGTGGGCACCTACCGCAACATCTCCGGCAACCTCGCCCTCGCCTACGGCCTGATCGCCGCCTCCCGGCAGGCGGACCTGCCGCTGTTCCTCGGCTCGTACCCGATCACGCCGGCCTCGGACATCCTGCACGAGCTGAGTCGGCACAAGAACTTCGGCGTGCGCACCTTCCAGGCCGAGGACGAGATCGCGGGCATCGGTGCCGCCCTCGGCGCGGCCTTCGGCGGCTCGCTGGCGGTCACGACGACGTCCGGGCCCGGTGTGGCGCTCAAGAGCGAGACGATCGGGCTCGCGGTCTCGCTGGAGCTGCCGCTGCTGGTGGTCGACATCCAGCGCGGCGGCCCGTCCACGGGTCTGCCGACCAAGACCGAGCAGGCGGACCTGCTGCAGGCGATGTACGGCCGCAACGGCGAGGCCCCGGTCCCGGTCGTCGCCCCGAAGACCCCGGCCGACTGCTTCGACGCCGCGCTGGAGGCGGCCCGGATCGCGCTGACCTACCGCACACCGGTGGTACTGCTCTCCGACGGCTACCTGGCCAACGGCTCCGAGCCCTGGCGCATCCCGGAGCTGGAGGAACTGCCGGACCTGACCGTCCAGTTCGCCTCCGGCCCCAACCACACCCTCACCGACGGCACCGAGGTCTTCTGGCCCTACAAGCGGGACCCGCACACCCTCGCCCGGCCGTGGGCGATCCCGGGCACACCGGGCCTGGAGCACCGCATCGGCGGCATCGAGAAGCAGGACGGCACGGGCAACATCTCCTACGACCCGGCCAACCACGACTTCATGGTCCGCACCCGCCAGGCCAAGATCGATGGCATCGCCGTCGCGGACATCGAGGTCGACGACCCGGACGCGGCGCGCACGCTGGTCCTCGGCTGGGGCTCGACCTACGGGCCGATCACGGCGGCGGTACGACGGCTGCGCCGCTCGGGCGAGGCGATCGCCCAGGCCCACCTGCGCCACCTCAACCCCTTCCCGCGCAACCTCGGCGAGGTCCTGAAGGGCTACGACAAGGTGGTGATCCCCGAGATGAACCTCGGGCAGCTCGCCACGCTGATCCGGGCGAAGTACCTGGTCGACGCCCACTCCTACAACCAGGTCAACGGCATGCCGTTCAAGGCGGAACAGCTCGCCACGGCGCTGAAGGAGGCCATCCATGACTGACGCCGGCAACGGGCTGCTCCAGCTGGTCCCCAAGGCCGAGGCCAAGCAGTCCATGAAGGACTTCAAGTCCGACCAGGAGGTGCGCTGGTGCCCCGGCTGCGGTGACTACGCGATCCTCGCCGCCGTCCAGGGCTTCATGCCCGAGCTGGGGCTGGCGAAGGAGAACATCGTCTTCGTCTCCGGCATCGGCTGCTCCTCCCGCTTCCCGTACTACATGAACACCTACGGGATGCACTCCATCCACGGCCGCGCCCCCGCCATCGCCACCGGCCTCGCCACCTCCCGCCGCGACCTCAGCGTCTGGGTCGTCACCGGTGACGGCGACGCGCTGTCCATCGGCGGCAACCACCTCATCCACGCCCTGCGCCGCAACGTCAACCTCAAGATCCTGCTGTTCAACAACCGGATCTACGGCCTGACCAAGGGCCAGTACTCGCCGACCTCCGAACTCGGCAAGATCACCAAGTCGACCCCGATGGGCTCCCTCGACGCACCCTTCAACCCGGTCTCCCTGGCCATCGGCGCGGAGGCGTCCTTCGTGGCCCGCACCATCGACTCCGACCGCAAGCACCTGACCGAGGTGCTGCGCCAGGCGGCCGAACACCCGGGCACGGCCCTGATCGAGATCTACCAGAACTGCAACATCTTCAACGACGGCGCCTTCGACGCCCTGAAGGACAAGCAGCAGGCCCAGGAGGCGCTGATCCGCCTCGAACACGGGCAGCCGATCCGGTTCGGCGCCGAGGGCGCGCGCGGTGTCGTACGCAACCGGGCCACCGGTGACCTGGAGGTCGTCACCGTGACCCCCGAGAACGAGGCGGACATCCTGGTCCACGACGCGCACGCCGCGTCCCCGACCACCGCCTTCGCCCTCTCCCGCCTCGCCGACCCCGACACCCTGCACCACACCCCGATCGGCGTCTTCCGCGACGTCGAACGCCCCGTCTACGACACCGCGATGGCCGACCAACTGGACACCGCGATCGAGCAGAAGGGCAAGGGCGACCTCGCCGCGCTGCTCGCGGGCGGCGACACGTGGACGGTCGTCGGCTAGATCGGCTGGACCGCGCTTCCTTCGCGCGCTACGAGGCCCGGGACTGGATTTCCCGGGCCTCGTCGTATGCCCGCCGGGCGCTGAGCACGGCGGCCATGCGCTCCTCGGTCCACTGAGCCAGCGCCCGCACCTACTCCGCCGCCTCACGGCCGAGGCCGGTCAGGGAGTAGTCGACGCGCGGCGGGATGACGGGCTTGGCGTCCCGGTGCACAAGCCCGTCGCGCTCCAGCGTCTGCAGGGTCTGGGTCAGCATCTTCTCGCTGACCCGGCCGATCGCCCGGCGCAGCTCGCTGAAGCGGTACGGGCGGTCGAGGAGCTGGATCAGCACGAGCACGCCCCAGCGGCTGGTGACGTGCTCCAGGACCAGGCGCTGGGGGCACATGGCCTCGCCGTCGCCCTTCCACTCACTTACCGCCATGCCTGTACCTTACTTCAAGTACTTTCTAAAAGTTAGCGCCGGTCGTAGGGTGAGTGGACGAGCGCGAAGAACGCACGCGTACGAACCTGGAGAGGCACACCATGAGCATCCTCGTCACCGGAGCCACCGGACACCTCGGCCGCCACGTCGTGGAGCAGTTGCTGGAGAAGGTCCCGGCGCAGCAGATCACCGCCGTCGTGCGCGACGAGCGGAAGGCCGCCGACCTCGCCGCCCGCGGCGTGCGGATCGCCGTCGCCGACTACAACGCCCCCGAGACCTTCGACGGCCTCTTCGCCGCCGGCGACAGGGTCCTGCTGATCTCGGGCAACGAGTTCGACAAGGGCCGGGTGCGCCAGCACCAGGTCGTCATCGACGCCGCCGAGGCGGCGGGCGTGGCGCTCCTCGCCTACACCAGCGCCCCCGGCACCCTCACGGCCGCCCTCGCCGACGACCACCGGGCCACGGAGGAGGCGCTGCTCGCCTCCGGCCTGCCGTACACGCTGCTGCGCAACGGCTGGTACTTCGAGAACTACACCGAGAACCTCGCCCCGGTCCTGGAGCACGGCGCCGTCGTCCAGGCCGCCGGCGACGGCCGGGTCTCCGCCGCCTCCCGCGCGGACTACGCCGCCGCGGCGGTCGCGGTCCTGACCGGCGAGGGGCACGAGAACACGACGTACGAGCTGGGCGGCGACGAGTCCTTCGGCTTCGCCGAGTACGCCGCCGAGCTGAGCCGGCAGACCGGCAGGGAGATCGCCTACACCCCGGTCCCGGTCGAGGCCTTCACCGGCATCCTGACCGGCGCCGGGCTGCCCGCTGCGCTGGCCGAGATCCTGGCCGGCGTCGACGCGTCGATCGAGAAGGGCGAGCTGGTCGTCACCACCGGCGACCTCACCCGCCTGACCGGCCGCCCGGCGCAGTCGCTGGCCGAGGCGGTCGCTGCCGCGCTCAAGGCCTGACCCCGCCCTTCCGCCACCTCCCGGCTGTCATGACCGTATGGCGATACGTGCATGACAGCCGGGGGCGCTCGGCGCTACCTTCTCTCTCGCGCGCGTGTGTGTGCGGAAAGCGCCAGGAGAGGAGGGGGCCGTGAGCGGGACGTCCAAGGAATCCAAGGGTGAGGACCGGATAGGCCTGCTGAACGGCTTCGCCGCCTACGGGATGTGGGGGCTCGTGCCCCTGTTCTGGCCGCTGCTGAAGCCCGCCGGGGCGGTGGAGATCCTCGCCCACCGCATGGTCTGGTCCCTCGTCGTCGTCGCCGCCGCGCTGCTCTTCGTACGGCGCTGGGCCTGGGCGGGACAGCTGCTGCGCCAGCCGCGCCGGCTCGCGCTCGTCGCCGTGGCCGCCGCCGTCATCACCGTGAACTGGGGCGTCTACATCTGGGCCGTGAACTCCGGCCATGTGGTCGAGGCCTCGCTCGGGTACTTCATCAACCCCCTGGTGACCATCGCGATGGGCGTGCTGCTGCTGAAGGAGCGGCTGCGGCCCGTGCAGTGGGTGGCGGTCGCGACCGGGTTCGCCGCGGTCGTCGTCCTGACCGTCGGCTACGGCCGCCCGCCGTGGATCTCGCTCGTGCTCGCCTTCTCCTTCGCCACCTACGGCCTCGTGAAGAAGAAGGTCGACCTCGGCGGCGTCGAGTCGCTGGCCGCGGAGACCGCGATCCAGTTCCTGCCCGCGCTCGCCTACCTGCTCTGGCTCGTCGCCCACGGCGGGTCCAGCTTCGTGAACGACGGCGCCGGGCACGCCGTCCTGCTCGCCTCCACCGGCCTCGTCACCGCCCTGCCGCTGGTCTGCTTCGGCGCGGCGGCCATCCGCGTGCCGCTGTCCACGCTGGGCCTGCTCCAGTACCTCGCCCCCGTCTTCCAGTTCCTGCTCGGCATCGTGTACTTCCAGGAGTCCATGCCGCCCGAGCGGTGGGCCGGGTTCGCGCTGGTCTGGCTGGCGCTGATCCTGCTCACGGCCGACGCGCTGCGCTCCGCGCGCCGGACGCGGGAATCGCTGGTGGTGGCACGCGGCGGCAGGGCCGAGTCCGCCGCGGTGGACGCCTGAGCGGACGCTGGGCCCGCCTGAGCGGCTGATCGGCGTGCCCGAGGGCTGATGTGCCCGACCGGCTGGTGCGGTGGGCCGATGCGGCAGGGGCGTGACAGTGGAGGCCGATGCGTGGGCGGCCGTTGTCAGTGGCGCGCGCTATAAGTGCGGACATGCCAACACACACGCCCGTACCTCTGCACTGGAAGCTCGTCATCGACGCGGCCGACCCGCACGCGCAGGCCGACTTCTGGGCCGCCGCCCTGCACTACGCGCCCGAGGACAACAGCGCCCTGATCGAACGGCTGCTGTCCGCCGGCGCGCTGCCCGGCGAGGCCACGGTCGAGTACCACGGCCGCCCGGCCTTCCGTGACCTGATCGCCGTACGGCATCCCGACGACCCGTACGACCCGGAGACCGGCACCGGGCTGGGCCGGCGCCTGCTCTTCCAGCGCGTCCCGGAGCCGAAGACGGCCAAGAACCGGCTCCATCTCGACCTGCACGCCGGCCCGGAGCGGCGCGCGCAGGAGGCGGCGCGGCTGGAGGCGCTGGGCGCGCGGATGGTGCGCGAGGTGAACGGACCGGCCGGGGAGTGGCTGATCCTGGCGGATCCGGAGGGCAACGAGTTCTGCGTGCAGTAGCTCCCGCGCGGCCGGGAGTCGGTACCGCGGACGCGCGTTACGGCTGTGCGGCGCGGGCCGCGCGGTCGGTCAGGCGGACCATGCGGGCGCGGGCGGACTCCAGGGGGCGCGGGTCGTCGGCGGCGGGCCCCGGCTCGGTGCTGAGGTCCGCCCACAACTCGATCAGGTCGTGGCCGAGCCGCAGGCCCTCCTCGGGGTCGCGTACCGCGCGCCAGGCGGTCGCCGCGCTCTGCACGTTGCCGTAGGCGGCCTCCGCGTCCCGTGCCCGCCGGCGCAGCCGGGCGAGGTCCAGGGACTGCTCGAAGGCGCGCACCGGGTCGCCGCCCAAGTAGGCGATGTAGGCCGACAGTTCGCGCACGTGCAGCACCTCGGCGTGGGCGGGGCCCAGCACGGTGGACGCCTCGGTGACCGCGCGGTCGGCGAGTTCGGCCGCCGCATCGATACGGCCCGCCCGCACGGCCTCGCTGATCCGCTCCATCGGCTCGGCCAGCAACTCGGCCCCCTCCGCAGTCTCCGTCAGCGGCCCGTCGCCGAGCACCTCCTCGGCGACGGCGTCGAACCCCCGCGCAGGGGTGTGCGAGGAGACGGCCTCATCGGTCCCGGCGTACAGGGGTACGAGAGGAGACCGCCCGGCGGAAGCAGGCGCGCCCTCCGCAGCGGGGGCCGACGTGTCGGCGGGGAGAGGCGCGACCTCCGGGACCGGGGCGGGCGCAGACCGGGGAAGCGGTACGGCTTCCGGGACCGGGGCCGGCGTGCGGCCGCCGGCGGGCACGGGCGCGGGAACGGCCGCCCGCGCGGTGCCGCCTGCGTGCTCCGGGACCGGGGCGCCGGTGGCCGTCAGGGGTGCCTTCGTGGCCGGCGGCGGGCCGAACCGGCCCCCCGGTGCGTGCGCCACGTCAGCCGGCACGGACTCGGCCTGCCGCGGCGCCCCCGCCTTCTCCGCCCCCCGGCATCCCTCGGCACCGTGCGCTCCCCGAGCCCCCGGCACCGCCCGCGCCGGCTCCGTCCTGCGCGGCGGAGCCGTTCGCACCGGCTCGCCCGTGACCCGGCTGGAGCCGTCCGGGGAGATCTCCAGGGGAACCACGAGGCCCACGCGGTCGTCCTGCACCGTGGCGTGTACGGGGGCGCCCAGGCTGATGGCGAGGCGCTGGAGGTGGTTCAGGACCGCCTGCTGGATCTCCTCGCCCGGCGCGGCCGTCACCGACGTCCCGCCCACCGACGCGCCGGCCGCGCCGAACACCCGGACGGGTACCACCGCCGAGTGCTCCGCGGGCTGCGCCCGCTTCTTCTCGAAGCTCAGTCGAGACATCGGTCTTCCCTCACTCCCCCGGCGTCGCGATTCCGGTCGTACGCGTCCTGCCCACCAGTGTGTCGGCTCCCTTCCGCTTCCGGGTCACCGCAGCGTCACAGCCTCGCACCAGCCGCCCTCCGCACGGCCTCTGGCCAAATTTCCTTGCGTATGCATAAAATGCACACGCTTCTAATCGTGGTACCGACAGCATTCCTCTGGGGGACCCATGAGCCGCCGTTTCCTCTTCGTGCTCGGCAGCGCCCGCGCCGAGGGCAACACCGAGCTGCTGGCCCGCAGGGCGGCCGAGCAGCTGCCCGGTGACGTCGAGCAGCGCTGGATCCGCCTCGCCGAGAATCCGCTGCCCGACTTCGTGGACCTGCGGCACGACACCGACCACATAGTGCCGCCGCAGGACAGCGCCACCGGCCTGCTGCTGGACGCCACCCTCGCGGCCACGGACGTCGTGATCGCCTCGCCGCTGTACTGGTACTCCGTGTCCGGCCTCACCAAGCGCTACCTCGACCACTGGTCCGGCTGGCTGCGCACCCCCGGCCTGGACTTCAAGGCGACCATGGCCGGCCGCACCCTCTGGGGCATCGCCGCGTTGGCCGACCGTGAGCCGTCGGTCGCCGATCCCTACGTCGGCACCCTCAACAACTCGGCCGCCTACCTGGGCATGCGCTTCGGCGGGGTGCTGCTGGGCAACGGCAGCGGACCGGGTGACGTGCTGAAGGACACCGACGCGCTCGCCCGCGCGAAGACGTTCTTCGCGCAGGAGGCGCCCCTCGCCCGCTTCCCCCACCAGAGGGCCGCCGACACGCCCGCGGAGGCGGTCGCCGAGACGGTCGTCGGCTAGCCGTCGGGCCCGGCGCCCGGTGCCGCCGCGCCCGCCCTACGCGCTGATGTCCCTCGTCGTGAATCTCGCCCAGGCCGCCGAGCCGAACACCACCGCGTACAGCGCCTGGAGACCGAGGTTCTTCTGCAGGTCGTCCCAGTAGACGGGGTCGCGGATCAGGTCGGCGAAGGACAGCCAGTAGTGCGAGAAGAAGTACGGCTGCAGCGCGTGCAGTTGGGGTATCTGGTCGAGGATCTGGACGGTGATGACCAGCCCGACGGTGGTCGCCATCGCCGCGATGCCGCTGTCGGTCAGCGTCGACACGAACAGGCCGAGCGCGGCCACGCCGATCAGGGACAGGGTGACGACCAGGGCGATCAGCAGGGCCCGGCCGAGGCCCTCGGCGTAGCTGATCCGCGTGCCGGAGATGGTCGTCAGGTCGCCCACCGGGAACAACAGCGCCCCGACGACGAACGCGAACACGGTGACGACCAGCGTGGCCAGCAGGCAGAAGGCCGTCACGGTCGCGTACTTCGTGAGCAGCAGCCGGGTGCGGCCGGCCGGGGCGACCAGCAGATAGCGCAGCGTGCCCGCGCCGGCCTCGCCCGCTATGGCGTCGCCCGCGACCACACCGACGGCCATCGGCAGGAAGACCGGCAGGGTGGCGGCCAGCGCGGCGAACACCAGAAAGAGGCCGTTGTCGGTGATGTCCCCGAGGAACGCCGGGCTCCTGGCGCCCTGACCCACCGGCCCGCCGCCCCGGGTCTCGATCTTCACCGCGATCCCGAGCAGCACCGGCACCCCGGCCAGGACCCCGAGCAGGGCGAGGGTGCGCCAGCGGCGAACGGTCGTGACCAGCTCGCTGCGCAGCAGACCGAAGGTCCACAGCGGACTCGGCCGGCGCGCGGCCGGCGCCGGGGACGCGGCGGCCGCCGGGCCGCCCGGCGGCGCGGGGTCCGTCGGAAGCGTCTCAGCCCGCGACATCGAAGCCCTCCCCCGTCAGTGCCACGAACGCGTCCTCCAGCGAGGCCCGTTCGAGCGTGAACCCGCACACCCGCACCCCCGCCGCGACCAGCGCGGCGTTCACCTCGGCCAGGTCCCGCGAGGGTGGTTCACCCGTGACCCGGCCGCCGTCGGCGGTGACGTCCGCGACGCCCTGCTCCTTCAGCACGCGGGCCGCGTCCACCGCGTCTGGAGTGGTCACCACCAGCCGGCCGCGCGCGCCGGCCGCGAGGTCGGCCACCGCGCCCTGGGTGACGAGCCGGCCCTGCGCCATGACCGCCGCGTGGGTGCACACCTGCTCGATCTCGTCGAGGAGGTGGGAGGAGAGGAAGACCGTCGTGCCGTCGGCGGCCAGCTCCCTGATCAGGGTGCGGATCTCCCGCATGCCCTGCGGGTCCAGACCGTTGGTGGGCTCGTCCAGGACGAGCAGCCGGCGCGGCTGGAGCAGCGCGGCCGCGAGACCCAGGCGCTGCTTCATGCCGAGCGAGTACGCCCTCGCCTTCTTGCCCGCGGCCGCCGCGAGGCCCACCCGGTCGAGGGCCGCGGCAATGCGGGCGCGCCGCGTGCGGGGGTCGGCGGTCGGGTCCGCGGCGTCGTAGCGCAGCAGGTTGTCCCGGCCGGAGAGGAAGCCGTAGAGAGCCGGGCCCTCGATGAGCGCGCCGACCTCGGGCAGAACGGCGCGGGCCGCCTGGGGCATCGGACGGCCCAGCACGCTGGCCGTGCCCGCGGTCGGCTCGATCAGGCCCATCAGCATGCGGATGGTGGTGGTCTTGCCCGAGCCGTTCGGACCGAGGAAGCCGAAGACGCTGCCCGCCGGGACGGTCAGGTCCAGGCCGTCGACAGCGAGCTGTCCGCCGCGATAGCGCTTGGTGAGGCCGCGCGTGGCGATGACGCTCGCCCCGGCCTGCCCCGGAGGGCTCTCCTCGCTCTGCCCCGGGGCACGCTCGCGCGCGTCCTCAGCCTCCCGCTCCGCGGCGGACGGTCCGTCCATCGGCTCCCCCTCGATCCGTGCTCCCCTGAAGGGTCAACGCACGGTCACGGTCCGTAGTGCCCGGACGGGGTCACTTTCCTTCGTTCGCCGCCTTGACCAGGGCGTCCTTGGTCACCGCGCCGGCGTAGACCTTGCCGTCGTCGGTGATCAGGGCGTTGACCAGGCGGGTGGAGAAGACCGTGCCCTTGCCGAACGTGCCGGAGACGTGGTCGCCGAGCGAGCCGAGGAAGCCACTGAGGTCGCCGGCCTTGGCGCCACCGGCCAGCACGCCACCCTTGGCACCGGTGTCGAAGGTGGCGATGGACGTCCAGCCCTTGCCGAGGACGGTGCCCTTGCCGTGGTCCTTGGCGAAGCCCTCGTCCGCCTTCGGCGCGTGCTCGCGTGCCGCGGCGTCCTTCTTCTGCTCCGTCACCTTCGCACCCTTGGGCGGAGCGAAGCCGAAGGTGGAGGCGGCGGGCTTGGCGAAGGAGACCTCGGTGAAGCCCGCGTCGACGACGGCGGCGCCGCCGCTCCTGGGGGTCAGCGTGAACTTCAGCGGCATGCCCGTCTTCGAGTCGACGGCGATGCTGATCGCGCCGACCGTGGTGGCGGACTGGCGGGGCTTGATCAGCAGCTTGTAGGCGGCGCGGCCGGCGACCTGCTCGGTGCCGTCGACGGTGACGGACGTGGTGCCGTCCACCGCCTTCAGCGCCTGGTCGGCGAAGTCCTTGGGCGTGGCCGGGGGCTCGGTCCGACGGTCCTTGCCGGAGTCGGCGGAGGTGCTGTGGAAGACCGAGTTGGTCTTGCTGTCGTAGCCCCAGACGTTCGTGCCGTCGTGGATGAGGCTGTACTCGGAGCCGCTCTCCAGCAGCGACACCTTCTGCTTGTCCGGGCCGTCGGTGGCCACGCGCAGCGTGTGCATGCCGGAGGCCAGCTCGGTGAGCTTGGCCTGCGGGTCGGCGGAGGAGCCGCCGCCCGCGCCCTTACCCATCCCGGAGGCGAGGCCGCTCTCCAGACCGCCCAGGTTCGGCAGGCCGAGGTCCGTGCTGATCTTCACCGTGCCGGACAGCTGCTGCACGTCCGATGCGGCGATCTTGTCGATGAGCTGCTTCGCTGTGATCTTGGGCAGGTCGGGGTCACCGGAGGCGGCGAGCGCCGGGACCAGCCCGATCGTGGCCGCCGCCACGCCCACCACCGCGACCGGGACCGCGTACCGCGCGGCCTTGCGGCGTCCGGCGCGCGGGTTCTCGTCCCGCGCGGCGTCCACTGCGTCGTCGGATTCGTACGGTGCCATGTGTGCCTTACCTCCGTCGTCGGCGGCGGCTGTCCTCACGCTGGTCCACCCTGAGCCGCCATTTTCACCCGAATCGGTGAAGAGTGGTGAAGTCCGTGTTCTCCATCTCACCAAATCGGCCATGAGGAAGCGTCAGACCACGGAGCCAACTCCGTGTACGACTGGGGTATGACACTCAGGGGCGCCCGTCCCGGGGACCCCTAGGGGCCGGGCCGGGCCGCACGGCCAGGACAGGACACCGTACGGCCGATTGCCGGGTGGTTGGACACGTCAGTCGCGCGCCGCCGCCCCGCCGCTGGAGGACCAGCCGTGCGCCGCCGCAGGCCGGGAGGCGTCAGCCCGCGCGGTGCACCACCGCGTCGCACAGCTCCTGCAGCGCCGCCTTGGCATCGCACTCCCGCAGCGGCGACAGCGCCGCCCGCGCCTCCTCCGCGTACCGCACGGTGTCGCGGCGGGCCTGCTCCAGCGCGGGGTGCGCGCGCAGCTTGGTCAGCGCCTCGGCGTGCCGGGCGTCGTCGCTGAGGTCGGAGTCGAGCAGCTCGCACAGCGCGAGGTCCTCGGGCAGCCGGAGCCGGGCCGCGCGCTCACGCAGCCGGAGCACGGGCAGGGTCGCGATGCCCTCGCGCAGGTCGGTGCCCGGGGTCTTGCCGGACTCGCGCGAGTCGGAGGCGATGTCCAGGACGTCGTCGGCGAGCTGGAAGGCGACACCGAGCCGCTCGCCGTACTGGGTGAGCACGTCGACGACCGTCTCGTCGGCGCCCGACATCATCGCGCCGAACCGGCACGACACCGCGACCAGGGAGCCGGTCTTGCCGCCGAGCACGTCGAGGTAGTGCTCGACCGGGTCACGGCCGTCCGAGGGACCGGCAGTCTCCAGGATCTGGCCCGTGACCAGCCGCTCGAACGCGAGGGCCTGCACCCGGACCGCCTCGGGGCCGAGGTCGGCGAGGATCTGGGAGGCGCGGGCGAACAGGAAGTCGCCGGTGAGCACCGCGACGGAGTTGCCCCAGCGGGTGTTGGCGCTGTCCACGCCGCGCCGCACGGCGGCCTCGTCCATGACGTCGTCGTGGTACAGCGTGGCGAGGTGGGTCAGCTCCACCACGACGGCCGACGGCACGATGCCCGGCGCGTAGGGGTCGCCGAACCGTGCCGCGAGCATCACGAGCAGCGGGCGGAACCGCTTCCCGCCGGCCCGTACGAGGTGCTGCGCGGCCTCCGTGATGAACGGGACCTCGCTCTTGGTGGCTTCGAGCAAGCCTTCCTCGACAGCCGCCAATCCGGCCTGGACATCGGCTTCGAGAGCCTGGTCCCGCACGCTCAGCCCGAACGGCCCGACGACGGTCACGAGGGGTCTCCTGTCTGCTGGTGTCTGCTGGCGATTACACGGTTTGTCGATAGGTCGCTGCCATCACTCAAGTCAGCGTATCCGGTCCTGTTTCGATCACCGATAGCGCCCACCGGTCCAGCCTGGGCGGTATTGGATCATGACCGGTATGTTTTTGATCAGATGGTAAGAACGGACATTTATCGACTTAACAGGAAGCCTCGCTCTTTGTCGCCAACCGGAAGGCGAGCGGAGTAACACCTCCACCCCGTCCCCGGTCGATCACCTCCGCCACGACAACGACGGGCACGCCATCCCCGGTTCCATCCCCCCGTCGGCGCACCGCACCGCTCCGGCGCCCGACCCGCAGCAGCTCCCCAGCACCCGACGCACCCTCCTCCGATTCACCCGCCGCACGCACTCCTTCCGTTCACCCGCCGGGTGCGCCCCTTCCGGCCGGCGCTCCTCCCAGTCGCCCGCCGATCACCTCACACCCACCTCTCACCCCCGCCCGACACCCCCCGGCACCCCCATCGCCCCCCCATCCAGCCCCCTGCCCCCACCTCCCCTGCCGCGCGCACCACCACACCGAGCCGGAATCCCAGATGACCGATTTGCCAGGATTTGATATTTCGTGAGTTGGGTCACGACCCCCCACTTCGCGCCCTCTTCACACACCGACCGCCCCACCACCCGTTCCCCCTTGCCCGGACGGCGAGTTGAGGATTGGCATCCGCAAAGGATCAAGCACCCCATAGGGGATTGATCAAGGTCAAATGGGGCGCCATGTGAATCCGGTACTTGTTCCCGGCATGTGCTCTCGCATACGTTCCCGCTCGCCGGGCGGACGCCGAATCCTGCCGCCGCCCGCATAACCATCCGCGAACTCATTCGTACGGCAGGAGCGGGGGACCCAGGTAAGTCGCCGGGCCGGTCGGCACATGTCGCACCGGAACGGCTAGGGGTTAAGCCACGCCTTCTCACGAAGGCACGGCCGGGCACCTCCCCGCCCGAACCCGACAGCTCACCTCGCAGGCGACGGAGAGGAACTTCGCCATGCCTGCTGCCGCTCAGCACCGCCGTACCCGGACCAGCCGTCTCATGCGCACCGTCGCCGCCGCCGGCACCGGTGCCGCCGTCCTCGCGCTGCCTCTCATCGGCGCCACCAGCGCCTCCGCCGCCACCGGCACCACCAAGACGGCCGTCACCACCAAGGCCCTCGTCGCCACCGCCGGGTACTCGAACAACCTCGACGGCTGGATCCGCGAGTCCCTCGCGATCATGGCCCAGAAGGGCATCCCGGGCACCTACAACGGCATCTACCGCAACATCATGCGGGAGTCCTCCGGCAACCCGCTGGCCATCAACAACTGGGACTCCAACGCCGCCGCCGGCATCCCCTCCAAGGGCCTGCTCCAGGTCATCGACCCGACCTTCCGGGCCTACCACGTGGCCGGCACCTCCTTCAACCCGTACGACCCGGTCGCGAACATCACCGCGGCCTGCAACTACGCCGCCGCGCGCTACGGCTCCATCGACAACGTCTCCAGCGCGTACTGAGACACCGGCGCCACGGGCCGGGACACCACAGCCCGTGACGCGGAGGCCCGCGCGGTCGTCTGACACAGGGTGGTCTGCCACAGGGGCCGCCCTGGCCGGACGCTGCTGACCGGCGCGTGCCGGTATGCCGGTCAGCCGATGCGTCGGTCAGCCGGCCGGGAGCAGTCTTTCGAGGACGACGGCGACGCCGTCGTCCTCGTTCGACAAGGTGATCTCGTCGGCCACCGCCTTGAGTTCGGGATGCGCGTCGGCCATGGCGACCCCATGCCCCGCCCACTCGAACATCGGGATGTCGTTGGGCATGTCCCCGAACGCCACGGCCTGCCCGGCGCCGACCCCCAGTCGCTCGGCGGCCAGCGCGAGCCCGGTCGCCTTGGTCACCCCGCACGGCTGGAGCTCCACGGTCCCGGGCCCCGACATCGTGACCGTCGCCAGCGGACCCACCACCGCGCGCGCGACCGCCGCCAACTCGTCGTCGGACAGGACGGCGTGGCGCAGCAGCACCTTGCTGATCGGCTCGCACCACAGGTCGTCGCGCCGGCCGACCCGGACCGAGGGCAGGGTCGGGTGCGGCATCCGGTAGCCGGGCTCGATCAGCGTGAGCCCGTCGACACCGTCCTGGTCCACGGCCGCGTAGACCTGCCCCACCTCGGCCTCGATCTTGCCGAGCGCTTCCTCGGCCAGTTCACGGTCCAGCCGCACCGACCACAGCAGGCGGCCGCTTCCGGCGTCGTAGACCTGCGCGCCCTGGCCGCACACCGCGAGCCCGCCGCACCCGAGGTGCGCGAGCAGCGGCCGTACCCGCGGGGCCGGGCGGCCCGTCACCACCAGATGGCGGGCGCCGACCCGCGCCGCCCGCGCGAGCACGGCGAGCGTCCGGCCGGAGACCGTGTCGTCGCCGCGCAGCAGCGTTCCGTCCAGGTCAGTGGCGATCAGTGCATATGCGGCTGCCATGTTCAGAGAATACGGACGCGGCGCCGGTCCGACTCACCTTGTCATGCTGCGCACTTACGTGCTCATCAGCCCCAAGTGCCGTCTTTCAGCCACACGACGGTGTCAGCCGTGGGCCGCTGCCAGGTGGCGCGCCAGGCGCGGGGAGGCGAACTCGGTGCCGCACACGAAGCGCATCACCGGGCCGTACGACGCCGCCGCCGGCAGGCCGGTGAAGCACAGGCCGGGGACGGAGGACACGTAGCCGGGGCCGAGCTTCGGCGCGCCACGGCTCACCTCGAGGCCGGTGCGCAGTCCGGGGCCGAGGAAGTCCAGCGCGGCGATGTCGACGCGGTAGCCCGTGGCCGCGATGACGTGGCCGGCGGTGAGCCGCTCCGTACGGGCCGCCGTGCGTGCGGACGGTGAGCACGGGGCTGCCGTCCTGCGCGTGCGCGCCCACGATCCGCTCGACCTCCCGCACCTGTACGGCGCCCTCGAACCGCTCGCGCAGCCACCAGGCGCCGAGCGGCCCGAGGACCCGGCGGACCAGGTAGTGGCGGGCGGCTTCGGGCAGGTGGCGGTAGGGGTGCGGGTAGTAGCTGAGCGCCCACAGCGACCAGGCGCGGCCGAAGGGGGACTCGGGGCGCAGCCTCGGCTGCTCCCAGGGCGGCGCGCCGAAGGCCACCCGGCCCCGGCCGCGCGCGACGACACGCACGCGTGCGCCCGCTTCCGCGGCGAGCGTCGCCGTCTCCAGCGCGGACTGGCCGGCGCCGGCCACGATCAGCTCCTGACCGGCGAACCGGCTGAGATCGTGGTGCTGGGAGCTGTGCGAGAGCGGGCCGAGGCCGCGGGTCCGTCGGGTGCCCCGCCCGCCAGCTCAGCCGGAAGACGGGCGAGGCCGGACAGCCCGGTGGCGACGACCACCGCGCGTGCGGTGCACAACTCACTCGAGCCCAGTTTCAGTTCGAAGCCACCGCGCGCGTGACGATCGACGGAGACGACCCGCACCCGCTCCGGACCCGGCAGCAGTCGCCGCTGGAACCACTCCCCGTACGCGATGAAGGTATCCACCGGGATGATGTCCTCGTCGGTCACCAGAGGACGGATTCCGGCCGCGTCGCAGTAGTCGGCGAGGGTGTGGCCGGGCTGTGGGCAGTCGAGGCTGGAAGCGGCGGGAGTCGACTTCAGGAGCATGCCCTCGGGCATGTGGGCGCGCCAGCTGACCATGGGGTCGCCGAAGACGCGGACGGGGATGCCGCGCGCGGAGATGGGCGGCGGTGGACAGGCCGAACGGTCCGGCCCCGATGACTGCAACCGGTGGAGTCACGAAGTCCCTCCCCAGGACACGGTGTGCCACGCGCGGTGGCCTTGCCTGCTTCGTGGATGTCTGACGCCTGCTGTGCGCGGCCGCTGCGCGCGAGGGTGTTGCGCGTGCGCCTACGGCGTGGCGGTGCCGTTGCCGCGCCGGGTGGTGCGCCACAGCTGGTACAGGTGCTTCGCGCCCGGACGCACGAAGCGGGCGAGCATCGTGAGGAACGGCAGCGGGTCGTCACCCGCGAACCAGGCCAGCTCCGTCCCGCTCGCCTTCGCCGGCGCGTGGGGCGTCGTGTAGCCGCTGCGGCGGTAGGCGAGGAGGGCGGGCAGGTCGATGTTCTCCACGATGTAGCGGTGTCCGGCGCGCTGTTCCCCCTCCGGTACGGCGCGGCCGGTCAGGTCCAGATGCAGGGCGCGGACGACGTCCACCCCCGACTCGTTCTCGAAGAGCCGGAACTGGGCGCCCATGCGGGGGTTGAAGTCGAGGAGTTTGTACTGTCCGTCGCGCCGGTCGAAGCGCAGGTCGAGGTCGATGATGCCGCTGAAGCCGATCTGTTTGATGAAACGCGCGGCGAGGTCGGCGAGTTCCGGGTTGTCGACGACGTACGCGTTCGCCGTCATCCCGGCGTGCGGCGGCCACGAGCGGACCTTGACGCCGGTGAACAGCGCGAGCGGTGTGGAGTCCGGACCGAAGCAGGCGTGCACGATCCAGTCCTCGGCCTCCTCGCGCGGGAGGTACTCCTGGAGGATCACACCCGGTTCCTCGCCCCAGTCGCGGGCCAGGGCGAGCAGCCCCGCGCGCGTGGCGATGCGCGTGGTGCCGTTCACGGCGGGCCGACGGCGCCGTACGAACGCCTCGCGGTTCTTGGCCACCACCGGGAAGCGGGCCGTGCCGGCGAAGGCGACGATGTCGTCGTAGGACTCCGGGAAAACGGCCGCCGGGCTGGCGATGCCGTGCTCGACGCACAGTTCGTGCAGCCCCTGTTTGCTCGCGAGCCGGCGCGGCAGCACGGGATCGACCCTCGGGAAGAGAAATGATCCGGCCAAATCGTCCTGGTGCTCGGCGATCAGGACGGCGGCCTCCTCGTCGGTCGGTATCAGGACGGTCGGGCGCCCGATCCTGCGGCCGATGCGCAACAGGCCCTGGACCAGGTGGCCGGGCTCCTCCGCGCCGGTCGTCGGCCACACGAACGCCTTCTTCAGATAGCGCGAGGAGGCCGCCGGCGTGTACGGGTCCTCGGTGATGGCGTACATGGGCACGCCGAGGCGGCCCAGGCTGCGGATCGCGCCGACACCGCCGTGGTGCAGCGGATAGTCGCCGAACTTGACGATGAGCCCCGGCACGTCACGGTCCGCCTCGAACGGCACACTGACGGCGTCTCCGGCCACGGGTCCCCCCACTGTCCCCCCAACGGAACGGATCCGGCCCGTCCGTGTCCCCAAAGGACGCTAAGCCGGAATTGCCCACTCCGACAAGGCTTATACAGACCCTATTAGGACATTGCGAACCCTTTAGACGTGGTGCGGGCAACCATGGGGGCGTCCCGGTCAGTCACCTGCCGCCGGTCGCCGGGCGCACCGCAGGGGGCTCTGCCCAAGACACGCATCACGGCCGTAACGTGTGGCGCAACCACATGGAACGCATCGCCATGCATGGCCCGGATGAGAGTGAGGCAGCACCCCATGCCCCCCTTCGACGTCCCCGAGGGCGACCCCTTCGGCCCGCACAACCTTCCCTATGGCGTGTTCTCGCCATCCGGCAGCACGGAGCGGAGGGTCGGCGTCCGGCTCGGTGACCACGTCCTCGACGCGGGTGCCGCGGCGGCCGCCCTCAGTTCGCCGCACCAGGCGCTGCTCGCCCGCCCCACCCTCAACCCCCTGCTGGCCGGCGGCCGTGCGGTCTGGTCGGAGGTACGGCGCGCAGTCACGGCCTGGATCACCGATCCCGAGCACCGCGCGACGGTCGAGCCGCTCTTCCACCCCCTGTCCGAGGTGACCCTGCACCTGCCGTTCGAGGTCGCGGACTACGTCGACTTCTACGCGTCGGAGAACCACGCCAGGAACGTCGGCCGGATCTTCCGCCCGGACGCCGAGGACTCCCTCACCCCCAACTGGAAGCACCTGCCCATCGGTTACCACGGCCGCTCCGGCACCGTCGTCGTCTCAGGCACCGACGTCGTACGACCCTCCGGGCAGCGCAAGGGTCCGGGCGACCCGGCCCCCGTCTTCGGCCCGTCGATCCGGCTGGACATCGAGGCCGAGGTCGGCTTCGTCGTGGGCACCCCGTCCGCGCTGGGCAGCCCGGTCGCGCTGGCCGACTTCCGCGAGCACGTCTTCGGCCTCTGCCTGCTGAACGACTGGTCCGCGCGGGACATCCAGGCCTGGGAGTACGTCCCCCTCGGCCCGTTCCTCGGCAAGTCCTTCGCGACCTCGCTGTCGGCGTGGATCACCCCGCTGGACGCACTGGAGCACGCGCGCGTGGCCCCACCCCAGCGCACGCACCCCCTGCTGCCCTACCTGGACGACTCCACGCCCGGCATCGAGCCGGGCGGCTACGACCTGCGCATCTCCGTGGCGATCAACGGGCATGTGGTGTCGGAACCACCCTTCTCGACCATGTACTGGACCGCCGCCCAGCAGCTCGCCCACATGACGGTGAACGGTGCCTCGCTACGCACCGGCGACCTGTACGGCTCGGGCACGGTGAGCGGTCCCGACGAGGGCCAGCGCGGCTCCCTGCTGGAGCTGACCTGGAACGGCCGCGAACCGCTCGAACTCCCCGACGGAAAGCGGGCGTTCCTGGAAGACGGCGACGTGGTGACGCTGTCCGCGTGGGCACCCGGCCCGGACGGGAGCCGAGTCGGACTGGGGGAGGTCAGCGGCCGGGTCCTCCCCGCGTGACCCTGCGCCGCCTCACGCGCGCGTAGCGCATCTGCCCCCTGCTTCCAGCGACAGTTCAGCACGCGACCCGCCGGGACAGCGCGCCCGGGTACCGGCACGGAGACCGGGAGACACAGGACTTCCGGTCTCCGTGCCGGGGGAGCCGGACACGCCGGCCGGCGGCCGACCGCGCGGCGAGAGGGATCACCGCCGGGAGCTGCCTCTCGCCCCTCCTCCCCGGCATACTGGGCGGACACGCACCACGCGACGCGCCCTCGGCGCATCGCCCGCACCACCCGCGCCCCACCTCCTCCGACCAGGAACCGGAGCCCCGGCATGACCGTCTGCCTGCTCCTGCTGAGCATCGTCGCCCTGACGGCCGCACTGCCGGCACCGCGCGCGCTGACCCGCGCCGCCTGGCCCGAGCGGGAACCCGTGGTCGCCCTGTGGGTGTGGCAGTGCCTGGTCGCCACCGTCCTGCTGTGCTGTCTGGCCGCGCTGATCCTGGGCACGGCGGCCGTCTTCCGCACCGTGCGGGATCATGTGTTCGCCCCGGCGCCGCCCTCCGTCGCCGCAGCGTACGACCTGTCCGCCACACCGGTATGGGCCACCGCCCTCACGCTGCTGCTGGCCTGCGGGGCCGCCTGGACGACGGCGATGCTGGCTCGCGAACTGGTCGAGGCCCGCCGCAGCCGCGGTCAGGCCCGGGCGCAGCTGCGCGAGCGCGCCCCCGACCTGCCGGCCGGGCTCCCGGCCGCGCGCGGCCCGATGCTGGTGCTGGAGGACGAGTACCCCGACGCCTGGTGGATGCCGGGCCACCCGCCGCAGCTGGTCGTCACCACAGGCGCGCTGCAGCGACTTACCGACCACCAGCTGGACGCCGTCCTCACGCATGAGCGCGGGCACGCGCGTGCCCATCACAACTGGCTGCTGCACCTGTCCACCGCGCTCGCCACAGGCTTCCCGCGCGTGCCGCTCTTCGCCCACTTCTGCGACCAGACGCACCGCCTGGTCGAACTGGCCGCCGACGACACGGCATCCCGCCGCTGCGGGCACCTCACCACGGCCCTCGCTCTGATCGAGCTGAACCAGCACCGGGGCATCCTCTCCTGCGACTCCAGCCGCCGTCTGCTGGGCGAGCGCGTGGACCGCCTGCTGGAGCCCCCGCCGCGCCTGCTGCGCCGACACCGGGCCCTGACGACGACCGTGGCCGCCCTGGTACCGCTGCTGCCGCTGCTGATCACGTTCGCCCCGGGGCTGACGGCACTGTCCTGAAGCGGCCGCCGGGTGGCAGGTCTTCCTGCTCTCCAGGCCAAATCCGCAGCTCAGTGGTGCATCCAACACTCCTTCACGTGGCGCAACACTGCGGCAACACACCTTTCCCTACCTCATCGGTATGGTTCCAGCCATGCCACCCTCCGACCGCCCCCGCGACCACGCCGGTCAGGGTGCCGCGACCACCGTCGCCGCCCACCGCGCGCGTCGTCGGCTGCGCGCGGACCGGGCCCGGCAGCTCGCCGACCTGCTGCGCCAACAGCTCCTCGCCGGCGCCTTCCAGGACGGCTTCCTCCCGCACGAGTCGACCCTCGCCGCCGACTACCGCGCCTCCCGCAACACCGTCCGCCAAGCCCTGGACCTCCTCCGGGCCGAGGGCCTGGTCGAGCGGTCGCCGGGAATCGGCACCGTGGTCGTGGCCCGGAAATACCCGCACGGGCTCGACCGTCTGATGGGCCTCGCGGAAACCCTCCGCGAACACGGCCGCGTCACCAACGAGGTCCGCACCATGGCCCCCGCCCCCGCACCCGCGCCGGTCTCCGACCGCCTCGGCATCCCGGCCGGCGCCGACGTGCTCTACATCGAGCGCCTGCGCCGTCTCAACGGCCTCCCCCTCTCCCTCGACCTGACCTACATCCCGCTCGACATCGGCACCGCCCTGCTCGGCGCCGACCTGGAGAACACCGATGTCTTCCGCCTCCTGGAAGCCATCACCGGCCAGCGCCTCGGCCACGCCGAGATCACTCTGGAGGCGGTGAACGCGGACGCCCACTCCGCCGCCGTGCTCCAGGCCCCGCGCGCCACCGCCGTGCTGATGCTGGAACGCCTGACTCACCTCGCCGACGGCCGCCCCGTCGACCTGGAGTTCGTCCGCTTCCGCGGCGACCGCATCACCATGAGCGGCCTGCTCCACCGGTCGTAGCAACCGACCGCCGCACCCACCCTGCCTGCACGTTTCCTGGAGACAGCCATGCCCTTGGCGCCCCAGCGGGCCGACGTGCCCGTCACCATCGACGAGTCGAAGTGCATCGACGGCTGCACCCTCTGCGTGGACATGTGCCCGCTGGACTCGCTCGCCATCGACGACAGCAGCGGCAAGGCGTACATGCACGTCGACGAGTGCTGGTACTGCGGCCCGTGCGCGGCCCGCTGTCCCACCGGTGCCGTCACGGTCAACATGCCCTACCTGCTCCGGTGAGAGGTACCACCCCATGAAACGCACGGCAGTCGCCCTGTCCGCCGCCGCACTGCTCCTCCCCCTGTCGGCTTGCGGCGGCAGTGCCGAGGCGGGCAGCGGCTCCACGGTCACCGTGACCGTCGGCTACCAGTCCAGGACCATCAACACCGTCACAGCCGGGACACTGCTGCGCTCCCTCGGCTACTTCGAGGAACAGCTCAACTCCCTGCACGACGGCCACACCTACAAGGTCGACTGGCAGGACTACGCCACCGGGGCCCCGATCACCGCCCAGATGGCCGCAGGGAAGATCGACATCGGCTCGATGGGCGACTTTCCGCTGCTGCTCAACGCGGCCCGCGGCAGACAGCTCGGCCGCCCCACGCACCTGGTGTCGGTCACCGGATACAACCTGCGCGGCGGACTCAACACCGTGGTCACCGCGCCTGGTTCCAAGCTCACCTCACTGAACGACCTGAAGGGAAAGAAGGTCTCCACCAGCATCGGCTCGGCCGCCGACGGCACGCTCGTACGGGCCATGCAGCGCGCCGGCATCGACCCGGACAAGGGCATATCCAAACTCAACCAGCAGCCCGCGGTGGGCGCCTCGGCGCTGACCTCCGGCAGCGTGGACGCCTTGTCGCAGTTCGTCGCCTGGCCCGGGCTGCTCGCCTACCAGGGAAAGGCGAAAGCCTTGTACGACGGCGCCCAGCTGAACCTGCCCACGTTCCACGGCGTGACCGCGCGCGCGGACTTCGCCCGGCAGCGGCCGGCCGTCCTGGAGGCCTTCCTCAAGGCCCAGGCGCAGGCGACGGACTACCTCAACGCCCACCCCGTCACCGCGGCCGAGAAGGTCGCCCGGGCCACCGGCCTGCCCGCCGAGGTCGTCTACCTCTACAACGGCGCCCACGGCATCGCCACCTTCGACCCGGCGATCAAGCCCCCGCTCGTCTCCGCGCTCAAGCAGGACGTGTCCGTACTGCAGGCCGCCAAGCTGACCGGCGCCATCGACGTGGACTCCTTCGTCGACGACCGATACCTGAAGCAGGCCCTCGGCGCCTCCTACGCCCAGCGGCTCGCTGCCCTGCCCAGGCTGGCCGCCAGCGAGGTGTGGGCCAAGGGGAGCGACAAGACCCTGCCCTTCAAGTCCGCCAAGGCGCTGTTGGCTTACGTGGCCGGACACCGGGACGGCATCCGCGCCGCCTACGTGCCCGACGCCACCACCGGCACGCTCTGGTTCGCCGACAAGGCGGTCTGGGTGGCCGACGGCGAACAGTTCCTCCCCTTCGTCACCCCGGCCACCGCGCAGGCGTACCTCGCCGGCCACGGTGGCGCCCGCACCGTGTCGTACCGCTCGGCTCTGGAGCGTGCCTCATGACCCGGCGGCCCCTCACCCGTTATGCGCTGCGCACCGCTTCCCTGGCCGTCTTCCTCGGCCTGTGGCAGCTGCTGACCAGTCTGAAGATAGACCTGTGGCTGCGCTTCTCGCAGTTCCCGACGGTCACCGACGTGGCCCGCGCGTTCGCCGGCCGGCTCTCCGGTGACGACTACTGGACCGATCTCACCGACAGCCTCACCCGGATCCTCACCGGTTTCGCCCTGGCGGCCGTCCTCGGGGTGGCAACAGGCGTACTCGTGGCCAGGTCGCGGCTCGCAGAAGACCTGATCGGCCCGGTCCTGGAGGTGATCCGCCCCATCCCGGCAATCGCCCTCGTGCCGGTCGCGATCCTTCTCTTCCCTTCCAACGAGCAGGGCATCATCTTCATCACCTGCGCCGCCGCCTATTTCCCGGTGCTGGTCTCCACCCGACACGCGGTCCGCGCGCTCACCCCCGTCTGGGAGGAGGCGGTGCGCACCATGGGCGGCGGCAGGCTGCGGATCCTCGGATCGGTGGTGCTGCCGGGCGCGCTGCCCGGAATCTTCGGCGGGCTGTCGGTCGGCATCGGTGTGTCGTGGATCTGTGTGATCTCCGCCGAGATGATCTCCGGCCAGTACGGGGTCGGTTACCGCACCTGGCAGGACTACACGGTGGTGAACTACCCGGGCGTCTTCGTCGGCATGGTCACCATCGGCATCCTCGGCTGGGTGACCTCCACGGCCGTGGAACTCCTCGGCCGGCGTCTGACCCGCTGGCTGCCCCGCGCCTCGTACGCCCCCGGCGGCCGCACCCGGGTACCCCGGCCTGCCGTCGCCCCCGCTCGCGCCGACCGCGATTCCGAGCAGCACACCCAACCCGAACAGCAGGGTCACAAGGACACCGAGGAGGCCCGCGATGAGTACCTCGTCTGAGACCGTCACCGCCCCCGTCGCCACGCCGGTACCAACGACGTCGTGCGGTACCCGGCTCACCTTCCGATCCGCCGTGCTCGGGCGGCCGGACGCGCCGGTGCTGTTCGGCGTCGACCTGGATGTCGCTCCCGGCGAGATCCTGACTGTCGTCGGCCCGTCAGGCTGCGGCAAGTCCACGCTGTTGCGCACGCTCGCCGGACTGCTGCCCCCGCTGGGCGGCATGGCCGAGGAGGACGGCAGGGCGCTGACCGCGCCGTCGGCCGACCGCGCGCTGGTCTTCCAGGAGGACGCGCTGCTGCCCTGGCGCACCTTGCGCGGGAACGTCGAACTGCCGCTCGCCATCAGCGGCGTACCGCGCGGCGAGCGTCGTGCCCGGGCCGAGTCCTGGCTCGAACGCGTCGGACTGACCGCGCAGGCCGGGCAGTTGCCGCACCGGGTGTCCGGCGGGCAACGCCAGCGCGCCCAGTTGGCCCGCGCCTTGGCAGACAGCCCGCGCGCCGTCCTCATGGACGAGCCCTTCGGCGCCCTCGACGCCCAGACCCGCTCCGGCATGCAGGACCTGCTGGTGGACGTGCTGCGCGGCACGGGTGCGACCGTCGTCTTCGTCACGCACGACGTGGACGAGGCCCTCTTCCTCGGCGACCGCGTGGCCGTGCTCGGCTCCGGCCGGGTGACCGCCGTACGCGATGTTCCCGGCCCACGAGACCGCGGGGCCGTCGACGCACCTGCCCGCGCGGCCCTGCGCCACGACATCCTGACCTCGCTCGGTTCCTGAAAGGCATCCCGGTGACCAGCCCCGCCACCACCCCCCTGGAGATTCCCGCCGTCACCGACGCCGAGGAGCTGACCTGCGACGTCCTCGTCATCGGCGGCGGCACCGCCGGCACCATGGCCGCCCTGACCGCCGCGGAGCACGGCGCGGACGTCCTGCTGCTGGAGAAGGCCCACGTCCGCCACTCCGGCGCGCTCGCCATGGGCATGGACGGCGTCAACAACGCGGTCGTCCCCGGCCGCGCCGAACCCGACGACTACGTCGCCGAGATCACCCGCGCCAACGACGGCATCGTCGACCAGTCGGCCGTCCGCCAGACGGCGACTCGTGGCTTCGCGATGGTGCAGCGGCTGGAGTCGTACGGCGTCAAGTTCGAGAAGGACGAGCACGGTGAGTACGCGGTGCGCCAGGTGCATCGCTCCGGCTCGTACGTACTGCCGATGCCAGAGGGAAAGGACGTCAAAAAGGTCCTCTACCGGCAGCTCCGGCGGCGGGAGATGCGGGAGCGGATCCGCATCGAGAACCGGGTGATGCCGGTCAGGGTTCTCACCGCCGACGGACGGGCCGTGGGCGCCGTCGGCTTCCACACCCGTACCGGCGCCTTCGTCACCGTCCGCGCCGGCGCGGTGATCCTCGCCACCGGCGCCTGCGGCCGGCTCGGGCTGCCCGCCTCCGGCTACCTCTACGGCACCTACGAGAACCCCACCAACGCCGGTGACGGGTACGCCATGGCCTACCACGCCGGCGCCGAGCTGACCGGTATCGAGTGCTTCCAGATCAACCCGCTCATCAAGGACTACAACGGCCCGGCCTGCGCCTACGTCGCCAATCCCTTCGGCGGCTACCAGGTCAACCGGCACGGCGAGCGGTTCGTCGACTCGGACTACTGGTCCGGGCAGATGATGGCCGAGTTCGCCGCCGAGGTCGCCAGCGACCGCGGTCCGGTCTACCTCAAGCTCAGCCATCTGCCCGAGGAGTCGGTCTCCGCCCTGGAGTCGATCCTGCACTCCACCGAGCGGCCCACCCGGGGCACCTTCCACGCCGGGCGCGGGCACGACTACCGCACCCACGACGTCGAGATGCACATCTCCGAGATCGGCCTGTGCGGCGGCCACTCCGCCTCCGGCGTCCGCGTCGACGACCACGCCCGTACGACCGTCCCCCGGCTGTACGCCGCCGGTGACCTCGCCTGCGTCCCGCACAACTACATGATCGGCGCCTTCGTCTTCGGCGACCTGGCGGGCGCGGACGCCTCCCGGTACAGGGCGTACGAGGGTGAGCTTCCCGCGGACCAGGTACGTGAGGCGCACGAGCTGATCTACCGCCCCCTGCGCCACCCGGACGGCCCGCCGCAGCCCCAGGTCGAGTACAAGCTGCGCCGCTTCGTGAACGACTACGTGGCACCGCCGAAGTCCGGCGCGCGGCTCTCCCTCGCTCTGGACGCCTTCGAGCGGATGCGCGCCGACATCGCCGCCATGGGCGCCCGCACCCCGCACGAACTGATGCGCTGCGCCGAGGTCACCTTCATCCGTGACTGCGCGGAGATGGCCGCCCGCGCCTCTCTCGCCCGCACCGAGTCCCGCTGGGGCCTCTACCACGACCGCCTCGACCACCCCGGCCGTGACGACGCTTCCTGGTTCCACCATCTCGATCTGCACAAGTCCCCCTCCGGCGCAATGGAGTTCACAGCCCGTCCCGTGGCTCCCTATCTGGTCCCGGTCGATGAGTTCACGCCCGTCGGCGGTCCCTCCCGGCGGATCGGCGAGGTCCTTGCCGAGCACGTGGCGACGGCCGGGCCGCCAGGGACGGCGCCGGTCGCCGCGGAACCGGTCGCCGCGCGGGCCGCCGTCTCCCCAGAGCGGCCCGACGCCCATGGCACCGCCTCCCCCCGGCTGCTCCAGCTTCTGGCTCTCGCCGAGGCGGCGCCCGGACTCACCGCTCTGGAGCCCTACTTGGCGGACCCCGAGCCCGCTGTGCGCCGGACGGCCGTGTCGGTGCTCACCGAGACCGTGCCGCCCGGCACCGGGCAGGCCCTGGCCGGGGCACTCGCCGACCCCGACGCCGAGGTCCGCGCGGCCGCCGCGGCCTCCCTGCGCGAACTCGTCGAGACCCTGCCACCCGTCCCCGCTCTGGGCGCCGCCCTCACCGATGCGCTCGACGGGGCCGATCCCTTGGTACGAGCCGCCGCGCTCGATGTGCTGCGCGCGCTGCGGCTCGGCGAGGCCGGCCTCTTCGCTGCGGCTCTGGACGACCCCGACATCACCGTCCGCGCCTCGGCCGTACGGGCACTGGTCTCGGTCGACGCCGTCCGGCCGCTGGCGAGCGCCGCGGACGACCCCTCCCGAGAGGTCCGGATGGCGGTGGTCAAGGCACTGGCCACGGTCGCCCCGGCGGTGGCGGCGGAAGCCGACCGGCATCTGCTCGCGGCCACCCTGGACCGGCTCACCGAGGACCCCGACGCCCTGGTACGCGGCGCCGCGCTCGGCGCGCTGGGCGACACCGGCTGCCCGGCGCCGCTCGCCGCCCGGGCCGTCGCCGCCCTGTCCGATCCGGCATGGCAGGTCCGCTCCGGCGCCGCCACCGCGCTGTCGGCCGCGGCCGCCGAGGCCGCCGTACCCGCCCTGGCCAAGGTGCTGGACGACCCGAACGCCGATGTACGCAAGGCGGCTGTCCTGGCCCTGAGCCGGCACCGGACCACGGCGGAGGCTCGCGCCGCCCTCGCCACGGCCACGGCCGACTCGGACGCGGACGTCAGGGCCTACGCGGCGAGGGGGCTGTGAGGACCCCTCGCATCGCCGCGGACCGAGCCGCCGGACCGGCTATATCCAGTCGTCGGGCTCCGGCTCGGGCGCGAAGTCGGGCTCCGGCCAGTCGTCGTCCCGCGCGGCACCGGCGGCGGAAGCCGGCACCGCCACGCCGGCCTGACCTGCGGGGGTCGCGGGGCCGTCCAGGGAGGCCAGCACCCCGAGCACACCCTCCCCGTACGTCGCCAGCTTCTTCTCTCCGACGCCGCTCACCGTGGCCAGCTCGCGCACCGAGGCGGGTCTCAGGATGGCGATCCCGCGCAGGGTGGCGTCGTTGAAGATGAAGTACGGCGGGACGCCCTGCTCACGGGCCTGTTCGGTGCGCCAGGCGCGCAGCGCCTCGAAGGCGGGCAGCAGCTCGTCGGGCAGCTCGGCCGCGGCGGCCTTGGCCTTGCGATCGCCACCGGACGCGCCGGCCGACCGCGACCGGGTGACGGCCGGCTTCTTCGGCTCCTTGCGCAGCGGCACCTCGCGCTCCCGCCGCAGCACGGCGCCGCTCGCCTCGGTGAGCACCAGCGTGCCGTACTCCCCCTCGACCGCGAGCAGCCCCTGGGCCAGCATCTGGCGGATGGCGCCCCGCCACTCCGCCTCGGTGAGGTCCGATCCGATGCCGAAGACGGACAGCTGGTCGTGGTCGAACTGGATGACCTTGGCGGTGCGCTTGCCGAGCAGGATGTCGACGATCTGGACGGCGCCGAACTTCTGCCCGCGCTCGCGCTGGAGCCGCACCACCGTCGAGAGCACCTTCTGCGCGGCGATCGTGCCGTCCCAGGTCTCCGGCGGGGTCAGGCAGGTGTCGCAGTTGCCGCAGCTCGCCGGATCGGGCTCCTGGCCGAAGTAGGCGAGCAGCTGGCCGCGGCGGCACTGGGCCGTCTCGCACAGCGCGAGCATCGCGTCGAGGTGGGCGGAGGCACGGCGCCGGAACGCCTCGTCGCCCTCGCCGGACTGAATCAGCTTGCGCTGCTGTATGACGTCGTTCAGGCCGTACGCCATCCACGCCGTGGAGGGCAGTCCGTCACGGCCCGCGCGGCCAGTCTCCTGGTAGTAGCCCTCGATCGACTTGGGCAGGTCCAGGTGGGCGACGAATCGTACGTCCGGCTTGTCGATGCCCATGCCGAAGGCGATGGTCGCCACGACGACCAGGCCGTCCTCGCGCAGGAACCGGGACTGGTGGGCGGCGCGCGTGCCCGCGTCCAGGCCCGCGTGGTACGGCACCGCCTCGACGCCGTTGGCGCTCAGGAACTCCGCCGTCCGCTCCACGGAGTTGCGCGACAGGCAGTACACGATGCCGGCGTCGCCCTCGTGCTCCTGGCGCAGGAGGGCGAGCAGCTGCTTCTTGGGGTCGGCCTTGGGCACGATCCGGTACTGGATGTTGGGCCGGTCGAAGCTGGCGACGAAGTGGCGGGCCGTCGGCAGGCCCAGCCGCTGGGTGATCTCCTGGTGGGTGGCGCGGGTGGCCGTGGCGGTCAGCGCGATCCGCGGGACGTCCGGCCAGCGCTCGCCGAGGAGGGACAGGGCGAGATAGTCGGGGCGGAAGTCGTGGCCCCACTGGGACACGCAGTGCGCCTCGTCGATGGCGAAGACGGAGATCTTGCCGCGCGAGAGCAGGTCGAGCGTGGCGTCCAGGCGCAGCCGCTCCGGCGCCAGGTAGAGCAGATCCAGCTCGCCGGCGAGGAACTCGGCCTCGACCATGCGCCGCTCGTCGAAGTCCTGCGTGGAGTTGACGAAGCCGGCCCGCACCCCGAGCGCGCGCAGGGCGTCCACCTGGTCCTGCATCAGGGCGATCAGCGGGGAGATCACCACGCCCGTACCGGGTCTGACCAGGGCGGGGATCTGGTAGCAGAGCGACTTGCCGCCACCGGTCGGCATGAGCACGACGGCGTCGCCGCCGGCCACCACATGCTCGATGATCGCTTCCTGCTCGCCCCGGAAAGCCTCGTATCCGAAGACCCGGTGCAGCGTGGCCAACGCCTCGCTGTCGGCCGCGTCCGGCCCCTCGGTCACCTGTGGCATCTCGCTGATCCCGCCCGTCGCTTCCATGGTCCTGTCCCCCGCCGGTCCCCCGTGTGTCGTATCCCGACCGCTGCCTCCACGATAGGGGGCCGCACCGACAGCCACGGAAGTTATCCACAGGCCGGCTCCGTTCTTCCGGTGACCGGGCGCTCACCGGAAGCGACCGTTGCCAGCCCGCTCATGCCGCTGCCCGGCACCCCACAGGGGCTGCCGGGCAGCCGCGAGTGCGTGGGGTGGGTCAGCGCACGAAGACTCCCGCCTGGCTGGCCAAGTCCAGGAAGTACTGCGGAGCCACGCCCAGCACCAGTGTCACGGCCACACCCAGGCCGATCGCCACCGTGGTCAGCGGGGACGGAACGGCGACCGTCGGACCCTCCGGGCGCGGTTCGCTGAAGAACATCAGGACGATCACCCGGATGTAGAAGAACGCGGCGATCGCCGAGGAGATCACACCGATGACGACCAGAGGGGCCGCACCGCCGTCCGCCGCCGCCTTGAACACCGCGAACTTTCCGGCGAAGCCGGAGGTCAGCGGGATACCGGCGAAGGCCAGGAGGAAGACCGCGAACACGGCCGCCACCAGCGGGGAGCGGCGGCCGAGCCCCGCCCACTTGGACAGGTGGGTCGCCTCGCCGCCCGCGTCGCGCACCAGCGTGACCACCGCGAAGGCGCCGATCGTCACGAAGGAGTAGCCGGCGAGGTAGAAGAGGACGGACGAGACGCCGTCCTTCGACGTGGCGATGACACCCGCGAGGATGAATCCGGCGTGCGCGATGGACGAGTACGCCAGGAGCCGTTTGATGTCGGTCTGGGTGATCGCGACGATCGCACCGCCCAGCATGGTGATGATCGCCACCGCCCACATCACCGGCCGCCAGTCCCAGCGCATCCCCGGCAGGACCACGTACAGCAGGCGCAGCAGCGCGCCGAACGCGGCCACCTTGGTCGCCGCCGCCATGAAGCCGGTCACGGGCGTCGGCGCGCCCTGGTAGACGTCGGGCGTCCACATGTGGAACGGCACCGCGCCCACCTTGAACAGCAGCCCCATCACGATCATGGCGCCGCCGATGAGCAGCAGCGCGTCGTTGCCCATGGTGTTGGCGAGCGCCGGGTCGACATCGGTGACCGTGCCGTCGACGGCCTGGGCGATGCGCGCGTACGACACCGAGCCCGCGTAGCCGTACAGCAGGGCGATGCCGAACAGGGTGAAGGCGGAGGCGAAGGCGCCGAGCAGGAAGTACTTGACCGCGGCCTCCTGCGACATCAGCCGCTTGCGGCGGGCCAGGGCGCACAGCAGGTACAGCGGCAGGGAGAAGACCTCCAGAGCCACGAACAGCGTCAGCAGGTCGTTGGCCGCGGGGAAGACCAGCATGCCCGCGATCGCGAAAAGGAGGAGCGGGAAGACCTCCGTGGTGGTGAAGCCCGCCTTCACCGCCGCCTTCTCACTGTCGCTGCCGGGCACCGACGCTGCCTGCGCGGCGAAGGAGTCGACGCGGTTGCCGTGCGCGGCCGGGTCCAGGCGCCGCTCGGCGAACGTGAACAGGGCGACGAGACCGGCCAGCAGGATCGTGCCCTGGAGGAACAGGGCCGGGCCGTCGACGGCGATCGCGCCCATCGCCGCGATGTGCGCCTTGGTGGTGCCATAGCCGTCGGCCGCCAGTGCGACCACCGCGGCGAACGCGGCGCACAGGGCGACGACGGACACGAACACCTGCGCGTAGTAGCGGGACCTGCGCGGGACGAACGCCTCGACCAGCACGCCGACCAGCGCGGCACCGACGACGATCAGAGTCGGCGACAACTGTCCGTATTCGATCTTCGGCGCCGGCATCTTCGCGATCGGGTCGGCCGCGGTTGTCCACAGGCTGTGGACGGCTGCTGTGCTCACTTGGCCGCCTCCACCGAGGGCTTGGGATCGGTCTTGTGTACGTCGGACATGGTCTGTTTGACCGCCGGGTTGACGATGTCCGTGACGGGCTTCGGATAGACGCCCAGGAAGATCAGCAGCACGATCAGCGGGGCGACCACCACCAGCTCGCGCGCGCGGAGGTCGGGCATCGCCGACACCTCGGGCTTCACCGGACCCGTCATCGTCCGCTGGTACAGCACGAGGGCGTAGAGCGCGGCGAGCACGATGCCGGAGGTCGCGATGATGCCGATCACCGGGTAGCGCGTGAACGTGCCGACGAGGACCAGGAATTCACTCACGAACGGCGCGAGGCCCGGCAGGGAGAGGGTGGCGAGGCCGCCGATCAGGAACGTGCCCGCGAGCACCGGGGCGACCTTCTGCACGCCTCCGTAGTCGGAGATGAGCCGCGAGCCGCGCCGGGAGATCAGGAAGCCGGCGACCAGCATCCACGCGGCCGTGGAAATGCCGTGGTTGACCATGTAGAGCGTGGCGCCGGACTGGCCCTGGCTGGTCATCGCGAAGATGCCCATGATGATGAAGCCGAAGTGCGAGATCGACGCGTACGCCACCAGGCGCTTGATGTCCCGCTGGCCGACGGCGAGCAGTGCGCCGTAGACGATGCTGATCAGAGACAGGACGAGGATGACGGGCGTCGCCCACTTCGAGGCCTCCGGGAAGAGCTGCAGGCAGTAGCGGAGCATCGCGAAGGTGCCCACCTTGTCGACGACGGCCGTGATCAGGACGGCGACCGGGGCGGTGGACTCCTGCATGGCGTTGGGCAGCCAGGTGTGCAACGGCCACAGCGGCGCCTTCACGGCGAAGGCGAAGAAGAAGCCGAGGAACAGCCAGCGTTCGGTGCTGGTGGCCATGTGCAGCGAGCCGCTCGCGCGCGCCTGCGCGATCTCCGCGAGGCTGAAGTTCCCTGCGACCACATACACGCCGATCACCGCGGCCAGCATGATCAGTCCGCCGGCCAGGTTGTAGAGCAGGAACTTCACGGCCGCGTACGACCGTTGCGTCGAGGCCGCTTGCTCGCCCTGCGCGTGGGCCCGGTCCCCGAAGCCGCCGATGAGGAAGTACATCGGGATGAGCATGGCTTCGAAGAAGATGTAGAAGAGGAAGACGTCGGTGGCCTCGAACGAGATGACCACCATCGCCTCGACGAGCAGGATCAGCGCAAAGAAGCCCTGGGTGGGCCGCCACCGCTTGCTGCCGGTCTCCAGCGGGTCGGCGTCGTTCCAGCCCGCGAGGATGATGAACGGGATCAGCACGGCGGTCAGCGCGATCAGCGCGACCGCGATGCCGTCCACACCCAGCTCGTAGCGCACCCCGAAGTCCTTGATCCAGGCGTGGGACTCGGTGAGCTGGTAGCGGGCGCCGTTCGGGTCGAAGCGGACCAGGACGGTGATCGCCAGGGCGAGGGTGGCGAGCGAGACGAGCAGGGCCAGCCACTTGGCGGCGGTGCGTCGCGCGGCCGGTACGGCGGCCGTGGCCACGGCCCCCACGGCCGGGAGCGCCGCCGTCGCTGTCAGCAGAGGAAAGGACATCGGTATCAGACCGCCCTCATCAGCAGGGTCGCGGCGACCAGGAGGGCCGCACCGCCGAACATCGAGACCGCGTAGGAGCGGGCGAAGCCGTTCTGGAGCCGGCGCAGCCGCCCGGACAGGCCGCCGAAGCCGGCCGCCGTGCCGTTGACCACGCCGTCGACCAGGGTGTGGTCGACGTACACCAGCGAGCGCGTCAGGTGCTCGCCGCCGCGGACGAGGACCACGTGGTTGAAGTCGTCCTGGAGCAGGTCCCGACGGGCCGCGCGGGTGAGCAGCGAGCCGCGCGGGGCGACGGCGGGAACGGGCTTACGGCCGTACTGCGCCCAGGCGATGCCGACGCCGATGACCAGGCAGGCCATGGTCGCCCCGGTGACCGCGGCGGCGCCGACCGGGGAGTGGCCCTCGCTGTGCCCGGTGACCGGCTCCAGCCAGTGCAGGAAGCGGTCGCCGATGCTGAAGAAGGCGCCCCCGAAGACCGAGCCGACGGCGAGCACGATCATCGGGATCGTCATGACCTTCGGGGACTCGTGCGGATGCGGCTCCGCGTGCTCTCCGCGGGTCTCGGCGGCCGGCTCCACACTCGGTTCGGCCGGGGAAGGCGTACCGGCGTGCCGCCACCGTTCTTCTCCGAAGAAGGTCATCAGCATCACGCGCGTCATGTAGAAGGCGGTGATGGCCGCGCCCAGCAGGGCCGCGCCACCGAGGATCCAGCCCTCGGTGCCGCCCTTGGCGAAGGCCGCCTCGATGATCTTGTCCTTGGAGAAGAAACCGGACAGGCCCGGGAAGCCGATGATGGCGAGGTAACCGAGGCCGAAGGTGATGAAGGTGACCGGCATGTACTTCCTGAGGCCGCCGTACCTGCGCATGTCGACCTCGTCGTTCATGCCGTGCATGACGGAGCCGGCGCCGAGGAACAGCCCGGCCTTGAAGAAGCCGTGCGTCACCAGGTGCATGATCGCGAAGACGTAGCCGATGGGGCCGAGGCCGGCGGCCAGCACCATGTAGCCGATCTGGGACATGGTCGAACCGGCCAGCGCCTTCTTGATGTCGTCCTTGGCGCAACCGACGATCGCACCGAACAGGAGTGTGACCGCGCCGACCACGGTGACCGCCAGCTGCGCGTCCGGGGCGGCGTTGAAGATGGCTCCGGAGCGGACGATCAGGTACACACCAGCGGTCACCATCGTCGCCGCGTGGATGAGGGCCGAGACGGGGGTCGGGCCCTCCATGGCGTCACCGAGCCAGGACTGCAGCGGTACCTGGGCGGACTTGCCGCAGGCGGCGAGCAGCAGCATCAGGCCGATCGCGGTGAGCTTGCCCTCGGAGGCCCCGGTCGCGTGGCTGAGGACCGGCCCGAAGGCGAACGTGCCGAACGTCGCGAACATCAGCATGATCGCGATCGACAGGCCCATGTCGCCGACGCGGTTGACCAGGAAGGCCTTCTTCGCGGCTGTCGCGGCGCTGGGCTTGTGCTGCCAGAAGCCGATCAGCAGGTACGAGGCGAGACCGACGCCCTCCCAGCCGACGTACAGCAGAAGGTAGTTGTCGGCGAGGACGAGCAGCAGCATCGCCGCGAGGAACAGGTTCAGATAGCCGAAGAAGCGGCGACGGCGCTCGTCATGCTCCATGTATCCGACCGAGTACAGGTGGATCAGGGAGCCGACGCCCGTGATGAGCAGCACGAACGTCATCGACAGCTGGTCGAGGCGGAGGGTGGCGTCGGCCTGGAAGCCGGCCACCGGGACCCAGCTGAACAGGTGCTTGATCAGAGTGCGGTGTTCCGCGTTCTTGCCGAGCAGGTCGGCGAAGAGGATCACACCGAACACGAAGGAGGCGGCCGACAACAGCGTGCCGATCCAGTGGCCGACGCGGTCCAGGCGCCGGCCACCGGTCAGCAGGACGGCCGCTCCGAGCAGGGGCGCCGCGATGAGCAGCGCGATCAGGTTCTCCACGATTCTTCCGACCCCTTACAGCTTCATCAGGCTGGCGTCGTCGACCGAGGCCGAGTGGCGGGTGCGGAACAGCGACACGATGATCGCGAGGCCCACCACGACCTCCGCGGCGGCGACGACCATCGTGAAGAAGGCGATGATCTGGCCGTCGAGGTTGCCGTGCATCCGGGAGAAGGTGACGAACGCGAGGTTGCAGGCGTTCAGCATCAGCTCGATGCACATGAAGACCACGATGGCGTTGCGCCGGATCAGGACGCCGGTCGCGCCGATCGTGAACAACAGGGCGGCGAGATAGAGGTAGTTGACCGGATTCACTTCGACGCCTCCTCGGACCGCTTGAACGTCGTCGGTTCGATCGCCGTGCGCTCCAGGCGCTCCTTCGCGCGCTGCTCCAGCGCCCGCAGGTCGTTCAGCGCCTCCGCCGACACGTCACGGATCTGACCGCGCTCGCGCAGCGTCTTGCTGACGGTCAGTTCCGACGGGGTGCCGTCGGGCAGCAGACCGGCGATGTCCACCGCGTTGTGCCGGGCGTAGACACCGGGGGCGGGCAGCGGCGGGACGTGCTTGCCCTCGCGGACACGCTGTTCGGCCAGCTCGCGCTGGGTCTTGGCCCGCTCGGTGCGCTCTCGGTGCGTGAGCACCATCGCGCCGACGGCGGCCGTGATCAGCAGGGCGCCGGTGATCTCGAAGGCGAAGACGTACTTGGTGAAGATGAGGGAGGCGAGGCCCTCCACGTTGCCGTTCGCGTTCGCCCGGCCCGTGCCGTCGAACTCCTTCAGGGAGGCGTTGCCGATGCCGGTGAGCAGCAGGACGCCGAAGCCGGCCCCGCAGGCGAGGGCCAGCCAGCGCTGCCCCTTGATGGTCTCCCGCAGCGAGTCCGCCGCCGTCACGCCGACGAGCATCACCACGAACAGGAAGAGCATCATGATCGCGCCCGTGTAGACGACGATCTGCACGATCCCGAGGAAGTAGGCGCCGTTGGCGAGGTAGAACACCGCCAGGACGATCATGGTCCCGGCGAGGCAGAGCGCGCTGTGCACGGCCTTCTTCATGAAGACGGTGCACAGGGCGCCGATCACCGCGACCGTGCCGAGCACCCAGAACTGGAAAGCCTCACCGGTGGAGGTGGTGTAGGCGGCGAGCTGTGCGGTCATCGGTCGATCACCTTCTCCGAGGCAGGCTCTTCCTCGCCGAAGGTCGAGGCGGCCTCCTGCGGGACCTCCCCCTTGGAGAGCGCGACCTGCCGGACCGTGCCGGGCGCGGCCTGCGTCACCAGGCCCCGGTAGTAGTCCTGTTCGTCCGTCCCGGGAAAGATCGCGTGGGGCGTGTCGACCATGCCCTCTTCCAGCCCGGCGAGCAGCTGCTCCTTGGTGTAGATGAGGTCGGCCCGGCTGGAGTCGGCCAGCTCGAACTCGTTGGTCATCGTCAGCGCGCGCGTAGGGCACGCCTCGATGCACAGCCCGCACAGGATGCAGCGGGCGTAGTTGATCTGGTAGACGCGGCCGTACCGCTCGCCCGGCGAGTAGCGCTCCTCGTCGGTGTTGTCGGCGCCCTCGACGTAGATCGCGTCGGCGGGGCAGGCCCAGGCGCACAGCTCGCAGCCGACGCACTTCTCCAGGCCGTCCGGATGACGGTTGAGCTGGTGCCGTCCGTGGAACCGCGGGGCCGTGGTCTTCTTCTGCTCCGGGTACTGCTCGGTCAGCCGCTTCTTGAACATGGCCTTGAAGGTCACGCCGAAGCCGGCCACGGGGTTCAGGAAACCGGGCTTGGTCTCCTTCGGCTCCTCAGCCATCGGACGCCTCCTTTCCCTCCGACGATCCGTCACTGACAGTGTCCGGCCCGCCACTGACAATCAGTTCCCGCTCGCCCCACCGCGGCCGGCGCCTCGGCACCGGCGGCAGCTGCTGTCCGGGCAGCGGCGGGACCGGGAACCCACCCGCCATCGGGTCGAATCCGGCCTCCTGTTCGGCGGGCTGCTCGGCCGTCTTCGCCTTCTCGCGGAACATGTCGGCGACGAAGGAGAGCAGGAGCAGCGCAAGGACGCCTCCGCCGACGTAGAGGGCGATGTCGGCGAAGTCGTAGTGCTCGTTGCGCAGGGCCCGTACGGTCGCCACCAGCATCAGCCAGGTCACGGAGACCGGGATGAGGACCTTCCAGCCGAGCCTCATCAACTGGTCGTAGCGGACCCGCGGGAGCGTGCCGCGCAGCCAGATGAAGAAGAACAGCAGCAGCTGGACCTTGATCACGAACCAGAGCAGCGGCCACCAGCCGTGGTTGGCGCCCTCCCAGAAGGCGCTGATGGGCCAGGGAGCGCGCCACCCGCCGAGGAACAGGGTGGTGGAGACCGCCGAGACCGTCACCATGTTCACGTACTCGGCGAGCATGAACATCGCGAACTTGATCGACGAGTACTCGGTGTTGAAGCCGCCGACCAGGTCGCCCTCGGACTCCGGCATGTCGAACGGGGCACGGTTGGTCTCGCCGACCATCGTGACGATGTAGAGGATGAACGAGACCGGAAGCAGCAGGATGTACCAGCGGTCGTGCTGCTGTTCCACGATCCTGGACGTCGACATCGAGCCCGAATAGAGGAACACGGAGGCGAACGCGGCGCCCATGGCGATCTCGTAGGAGATCATCTGGGCGCAGGACCGCAGGCCGCCGAGGAGCGGGTAGGTGGAGCCGGAACTCCACCCCGCCAGCACGATGCCGTAGATGCCGACGGAGGCGACCGCGAGGATGTAGAGCATCGCGATCGGCAGGTCGGTGAGCTGCATCGTGGTGCGGTGGCCGAAGACCGAGATCTCGTTGTCGGCCGGGCCGAAGGGGATCACCGCGATCGCCATGAAGGCCGGGATGGCCGCGACGATCGGTGCGAGGACGTAGACCACCTTGTCCGCGCGCTTGACGATGACGTCTTCCTTGAGCATCAGCTTCACGCCGTCGGCGAGCGACTGGAGCATGCCCCAGGGGCCGTGCCGGTTGGGGCCGATGCGCAGCTGCATCCAGGCGACGACCTTGCGCTCCCAGACGATGGAGAACAGCACGGTCACCATCAGGAAGGCGAAGCAGAAGACGGCCTTGACGACGACCAGCCACCAGGGGTCGCGGCCGAACATCGAGAGGTCTTCAGCGGCGAGGTACGGGCTCATGCCTCCACCTCCTTGGGGGCCTCTTCGGCGGCGGTCGCCGGGCCGATGCGGACGAGGGAGCCGGGCTGTGCCCCGGTGTCGGAGGCGACACCGGCGCCGGCGGAGTTCAGCGGGAGCCAGACCACCCGGTCGGGCATCTCGGTGATCCGGAGCGGGAGTTCGACGGTTCCGGCGGGGCCGGTGACGGCGAGGAGGTCGCCGTCCGCCACACCCGACTCCGCGGCCGTCGCCGCCGACACGCGCGCGTGGGCGGCGTGCCGGGTGCCGGCGAGCGCTTCGTCGCCCTGCTGCAGGACGCCCTGGTCGAGCAGCAGCCGGTGCCCGGCGAGCACGGCCTCTCCGGCGGCCGGACGCGGCAGCACGCCCGAGGACTCCTGGGGCTCGGTGGCGCGCGGGCCGTCCCAGGAACCGAGCCGGTCGATCTCCGCGCGCGTGGTGCGCAGATCCGGCAGGCCCAGGTGGACGTCCATGGCGTCGGCGAGCATCTGCAGCACGCGCGCGTCGGTCGGCGCGGGGCGACGGGTCATCTGGTCGGGCTTGAGCGCGGCCTCGAACAGCCGCACCCTGCCCTCCCAGTTGAGGAAGGTGCCCGCCTTCTCGGCGACCGCGGCGACCGGCAGGACGACGTCGGCGCGCTCGGTGACCTCGCTGGGCCGCAGCTCCAGCGAGACCAGGAACCCGACGCTGTCCAGCGCCTCACGCGCGCGTGCCGGATCGGGCAGGTCGGCGACCTCCACTCCGGCGACGACCAACGCGGACAGTTCACCGGTCGCGGCGGCTTCCAGGATGTGGTGGGTGTCGCGGCCGTAGCGCAGCGGGAGTTCGGCGAGCCCCCAGGCGGCGGCGACCTCCTCCCGCGCGCGCGGGTCCGTCGCCGGACGGCCGCCGGGCAGCAGCGACGGCAGCGCGCCCACCTCGACGGCACCGCGTTCACCGGCCCGGCGCGGGATCCACACCAGCTTCGCGCCGGTCGCGGTGGCGGCACGTACGGCGGCGGTGAGTCCGCCTTCGGCCGAGGCGAGCCGCTCACCGACGACGATGACCGCTCCCTCGCCGCGCAGCGCCTCCGCGGCGCGCGTGCCGGGCTCTTCCAGGCCGACGCCGCTCGCGAGGGCGTCCAGCCACTCGGTCTCGGTGCCGGGCGCGGCCGGCAGCAGGGTGCCGCCCGCCTTCTCCAGCCCGCGCGTGGCGTGCGTGGCCAGCGCGAACACCTTCTGCTTGCGCCGCCGCCAGGCCTTGCGCAACCGGAGGAAGACCCCGGGCGCCTCCTCCTCGGCCTCGAAGCCGACGAGCAGGACGGCGGGCGCCTTCTCCAGCAGGGTGTACGTGACGCCCGTACCGTCGAGGTCACGGCCGCGGCCGGCCACCTGGGACGCCAGGAAGTCGGCCTCCTCGCCGCTGTGCACGCGCGCGCGGAAGTCGATGTCGTTGGTGTCGAGCGCCACGCGCGCGAACTTGCTGTACGCGTAGGCGTCCTCGACGGTGAGCCGGCCGCCGGTGAGGACGCCCGCGCGGGAGCGGGCGGCGGCGAGGCCGCGTGCGGCCGCCTCCAGCGCCTGCGGCCAGGACGCGGGCTCCAGGACGCCGTCCGCACCCCGGACCAGCGGGGTGTCGAGGCGGTCCCTCGCTTGCGCGTACCGGAACGCGAAGCGTCCCTTGTCGCAGATCCACTCCTCGTTGACCTCGGGGTCGTTCTCCGCGAGCCGCCGCATGACCTTGCCGCGCCGGTGGTCGGTGCGGGTGGCGCAACCGCCGGAGCAGTGCTCGCACACGGACGGCGAGGAGATGAGGTCGAAGGGGCGGGAGCGGAACCGGTAGGCCGCCGAGGTCAGCGCGCCGACCGGGCAGATCTGGATGGTGTTGCCGGAGAAGTAGGACTCGAAGGGGTCGCCCTCGCCGGTGCCTACCTGCTGGAGCGCGCCGCGTTCGAGCAGTTCGATCATCGGGTCGCCCGCGATCTGGTTGGAGAACCGGGTGCAGCGCGCGCACAGCACGCACCGCTCGCGGTCCAGCAGCACCTGGGTGGAGATCGGTACCGGCTTCTCGTAGGTGCGCTTCTTGCCGTCGAAGCGGGACTCGGCGTTGCCGTGCGACATGGCCTGGTTCTGCAGCGGGCACTCGCCGCCCTTGTCGCACACCGGGCAGTCCAGCGGGTGGTTGATGAGCAGCAGCTCCATCACGCCGTGCTGGGCCTTCTCGGCGGCCGGGGAGGTGAGCTGGGTCTTCACCACCATGCCGTCGGTGCAGGTGATGGTGCAGGACGCCATCGGCTTGCGCTGGCCCTCGACCTCGACGATGCACTGGCGGCAGGCGCCGGCGGGGTCGAGGAGGGGGTGGTCGCAGAACCGGGGGATCTCGATGCCGAGCTGTTCGGCGGCCCGGATGACCAGGGTGCCCTTGGGCACGCTGATCTCGATGCCGTCGATCGTCAGCGTGACGAGGTCCTCCGGCGGGACCGCCGCCTGGCCCCCGCCCGCGGGGGCACTCGTGGTCACGGTCATGCGTTCACCTCCGGGCGGTCCGCCCAGGCCGTCGACTTGGCCGGGTCGAAGGGGCAGCCCCGGCCCGTGATGTGCTGCTCGTACTCCTCGCGGAAGTACTTCAGGGAGGAGAAGATCGGGGACGCGGCGCCGTCACCGAGGGCGCAGAACGACTTGCCGTTGATGTTGTCGGCGATGTCGGCGAGCTTGTCGAGGTCGGACCTGGTGCCCTTGCCGGCCTCGATGTCCCGCAGCAACTGCACCAGCCAGTACGTCCCTTCGCGGCAGGGCGTGCACTTGCCGCAGGACTCGTGGGCGTAGAACTCGGTCCAGCGGGTCACCGCCCGCACCACGCAGGTCGTCTCGTCGAAGCACTGCAGCGCCTTCGTGCCGAGCATGGAACCGGCGGCGCCCACTCCTTCGTAGTCGAGGGGGACGTCGAGGTGCTCGTCGGTGAACATCGGCGTCGAGGAGCCGCCCGGCGTCCAGAACTTCAGGCGGTGGCCGGGCCGCATCCCGCCGCTCATGTCGAGGAGCTGCCGGAGCGTGATCCCGAGCGGGGCCTCGTACTGTCCGGGACTCGCGACGTGGCCGCTGAGCGAGTACAGCGTGAAGCCCGGGGACTTCTCGCTGCCCATCGACCTGAACCAGTCCTTGCCGTTTTTCAGGATGGCGGGAACCGACGCGATCGACTCGACGTTGTTCACAACAGTCGGGCAGGCATAGAGCCCTTCGACGGCAGGGAAAGGAGGACGCAGCCGCGGTTGACCACGGCGGCCTTCGAGCGAGTCCAGCAGCGCGGTCTCCTCGCCGCAGATGTACGCGCCCGCGCCCGCGTGCACGGTGAGCTGAAGGTCGAGCCCGCTGCCCAGGATGTTCTCGCCGAGGTAGCCCGCCGCGTAGGCCTCGCGCACGGCCTCGTGCAACCGCCGCAGAACGGGGACGACTTCACCACGCAGATAGATGAAGGCATGCGACGACCTGATGGCATAACACGCGATCACAATGCCCTCGATGAGGCTGTGCGGGTTCGCGAAGAGGAGCGGGATGTCCTTGCAGGTCCCGGGCTCCGACTCGTCGGCGTTGACAACTAGATAGTGCGGTTTCCCATCTCCCTGCGGAATGAACTGCCACTTCATCCCGGTCGGGAACCCCGCGCCGCCGCGCCCGCGCAGACCGGAGTCCTTGACGTACGCGATCAGGTCGTCCGGCGACATGGCGAGCGCCTTGCGCAGTCCCTCGTACCCCTCGTGCCTCCGGTAGACGTCCAGAGTCCAGGACCGGTCGTCGTCCCAGAAGGCCGACAGCACGGGTGCGAGCAGCTTCTCGGGGCTGCTGTCCTTGAGTTCGGCTGCCACGGTCATCACTCCCCTCCCTCTGCGGTAGGCCCTGCCGGGTGGGACGGATCGGAGGCCGATGTCTCCTGCGGCGCGTCATGGGAGCTGAGGTGCTCGGCCGGCGAGGGCTCGTGCACCCTGCCCTGCGGTTCCTCATGCGGACCTCCGCGCGGATGGACCACGCGCGCGGGTGCGGCCTCTCCCCTGGCCAGGCGGAGGCCCACCAGCGACGCGGGTCCCGCACTGCCGCCCTCCTCGACGGCCCCGGGCCGCTCGTCGGGGAAACCGGCCAGAATCCGCGCGGTCTCCTTGAAGGTGCACAGCCGCGCCCCGCGCGTGGGCTGCACGGGGCGCCCCGCGCGCAGATCGTCGACCAGCCGCTTGGCGCTGCCGGGCGTCTGGTTGTCGAAGAACTCCCAGTTGACCATCACGACCGGTGCGAAGTCGCAGGCCGCGTTGCACTCGATGTGCTCCAGGGTGACCTTGCCGTCGTCGGTGGTCTCGCCGTTGCCGACACCCAGATGTTCCTGGAGGGTCTCGAAGATCTCGTCGCCGCCCATCACCGCGCACAGCGTGTTGGTGCACACGCCGACCTGGTAGTCACCGGAGGGCCGCCGCCGGTACATGGTGTAGAAGGTGGCGACGGCGGTGACCTCGGCCGTGGTCAGGCCGAGCATGTCCGCGCAGAACTGCATGCCGGTGCGTGTCACATGGCCCTCCTGCGACTGCACGAGGTGGAGCAGCGGCAGCAGCGCGGAGCGGGAGTCCGGGTAGCGCGCGATGACCTCGCGCGCGTCCGCCTCCAGCCGGGTCCGGACGTCGTCCGGGTACGCGGGCGCGGGCAGTTCGGGCATGCCCAGGCTGACGCCCCGCTCCGAAGAAGAGGTGGTCACCGGTCGACGCCTCCCATCACGGGGTCGATGGACGCGACGGCGACGATCACGTCGGCGACCTGGCCGCCTTCGCACATCGCCGCCATGGCCTGCAGGTTGGTGAAGGACGGGTCGCGGAAGTGGACCCGGTAGGGACGGGTGCCGCCGTCGGAGACGGCGTGCACGCCCAGCTCGCCCTTGGGTGACTCGACAGCCGCGTAGGCCTGTCCCGGCGGGACGCGGAAGCCCTCGGTGACGAGCTTGAAGTGGTGGATCAGGGCCTCCATGGAGGTGCCCATGATCTTCTTGATGTGGTCCAGGGAGTTGCCGAGTCCGTCCGGTCCCAGGGCGAGCTGGGCGGGCCAGGCGATCTTCTTGTCGGCGACCATGACCGGTCCGGGCTGGAGCCGGTCCAGGCACTGCTCGACGATCCCGAGCGACTGGCGCATCTCCTCCAGACGGACGAGGAAGCGGCCGTAGGCGTCGCAGGTGTCGGCCGTCGGGATCTCGAAGTCGTACGTCTCGTAGCCGCAGTACGGCTGTGCCTTGCGCAGGTCGTGCGGCAGCCCGGCGGAGCGCAGGATCGGGCCGGTGGCGCCGAGGGCCATGCAGCCGGCCAGGTCGAGGTAGCCGATGTCCTGCATGCGGGCCTTGAAGATGGGGTTCCCGGTGGCGAGCTTGTCGTACTCCGGGAGGTTCTTCTTCATCTTCTTCACGAACTCGCGGATCTGGTCCACCGCGCCGGGCGGCAGGTCCTGGGCGAGTCCGCCGGGGCGGATGTACGCGTGGTTCATCCGCAGGCCCGTGATGAGTTCGTAGAGGTCGAGAATCATTTCACGATCACGGAATCCGTAGATCATGATCGTGGTGGCGCCCAGCTCCATGCCGCCGGTGGCGATGCACACCAGGTGGGAGGAGAGCCGGTTCAGCTCCATCAGGAGCACCCGGATGATCTTGGCGCGCTCGGTGATGTCGTCCTCGATGCCGAGGAGTTTCTCGACGGCGAGGCAGTAGGCGGTCTCGTTGAAGAAGGACGTCAGGTAGTCCATGCGCGTGACGAAGGTGGTGCCCTGCGTCCACGTGCGGAACTCGAGGTTCTTCTCGATGCCGGTGTGCAGATAGCCGATGCCGCAGCGGGCCTCGGTGACGGTCTCGCCCTCGATCTCCAGGATCAGCCGGAGCACTCCATGGGTGGACGGGTGCTGGGGACCCATGTTGACGACGATGCGTTCGTCGTCGGCGCGGGTCGCGGACTGGACGATCTCGTCCCAGTCGCCGCCGGTGACCGTATATACGGTGCCCTCGGTGGTCTCGCGCACCGATGCGGCGTCGGCCGCGGATGTGGACTGCGTGCTCACGAGTACGACCTCCGCTGGTCCGGAGCCGGGATCTGGGCGCCCTTGTACTCGACGGGGATGCCGCCGAGGGGGTAGTCCTTGCGCTGCGGGTGGCCCTGCCAGTCGTCGGGCATCATGATCCGGGTCAGGGCCGGGTGGCCGTCGAAGACGAGGCCGAAGAAGTCGTAGGTCTCGCGCTCGTGCCAGTCGTTGGTCGGGTAGACCGAGACCAGGGACGGGATGTGCGGGTCGGCGTCGGGGGCGCTGACTTCGAGGCGGATCAGCCGGTTGTGGGTGATCGAGCGCAGGTGGTAGACGGCGTGCAGCTCGCGGCCCTTGTCGTTCGGGTAGTGGACGCCGCTGACGCCGGTGCACAGCTCGAAGCGCAGGGCCGGATCGTCGCGCAGGGTGCGGGCGACGCGGACCAGGTGTTCGCGTTCGATGTGGAAGGTCAGCTCGCCGCGGTCGACGACCGTCTTCTCGATGGCGTTGCCGGGGAGGAGTCCCTGTTCCTCCAGGGCGCCCTCCAGTTCGTCGGCGACCTCGTCGAACCAACCGCCGTAGGGGCGACTCGCCGGTCCCGGGAGTCGGACCGAGCGCACCAGACCGCCGTAGCCGGAGGTGTCGCCGCCGTTGTTGGCGCCGAACATGCCGCGCTGGACGCGGATCTCCTCGCCGCCCTGGCCGCGCCGGCCGGGAAGGTTGGCGGCCGAGAGGTCCTTCTCGGGGTTCACCCCGTTCGCGGAGCCGTTCACACCGCTCGTGCCGTTGCCGGTCGCGTCGCTCACCGCAGCAGCCCCTTCATCTCGATCGTGGGCAGGGCCTTGAGCGCCGCCTCCTCCGCCTCGCGGGCCGCCTCCCGTGCGTTGACGCCGAGCTTGGAGGACTGGATCTTCTGGTGGAGCTTGAGGATCGCGTCCATCAGCATCTCGGGACGGGGCGGGCAGCCCGGCAGGTAGATGTCGACCGGGACGATGTGGTCGACGCCCTGGACGATCGCGTAGTTGTTGAACATGCCGCCCGAGGAGGCGCAGACGCCCATGGAGATCACCCACTTGGGGTTGGGCATCTGGTCGTAGACCTGCCGCAGCACCGGCGCCATCTTCTGGCTGACCCGGCCGGCGACGATCATCAGGTCGGCCTGGCGCGGTGAGCCGCGGAAGACCTCCATGCCGAAGCGCGCCAGGTCGTAACGACCGGCGCCGGTGGTCATCATCTCGATGGCACAGCAGGCGAGGCCGAAGGTGGCGGGGAAGACGGACGCCTTGCGCACCCAGCCCGCGGCCTGTTCGACGGTGGTCAGCAGGAAGCCGCTCGGCAGCTTTTCTTCGAGTCCCATGTCTGTTGAGGCCCCTCAGTCCCATTCCAGGCCGCCGCGCCGCCATACGTACGCGTACGCGACGAAGACGGTGAGCACGAAGAGCAGCATCTCCACGAGCCCGAAAATCCCCAGGGCGTCGAAGGTGACGGCCCAGGGGTAGAGGAAGACGATCTCGATGTCGAAGACGATGAAGAGCATCGCCGTCAGGTAGTACTTGATGGGGAAGCGCCCGCCGCCGGCCGGCGTGGGGGTCGGCTCGATACCGCACTCGTAGGCCTCGAGCTTGGCGCGGTTGTACCGCTTCGGACCGATCAGCGTGGCCATGACCACGGAGAAGATCGCAAAGCCTGCCCCGAGGGCTCCCAGTACGAGGATGGGCGCATAAGCGTTCACCGCTCCTCGCTCCTCTCAGTCGGCGCTGACTGCTGGCGGTTGCACAGGGCTCACAAGCGCCTCACCGGTCCCACGAGCCCCGCTCGTCCCGGGCGAAGATCGAGAACATGTGAAGCAGGTCACAAGCCCAACTGCCTCGCATCTTATGCCCGCCACTCTGTGATCTGCGACACGGGGTATTCCACAAGCTTTGTGATCTCCACCACCTGACGAAGGATCATGAAGTCGGATGATGAGTGATCTTCATACGCGAAGCGTTCACTTGATCACTAGAAGTGACAATCCCGCCTGTCACCGCAGGCCGGAGAGGGCGTCTCCATATCAAGAGACTTCACTTGCATGCAAATTGGCGCTGGGCGTGCGCCCCTGATAGTGGGCTCCGTTCACACATCAGAGGGAGCGGCGGGTGTGATGTGGACGAGGAGCCGGGTGCGTGCACGCGTTCACGAGCGCCGCGCGCACGGGACGCCCCCTTTCCGGTAACCGCTCCGTGACCTCCACCACATTCGTGAGAGGCCTCTGAGAACAGGACTTGGCCAACCATCTCAAGCAGTGGTAGGCGAGGGGCAATTCGGGCGTAATGATCAAAGACCGTGATCAAGGGCTTGATCATCGACGCCCGTAATGTCCGTTACGGCGTCAATAAAGAGCGACACGCCCGGGATTCATGGTCTCGATTGAGCAACTGTGGCGCAGCACACGTTTCTTGAAGATATGAAGGAGCCCCTGGTACCCGTTGTCCTCATGTCCCACACCGCTCACATACGCAGCCACCGGAAGCCCCGCCGCAGCGCGTCGACCCTCGCGATGCGGGCCGGAGTTGCCGGTGGCGTCCTCGGTACCCTGGCCGTCGCCGGGGCGTCCGGCTCGGCGAACGCGGCCGAGCCGGTGACGCAGACGCTCGAACTGCCCACCCTGACGGCCGACCTGGCCGCCCAGGCGGCCCAGTCCGCGGACGCCACGCAGCAGGCCGCGGCGAACTACCAGCTGCAGGCCGAGCGTGACGCGGCCGCCGCGCATGCCGCGAAGCAGGCCGACGCGGACCTCGCCGCGGCCAAGCAGAAGGCCGCGGAGGCCAAGAAGAAGGCCGACGAGGAGGCCCGCAAGGAGGCCGCCGCGCGTGCCTCGCGCAACGCGGAGCGCACGACGCTCTCCGCCTCGTCGAGCACCGACGTCTCCGTCTCCACCTCCACCGGCTCCTCCACGGCGACCGGTTCGGCCGCGGCCGTCGTCTCCTTCGTGGAGGCGCAGATCGGCAAGGCGTACGTCTCCGGCGCCACCGGCCCCTCCGCCTACGACTGCTCCGGTCTGGTGCAGACGGCCTTCAAGCAGGTGGGCATCAGCCTGCCGCGCGTCTCCCAGGACCAGTCGACGGCCGGCACCCAGGTCTCGCTGAGCAACCTCCAGCCGGGCGACATCCTGTACTGGGGCAGCGCGGGCAGCGCGTACCACGTCGCGGTGTACGTGGGCGACGGCATGTTCGTCGGCGCGCAGAACCCCTCCAGCGGCGTCGGGGAGCACCCGCTGTCGTACGACCCGCCGACCGGCGCCGTACGGGTGCTCTGAGAGCGTCCAGCACGTCTCCACGCGCGTAGGGCCGCAGCCGCTCGGGGGCAGCGGCCCTTGCGCCGTTGACCCCACCCAGGGCTGATCTTCCTGAGATGCTCGGCTCGGGCCGTCGTACGGCGGCCCGTCCACGAGCGAAGGAGACAGTGCGATGCCACGCGTGTTCGTGCAGGGGAACCCCGCCGACTACTACCCGCGTCACGCCCCCGAGGCCCGACGTGGTGCGGTGCGCCGTATCACCGAGGTCGGTGAAGAGGTGCTGCACAAGCCGTGCCGGGACGTCACGGAGTTCGGACCCGACCTCGCCGCGCTCATCGACGACATGTTCCTCACCATGTACGCCGCCGACGGGGCGGGGCTGGCGGCGAACCAAGTCGGGGTGGATCTGCGCCTTTTCGTGTACGACTGCCCCGATGACGACGGAGTCCGGCATGTCGGACACGTCGTCAATCCGGTGCTGGAGACGCCGTCGAGTGGGCGGCGGCTGTTGGACGAGTCCGAGGCCTGCCTGTCGGTACCGGGTGCCGTGATGGCGCTGCCGCGGCCGGACCGGGCCGTCGTGCGCGGACAGGACAAGGACGGCAACCCCGTCGTCATCGCGGGCACGGGCTACTTCGCGCGCTGCCTGGCGCACGAGACGGACCACACCCACGGGCACGTCTACCTGGACCGGCTCTCCCAGCGGGAGAAGAAGGACGCGCTGCGGCAGATGGCGGCCCGGCGGGACGAGGTGTTCGCCCGCCGGGCCGCCCGTGCCGAAGAGCTGAGCCGCGGCTAGGGGAGGCTACGCCTTCGGCGCGACCTTGCTCAGGCCGTTGATGACCCGGTCCATCGCGTCGCCGCCCGTGGGGTCGGTGAGGTTCGCGAGGAGCTTGAGGGTGAACTTCATCAGCATCGGGTGCGTGAGGCCGCGCTGGGCGGCGATCTGCATGACCTTCGGGTTGCCGATGAGCTTCACGAAGGCGCGGCCGAGGGTGTAGTAGCCGCCGTAGGTGTCCTTCAGCACGCGCGGGTAGCGCTGCAGGGCGATCTCGCGCTGGGCGGGCGTGGCCCGCGCGTGTGCCTGGACGATGACGTCGGCGGCGATCTGGCCGGACTCCATGGCGTAGGCGATGCCCTCGCCGTTGAAGGGGTTCACCAGGCCGCCGGCGTCGCCGACGAGCAGCAGTCCGCGCGTGTAGTGCGGCTGGCGGTTGAAGGCCATCGGGAGGGCCGCGCCGCGGATCGGGCCGGTCATGTTGTCGGGGGTGTAGCCCCAGTCCTCGGGCATGGAGGCGCACCAGGCCTTGAGGATCTCGCGCCAGTCCAGCTCCTTGAAGGAGTTGGAGGTGTTGAGGACGCCGAGGCCCACGTTGGAGGTGCCGTCGCCCATGCCGAAGATCCAGCCGTAGCCGGGCAGGAGGCGGTCCTGGGGGCCGCGCCGGTCCCACAGTTCCAGCCAGGACTCCAGGTAGTCGTCGTCGTGCCGGGGCGAGGTGAAGTACGTGCGGACCGCGACACCCATCGGGCGGTCCTCGCGGCGGTGCAGCCCCATCGCGAGGGACAGGCGGGTGGAGTTGCCGTCGGCGGCGACGACGAGCGGCGCGTGGAAGGTGACCTCGCGCTTCTCCTCGCCGAGCCGGGCCGTGACGCCGGTGATGCGGCCGGTGCGGTCGTCGACGACGGGGCCGTTGACGTTGCAGCGCTCGTACAACCGGGCCCCCGCCTTCTGGGCGTTGCGGGCGAGCTGCTCGTCGAAGTCGTCGCGCTTGCGGACGAGTCCGTAGTTCGGGTAGGCGGCGAGTTCCGGCCAGTCCAGCTGGAGGCGGGTGCCGCCGCCGATGATGCGCAGCCCCTTGTTGCGCAGCCAGCCGGCCTCCTCGGAGATGTCGATGCCCATGGCGACGAGCTGCTTCACCGCGCGCGGGGTGAGGCCGTCACCGCACACCTTCTCGCGCGGGAACTCGGTCTTCTCCAGGAGCAGGACGTCGAGACCGGCCTTGGCGAGGTGGTACGCGGTCGTGGAGCCGGCTGGCCCCGCGCCGACGACGATCACATCGGCGGTGTGGTCGGAGAGGGGCTCGGTCACGGCGGGATCTCCCCAAGGTTCGAAATCTGCGTGCCGACGGGCACTGGACATGGGCAGTCTATTCAGCGGTACTGATCACCCGGCTGAAGGGCTGCCCTGTGAACCGACCTCTCCCCGCGGTACGGCTGCGCGTCCCCACGCACGAGGACGCGGTCGCCTGGCACCGGGTCTTCGACGATCCCGAGGTCATGCGGTTCTACGGCGGCAGGCCGGCCGCGCTGTCGGTCTACGAGGAACTCACCGCGCGCCAGCGGCGGCACGACGCCGAGCACGGCTTCTGCCTGTGGACACTGCTGGACGAGGCGGGCGAGGTCATCGGCTTCACCGGCGCCCAGCCCTGGCGGCCGGACTGGGGGCCGGTCGGCGAGACAGAGATCGGCTGGCGGCTCGGCCGCGCGCACTGGGGCCGGGGGTACGTCACGGCGGCGGCGCACGAGACGCTGCGGCGGGTGGGCGCGGCCGGGGTGAAGGAGGTCGTGGCGGTGGTCCGGCCCGGCAACGAGCGGTCGGTCGCGGTGACGCGGCGGCTCGGCATGCGGCCGGCGGAGACCTATCCGCATCCCACGCTGGACGAGGAGGCCCTCTGCTTCCGGCTGCGCCTCGATCGGGAGAACCCCCTCGGTCAGCCCCGCCCAGCCGGACACGCAGAGTAGTCGTCTATCACAGAACGACACCGGCGCCTTCCGGCCGGGGGGCGCGGGAGTTACCCTGCCAGTACCGCTGGGGGTGACATCTGTGCGCATAACACCCAAAACACCTGAAGTGCGCGTGCCACGGCTGGTCGGAATGATGGCCGTGGACGCGCGCGAAACGGCCCGGGCGCAGGGCCTGTCCCTCAACGCGCCGGACCGCCCCGACTTCCACCTCGCGGTCGTCGACTACGTCGTACGCCAGTACCCGCAGCCCGGCGCCGAGGTGCCGCGGGACTCGATGGTGTACGTGTGGTTCGACTTCGGTGAGGGCGAGGGTGGCGGAGGCATGCGCGAACCGCGCGTGCCACGGCCGCCCACCGGTGGTCTGCGACGCGAACTCGGGGAACCCGGCGACGCCTTCGAGATGACCAACCGCTGAAACCCGCCGGAGGCCCTCAGCTCTCCTTGAAGCCCCGGTGCAGCGCCACCACACCGCCGGTGAGGTTGCGCCACGCGACCTTCGACCAGCCCGCCTTGCGCAGCCGTTCGGCGAGGGCCGGCTGGTCGGGCCAGGCGCGGATGGACTCGGCGAGATAGACGTAGGCGTCGGGGTTCGAGGACACCGCGCGCGCGACCGGCGGCAGCGCCCGCATCAGGTACTCGGTGTAGACGGTGCGGAACGGCGCCCAGGTCGGCGTCGAGAACTCGCAGATCACCACGCGGCCGCCGGGGCGGGTCACCCGGTACATCTCCCGCAGCCCCGCGTCGAAGTCCTGGACGTTGCGCAGCCCGAAGGAGATCGTCACCGCGTCGAAGGTGTCGTCCTTGAACGGCAGCCTCGTCGCGTCCCCGGCGGTGAACGGCAGCCAGGTGTGCTTCTTCTTGCCGACCTGGAGCATCCCGACGGAGAAGTCGCAGGGGACGACGTACGCGCCGGTCCGCGCGAACGGCAGCGAGGAGGTGGCCGTACCGGCCGCGAGGTCGAGGACCTTCTGGGCGGGGCGCGCGTCGACCGCCTTCGCCACCTCCTTGCGCCAGCGCCGGTCCTGGCCGAGCGACAGCACGTCGTTCGTCAGGTCGTACCGTTCCGCCACGTCGTCGAACATCGAGGCGACTTCGTGCGGCTGCTTGTTCAGGGAAGCGCGGGTCACCCGCCCATTGTTGCAGCCCGCCCGTCCGGGACGAGTCGCGGCTTCCTCCCGGCCGTGCCGCACCAGGCCCAGCCGACGGTGTGGCAGGTCACCACCTGATCAGGGGCGCCGCCCAGCGCTGCGCGCACCGTTGTCCAGCGCGACCGGCCGCCCGCGTTCTCCCGGCGGTCCCACCGCGGGCCGAGGCCGGCGGGGTCAGCGGCGGCGGTACAGCAGGCGGCCGCCGAGCACCGTCGCCACGCACGTGGCGGCTCCGCGCGAGACGAGGGCGGCCTCGTCGGGGACGTCGAAGACGGCGAAGGCCGCGTGCGCCTGCGCGTACGCCGTCATCGGCAGCGGGATCGCCTCGGTCAGGGACCGGCGTCCGGCCAGCGGGTCGAGGGACGGCGGGCCCGCGGGCTCCTCGAAGCGCTCCTCGCAGGTCAGCCCGGAGCGGTGCACGGCGTCGGCCACCGCGGGCCGCCGCAGCGCCCCGGCCACCGCGACCGTCCCGTGCGCGAGCATCCGCTGCACTCCGCGCCGGGCGCTCGCACCCCACCGGGCGTCGGTCATGTCCAGGGCGGCCAGCGCGTCGCCCGTGAGCGGTTCGGTGCCGAGTTCGGCGGCCTCGCGCGGATCGGGATGGTAGGCCCGCTCCAGGAGTTCGGGACCGTACGGGTTGAGCAGGCCCGGCGCGATGAGGCCGGGCCAGCGGCGCACCCGGGCCGAGGGGCGGGCGGCCGCCAGCTCCTCGTACGGGCCGACGGACGCGATCACCCCGCCCTCGACGAGGATCGCGCCCCCGGGCACCGGCGACCGCCGCGGATCCCCGGTGAGGAGCAGGTCGGCGGTGTGGATCGTCAGCACGGAAAGCCCTGTCGGCTGGTGGGGCCCGGTCGGCGCGCGCGGCTCGGTGGACGGGTCCGGCTCAGTCGGACGCCAGCAGCTTCAGCTCGGGGTGGGCCGTGCCGCCCTCGATGGCCGTGGAGGAGATGTGGGAGACCACGCGGTCGTCGACGGGGTCGTTCGCCGGGTCGTCGTGGACGACCAGGTGCTCGTACGTCGTCGCGCGCTGCGCAGGGACGCGGCCCGCCTTGCGGATCAGGTCGATGATCTCCAGGCGGTTGGAGCGGTGCTTGGCGCCGGCCGAGGAGACGACGTTCTCCTCCAGCATGATCGAGCCGAGGTCGTCCGCGCCGTAGTGCAGCGACAGCTGGCCGACCTCCTTGCCCGTGGTCAGCCACGAGCCCTGGATGTGCCGGACGTTGTCGAGGAACAGGCGGGCGATCGCGATCATCCGCAGGTACTCGAAGAGGGTGGCCTGGGTACGGCCCTTCAGGTGGTTGTTCTCAGGCTGGTAGGTGTACGGGATGAACGCGCGGAAGCCGCCCGTGCGGTCCTGGACGTCCCGGATCATGCGCAGGTGCTCGATGCGCTCGGCGTTCGTCTCGCCCGTGCCCATCAGCATGGTCGAGGTCGACTCCACGCCCAGCCGGTGCGCGGTCTCCATGATCTCCAGCCAGCGCTCGCCGGACTCCTTCAGGGGCGCGATGGCCTTGCGGGGGCGCTCGGGCAGCAGCTCCGCGCCCGCGCCCGCGAAGGAGTCGAGGCCCGCCTCGTGGATCCGGGTGATGGCCTCCTCGACGGAGACCCCGCTGATCCGGGCCATGTGCTCGACCTCGGACGCGCCCAGCGAGTGGATCACCAGCTGCGGGAAGGCTTCCTTGATGGCCCGGAAGTGCTTCTCGTAGTACTCGACGCCGTAGTCCGGGTGGTGGCCGCCCTGGAACATGATCTGGGTGCCGCCCAGCTCGACCGTCTCCGCGCAGCGGCGCAGGATGTCGTCGAGGTCGCGGGTCCAGCCCTTCTCCGTGTCCTTGGGGGCCGCGTAGAAGGCGCAGAACTTGCATGCCGTGACGCACACGTTCGTGTAGTTGATGTTGCGCTCGATGATGTACGTCGCGATGTGCTCGGTCCCGGCGTACATGCGGCGGCGTACGGCGTCGGCGGCGGCGCCCAGCGCGTGCAGCGGGGCGTCCCGGTAGAGGGCGAGCGCCTCTTCGGGGGTGATCCGCCCACCGGCGGCGGCACGGTCGAGGACGGCTGTGACATCCATGGAGGTGAGGTCGGCCTTCTCGGTCACCGGGCGCCCCTTCGCAAGGTTCGTAAGGGTTGTGGACGGACCGGAACAGCCTACGCCAGCCGCCTTCCGCCGCCGTCGTCAGGCCGCGTACGCGCCGATCAGCAGCCCGGCGAGCGCTCCGGCCAGCAGGAAGGGACCGAACGGGATCGCCGTCCGGCGCCCCGCCCGCCGGGCCACGACGAGCGCACCGCCGTAGAGCGCGCCCAGCAGGAAGCCGGCGAAGGCGCCGAGCAGCACAACGGACCAGCCGTACCAGCCGAGTACGGCGCCCATGCCCACGGCCAGCTTCACATCACCGAATCCCATGCCTGCGGGGTTGGCGAGGAACAGCACGGCATAGCCGGCGCCCAGCGCGAGGGCCCCGTACAGCGCGGTGGGCCAGTGGCCGGCGTGGCCGGGCAGCAGGGCGGCGACGCCGAGCAGGGCGAGGGCGGCCGGGGCGAGCGGCAGGGTCAGCGGGTCGGGCAGCCGCCGTACCCGGACGTCCACCACGGCCAGCAGCACGCCCACGGGCGCGAGCAGCAGCCAGACCGCCAGCTCGGGGCGGGCGCCGGTGGCGGCGGCGAGCGCGGCGCAGATCAGGGCGGTGAGCACGGCGCAGGTGACGGCGGTGACCGACGGCGCGCGGGAGCCCCGACCCGTCTCTTCCGTCCGCGGCCTGCCCGCGCAGGTGCCGCACACCGCGGTGCCGATCCAGCCCCGGACCGGGTGCCCGGCCGGGCACCGGTCCCGCCAGGGCTCGTCGTGCGGTGCGGCGAAGCGGTGCGCGGCGCGCGGCAGCAGGGCGCCGGCCAGCGCGCCCCACAGCGCGGCCGGTACGGCGCCCGCCGCCACCGCTCCCGCGCTCACCCGCGCACGCTCCGCCACCCGCGCCGACCGCGCCGCCCGCATCGCACCATGGCCGCTTCCTACCCCGCCCGGACGGCGGGCATGGCGCGGATCCCCGGAGGTCGACAGGGCGCGGCGGCCGGTCTCTTACGGCGTCAGCAGGTCGACCGTCACATCGGCCGGGAAGCCGGTGGTGGGGCCGACACGGCGGGCGAACTCGGTGACGGCCGTCAGCTGCGGGGCGCCGAAGCTGAAGTCGAGGGTGGTGAAGTACTGGGCCAGGGTCGCCTCGTCGAAGTTCTCCCAGCGGGCGGCCTGTTCGGCGACCTTGCCGACCTCTTCCAGCGAGAGGTTGCGGGAGTCGAGGAAGGCCTCGTGGACCTGGCGGGTGATGAGCGGCTCGCGCTCCAGGTACTCCCTGCGGGCCGCCCAGACCGCGAAGACGAACGGCAGGCCGGTCCAGTCCTTCCACATCTGGCCGAGGTCGTGCACGGTCAGGCCGTAGCGCGGGCCGTCGAGGAGGTTGGCGCGCAGCGCGGCGTCCCCGATCAGGACGGCGGCGTCGGCCTCCTGCATCATCAGGCTGAGGTCGGGCGGGCAGGTGTAGTACTCGGGCTGGACGCCGTAGCGCTCGGCGAGCAGCAGCTGGGCGAGCCGGACCGAGGTGCGGGAGGTCGAGCCGAGGGCGACCCGGGCGCCGTCGAGGCGGTCGAGGGGGACCTGCGAGACGATCACGCAGGACATGACGGGGCCGTCGCAGCCGACGGCGATGTCGGGAAAGGCGACGAGGTCGTCGGCGTTGCGCAGGAACTCGACGAGGGTGATCGGACCGATGTCGAGATCGCCGCGCACGAGCTGCTCGCTGAGCTTCTCCGGGGTGTCCTTGGTCAGCTCGAAGTCGAGGAGCGTGCCGGTTCTCGCGAGCCCCCAGTACAGGGGCAGGCAGTTCAGGAACTGGATGTGGCCGACGCGCGGCCGGGTGCGAGAATTGTCCACATCGCGAGACTAGACCCCGTGCGGTACGGTGCTTGGACCGACCCCGCCGTCGAACGGACTAACAGCCGTTCAAACATCCGGGTGAAGTGATCTTGACCTCTATTGCTTTCGGGTGCCCGCATGCTAGGCTCGCCGCAAGTTGCAGTTTGGTTTCCCTTGCAGTACAGAGCCTGCGGAGCATGTGACCGCGGGCTCTCGTCGTTTTCAGACGAATGCAGTTGTGCAGCACCGTTTCGCACGTGCAGGTTCTGGAGCAGGGCAACCCTTTGTGAGCCCAAGGAGGGCTTATGGCTACCGGAACCGTTAAGTGGTTCAACGCCGAAAAGGGCTTTGGCTTCATCGCCCAGGAGGGCGGCGGCCCCGACGTCTTCGTTCACTACTCCGCGATCAACGCCACCGGCTTCCGCTCCCTCGAGGAGAACCAGCAGGTGTCGTTCGACGTGACCCAGGGCCCGAAGGGTCCGCAGGCGGAGAACGTCACCCCCGTCTGATCACTGCCTGATCGCAGAACCTGAGTGCAGTACCCAAGGAGCCCCGCGCCGTAAGGCGACGGGGCTCCTGCCTTTTCCGGCCGCGCGGCCGAATTGTCATTTCCCGTTCACTCGTGCCGCATGTTCAGGACGAACGCCCGGGAGCCGGTTGCCCGGGGCGCGTCTCCTCACCGGCGAGGCGGTCGCCTCCTGCCGGCGAACAGGCCGGGTCCTGAGATCCAGAACGCCCCGCGCCGCCGCGCCGGACCGGGGAGGGTGCCGTACGCCCCGCCGGTTGTCCGTGGGGGCCGGTACGGTCCCTGCCCATGACCGACACCCAGGACTTCCTGACCGCGACCCGGAGCTTCTACGACGCCATCGCCGACGACTACGCCGAGCACTTCCAGGGGGAGCTGACGCATCGGCCGCTGGAAAAGGCGCTGCTCAGGCTGTACGCCGAGCTGGTGGGGCCGGGCGGGGCGGTGGCGGATCTCGGGTGCGGGCCCGGGCGGACCACCGCACGGCTCGCCTCGCACGGCCTCGACGTCTTCGGGCTCGACCTGTCCGCGTCGATGCTCGCGGTCGCCCGGCGCGAGAATCCCGGGCTGCGCTTCGAACAGGGCTCGATGCTGGATCTCGACGTCCCGGACGGCTCCCTCGCCGGAGTCGTGTCCTGGTACTCCTCCATCCACACCCCCGACGGACAACTCCCATCCCTCTTCGCCGAGTTCCGGCGCGTGCTCGCACCCGGCGGCCATCTGCTGCTCGCCTTCCAGGCCGGCCGGGAGCCGCGCCGGCTGGAGCGTCCCTTCGGGCACCCGGTGACGCTGGACTTCCTGCGCCGGGACCCGGACGACATGGCCGAGCTGCTCACGGCCGCCGGTTTCACCCTCAGCTCCCGCGCCGTCCGCGAGCCCGAGGAGCGCCTCGCCGAGAACGTCCCGCAGGCCTTCCTGTTCGCCCGCAAGGACGCCTGAGCCCCGGCCGAGAAGGCGCTGCGGCCCGCTCGGGAGCGGCCGATGACCCGACACCCACCGTGTCGGCGAAGGCCCGGGCGGGCGCAGCGCGTCCCAGCCGCGCACCGCCCAACCCACCGGCAGCAACCGCAGCCGCAGCCGCCGGCGGGCACACGCTACCGATCCACACCCGCACGCCCCGGGGCCGGACGCCCACCGCGGCGACAAAGGCCCAGGCAAGCGGGCTAACGATCCGCTGCCGGGCCGGCCGATGATCCGACACCCACCGTGTCGGCGAAGGCCCGGGCGGGCGGGCTCAGGGCGTCCCAGCGGCGTACCGCCCAGCCGACCGGCAACGGGCGCAGGCCGGGCAGCGGGATCAGCCGCAGGGGACCCTCGCCGGGCACGGGCAGCCCGGGTACGGCGGGCACGACGGCACGGCCCGCGCCCAGTTCGGCGAGCAGCAGCGCGGTGTCCCAGTCGGCGACGGAGGCGTCGTAGGCGAAGCGGACGCCCGACTCGGCGCAGGCGGCGTCCAGGTGGGCGGCCGAGGCGGAGTTGGGCGGCAGCCGGATGAGCGGGACGTCGGCCAGCTCGGCCGGATCGAGCCGGGACCGGTCGGTCAGCGGGTCGTCACCCGGCACGGCGAGCACCCACGGCAGCTCGACCACGGTGCGCTGCTCGATGCCCCGCACCGGAGGCCCGAGGGTGATCCAGGCGAGGTCGAGGGTGCCGTCGGCGAGCGCGTCGAAGGTGCCCCGGCCCGAACTGACCGTGCGGAACTCCAGGTTGACCTTGGGGTGCCGGCGGCGGAAGGCGACGACGGCGTCGGACATGAAGTGCCGCACGGTGGTGGCACCGGTGGCCACGCGGACGTGCCCGCTGTGCCCGTCGAGCAGATCGCGCAGCTGCCGTACGGCGGAGTCGAGCCCGGATATGCCCTCGGCGGCCGCGGCTTCCAGGATCCGCCCGGCCTGCGTCGGCACGACCCCGCGCGGCTGGCGCTCCAGCAGGGCGAGGCCGGTCTCCCGCTCCAGCCGTTTGACGTGCTGGCTGACGGCGGACTGGGTGCAGCCCAGGTCGCGGGCGACGGAGCTGAGGCTGCCGGCCCGGCACACGGCCACGAACACGCGAAGGTCCTCCAGGGTCACAACCCCCAAGCTAACACTGGGGTTTGCGGAGGAATCCCAAGGATTGACTCAGCCCCGGGCGCGATACGAGGATCGGTACCGGGCCGCGACCGACCCAGGCGGCAACCCGCTCTCCGCAGCACCCGGGCGTCCGGACGTGCGGCGTGCGCCGGCCGGGGAGCGGGTGCCGACCCTCACCGGGAGGCCGCGTACAGCGCCTCCACCTCCTGCGCGAAGTCCCGCGCGATCTGCTCGCGGCGCAGCTTCATCGAGGGCGTGAGATGGCCGTCGGCCTCGGTGAAGTCCCTCGGCAGCACGGCGAAGCGGCGGATGGACTCGGGCCGGGAGACCATCTTGTTGGCCTCGTCGATCGCGCGCTGCAGGACCGCCTCCAGCTCGGGGTCGCCGACGAGCAGTTCCGGCGGCACCGGGTGCTTGCCGAGCATCTGGCGCCAGTGGGTGGTGCCGTCGGGGTCGAGGGTGATCAGCGCGGAGACGAAGGGGCGGCCGTCGCCGACCAGCATGACCTGGGAGATCAGCGGGTGCTGGCGCAGCCAGTTCTCCAGCGGGGCCGGGGCCACCGACTTGCCGCCCGCCGTGATCAGCAGCTCCTTCTTGCGGCCGGTGATGGTGAGGTAGCCGTCGTCGTCCAGCTCGCCGATGTCGCCGGTCGCGAGCCAGCCGTCGCGCGTCGCGGGCACGACACCGCCGGCCTGCGGGTCCCAGTAGCCGCGCAGGACGTGGTCGCCGGCGACGAGGATCTCGCCGTCGGCGGCGATCCGGACGCGCGTCCCCGGCAGCGGCCAGCCGACCGTCCCCAGCCGGGGCCTGAGCGGCGGGGTGCAGGTGGTGGCGGCGGTGGTCTCCGTCAGGCCGTACCCCTCGAAGATCTCGATGCCGGCACCGGCGTAGAAGGCGGCGAGGCGCCGGCCGAGCGGGGAGCCGCCGCAGATGATGTACCGGACCCGGCCGCCCATCCCGGCCCGGATCTTGCGGTAGACGAGCGGGTCGTAGAAGGTGCGGGCCGTCTTCAGCGAGCGGCCCGGGCCGCCGCCGGCCCCGGTCTGCCGGGCCTCCAGCGCCTCCCCGTAGCGGACCGCCACGGCCGCCGCCCGGTCGAAGACGGCGACCCGGCCGCCCGACTCGGCCTTCGCGCGGGCCGAGTTGTAGAGCTTCTCCAGCATGTAGGGGATGGTCAGCAGGGCGGTCGGCTTGAAGGCGGCCAGGTCCGGCAGCAGGTCCTCGGCGGCGAGACTCGGCGCGTGCCCGAGCCGGACCCGCGCCCGGACGCAGGCGACGGCCACCATCCGTCCGAACACATGGGACATCGGCAGGAACAGCAGTACCGACGGGTCCTCGTCCCGTGCCTTGAAGACCGGGTAGAGCAGTTCGACGGCGTTGTCGACCTCGGCGAAGAAGTTGCCGTGCGACAGCGCGCAGCCCTTGGGCCGGCCGGTGGTGCCGGAGGTGTAGATGAGCGTGGCGAGGGTGTCCGGGCCCAGCATGCCCCGGCGCACCGCGACCTCGCCGTCGGGCACCTGAGCGCCCGCCTCCGCCAGCCGGTCCACATGCTCCTTGTCCATCACCCACACATGGCGCAGGTCGGGCAGGTGCGGCAGCTCGGGCCCGAGGGCGGCGGCCTGCCCGGCGGTCTCGGTGACGAGTGCGCGGGCGCCGGAGTCGTGCAGGATCCACCGGGTCTGGAAGACGGAGGAGGTCGGGTAGACGGGCACGGTGACGAGCCCGGCCGCCCAGGCGGCGAAGTCGAGCAGGGACCACTCGTACCGGGTCCGCGCCATGACGGCGATCCGGTCCCCCGGCACCAGCCCCTCGGCGATCAGCCCCTTGGCCACCGCGAGCACCTGCCCGGCGAAGTCGGCGGCCGTCACCTCCGTCCAACCGCCGTCCGGCATACGGCGGCTGAGCGCGATCGCGTCGGGAGCGGCCTCGGCGTTGTCGAACGGCAGGTCCGCGAGCGAGCCATGGGTGACCGGGGGTACGAACGGCGGTACGTGCACCTCGCGTACGGCACCGTCCAGCCGCTGGATCCAGGGTTCGACGAGGACGGGCTTGCCGTCGTAGTCGACGGCGGAGACGGCGGGGGAGGCGGAGGAGGAGACGGGGGTGTTCGGGTACGGGGTGGACACGGGCGGCTCCTCTGGCGTGCAGACACCTGCGGTGGGCCTCGGCAGAAAGGAGTTACCGCTGGTTAGGCAGGTGATCGTACGGGCCCGCTGTGAGGGGGTTGTGCGGGTTCGGGGGTGGTCCGGGGTCGGGGATGTGCAACCTCGGGGGGTTTTGCGACAGGGGCTCACGTTAGACTTACCGGCGGTAACCTTACTCCTGAGTAAGCGCTGGGGGCTGGACATGACAGGCGAGTTGCTGCATCTCATAACGGGCGCCCTGCGCTCGCCGTTCAAACGCCCCTCCCCCGAGGCCGGACTTCCGCGCACCCGGCTCGTGCTGCCGGGCGTCCGCGTCGACCTGGCCCGCCTGGCCGCGTACGAGCGGATCTGCGGCTTCCCCACCGGCGAGACCGGCCTGCCCGTGACGTACCCGCACGTCCTCGGCTTCCCGCTGGCCATGCGGCTGATGAGCGACCGCGCCTTCCCGTTGCCGCTGCTGGGCCTGGTCCACACCTCCGTCGACATCGTCCGGCACGCCGACGTACCGGCGACGGAGGAGTACCGACTCGCCGTGCACGTCGACGGGTTGGCCCCGCACCACCGCGGCACCCAGGCCACGGTGGTGACGCGGCTGTCCGCGGGCGGCTCCGACAGCCCGGACGGCTCGGACGGGGACGTGCTCTGGGAGTCCCGCAGCACCTATCTGGCCCGGCACCGTACGGAGGCGCCCGCCGCGCCCCGGGAGCGGGAGCCGGTGCCGCCGTTGCCGGTCGTCGACGAGTGGCGGCTCGCCGAGGACGTCGGCCGCCGCTACGGCGCGGTCTCCGGCGACCGCAACCCCATCCACCTCCACCCCCTCACCGCCCGCCTCTTCGGCTTCCCGAGGGCCATCGCGCACGGCATGTGGACGGTGGCCCGCTGCGTCGCCGCGCACGGCGTGCCGCCGGGCAGGGCCGCGCTCGCGGCGCGCTTCAGGTCACCGGTGCTGCTGCCGGGGGCGGTGGCCTACGGCGCGGACGCCTCCGGCCGGTTCGAGCTGCGGGACCGGGGCGGGGAGCGGCTTCACCTGAGCGGGGAGGTGCGTCAGGCGGCACAGCCGCACATCGGCCCAGACCCGCGCCCCTAGGGGTGTGTCGTCCGATCATCCCGGCGTCGCGGGGCCCTGGCACGCGCGTCTGCGGCGTTGACTCGCCGACCGCGCGGGGACCCCCTCGCGCCGACTTCCCCACCGCCTCGCATCCGCACGCACCAGACCCCGCTCGGGTCCGCCAGGCCGCACCCTTCGCCCCGGCCGGCCTGATCCGAACGTCACCCCTGTCCGGCCGGCGGCGTCCACCGGCGGCCGGCCATCAGACTGCCCAGCCCCGACCACGCGAAGTTCATCAGCGTCACCGCGCTCTGGCGGGCGGTGGCCCCGGGGGTGCTGTTGGCCCACGCGGCCAGCGATTCCGCGGCGCCCACCAGGGCCTGCGCCAGACCCGCGACCTCGTCCTCCGGCAGGTCGGGGGCCCCGTGGGCCTCCCGGGCCGCGACGGCGACCAGGCGGGTGACGAAGGCGACGATCTCCGCGCGCATCGCCGCGACCTCGGAGGCGAAGGGCTCGCCATGGGTTCGGGCCTGGAGGTGGAGGACGGACCAGGCGTCCGGGTGCTCGGCGGTGTGCGCGAAGAAGGCCAGCAGGCCGTCCCACATCTGGCGGTCGGCGGGCAGGTCCGGGCGGACCCCGGCGCGCACCGCCCGCGTCAGCGCGGCGGCCTCCCGGCGGATGCAGGCGGTGAAGAGGTCTTCCTTGGAGTTCAGGTAGAGGTAGACCAACGGCTTGGAGACGCCCGCCAGTTCGGCTATCTCGTCCATCGACGCGGCCATGTAGCCCCGTCGGCCGAAGATCCGCACGGCGGCGTCGAGCATCTGCTGCTCCCGCACCGCGCGCGGCATCCGCTTGGTCCTCGCCCCACCCATGGGGCCAGACTAGTCGGCGGCTAGTGCCCGGGCAGGCAGCGTTCGCCCCGTCGCGACGCCCGGCACGCTCCCCCGCTGCGCGGGAGGTGCCCCCACTCGCCGCACCGGCCGAAAGCCCACGTACGCCCAGTACGAGGACTTCCGGCCGCCACGCCGACAGCACGCACCGGACACCGCTCCCTGACGGGCAGACGTCGCCTGCCGGGGCACTAGTTGGAGGTCGCCGCCTCGCCCCGCGCGCGGGCGGTGTCGTCGGCGATGTCCTCCTGGCTGCGGTTGGCGTCCAGGTTGGCCTTCATCCGGTCGACCTTGTTCACGATCTGCACCGAGGCCCGTTCCCGCTCCCTGCGCAGCACGACCCAGCTGATCGGCGCCGAGAGGACCAGGGAGAGCAGCAGCACCCACAGGAAGTTCGAGTCGCCGAAACCGCGCGGGAAGATGCCGGAGTAGACGGCTCCCCAGACGACCACGAGGCAGCCGGCGAAGATGCCGAGGCGCATCAGCGTGTAGCGGAGCATCTCAATCCACTCGTCCGATTCCAAAAGGGTCAGCGTCCAGTGAAGCACGACCGGAGGGCGATCTTGCAAGGGGGGCGCGGGCGGGCGGGTGCTGCGGGCGGCCGCAAGGGGTCAGGTGAGCGGCAGCAGCATGGTGATGTCGTCGCGGTCGTCACCCGGCGCGACCCGGATGGCGCCGGGCACCCGGCCGACCTCCTTGTAGCCGCAGGAGGCGTAGAACCGCTCCAGGCCCAGGCCGCCCCGGCAGGTGAGCCGGATCGCCTCGATGCCGTCGAGCGCGCCGGCCGCGTCGGCGGCGGCCGCGAGCAGGTCCCGGCCGTAGCCCTTGCCCTGGTGGCGGGGGTGGACCATCACCGTGTACAGCCACACCCAGTGCGTCATCAGCCGGTGGGCGTTGAAGGTGAGGAACGCGGTCGCCGCGACGCGCCCGTCCTCGTCGTGCCCGACGAGCAGCCGGGTGCGGCCCTCGGCGAGCTGGGTGAGGTACCGCACGACCTCGGGGCGTATGTCCTGCGCCGTCACCGGCGGCACGAAGCCGACGGCGCCGCCCGCGTTGGAGACCTCCGTCCACAGCTCCAGGAAGCCGTCGCGCAGGTCGGGGGTGACAGCCGGGTCCAGGGTGAAGGTAAGGGGCATGCGGGGATGCTATCCATTACCCACACGCCCCCTCCAGGGAATGCGTCACACCGCGCAGCGGCGTGCGCGAGGTCACACCCGCGTCACACCCGCATCGGCTGCGGGGTGTCCCGGCGGGCCGGGTCCGGGCCGTCGAACTCGCGGATGATCTCGTAGCGCGTGTTGCGCTCCACCGGACGGAAACCGGCGTCCCGGATCAGCTCCAGCAGGTCCTCGCGGGTCAGCTTGTTCGGGGTGCCGAAGTTGTCCGCGTCGTGCGTGATCTTGTACTCGACGACCGAGCCGTCCATGTCGTCGGCGCCGTGCTGCAGGGCCAGCTGGGCGGTCTGCACGCCGTGCATCACCCAGAAGACCTTGACGTGCGGGACGTTGTCGAACAGGAGGCGGGAGACGGCGAAGGTCTTCAGCGCCTCCGCGCCGGTCGCCATCTGGGTACGGGCCTGGAGGCGGTTGCGGACCTTGCCGTCCTTCACGTCCACGAAGTCGTGCTGGTAGCGCAGCGGGATGAAGACCTGGAAGCCGCCGGTCTCGTCCTGGAGTTCACGCAGGCGCAGCACGTGGTCGACCCGGTGGCGGGGCTCCTCGATGTGGCCGTAGAGCATGGTGCACGGGGTCTTCAGCCCCTTCTCGTGCGCCAGGCGGTGGATGCGGGACCAATCCTCCCAGTGGGTGCGGTGGTCCACGATGTGCCGGCGGACCTCCCAGTCGAAGATCTCGGCACCGCCGCCGGTCAGCGACTCCAGACCGGCGTCGATCAGCTCGTCGAGGATCTCGCTCGCGCTCAGGCCGGAGATCGTCTCGAAGTGGTGGATCTCCGTCGCCGTGAAGGCCTTCAGCGAGACGTGCGGCAGGGCCGCCTTCAGCTCCCGCAGCGAGCGCGGGTAGTACCGCCACGGCAGGTTCGGGTGCAGCCCGTTGACGATGTGCAGCTCGGTGAGGTTCTCCGACTCCATCGCCTTCGCGAGCTTGACGGCCTCCTCGATGCGCATCGTGTACGCGTCCTTCTCGCCCGGCTTGCGCTGGAACGAGCAGTAGGCGCAGGAGGCCGTGCACACGTTCGTCATGTTGAGGTGCCGGTTGACGTTGAAGTGCACGACGTCACCGTTCTTGCGGGTGCGCACCTCATGGGCGAGACCGCCGAGCCAGGCCAGGTCGTCCGACTCGTACAGCGTGATGCCGTCCTCACGGGTCAGCCGCTCACCGGAGCGGACCTTCTCCTCCAGCTCGCGCTTGAGCCCGACGTCCATGCCAACACGCCCTTTCTACGACAGCACGGCCAACGGTATCCCTAGACCTCCTCGGGCAGCTCCCCGACCCGGTTCTCCCACTTGGTGGAGAGCACGATGGTGGTACGGGTCCGCGAGACGCCCTTGGTGCCGGACAGCCGCCGGATGATCCGCTCCAGCCCGTCCACGTCCGTCGCCCGGACCTTGAGCATGTAGGAGTCGTCACCGGCGATGAACCAGCAGTCCTCGATCTCCGGCAGGTCCCGCAGGCGCTGGGCGACGTCCTCGTGGTCGGCCGCGTCGGAGAGCGAGATGCCGATCAGCGCGGTGACGCCGAGACCGAGCGAGGCCGCGTTCACCGTGGCGCGGTAGCCGGTGATGACCCCGGCCGCCTCCAGCCGGTTGATGCGGTCGGTGACGCTGGGTCCCGACAGGCCGACGAGGCGCCCCAGCTCCGCGTACGAGGCCCGGCCGTTCTCCCTCAGGGCCTGGATGAGCTGCCTGTCCACCGCGTCCATGCGATCGAAGCCTTCCGGTGAAAGTTCCTGAAGTGATGAGAGGTACTGCCACGGGCTACCCGGGCGTGCCGCCGCCCAGCTCGCCCTTCCAGCGCCGGTACAGCCCGTGCTCGACACCCGCCGCGTCCAGCACCCGCCCGGCGACGAAGTCCACCAGGTCCTGGATGTGGGTGGCACCGGCGTAGAAGGCGGGCGAGGCCGGTACGACGGTGGCGCCGGCGTCGTCCAGTGCCACGAGATGACGCAGCGTCTGCCCGTTCAACGGGGTCTCGCGCACGGCCACCACCAGCGTCCGCCGCTCCTTGAGGGTGACGCTCGCCGCACGCTGGAGCAGGTCCTTGGACAGCCCGAGCGCGACACCCGCCACACACGCCGTGGACGCGGGCACGATGAGCATCCCCTTCGCCGGGTACGACCCCGAGGACGGCCCGGCGGCGAGGTCCCCCGCGCTCCAGTACCGCACCCCGCTGACGTCCGCATCGAAGGTCCCGGGCTTGCCGTCGGCCCCCCGGCCCAGCCATTCCCGCAGGTCGTCCCGCCAGTGGGCGTCCCGGAACGAGATCCCCGTCTCGTCCAGCAGCGTCAGCCGCGAGGCCCGGCTCACCACCAGGTCCACCGGCTCGCCCGCATCCAGCAACGCCCGCAGCACAGCCGCCGCGTACGGCGTCCCGGAAGCTCCGGACACCCCCACGATCCAAGGCGCGCGCTGCGTTTCTCCTGCGTTCACACCTTGAGCGTACCGGTGGGTCGGGCAGGGCTCAGGCCGGGTGGGGCGCTGCGCACCGGGGGACGCGGTGCCTCACACACTCAGGCCCCGGACGAGGAGATCGAGCAGAGCACACACGAACAGGGCAATGCCGATGAAGCCGTTGACCGAGAAGAAGGCGCGGTTGAGGCGGGACAGGTCGTGGGGGCGGACGATGCGGTGTTCGTAGAGGAACGCGCCCGCGACGATCAGCAGACCCAGCCAGAAGAAGGCACCGGCGTGCGTGGCCACCGCGTACCAGACGAACAGGGCCGTCGTCAGGGTGTGGCAGGCGCGCGCGCCCCAGATCGCGGCCGGGATGCCGAAGCGGGCCGGGACCGACATGACGCCGATCTCGCGGTCGGTCTCGACGTCCTGGCAGGCGTAGATCAGGTCGAAGCCGCCGATCCAGATGCCGACGGCGAGGCCGAGGATCACCGCGTCCCAGTTCCAGGTCCCCGAGACGGCCAGCCAGCCGCCGACCGGGCCCATCGCCTGGGCGAGGCCCAGGATGGCCTGCGGGAAGTTCGTGAAGCGTTTGCCGTAGGGGTAGACCACCATCGGGACCACCGCGATCGGGGCCAGCGCCAGGCACAGCGGGTTCAGCAGGGCCGCCGCGCCGAGGAAGATCACGAGCGCGATCAGGGCGCCGGTCCAGGCGTGCCGCACCGACATCGCCCCGGTCACCAGCTCCCGGTGCGCCGTGCGCGGGTTGCGGGCGTCGATCTCGCGGTCGATGATCCGGTTGACCGCCATCGCGAAGGTGCGCAGCCCGACCATGCAGACCGTGACCAGCAGCAGCCGGGCCCAGTGGATGTTCTTGTCCCACTCGTACATCGCGGTCAGCGAGGCGATGTACGCGAAGGGCAGCGCGAAGATCGAGTGCTCGATCATCACCAGACGCAGGAAGGCCTTCGTGCGCCCCGGCTGGGGGATGGCGGCGGAGGCGCTGCTCACAGCCCGTACTCCTTCCAGCGGCGGTCCACCAGGGCCGCCGTAGCGGGGTCGGACAGGACCATGTCCGGCCAGCCCCCGTCCCGTGTGTACCCCTCCTCGGGCCACTTCCTCGTCGCGTCGATCCCCGCCTTTCCACCCCAGAACTGCTGGTAGGAGGCGTGGTCGAGGTGGTCGACGGGGCCCTCGACGACCGTGAGGTCGCGGGCGTAGTCGGTGTTGCCGAGGGCGCGCCAGGCGACCTCGTGCAGGTCGTGGACGTCGCAGTCGGAGTCCACGACCACGATCAGCTTCGTGAGGGACATCATGTGCGCCCCCCAGATCGCGTGCATCACCTTCTGCGCGTGCTTCGGGTACTTCTTGTCGATCGAGACGATCGCGCAGTTGTGGAAGCCGCCGGCCTCGGGCAGGTGGTAGTCCACGATGTCCGGGACGATGATCTTGAGCAGGGGGAGGAAGAAGCGCTCCGTGGCGCGGCCGAGCGGGCCGTCCTCCGTCGGCGGGCGGCCGACCACGATGGACTGCAGCAGCGGGCGCCTGCGCATCGTCACGCAGTCGATCTTCAGGGCGGGGAACGGTTCCTGCGGCGTGTAGAAGCCGGTGTGGTCGCCGAAGGGCCCCTCGGGCAGCATCTCGCCCGGCTCCAGCCAGCCCTCCAGGACGACCTCGGCGTTCGCCGGCACCTGGAGCGGGACCGTCTTGCAGTCCACCATCTCGATCCGCCTGCCCGCGATGAACCCGGCGAACAGGTACTCGTCGATGTCGCCGGGGAGCGGGGCGGTGGAGGCGTAGGTCACGGCCGGCGGGCAGCCGAAGGCGATCGCGACCGGCAGCCGCTCGCCCCGGCGCGCGGCCACCTGGTAGTGGTTACGGCTGTCCTTGTGGATCTGCCAGTGCATGCCGATGGTGCGCTTGTCGTGGCGCTGGAGGCGGTAGAGCCCGAGGTTGCGGATGCCCGTCTGCGGGTCCTTGGTGTGCGTGAGCCCCAGGTTGAAGAAGGAACCGCCGTCCTTCGGCCAGGTGAACAGCGCCGGGAGCCGCTCCAGGTCGACCTCGTCGCCGTGCAGCACGACCTCCTGCACCGGGGCCTCTTTGACCTTCCTCGGTGGCACGTGGGCCATCGCGCCGAGCTTCCCGAAGGCCTCGCGCACCCCGACGAAGCCGTGCGGCAGCTCGGGGCGCAGCAGTCCGCCGATCTTCTCGCTGATCTCGCCGTACGACTTCAGCCCCAGCGCCTTCAGCAGCCGGCGGTCGGTGCCGAAGACGTTCATCGCGAGGGGCATCGCCGAGCCCTTCACGTTCTCGAAGAGCAGCGCCGGGCCGCCGGACTTCTGCACCCGGTCGACGATCTCCCCGACTTCCAGATACGGGTCGACCTCGGCCTTGATGCGCTTGAGGTCTCCCTCGCGCTCCAGCGCCCGCAGCAGGGAGCGAAGATCGTCGTAAGCCATGCGTCCCAGTATCCGTCACCCGCTACTCTGACCCGGTCACCGGGCCCGCATCACACTCGTCGGGGGATCGCACGCCATGCTCAGGTATCTGCCGTTCCTGCTGGTCCTGGCCCTGTGGATCTACGCCTTCGTGGACTGCCTGAACACTCCCGAGGAGGAGGTGCGGCATCTGCCGAAGGTGGTGTGGGTGATCATCATCCTGCTCTTCGGCGAGGTGCTGGTGGGTCCGGTCGCGTGGCTGATCACCGGCAGGGCGCGGGAGGGCGCGGCGGCGGCAGCGGAAGGGGGCGCCGCCCGCTGGGTCGCGCCCGACGACAACCCCGAGTTCCTCAGGTCGCTGGGCAAGGACAAGCCCCAGGGCGGCCCCCAGCCCGAGTGAGCGGCCCAAACGACTTGCCATCCCCGAACTGACCTGTGGTTAATGGTCGTTACCGAGTCGCGAACGATCGCCTGACCTCTGGGGGACCACAGAATCATGCATCCGGCCCAGGACCCACCCGGCCCGCCGACCACACCACCGCCCACGCCGTTCACCGCACCCGCCGCGCCGACCGCGCCCCCGGCCGCCCCGGCCCAGGCGCCGTTCATGCCGGACGTGCCCGCGCCGTCGCCGCACCCGGCTCCCACCCGGCTCGAACTCCGGGTCAGCCAGCGGATCCTGTGGATCGGCGCGGCGGTCTACCCGCTGCACAACATCGCCCGCGTCTACACCTTCGTCATGCGCCCCAAGCGCAAGGCGGCCGTGCTGAGGTTCCTGTTCTCCAGCGCGGGCATGCTGGTCACCGGGTTCCTCGCGATGCTGCCCGGGGTGATCGCGTCGGGCGGGGGCAGCTCCGGCGCGGCCGGTTATGTCACCTTCGTGTGGATCGTGGCCCTCGTCGTCGAGATCTACTTCCTCATCGAGCTGTTCCGGGTGCTGCTGGCCGCCGACCAGCACGTCCTCGCGGTCGAGACCTCGGGCGCGTCCACCGCGCTGGTGACCAGCCAGGACCACCGGTACCTGGACCAGATCGTCGGCCAGATCTCGTACGCCATCGACCACCCGGACGCCGAGTTCAAGGTGACCGTCGAGAGCCTCCAGGTCTCGCCCAGGAACTACTACTTCGGCGACAACGTCAACATGTACGGCGGCAGCGGAAACGTGGGGATCAGCGGATGAGCGGCGGCAACCACTACTACGGCGACAACGTGACCATGCACGGCGGGCAGGGCAACACGGGCATCGTCAAGAACTACGCGGCCCCCGGCACCGACCGGCAGGATCCGGCCCTGGTCGCGGCCCTCACCGAACTGAACCGGCTCGTCGGTGAGTTGCGCGCCCGCGTGCCGGCGGCCGACGCGCAGCTGCTGGACGACACCCTGCCCGCCCTCAGCCCCGACGCCGCCGTGCCCGCGCAAGAGCGCCGGGGTGCGCTGATGGCCATCGCCGGGATCGCGAGCACCGTCGGCGCGGTGGGCCAGCCGGTGGCCGAGGCGGTGCGCGCGATCGTCGGCATGATCAGCGGCTGAGCGGGGCGGACCGTCCTGACGGCGGTGCCTCAGCTCCTGGCCCAGCTCTGGGCGGCAGCGCCGGACTCGCAGGTCTGCGTGGCCACGTTGCCGCCGAAGGAGAGGGCCAGGCAGCCCCCGTCGAACACCGTGCTCAGGGAGTTGCCGGCGCCCGTGCGCCACTGGAGCGCGGAGTTGGCGGTGCCGCAGTCCTCGACGAAGACCGACTGGCCCTTCATGTTGGCGCTCAGACAGGCACCCGTCGAGACGTTGACGACCTTGACGCTGCCGCCGGCGGCGCTGCGGAAGGTCCAGGTGGCGGTCGAGTCCGCGCACGAACCGAGGCCCGCGGAGCCGTAGACCTGGATCAGGCACTTGTCGTTCTCGCCGTTCCTCAGCCGGAACGACCCGGAGCCGCCGCTGCCGCCACCGCCGCCGCCGGACGAGCCGCCCGAACCACTCGAGCCGCCCGAACCACTCGAGCCGCCCGAGCTGCCCGAGCCACCGGACGTGCCGGAGCCCCCCGAGCCGCCGGAGCCCGGCCCCGGGTCCGGGCCTCCGCCGTTCCCGCCGCCCCCGCCGCCTCCTCCGCTCCCGGAGCCGGCCGCGCCCTTCCGGCCCGGCGCCGCGTCCTTCCCGCCGTCCGTCTTCTTCGCGCCCGCCGGGGAGGACGAGCCCGTCCCGCTGGGCGTCGGCGACCCGGAGGGGGCCGCCGAGGAGGCGCCGGAGCCGGGGTCGGCCGACGCGGAGACCGGGGCGCCCGGGGTTCCGGCGGCGCCGCTGCGGCGGGTGTCGGTGGTGTACGGCGCGAGCTGGAAGGCCAGGGTCGCCACACCGGCGCCGACGACGATCGGCACGACGGCCAGGACGACGCGCCTGCGCCGCCGCGTCCGCTCCCGTTCCGGCCGCCGCCCCGCACCGGGGCCCACGACGACCTCGGGCTCCCTTCCGGCACCGGTCGCCGCGGCGGTCGGACCAGGGGTCTCGACGGCTTCCGCGGACCCCTCCCCCTCCCCCGCCTCCGGCACATCGGCCGCGAACCCGGAGCGGCGTTCGAGGTGGTCGGTGACGGCCGGCGGCCACAGCGGGGCGGCGGTGCCGGCGGGGAGGCGGGCGGTGGTCAGTTCGACCAGTTCCTCGGCGGTCGGGCGACCCTCGGGGTCCTTGTCCAGGCAGGAGGCGACGAGGGACGCCAACTCCCGGTCCACCGTGCGCAGTTCATCCAGGTCGGGCTGCTCGTGCACGATGCGGTACAGCACCGCGTGCCCGGACTCGTCGCCGAACGGCGGGCGCCCGCAGCCCGCGTACGCCACCACGGACCCGAGCGCGAAGACGTCCACGGCGCCGGTCGGCCGGCGGGCGCCGGCGGCCTGCTCGGGCGACATGTAGGCGGGGGTGCCGACCACCATGCCGGTCCGGGTCAGCTGGCTCTGCTCGGCGGCGCGGGCGACGCCGAAGTCGATGAGGGTGACGCCGTCGAGGGTCAGCATGACGTTGGACGGCTTGACGTCCCGGTGCACCATGCCCAGCGCGTGCACCTCGGCGAGTCCGGCGGCGGCCCGGTGCAGCAGCAGCCACAGCGATTCGGCCGGCAGCGGTCCGCCGTGCGCCTCCACCGCCTCGCGCAGGGTCAGGCCGGGCACGTACGCGGTGGCGAACCACGGCGGCACGGCGTCCCGGTCCCCGGCGAGCAGCGGTGTGGCGGCCCCGGCGGGCAGCCGGGCGAGGTTGTCCAGCTCGTGTCCGAAGCGGCGGACGAAGTCCTTGTCCTCGCCGACGACCGACGGCAGGACCTGCTTGACGGCGGCGTACCGCCCTTCGTGCACACCGAGGTAGACCCGCCCCATCCCGCCGGACCCGAGGCGTCCGACCAGCGGGATCGACCCGATCCGCCGCGGGTCGTCGTCCCCGAGCGGCTCGACTCCGACCTGTTCCCCGTTCAACTCATTCCCCCTGTACCTCCGTTGGCTTGCCGCAACCTACAGTCAGCGCGCGTACGACCCGAGGCCCACCAGGCAGTAGACGTACGAGTTGACGGTCGCGCCGTTGATCGTGTAGCGGTACGAGAAGGCGTACTGGGTGCGCGGGTTGTCGTTGCAGCGGCTCAGGTCCGTGGTCAGCGGGACGGTCTCGATGACCTCGTAGTGCGCGTCGGACGCGGAGCACGAGACCTCCTCCACACCGCTGACGGACTGCGCGGTGGTGGAGTCCGGCAGGGTGCCGTCGAGGCAGGTGCCGGAGGTGTACGGGCTGGGCTCGGGGCTCGGGCTGCTGTACGGGTCACCGGTCGGCGTGTACGGATCACCGGTCGGCGTGTACGGGTCACCGGTCGGCGTGTACGGATCGCCGGTCGGCGTGGCGGGGTCGTTCGTCGGGGCGTACGGCTCGTACGTCCCCGAGTACGAGACCGACGGCGACGCACCGGCGCCGTCCGACGAACCGCCCCCGCCGCCCAGGTGGTTGACCACCGCCAGAAGGATCACGACGAGGACGGCGACCCCGAGCACGCCCAGACAGGCCACGCCCTGCCGCGGCTTCTGCTGGGGGGACTGCGGAGGCTGGGGGGACTGCGGTGACGACATCGGCGGCTCCTGGTGTGAGGATGGCACCCGTGTGGTGCGCCAGAGCACTGTTCTAAAATACGTTTCTAGAAAAGCATTCCAGTATGAGCCCGAAACAACAACGCGGTGAAGCGACCGTAGAGACCGTCCTGGACGCCGCCCTGCGCGTGTACGCCGAGGGGGGCGACCAAGGCATGACCGTGGGTGCCGTCACGAAGGCGAGCGGGGTGAGCCCGGGCAGCCTCTACCACCACTTCGGCAGCATCGACGGGCTGACCAACGCCCTGGTGACGCGCTGGCTGGGACGGCTGCTGGACGAACTGGTCAAGGCCCTGGAGGGCACCCGCACGGCCCACACCGGCATCCGCGCGCTTATCGGGGCGTACCTGGACTTCGTGCAGGAGCACCCGGCGGCGGCCCACCTGCTGCACTCCTCCTACGCCGACCGCCGGACCATGGCCGACGCCGAGCGCCTGCGGGACGCCCAGGAGGCGCGGCTGTCCCCGCTGGCCCAGTGGGCCCAGCGGTACGTCGACGCCGGCGAGCTGGCTCCGCTTCCGGCGCCGTTGCTGGAGGCGCTGATCCTGGGCCCGGTGACCGCGCTCGCGCGGCGCCGGCTGGCCGGGATGGACGACGTGGACCTCGACCAGGCGGCGGTGCTGCTGCCGGAGCGCATCTGGCAGGCCGTGCGGACGGACTCCGCGTAGCGGCGCGGCCGGCGAGTGGACCGCCCGGCCTCACCCTGCGTTAATCAATCCCGCGTTCGCCCCACCACCCGTTCCGCTGAAATGAACCGATCACGCATGTCCCCGCGCCCGTCCTCGGCATTGCCATGAAGGGGGCCCGCAATCAGGGGCCCTCTTCTGTGATGGGAGACGCGTGCGAATCACTGACATCCAGCGCTGCGAGGTCCGGCCGGGACGGCTCGTCGAGTGGACGCTGAGCCCGGCGACCGTCGCGGCCGCGGCGGCGCTCCCGGACGACACCCGGCCACCCGCCTACATCCAGGAGTCGCACATCCGGACCGCCAGGAGCGTCCGGGAGGACGGGCTGTTCGTGCCGACCTGGCTCGGCACCGCCTTCGACATCCCGGGCCCGGTGGACCTCGACGCCCTCCAGGACGCGCTGCGCGCCTGGACCGTGCGGCACGAGACGCTGCGCAGCGGCTTCCGCTGGGCCGGTGACGAGTTGCGGCGGTTCACGCTCGACGCCGCCGACGTGTCCCTGCGGCGGGAGGACATCGGTGACTTCCCGGACGCGGACGCGCTGGTACGGCATCTCCAGGACCGGTTCGACACCGTCGCGGACGCGCTGCGCTGGCCCAACCTCATCTACACGGCCGTCGTACGGGACGACGGCGCCAGCGTGTACATGGCCTTCGACCACAGCAACGTCGACGCGTACTCCCTGCTGCGGCTCCCGGCCGAGGTGCGGGAGCTGCACGCGGCGGGGCCGGGCGCGCGGCACGACGGCGACTGCGCCCCCGCCGTGGCCAGTTACGTCGACTTCTGCCAGATCGAGCGGGCGGACGCCGACGGCATCGACGCCCGGCACGCGGTCGTCGACCGCTGGCGCGCCTTCATCCGGCGCTGCGAGGGGACGCTGCCCGGCTTCCCCGTCGACCTGGGTCTGGAGCCGGGCGGGCCGCTGCCGCGCCAGCGCATGGTGTGCGAGCCGCTGGCGGACGCGGCCGCGGCGGCGGCGTTCGAGGCGTACTGCCGGCCCTACGGCGGCAGCCAGGTCGGGCTGCTGGCCGCGACCGCGCTGATCGTGCACGAGCTGGGCGGGCAGCCGGTGTACCGGACGGTGGTGCCGTTCCACACCCGGGTGAAGTCGCGCTGGAGCGACTCGGTCGGCTGGTACGTCGGCGGCGCCCCGATCGAGGTGCCCGTCGGGGCGACGACGGAGTTCCGGGACGCGATGCGGACGGTCCGCGACGAGCTGCGCGCCGGCCGGCCGCTGTCCCGGATGCCGCTGGCCCGGGTGCTGAGCCTGCTCGGCGCGGACTTCCGGCCGACCTCGCCGGACCTGTACTCGATCGTCTCGTACTGCGACGCCCGCTCCGTCCCGGGCGCCGAGCACTGGGCCGAGCAGCGGGCGCACGGGCTGATCCGGGTGTCGTACGGCGACCAGGTGTGCGTATGGGTCAACCGGCTGCACGAGGGGCTGTGGCTGGCCGGCCGGTACCCCGACACGGACGTCGCGGCGAAGAACCTGCGGCTGTACGTGGAGCGGCTGCGCGACCGCATCGCCTCGGTCGCCACGCACGGCAGTCTGACCGCCGTGTCGTGACGCGACGCACGGTGTCGTTTTCGTAACCCAACGGACATCACAACCCCTGGCCCGGAGCAACTGCCCCTTCTTACACTGCTGTTAGGGGGCGATCGTTGAGGGGGGCGATCGGGTGGGCAGACGGTTGTACGGACGCGGGGCGCTGTTCGACGTCGAGCCCGCCGGTCTCGCACCGCGGCACATCGGCCTGCGCCCCTGGCACCACCGCCCCGACCGGCTGGAGTATCCCGACGAGCCGCCCTTCGTCGTGCTGACCGGCGCCCGGGGACTCGGCAAGAGCGCGGTCCTCGCCGAGCTGCGGGACGCCTACCGGGGGCACACGCCGGTCGCGCTGATCGACTGCGCCGAGGAGCAGTTCGCCGGGCCGCCGGCGGCCCGGCCCGCCGACTCCTGGTCGCCGCTCTCGCAGGCGCTGCTGGTCCTCGCCGAGCAGCTCGCGGCACCGGTGACGGGCGCCGGCCGGATCCCGTTCCCCCGGCTGATGACGGGCCTGGTCGCGGTGGCCGCCGGCGGCTGGGGCGACGCCGACTCGGAGCAGATCCGCCGGGAGGTGGAGCGGATCCTGCTGCTCCACGAGGGCGGCTCGCGGTTGGGCGGGTTCGCCGGGCGCTGGGCGGGGAAGGTCGCGGCCAAGGTCGTCGCGGCCGCCACCGGCACCGGGCCGCTGGTGTCCGGCGCGATCGAGGCGACCCTGGAGGCGGTCTCGGAGGGCTTCTCGGGGCGGCGGCGCCAGAAGGCCTCGGAGTGGTACCGGACGTATCCGAACGCGGGCGACAGCGCCCAGCGCGGGCTCATCCTGCTCTCCCGGCACTTCCGGGAGAACGGCCCCGCGCGCGAGCACGCCGAGCGGTACCTGGTGCGGGCGCTGCTGGCCGACCTGAGCGAGGCCTACGCGGGCGTGCTGCCGCGGATGCAGCGGCTCGGCCGGCCGCTGGTGCTGCTCGACAACGCGCAGTCGGCGCCCGGCCCGGGGCTGGTCGCGGCCGTGCTGCGGGACCGCGCCGAGGGCGTCCGCGACCAGGTGGCGTTCGTGGCGGCCCGGCTCGGCGAGGCCCGCGAGGACCTGCCGGCGGCGGTGCGCAGGCGGCTGCCGGAGGTGGCCCGGCGCTCCGGCTGGGCCCCGGGCGCGGCCCCCTCCTCCCGGGCGCTGCTGGTGGCCCTGCCCCCGCTGAGCGCCGACGACACCCTGCACCTCGTCGGCGCGGTCCGCGGCGACGGCGTCGTACCCGCCGGGCTGCCGCACGCCATCCACCGGCTGACCGGCGGGAACCCGCTCGGTGTCGAGCTGCTCGCCGCGTCTGCCGCACAGAACCTGCCGCGGGTCTCCTCGCTGGGCCGGCTGCTCACGGCGGACGTCCGGCCGGCCGAGGACCTGCCCGGCCGGCCCACCTACCGGGCGCTGCTGGACGAGCTGGTGCCCGAGGCGCACCTGGAGGAGCTGACCGTGCTGGCCGCCGCGCACGACCACGGCTCGGCCTGCGCGCTGGCCGCTCAGCTGCTGCCGGCCACCTTCGGGCCGGCGAGCGTACGGGAACTCCAGGCGCTGCTCGCCGAGGAGGGGCTGCCCGCGGTGCCGGGCCGGTTCGTCGGGGACCCGTTCGTGCGCACCCTGCTGCTGCTCCGGCTGCATCTGTGGGAGGACGACCACACGTCCTGGCGCACCGCGCACGAGCAGCTCGTCGCGTACTACGCCGCGCCGGAGGACGCCCGGTACCGGCTGCACCACGAACTGGCCCTCGGCCGCACCGACGCGGCCGTCGCCCATCTGCGGGACACCTTCGCCACGGCGCAGACCCGGACCTGGCTGCGCACCCTGCTGTTCATCGCGTCCGCGCCGTACTTCCACGCGCACGACGCCGAGGGCCGCGACTTCACCGGCCGGGCCGACGAACGGGCCGCCGTCGCGCTCGGCCACACGGACGCCGCGCATCCCGTGCCGGAGGGCGCGGACCCCGTACTGCACCGGCTGGTGCGGCGCCTGCTGCACGCGGTGTGGCAGCTGGCAGACCCCCTGGCGCTGCCCGACCGGCAGGTGTGCGCCCGGCTCGGCTTCGAGTTGGAGCAGCTGTCGAACCTGCAGCCGGCGGGCAACGCCCTGCTGTGGCGCGCCTCGCGCGACTGGCCGGCGGCGGCGCTCGCCGGGCGGCCGATGACCGGCCCCGAGGACCCCGGGGACAGCGACGACGGCCCGGACGACCGGAGCGGGGAGGCGTGATGGCGCGCGTGGGGACCTGGTTGCGGGAGGGCGTGTGGGCGATCCCGCTGCGCCGCTACGTGGCCCTGCTGCTGGCGGCGGCCCTGACCGCGGGCCTGGTGCTCGTGGTCCGGGTCCTCGTCCACGACGACCGCGGCTGCGCGCCCGGGGTGTCCCGGCCGCAGGGCAGCGACGAGTGCGTGGGCGTGGCGACGGGGCCGACGGCGTACGACTTCGGGCAGGACCGGCTGACGGACGCCGTGCGGGCCATCGCGCGGGAGAACTCGCAGCTGAAGCCCGGGCATTACGTGACGGTCGCGCTGATGCTGCCGTTCACCGCCACCTCCGCGACGATGCTCAACGACATCCAGCACCAGCTCCAGGGCGCCTACCTGGCGCAGTACCAGGCCAACCACGACTCCAACGGCCAGACCCCGCCGATCCGGCTGGTGCTCGCCAACCCCGGCGCCACCGGGGCGTACTGGCCGCGGACGGTGGACCGGCTCCGGCGGATGACGACGAGCGCGGACGCGCTGCGGGCGGTGGCCGGCATAGGGCAGAGCACCCCGAACAACACGGCGGCCGTCGCGGCGCTGGCCAAGCTGGGCATCCCCGTGGTCGGCTCCTCCATCACCGCCGACGACCTCGCCAACGGCCGGCCCGGCAAGAACCCCGACCCCTACCCCGGCCTCGCCCGGGTGGCGCCGACCAACACCGACGAGGCCAGGGCCCTCACCAACTTCGCCAAGGTGAAGCAGGGCAGGGCGCTGCTGGTGTACGACAAGCCGGGCGACCCGTACACGATCACGCTGCAGAAGTCGTTCGCGTCGCTGATGACGAACCCGAAGTACGAGCCGCAGCCGTTCACCCCGCCCGCCGACCGCAGCCAGGAGGGGACGACCCCGAACACCTTCCGGCAGATCACGGACCTGGTGTGCGACACCGATCCGGGCACCGACACGATCCTGTTCGCGGGCCGGCACGTGCAGTTGCGGCAGTTCATCAACGCGCTCGGGGCGCGCGGCTGCCAGGACCGGAAGTTCACCGTGCTCACCGGCGACGAGGCGTCGTACCTGACCTACGAGAAGGCCCTGAACCGCGACGCCCTGCGGCACAACCTCTCCGTGCTGTTCACCTCGCTCGCCCATCCCGACGCCTGGGTGCAGAGCCCGCCGGCGACGGGCGGCTCGGCGGCGGACTTCGCCACGCTGCAGAACCTGCTGACGGCCGCGAAGGGCTCGACGGTGGGCCCGATCGGCACGGTCGCCCTGGACGACGGCCAGCTGATCATCGGCTACGACGCGCTGCGGCTGGCGGTGCACGGCATCCGCGAGGCGGTCCAGCCGGGCCAGTCCCTCCCGGCCCTCGCGGACGTGGGCCTGCAGTGGCCGCAGATCAAGGGGAAGTCGCTGCGGGTGAACGGGGCGAGCGGCTGGATCTGCCTGGACGTGCACGGCAACCCGTACGACAAGGCCGTGCCGATCGTGCAGCTGACCCCCGAGGGCGGCGCGCAGTTCGTGAGGATCGCCTGGCCGGCGGGCAGGCCGCCGTCGCAGGAGTGCCTGCCGCCGGCCTAGGACGACCGGGCTACCACGATCCAAGCAGCTCGATCAGCCGTTCGAATCGGGTGCGCCATCCGGCCTCGGACTCGCCCTCGCCCCGGTACTCCCGGGTGAAGCGGAGCACGCTGGCCGCGTCGCCGTCCCGCTCCAGATGGAACCTCAGCCGCCCGCCGCCCTCCAGGGTGTACTCGGCGACCCGGTCCACGTCCCAGGCGGTGACCCGGCCGGAGCCCAGCTCCCGCAGGACGACCGCGCCGTCGAGCCGGGGCTGGAGCACGTCGACGGCGGTGCACCACCCGGAGAGCCCCTCCGGGGTGGCCACCGCCGGCCAGACGTCCTCCATGGGCTGCGGGAGCCGCACCAGGAAGTGGAGTATGTGCGTGTTCCCGTGGGTCTGGCTGGTGCCCTGTGCGATGGAACCGCTCATGACACCAGTGTCACCGACCCGGCGGCTACACGCCCGCGTACGAGTGCTTGCCCGTGACGAAGATGTTGACGCCGTAGTAGTTGAACAGCCAGCAGCCGAAGGCGATCATCGCCAGGTAGGCGGCCTTGCGGCCCTTCCAGCCGGCCGTCGCGCGCGCGTGCAGGTAGCAGGCGTAGGCGACCCAGGTGATGAAGGACCAGGTCTCCTTCGGGTCCCAGTTCCAGTAGCGGCCCCAGGCGTCGCCCGCCCAGATCGCGCCCGCGATGATCGTGAACGTCCACAGCGGGAAGACGGCCGCGTTGACGCGGTAGGCGAACTTGTCGAGGGACGACGAGGCGGGCAGCCGCTCCAGGACCGAGGTCGCGAAGGCGCCGGGCTTGCCGCCCGTCTGGAGCTTGTTCTCGTAGGAGTCCTTGAAGAGGTACAGGATCGTGGCGACCGCGCCCACGTAGAAGACCGCGCCGCAGAAGATGGCCGTCGAGACGTGGATGTACAGCCAGTACGAGTGCAGGGCCGGGACCAGCTGGTCGCTCGCCGTGTAGAGGACGGTGACCGCGAGGCCGAGGTCCAGCAGGACCGTGGTGATCAGGAACAGACCGAGCCAGCGGACGTTCTTCTTCAGGGCCAGCAGGGTCAGGTACACACCGACCGCGACCGTGGAGAAGGTGATGTTGAACTCGTACATGTTGCCCCACGGGGCACGCTCCACGGAGGCCGCGCGGGCGACGACACCGCCCAGCTCCACGAGGAACGCGAGCACCGTCAGGGACACCGCGATCCGGCCGTACAGGTCGCCCTGGACGTCACCGCCGTGCGCGCCGGGGCCGTCGGGCACGTCCCGGGCGCCGGAGGCGGAGCGGACGACGACCTTCGGCCGCTCCAGTACGGCGGTGCCGCCGGCCTTCTTGACGGTGACCGCGGGGGCGCTCGCCTTCGCCTCGCCGGCTTCGGTGAGCGCGTTGGCCGTACGGCCGACCTTGCTGCGGCTTCCGAAGATCCATTCGAGGATGTAGGCGAAGAAGGCCAGCGTGTAGACGGCCATGGACGAGTAGATGAGCGTGTTGCTCATGCTCGCCAGATGTTCGTTGGTGGCGGCGGCCAGCTCGGTTGCGGCGGCGGGAGTCACTTCTTACGCCCCTTCGGATACGACGGAAGTTTCGGTGGAGTCGTCGTCGGCGCCGGGGTCCGGTGCCCCGGGCGCCTGGTCGTAGAGGGTTCCGGCGAGGTCACCCAGCTCCTCGGGCACCTTGGCGGACTCGCTGCGGCCGAGCCCGGCCATCTCGACGACCGTCACGCCGTCGGCGCCGCGCACCGCGCGCACCCACACCCGGCGGCGCTGGATGAACAGCGAGGCGGCGAGACCGAAGATCGCGGCGACGGCACCGCCGAGCGCCCAGCCGCTGCCCGGCTCCTGGACGATCTCGAAGCCGGCCCACTGCTTGATGTCCTTCTCGAAGGTGATGGACCCCGCGCCGTTCGGCAGCGACATGGTGTCGCCCGGCTGCAGGAGCTTCTTCAGCAACTGGCCCTTGCCGTCCTTGAACGCCTTCATGTGCGTCTTGTCCAGCTGGTAGACGCTCTGCGGGATACCCGAGTCCACGCCGAGGTCGCCGTGGTAGGCGTTCACCGCGAGCAGCGGGTTCACCAGCGCCGGGAACTGCGAGAGCATCGTGCCGCTCTTCGGGTCGAAGGTCGGCACGAAGAAGGCCTGGAAGCCGAGCTGCTCCGAGACGCCCTGGGCGTTCTTGTAGCCGTCCATCACCTTGATCACGCCGTTGGAGGTGACGTTGCCGTCGAGCGGCAGCAGCGGCACGGCGTCGTGGTAGACGACCTTGCCCTTGCCGTCGCGGACGGTGATGACGGGCGCGTAGCCGTGGCTGACCAGGTAGACCTTGGCGTCCCCGATGTGCAGCGGCGAGTTGACCTTGATGGTGCTCTGCTGCTGCTTGCCGTACGCGCCCTGGCTGTAGTCGATCCTCGCCTGGTAGGTGCGCGGGGTGCCCCGGTTGGGGCCGCTGACCTCGTACGTGCCCGTGAACTTCTGCAGGTCGAAGCTGAACGGCACCAGGTCGTCGTTGCGGAACATGCTGCCGGACTTGAAGTCGTCGTACTGCAGGATCGAGTTGGAGAACCCGTCGCCCTCGACGACCAGCTTGGTGCCGTCCGACTTGTACATCTGGCCCCAGGCGAAGGCGACCAGCAGCACGATCAGGGCGACGTGGAAGGCCAGGTTGCCCAGCTCGCGCACATAGCCCTTCTCGGCGGCGACGGCGTCACCGGCGACATGGGCGCGGAACCGCTTCTTCCGCAGCAGCGCGAGCGCGGCCTCCCGGACCTTCTCGGGGTCCTCGGTGGTGCGCCAGGTGGTGTAGGCGGGCAGCCGGTCCAGCCGCTTGGGCGCGCCCGGCGGCCGGCCGCGCAGCTGGCCGACGAACTGCCAGGCGCGCGGGACGATGCAGCCGATGAGCGAGACGAACAGCAGGATGTAGATCGCGGAGAACCACACCGAGCTGTAGACGTGGAAGAGGCCGAGCTTGTCGTAGACCGGCGCGAGCGTCTTGTGGGCCTTGCGGAAGTCGTCGACCTTGTTGAGGTCGGCGCCGGACTGCGGGATCAGCGAGCCGGGGATCGCGGCGAGCGAGAGCAGCAGGAGCAGCAGCAGCGCGACCCGCATGGAGGTCAGCTGCCGCCAGAACCAGCGGGCCCAGCCGATGACGCCGAGGCCGGGCGGGGCGGACGTCTCCTCCCGCGGGGCGGTGGACAGCTGGGAGCCCGCGGCGCCCAACTCCTCCTGGTCCCGGCTCTTGTCGGTTTCCGTTGCGCTCATCGATCAGATCCCCACAGTGAAGCCGTTGGACCAGGTCTGCATCTGCTGCACCAGGCTGTCCCAGGCGCCGGTCAGCAGCAGCACACCGGTCGCGATCATCATCGTGCCGCCGATGCGCATCACCCACACATAGTGGCGCTTGACCCAGCCGAACGCGCCGAGCGCCTTGCGGAAGGCGACGGCGGTGAGAACGAAGGGAACACCGAGGCCGAGACAGTAGGCGACGGTCAGCAGCGCGCCCCGGCCGGCGCTCGCCTGCTGCGAGGACAGGGCGATCACGGAGGCGAGGGTGGGGCCGATGCAGGGCGTCCAGCCTATGCCGAACAGGGCGCCGAGGAGGGGCGCTCCGATCAGGCCGGCGGTCGGCCGCTTGTGGAAGCGGAACTCACGCTGGGTCAGCCAGGGCATCAGCCCCATGAAGAACACGCCCAGCAGGATCATCAGCACGCCGAGCACCTTGGACAGCGTGTCCTTGTACTCCTGCAGGGTGGAGCCGAAGAAGCCGAAGAGCGCGCCGCCGGAGACGAAGACGGCGGTGAAGCCGAGGACGAACAGCGCCGCTCCGGTCGTCATCCGCCCCCGCCGGGCCTCCGCCAGGTCGGTGCCGGCGACGCCCGTGACGTAGGAGAGGTAGCCGGGCACCAGCGGCAGGACGCAGGGCGAGAAGAAGGAGACGAGCCCGCCGAGCAGGGCGACCGGCAGGGCGATCAGCAGCGCGCCGTTGAGCACGGTCTGGTTCTGGCCCGTCGCCGCGAGCGTCACGAGCGCGCTCACGTCACTTCTCCGCCAGGACGGGCTTGAGCATCTTCAGCAGGGCGGTGTCGTCGAGCGCCTCCAGGGCGCGGGCGGCGACCTTGCCGTGCCTGTCGATGATGAGCGTCGAGGGGATCAGCTGCGGGTTGAGGGTGCCCTTCTGGAAGCGGAGCATGAGCTTGCCCGTCGGGTCGTACAGGCTCGGGTAGGTGATCCCGTGCTCCTTCTCGAAGTTCACCGCGGGCGTGGTGCTGGTGTCGCGGGTGTTGATCCCGACGAACTGCACGCCCTTGCCCTCGTACTGCCTGGAGACCTTCGCGAAGTACTGCGCCTCTTCACGGCACGGGCTGCACCACGAGCCCCAGACGTTGACGACGACCACCTGGCCCTTGTAGTCGGCGACGTTCAGGGTCTTGCCGTCGATGGTCTCGCCGGACAGGTCCGGGGCCGCGGCGCGCTTGCCCGCCGGGGCGGTGTCGATGCCGCTGTTGCCGGTGACGAAGTTGGTGTTGCCACCGCCGCCGGAGGTGCCGCCCTTGCCGCACGCGGACAGGGTCAGGGCCGCGACAGCGGCCACGGCGCTGAGCAGGGCGGCGCGGCTACGGGTACTCATGTGAAAAGTTTCGCATGTCGGTTCCGGGGATCTCGCGCGCCCCCCTGCCGGGCGGAAAACCGCATTTCAGGGCGTATTTACACGGGACATTTCCGGCAAGGGAGCGGTCCCCGCGACCCCGGGCGGCACTAGGCGAGGAACGTCTTCCAGCCGCCCGCGGGCGCCTGCCCGGGAGCCAGCGTGCGCAGCTTGGCGAGCACCTCGGGCTTCTGCACGTCGATCCAGTCGGCGAACTGCCGGAAGGAGACCAGCCGGACGTCGGCGCCCTTCTCCTTCGCCTGCGCGATGTGCTTGAAGGCCTGCTCGACGGCGTCCATGTAGATGCCGCCGTTCCAGTGCTCCATGTGGTTGCCGATGAAGAACGGCGCCCGGTTGCTGAAGTAGGCCCGCCTGAAGCCGGCGATGTACGCACCGGCCGCCTGCTCCCGCCAGGCCGGGTAGTTGTAGGCCGGCGCCTTGGTCGAGTACTGCGACTGGTTGAACATGATGTTGTAGTCCATCGAGAGGACCTGGAACTTCTTGCCGGGGAAGGGGATCGACTGGAGCGGGAAGTCCCACAGCCCGTGCTTCTTCGTCGGCCACATCTGCAGACCACCGGACGAGGAGGCGTCGTAGCGCCAGCCCAGCTCGCGGGCGGTGGGCAGCAGGTTCTCCTGGTTCAGCAGGCAGGGCGTACGGCCGCCGACCAGTTCCTTGTCGTAGTCGAACGGCAGGGCCGGCATGTCGGTGAAGCCGGTGTTGGTCTTCCAGTTCTTCACGAAGGACTTGGCCTGCTTGATCTCGCTGTGCCACTGCTCGGGCGTCCACCACTTGACCGAGGTGTGGGCGTCACCGCAGAAGTGCCCGTTGAAGTGGGTGCCGATCTCGTGGCCTTCGAGCCAGGCGCGGCGGACGTTGGTCAGCGTGGCCTTGATGTGCTCGTCGTTGAGGTAGCCGATGTCGGAGGCGCCGGGCTTGTTGTTCGGCGGCAGGTACATCCGCTTCTTCGACTCGGGCAGCAGGTACAGCCCCGAGAGGAAGAAGGTCATGCTCGCGCCGTGCTCCTTGGCGAGGTCCAGGAAGCGCGGGAAGAGGCCGTTGCCGACCTCGCCGGCGCCGTCCCAGGAGAAGACGACGAACTGCGGCGGGGTCTCGCCGGCCTCCAGCGGCCGGGGCGCGTCCGGCTGGTGCGGCTGCTTGCCGGTGAAGGAGGTGGAGCCGTCGCCTATGAGCTTGCCCTGGGGGGCGCTGCCCGCGTCGCCGCCCTGCCCGGAGTTTCCACTGCCCGAGCCGGCGGCCCCGTCGGACGACTTCTGACTCCCGCAGCCGGCGAGGGTCGCGGCCGCGGCCGCGCCCGCGCCGAGGCCGAGTATTCCCCTGCGGGAGAGGGTGCGGGAGACGGTGCGCATGGAAGATCCCCGATTCGTCGCGCCTTTGTGGGTCACTCACAGAGAGGGCACAGCGATCGGGGAGGTTCCGATAATTCTTATGTTTTTCGCAATAGTTACGGCAATAACGATCTAAGAGCAATCAAACGGGCCGTCAGCGAACGGTGTTCGTCGCCCGTCAGGCCCCGAAGGCCTTGCCCTGAGCGGCGTTCCTGCCCGACTGCGGCTTGGCACCGGCTCGCAGATGGGCCGGTACGAGATCGATGGCGGGCTCGCTGTAGCCGACCGACACGATCTTGTCGCCGAGGTAGGTGAACGACGTCAGGGAGGCGAGGGTGCACTGCCGCTTGCGCGGATCGTGCCACAGCCGGCGCCGCTCCACATAGGACCGGACGATCCAGATCGGCAGCTGATGGCTGACCAGCACCGCCTCGTGCCCGCGCGCCTTGTCCTTCGCCGCGTTCAGCGCGCCCGTCATCCGCACGACCTGGTCGACGTACGGCTCGCCCCAGGACGGGCGGAACGGGTTGACGAGGTGCTTCCAGTTCCCGGGCCGCTGCAGCGCGCCGTCCCCGACGCCGAAGGTCTTGCCCTGGAAGACGTTCTCGGCCTCGATGAGCCGCTCGTCGGTGTCCAGGTCGACGCCGTGCGCCTTGGCGATCGGGGTGGCCGTCTCCTGCGCCCGCTCCAGCGGCGAGGCGCAGACATAGGTGATGTCGCGGGGCGCGAGGTGCTCGGCGACCCGGTCGGCCATCCGCCGCCCCAGCTCGGACAGGTGGTAGCCGGGCAGCCGACCGTAGAGGACGCCGGTCGGGTTCTCGACCTCGCCGTGCCGCATCACGTGGACGACGGTGACGTCCTTGCCGCCGTTGACGGGGGTGCTCACGCGGTGGCCTCCGCAGCCGCTCGGGCCGCCGCCGGGAGGGCGTCGGCGATCTTCTGGACGGCCCGCTCGTCGTGGGCCGTGGAGACGAACCAGGACTCGAAGGACGACGGCGGCAGGTAGACGCCGTTCGCGAGGAGGGAGTGGAAGAACGCGGTGAAGCGGAAGGACTCCTGCCGCTTGGCGTCCTCGTACGTCCGCACCCGCCGGTCGGTGAAGAAGACGGAGAACATGTTGGAGGCGCTCTGCACCCGGTGCGCGACACCCTCCTTGGTCAGCGCCTCGCTGACCAGCGCCTGGACCTGCGCGGAGACGGCGTCGACCTTGTCGTACGCGGCGTCGTCGAGCAGCCGCAGCTGGGCGAGCCCGGCGGCGGTGGCGACGGGGTTCCCCGACAGCGTCCCGGCCTGGTACACGGGGCCGGCTGGCGCGAGGTGAGCCATGACGTCGGCCCGCCCCCCGAAGGCGGCGGCGGGGAAGCCGCCGCCCATGACCTTCCCGAAGGTCATGAGGTCGGGCCTGACCCCCTCCACCCCGTACCACCCGGCACGGCTGGTACGGAAGCCGGTCATGACCTCGTCCGAGATGAACAGGGCGCCGTTCTTCCGGCAGGCGTCCTTGAGCCCCTGGTTGAACCCGGGGTCCGGCGGCACGACGCCCATGTTCCCGGGCGACGCCTCCGTGATGACGCAGGCGATCTCGCCGGGGTGCCGGTGGAACGCCTCCTGCACGGCCTCCAGGTCGTTGTACGGCAGCACGATCGTGTCGCCGGCCTGGGCGCCGGTCACGCCGGGCGTGTCGGGCAGCGCGAACGTGGCGACGCCGCTGCCGGCCGCGGCGAGCAGCGAGTCGACGTGCCCGTGGTAGCAGCCGGCGAACTTGATCACCTTGGACCGCCGGGTGAACCCGCGCGCGAGCCGGATGGCGGACATGGTCGCCTCGGTGCCGCTGCTGACGAGCCGCACCTGCTCCACGGGCTCGACCCGGGCGACGATCTCCTCGGCGAGCGCGACCTCGCCCTCACCGGGCGTGCCGAAGGACGTACCGCGCGCGACGGCCTCCTGGACGGCGGCGATGACCTCGGGGTGCGCGTGCCCGAGGATCATGGGCCCCCAGGAGCACACGAGGTCGACGTACTCCCGCCCGTCGGCGTCGGTCAGGTACGGCCCCCGGCCGGACACCATGAAGCGGGGCGTGCCGCCGACGGCGCGGAAGGCACGCACCGGCGAGTTCACACCGCCGGGCGTGACGGCGCAGGCGCGGTCGAAGAGCGCCTGGGAGGCGGGTGCGTCGTAGGGATAGGGCGTTTCGCTCAGGGCACTCATGACGTGCGGCTTCTCCGGCTTCTCGGACTCCGGTGACGTGGGTGACCTCCCCAGGGTAGGCCGCGGGGCGCGCGGGGCGTGGCCCGCCTCGGGATCAGCCGCCGCCGTCACCCCCGTCGTGATCCGCCATCTGCGAGACTGAGACCTGATACACACAGCTCTTACGCACGTAATGATCGGAAGATGCTCAGGGGCCGGTAAGAACCCGATGGCTGTTGTTCCACCGCACGTTTCGGCGGGCGGCCGTGGGGGAGGTCACTGACACGATGATCGGGTTGCACGGCGGGGGCCACGCGCCCTAGAAAAGCAGTCGGGTGGAGATATGCATCGCGGTGGCGGACTGGGCGAGGGGACCGATGACCTGGGTCCTCGACGTGCCCGGCGGGGAAGGCACCGGCGCGACGCGGAGGAAACGACCGAGGCACGGCAGAGCGACGCACGTCAGACACAGGGTGGACCGGGTGAGCCCGAGCGGTACGAGCGGCAGATCGACCGCCGGCTCGACCACCGGGCCGACCGCCTCGCGGCGGGGAGCAGGAATGGTGGTCGGGTGGGGGTGACGTACAAATACTTCGGCGCGCCGGACGGCGCGACCGCGGCCCGCGTCCCCATCTCGATGCGTCCCGAGGAACTCGGCGGCGACGAGCTGGGCATGAACGGCATGTTCACCAAGATCAAGCCGGAGACGATGGCCGCGATGGTCCTGACCGGCATCGAGGGCGTCCCCCTGCACAAGGTGCCACCGCTCGAACTGGTCGTCCTGCACCCCGACTACGCCGTCGTCAAACTCCCCATGACCGTCGTCGACCCCCTGCGCGGCATCGGCGAGGAAGCGGTCGGCGCGGCGGCCTTCATCTGGTCCACGGTCCCGGACCGCGGCGGCCCGCGGGACGCGTTCAATGTGTATCAGCTGCTGCACGAGTGGCAGGACTTCAGCCACCGGCTGCATGAGGCGGGGCATCAGCCGTACTGCCTGGTTTGGCCCTGAGCTGGGGTCTCGTGGGGTGGGGCCGGGGTTTCGGAGTCATCTCCCTCCTGGACAGCGGCGTGTTCACCGAGGAGAGGACCAAGGCCGTCCGGGCCGCGCTCGGTGCCTGACCCAGGTCTCGCGACTCGGCCGCGCCCCCTCCCGCGCGGGCGTCAGCGCTTGATCGCGCCAGCGATGAGTGCCTGCGATTGCTCGGCGGTGCGGTCGAGCGGCTCGGTGCTGCGTTTGGCCCGGCACAGGGCGACCGTGCCCTCGACGGCCGCCACGACGAGCGTGATCCGCTCGAGCACGTCATCGACTGGGACGACCTGCGAGCGCCCTCCCGGAAAAGCATCTGAAGCCGGTCTTCGTACGAGCAGACGGCTGACCGCCCCAGCACACCAAGATGCCCGATGCACACGTCCCTCACCGACGCGCCGGCACACCGGCACACCGGCACACCGGAGATGGAACGCCGAAAGGCGGCCACCACCCGCCTCGGCGACGAACTGCGTGTCCCGCCAGGGTCTTCCACGGCGAACCGCGCCCTGCCACTGCCTGACCGCTGCCGCCGCCACAACCGACTGCTCCGACCAGAACGGATCCAGCACACATGACGGGCGGCCGTAGGACGTTCGTGGAGTGCGCCGTCAGCGGACGCGTTCGAGATCGCGGGCGACCGGATCAGGCGCGTCCGGGCGGTGCGCGATCCGAGAGGCTGCGGCCCTGGCGGATCGGCTGAGGAGGGGCGGGGTCAGTCGAGTTCGATGGTGAAGTCCCAGACGGCGATGGTCCTGTCGTCGTGGCGCCAGGTGAGTTCGGCGGCGCCGGCCTCGTAGGTGCCGGAGAGGGTCAGGGTCGCGGGCCGGCCGGGGCCGGCCGTGACGGTCGCGGGGCCGTGGGCGGAGAGGGGGACGGCCTTGCCGTTCTCGTCGCGCGAGGTGAAGTCGGCCGCGTGCAGGGTGAGCGGGCCGGTGGCCTCGCGGACGGTGACGGTGATCGTGCCGGTGGCGTGGTCGGGGACGCCGTGGGGCTTGGCGATCGGGTCCTCGGCCGGGCCGCCGGCGGTCACCACGGCGTCGGCGCCGGGGAGTCGGGCGTGCACGGAGTAGCCCATGGCCAGCAGTTGGAGGTGCTTCTCACCGGCGGTGGGGGTGGCCTGTGCGGTCGGCGGGCCGGGGATCGGCACGGCGCCCAGGCGCCTGACGGTGTTCGCCGCGTCGTCGGTCGCCTTCGCGGTGGCGTGGCCGCCACCGCATCCGGTCAGGGCCAGGGCGAGGCCGGTGCAGGCGAGGGCGGCCAGGACGGTCTTCGGGTGGGTGCGCCACGCGCCGGGCCGGCAAAGGCCGGCCCGGCGTGGTGCCGCGGTGCGTGCGGTGGTCATCGACGGCAGGTCTTTCCCTTGCGGTTGGCTGCCCGGGTCACGGTTTCTTGGTGACGGGGTGCTCGGGGTCGGCGATGCGGGCGACGGCCGGGTAGACGACACTGCCCGAGGGCGCCGGCGGCAGGGCCTTGCCGGAGGGGTTGTTGTAGACGTCCGCGCCGAACGGGCGCAGGCCGTCGGCGGCCGCGTAGCCGAGGTGGCCGTGACCGTCGGTGCCGCCGCTGCGGACGCCGAACAGGTCCTCCATGCTGCGCAGCCACGAGTAGTGGTTGTAGGGCTGCTCGCTGACGGAGCCCGGCTTGATGTAGCGGGAGAGGAACACCGCGCCGGTGATGCCGCCGCCCGGGGTGGTGTCCTGGCCGAACGCCTGGTCACCGGGCTGCGTGGTGTTCGGGCCGGGCAGCTCGTTGCAGCACGCCACGACCGACTGGGCCGTGTCGGTGGGGGTGTTGAGCGAGGTGTCGGTGTTGCCGGCGTAGTCGGCGACGGAGTTGCCGTACATCTTGTAGGGCGGGAAGGCCTCGTCGAAGATGATCTGGATCATGCCGTCGTGCTGGTACGCCGGCGAGGCCATGATCTGGGGCACGACCTTCTCCAGGAACCGGTCCGAGGCGTACAGCCCGCCCTGGTGGTTGTTCGGGTCGCCGGAGAGGTTGTCGCCCTTGCAGGTGGCGTCGTGCGCGTCGGAGCAGTTGTTCGGGCTGATCCAGGAGAAGTGCGGCGTGGTCTTCTCGCTCTTCAGGTCCTGGGTCAGGCTGGAGACGGCCGCGTGTCCGGCCGTGGCGGGGAGGCCGTCGAGGGGGGCGACCCTGGCGCAGTCCCCGGGGTGGTCGATCAGCGCGTGGAACCAGGGCGCCGGGTTGTGCTTGGGCACGTACTGGTCCTGCGGGGTCGCGCCGCCCGGGTCCGGCACACCGGCACCCGAGGGGTCGCCGGGGATGCCGCAGCGGTAGGCGTTCTCGCGGGTGGGGGTGTTGCCCATGTCCTGGGCGTACACCTTCCACGGGATCTTCTTCGCGTCGAGCTGGTTGAACAGGGTCTTCACCGAGGACGGGTAGACACAGCCCGTGGTGGCGTTGACCTGGCCGTCGGCGGCCGGGGTGCCCGGGGAGACGTTCGTGTACCGCGGACAGTCGTCCTGGTTGTCCGGAGCCGGGGCCTGGCCGGACACCAGGCTGATGTAGTTGTCCAGGCTGTAGTGGCCCGTGCCGTAGTACTGGGTGAGCAGCTCGCCGTAGGACGGGAGCGTCTTCCACAGATAGCTGTTCTGGTTGAGGCCGGTGAAGGTGGCCTCGTACGACTTGTTCTCCAGGATGATCGTCCACACGTGGCCGATCCTGTGGGCCGTGGGGTGGTGCCGCTCATGGGCCGATGCCGAGGCCGGTGCCAGTGTGACCGCGGCGATCGCGCCCACGACCGCCGCCCCCGCCGCAAAGCGCCACTGTCTGCGCCCGCGTATGAACCCTGCCATGTCGCTCCCTCGTCGAAGGCAACGCGCGGCGAAGACCTCCCCCGCCGCCCGGGGCACTGTCCACCCACAGGCGACACACGTCCCGACTCCGCCGCCAACTCCCGGCGTCCCGCCGGGGAACAGTGGCGGTACGGGGAGTTGTCGGTTCGTCAAGAAGTCCCCGGATACGGCAAAGAGGGCCGCGGCTCCTGGCCGCTCCGGCGAAGTCCGGTGCGCTTCGCCAGCGCCCCGGAGGGGCGCGGGGCCGTGCCCATACGCGGCTCCGCCGCGTGGGCGCGACCAGCCGGGGGGCGGACCCGCGGCCGGCCGGCGGCATGGCGCGGGCACTTCCGGCGGAGCGCTCAGGCCGGGGCGCCGCCCGCCCGGGGCCGCGTGGCGGCCAGCAGTGCCACGGCCAGGACCTGGACGGCGACGACGACCGTGATCAGCAGGGGGATCGAGTAGCCGTACAGACCGCCGAGCAGCGCGCCGCCGGCCAGGCTCGCCGCGCCGACCACGCCGGCGAACAGGCCGTACGCGGTCGCCCGCCGTCCGCTGGGGACGAGGTCGGCGACGGTCGCGCGCAGCGTGGACTCCTGGATGCCCATGGCCGCGCCCCACACCAGCGATCCGGCGACGGCGACCGCGACCGTGTCGGTGAAGGCCAGCGCCGCCACGGCCGCGGTCAGCGCCGGCAGGGCGACCAGGACGCGCGGGCCGATCCGGTCGTAGAGCCAGCCGGTGGCGAGCGCGGCGACGGCGTCCACCGCCATCGCCCCGGCGTACAGCACCGGCACCCACGCGGCGGTCAGCAGACGGCGCTCGACCAGGTGGTAGGAGAGCAGGCCGAAGGTCGCGAACCCGGTCGTGGTGGCCGCCGTGAACGCGGCGTACGTCCAGAACGCCCGCGGCAGCCGGCCGTCCGGCGGCGCCGACGGCCGGGCGGGCGCCGAGGCCAGCACCTCGCGTTCGTAGCCTTCCGGATCCGGCACCCGCGCCCGCAGCCAGAAGAGCAGCAGCAGGACGGCGACGCCGGGGGCGGCGAGGACGCCGAGGGCGGGGCCGTAGTCGTCGCCGGTCAGCGCGAGCACGCCCGCCACCAGCAGCGGCCCGGCCAGGGCGCCGATCTGGTCCAGGGCCTCGTGGACGGCGAAGCCGCGGCCCCGTCCGGTCGCGGCGGTCGCGTGCGAGAGCAGGGTGTCCTTCGCGGGTGAGCGCACCGCCTTGCCGACGCGCTCGGCGACCACCAGCGCGCACGCGGCCCACAGCACCCCGGCCACGCCCAGCAGCGGTACGGAGACGACGGTCAGCGCGTACCCGGCGATCGCCAGGCCCCAGAAGCGCCGGGTGCGGTCGGCCAGCGGGCCGGAGACCAGCCGCAGCCCGAGTGCCGCCGCCTCACCGGCACCGGTGACCACGCCGACGACCAGGGCGGACGCCCCCAGTGAGGCCAGCAGCGGGCCGGTGATCGAGCGGGCGCCCTCGTACACGACGTCCGCGAGCAGGCTGACCGTGCCGAACCAGACCACGAACCGCCACGGCCCCATCCGCGCCGGCGGCCGCCGCGGCTCCTGCTCCTGCGGGGCCGCCGGGTTCACGCCCACAGCGCCTCCGCGACCGACACGCCGACGAAGGCCGCCCCCAGGCCCGCGACCACGCCGGCGACGACGTTGGCCGCGGCGAAGAACCTGGCCCCGCCCTCCGCCAGCCGCAGCGTCTCGTACGAGAACGTCGAGTACGTCGTCAGCGCCCCGCACAGGCCGGTGCCGAGCAGCAGCTGGACGTGCGAGGAGGCGGCCCCGGCGGCCGCGGCGCCGGAGAGCAGGCCCAGGATCAGGCAGCCGGCCACGTTCACGGTGAAGGTGCCCCAGGGGAAGACCGTGTCGTGCCGCTTCTGCACCGCGCGGTCGGTCAGATACCGCAGCGGCGCGCCGACCATGGCCCCGACGACCACCAGCAGCCAGTTCACGCCTTCTTCTCCTTCTTCCGTCGTACCGGATGGCCTCCTTCCCGTCGTACCCGACGGCCTCACGGTCGTCGAGTGACGGGCGGGGCCCCGCGCCTGACGATCTTCACCGGCGAGAGCCGTGTCATCACCGCCTGCCTGCCACCAGGCGGCGCGTCGCCGTCGCCGCGAGCCACACCGCCGCCAGCGCCGCGCACAGCGTCGCGGCCAGATACGCGAGCGCGGTCCGGGGGTGACCGCCGCCGACCAGCTTCTGGATGTCCACCGCGTAGGTCGAGAACGTCGTGAAGCCGCCCAGGACACCGGTTCCGAAGAACGGCCGCACCAGCCGGTGCGCCGCCCACACGTCGGTGATCAGCACCATGAAGACGCCGATGACCGCACAGCCCAGCGTGTTGACGCACAGCGTCGTCCACGGGAAGCCGCCCGCCGCGACCGGCCACAGCAGCGAGGCCCCGTACCGGGCCGACGCCCCGATCGCCCCGCCGGCCGCCACCACCGCCACGATCGGCGCCTGCGCCCGCCAGGGCCGCGGGCGCCGCCGAGCGGGCACGCGCGGATCGACGCCGGGGTCCGTGGGCTCGGCCGTCACGCCGGGGTTCGGGGCTGTCATGTCGGTGTCTCCTACTCGCCGGGGCCCGCGGACATGCGGGCGCGCACCATCGCAAGTAGGGACTGTTGGCGGCACCCGTGCCGCGGTTCGGGTACGGCGAGCCCCACCGCCGCGCCGCGATCGCCGGATCGCGGCCTGTGCCAGGTTAGAGCACGGGGACGCGGGATGGCACACTCGGGGGACAGCGGCATTTACACGCCCGTAAAAGTTCGCCGTGGCGGCGGGCAGCGGGTTCCGTCGGGTGGCGGCGGACGGCGAGCGAGGGACGCGGAGCTGATGAACGGTGGTGCACAGGACCGGGGGGCCAAGCTGGCCAACGGCGTGCGCGAGGCCGAGATCCTCGCCCTGCTCCAGCGGTCCGGGCAGGCGCTGACGCCGGGCGAGGTCGCCGGACTCCTCGGCGGAGAGCTGGCGTACAGCAGCGTGGTGACGATCCTGACCCGTATGCACACCAAGCAGATCCTGACCCGCACCCGGCGCGGCCGGGCCTACGCCTACGCGCCCGCGACCGACGACGCCGGGTTCGCCGCCCGCCGGATGCGCACGGTCCTGGAGGAGCGCCCCGACCGGGAGGCGGTGCTGGCCCGCTTCGCCGACGGCCTGTCCGACACGGACGCGGAGTTGCTGCGGCAGCTGCTCGACCCCCGATCCGGCACCGGTCGCTGAGCGGGGCCGGGTCCGGGATGCGCGTTCTCGTCTATCTTCCGCTGCTCCTGCCGCTGCTCGCGCCCCTGGGAGCCGCGCGGCTGTCACGGCACTGCGAGCCACGGCTCGCGACCTGGCTGCTCACCGCGTCCTCGCTGGTACTGGCCGTGGCGAGCACCCTCTCGCTGGGGCTGCTGGCCGTCACCGGGCTGACCCGGATCCCGCTGCTCGCCGCGCTCGGCCACTGGTCGGTGGGCACGGCCCGGCAGAACGACCCGACCGAGCTGTCCGTCGCGCTGCTCGCCGGGCTGCTGCTCGGCGTGGCGGTCGTCATGGCCGTACGGACGCTGTGGCGCCGGGCCCGGTCGCTGGCCGCCGCCGCGCTGGACGCGGCCTGCATGCCGGCGCGGGACGGGCTGGTGGTCGTCGACGATCCGGCGCCGGACGCGTTCGCGCTGCCAGGGCTGCCCGGCCGGGTCGTGGTCTCCACCGGCATGCTGCACACCCTCGACGAGGCCGAGCACGACGTCCTGCTCGCCCATGAACGCGCGCATCTGAGCGCGCACCACTACGCGTTCGTCGCCCTCACCCAGTTCGCCGCCGCCGCCAACCCGCTGCTGCGCCCGCTCGCCACGGCGGTCGCCTTCACCACCGAGCGCTGGGCCGACGAGAACGCGGCCCGCGCCACGGGGGACCGCACCCGGGTCGCCCGGGCGATCGGCAAGGCGGCCCTCGCCGCGCACGCGAACCCGGTACGCTCCCGGCTCTCCGACGCGGCCCTCGGCCTCCTCGGCCGCGTGGGCCGGCGCCGCGATCCCATGGCCGCGGCCGGTCCGGTGCCGCGCCGCGTCGCCGCGCTGCTCGCCCCGCCGCCCGGCCGGCGCCCGCTCCTGGTGGCCGCCACGCTGGCGGTGCTGCTCACGGCGACCTGGTCGAGCGCCGAGGCGGCGCACGACCTGCACCGGCTGCTGGAGACGATCGGCGCCGGGTAGCGCGCGACGGCGGCCCGCGCGTCAACGCCGCGAGACCCCGTGATCATTTACACGCGTGTAGATGATACCCTCCGTTCATCCGGCCACACCCCGGTGTTCCCGCGGTCTCCGCCTGCTCGAAAGACCACGCCCGATGACCCCTCACACCACCGCCCAGCTCGCCTTCGACGGCTCCGGCATCGACGGCTCGCTGTTCACGTCGGTCACCGACTTCGCCCGCGACACCCCCTGGCTCAACACCCCGATCGCGCTGGCGACCAATCTCGGCCTGGGCGTGTTCGCCGTGCTGATGGTGATGGGCTGGTGGCGGGCCCGCCGGCGCGACGCCGCCGCCATGGCCACGGCGCTGGCCGCACCGGTGGCCGTCGTGGTCGCCTTCGCCGTCACCGAGGTGATCAAGAAGCTGGTCGCGGAGGCCCGCCCCTGCCGTGCGCTGCCGCACGACTACTTCGTCAACAGCTGCCCCGCGCCCACCGATTACGCCTTCCCCAGCGGCCACACCACCACGGCCGCCGCCACCGCCGCGGCCCTGTTCCTCCTCGATCGCCGGCTCGCCGCCATCGCCGCCGTCTGCACGGTCCTGGAGGGCTTCACCCGCGTCTACGTCGGCGACCACTACCCGCACGACGTCCTCGGCGCGATCGTCATCGCCGCACCCGTCGCCCTCGTCGCCGCCCTGGCCCTGCGCGCCCTGCTCCACCCCCTGGTCTCCCGCCTGCGCTCCACCGGCGCCCTCCAGCCCCTGCTCACGGCGTAGACCTCCGGCCACACGCCCGCACCAAGGGGGCCGGAAGCCGCTTGACCGTCGCCGACACCGGGACCGACGACGCGAAGGCCACTCGACCGACGCCGACACCGGGACCGACGACGCGAAGGCCACCCGACCGACGCCGACACCGCCGCCGGGGCCGCCTGGGCAGCTCCGGCGGCCACGGCGGAGGCCAGCTCGGACCGCAACGGCGGCCACGACGGAGACCGCCTGGGCCGGGTCGGCGCGCGCGACGGAGGCCAGCCGGAAGGCGTCGGCCCCCGCGACGGAGGCCAGCCCAGACCCCAACGGCGGCCACGGAATCGGCTCGGGCACTACGACGGCCGCGCCGAAGTCCACCATCCGACACCGCGTCGCCTGCGACGGAGACCAGCCACGACCCCAACGGCGGCCACCGAAACGGCTCGGGCACTACGACGGCCGCGCCGAAGTCCACCATCCGACACCGCGTCGCCTGCGACGGAGACCAGCCACGACCCCAACGGCAAAGTCCATCCCGACCGCGCCGGCCCCCGCGAGGCAGACCAGCCCCAACCACAACAGCAACACGACGCGGTCCGCACGCGCCTTCCAGCGCCCACCACGAAGACCACCCGGACCGAACACCGGCGACCACGCCCCAGGCCGCCCGGACCGCTGCGGCGCTGGTGGTGGCAAGGAAACCCGTTCCCGTCCGGGCGGCAACCGCGCGGAGGGGCCCGCCCCGACTGCCTCCGCCCACTCCCCCGCCCTGGCCTCAGACGCCGCGGGCGAAGGCCTCGACGCCGGTCGGCCCGGCCCCCGCGGGCGTCAGTCGCCCATCGTGCGGCGGACGCGGCGGGACGGGGTGAAGGTGTACAGGTCGAGGATGGCGGGCGGGTCGGCGAGGCCGGGGCCGCCGGCGCGGATCCAGGCCGTGATGTCGCCGGTGGCGTCGGGGTCGTTGACCAGGCCGAGCCAGACCGGCCGGCCGCCGGCCCTGCGGCCCTCGGCCGACGGCTGGACGACGATGACGTTGGCGTGCTCGCAGGTGTCCAGGCAGGTGGTGGGCCGCACGCTCGCCGCCTCCCCCAACGAGGCGCGCAGAGCGGCGAGTTGGGCGGCGTGGTCCACGCCGGGCACCTTCGGGGTGCCGCAGCAGCAGCCACGGCAGACGGTGACCGTGCACCGCCCCCCGCCCGTCCCCGCCCCCCGCTCCGTCCCACCCTGCGCCGCGGCCCGGCCCGCCTTGCGGGTACGGCGGCTCACCGGCCGTACTCCGCACCGGCCCGACGCCACGCGGAATCCGCCAGCAGCCGCAGGCCGTTGAGGCCGACGACGACCGTCGAACCCTCGTGCCCGGCGACACCGAGCGGCAGCGGCAGGGTGCCGGCGAGGTCCCACACGACCAGGCCGGTGATGAACACGGCGGCGATGACGAGGTTCTGCACCACCAGGCGCCGCGCCCGCCGGGACAGGGCGACGACGGCCGGGACCGTGGCCAGTTCGTCGCGGACGACGACGGCGTCGGCGGTCTCCAGGGCGAGGTCCGAGCCGGCCCGGCCCATGGCGACACCGGTGTGCGCGGCGGCGAGCGCGGGCGCGTCGTTGACGCCGTCACCGACCACCAGCACCTTGCGCCCGGCCCGCTCCAGCTCCCGTACCGCGGCGACCTTGTCCTGGGGCAGCAGGCCCGCGCGGACGTCGGTGATGCCGACCTCGCCGGCCAGGCGGGCCGCGGCGCGCGGGTTGTCCCCGGTGACCAGGACCGGCGCGGTGCCGGTGAGGGCGGTCAGCGCGGTGACGGTGGCGACGGCGTCCGGCCGGAGCCGGTCGGCGATCCCGAGCACGCCCACCGGGACGCCGTCGAGGGTGACGAGCACGGCGGTACGCCCCTCCGCCTCCAGCGCCTCCACCTCCGCGTCCAGCCGCGCCGCCTCCCGCTCCTGCGTGTCCCGCCCCTCCGCCTCGGCGGCGGCCGGCTCGGTCCGGCGGGAGAGGAGCCGGGCCGGGCTGCCGACCGCGACCGCCCTGCCGTCGACCGTGGCGGTCACGCCCGTGCCGGGGGCGGAGCCGAAGTCGTCCACCAGCGGGATGTCCAGCCCCCGGGCGCGGGCGGCGGCCACGACGGCGCGGGCCAGCGGATGCTCGCTGGGGTGCTCGGCCGCCGCCGCGAACCGCAGCACCTCCGTCTCGCTCAGCCCGGAGCCCGCCGACGGGCGCACGTCCGTCACCCTCGGGGTGCCCTCGGTGAGGGTGCCGGTCTTGTCCAGCGCCACCGCGTCGGCCTGCCCGAGGCGCTCCATCACCACGGCCGACTTCACCAGCACGCCGTGGCGGCCGGCGCCCGCGATCGCGGCCAGCAGCGGCGGCATGGTGGCCAGCACCACCGCGCACGGCGAGGCGACGATCATGAAGGTCATGGCCCGCAGCAGCGTCGGCCGCAGCGCGGCACCGAGGACGAGCGGCAGCGCGAAGAGCGCGACGGTCGCCGCCACCATGCCGAGGGAGTAGCGCTGTTCGACCTTCTCGATGAACAGCTGGGTGGGCGCCTTGGTCTCGGAGGCTTCCTCCACCATGGCCACGATCCGGGCGATCACCGAGTCCGCCGGGTCGCGCTCGACCTTCACCCGCAGCGCGCCGGTGCCGTTCAGGGTGCCGGCGAACACCTCGTCCCCGGGCTCCTTCGCCACCGGCAGCGGCTCGCCGGTGATGGTGGCCTGGTCCACCTCGCTCGCGCCGGCCAGGACCCGGCCGTCGGCGCCGATCCGCTCGCCGGGCCGGACCAGGATCACGTCGCCCACGCGCAGCCGGTCACCGGGGACGGTCTCCTCGGTGCCGTCGTCGCTGAGCCGGGTGGCGGTGGCGGGGGCCAGGTCGAGCAGGCCGCGCACGGAGTCGGCGGTGCGGGCGGTGGCGACGGCCTCCAGGGCGCCGGAGGTGGCGAAGATGACGATCAGCAGCGCGCCGTCGAGCACCTGCCCGACCGCCGCCGCCCCGAGCGCGGCGACGACCATGAGCAGGTCCACGTCCAGCGTCTTCTCGCGCAGCGCCCGCAGGCCCGCCCAGCCGGGCTCCCAGCCGCCGGTGGCGTACGTGAGCGCGAACAGCGGGCCCCACGTCCAGGCCGGCGCCCCGGTCAGGTACAGCGGCAGCGCGAGCAGGAACAGCACCAGGGCCGCGGCGGCCCACCGGGCCTCCGGCAGGGCGAGGATCCGGGTGCGGCGCCGGGGCGCCACCACGTCTTCGGCGGTGCCGGTGGCGGCCGGGCGGATGAGGGTGGAGGACATACGGCGGATTCCTTGGGATTCCTCGGGGACGCGACCTTCGGTCCGGTCCGACGCCCCCACCATACAGGAACACATGAAGAAGCCTTCATGTATACATCTCGGTAGCATGACCGCATGGGCCATGGAGCAGCCACCCCCGCCGACACCGTCCCGCGCACCCGCCTGGACGCCGACAGCGCCACGAAGGTCGCCACCACGCTCCAGGCGCTGGCCACCCCCTCCCGGCTGCTGATCCTCGCCCGGCTGCGGGAGGGCCCGCTGCCCGCCACCGAACTCGCCGCCGAGGTCGGCATGGAGCAGTCCGCCTGCTCCCACCAGCTCCGCCTGCTGCGCAACCTCGGCCTGGTCACCGGCACCCGCAAGGGCCGCTCCGTCGTCTACGCCCTGTACGACCACCATGTCGCCGAACTGCTCGACCAGGCCCTCTACCACGTCGAGCACCTGCGCCTCGGCCTCACCGACACCCCCGCCTCGCGGACGCCGGGGGCGGCGGGGGGCGAGGACGAGACCGAGGCCGAGATGGCGTAGTTCGCGTCTCGTACTACGTGACAAGTAGTATCGAGCGTCGTAACGTGGCGGCTCCGAGGCAAGGAGACGACGCATGCACAGCAACGACGCCCAGATGCTCGTACTCACCGTCCTCGCGGACGGACCGCGGCACGGATACGCCATCAACACCGCCATCGAGGAACTGACCGGCCGCCGGCTCGGCCCCGGCAGCCTCTACGGCGCGCTGTCCCGGCTGGAGGCGCGGGAGTTGATCCGGCCCGCGGACGAGGCGGGCGAGGCGCGGGAGCGGCACCGCACCATGCGGATCACCGACGCCGGCCGCGACCAACTGCGCGCCGAACTCCAGCAGATGGCCCGGATCTCCGCGGCCGGGCTGCGCGCGCTCGGGGCCGGCCCGGCATGAGCGCGGCCACGTTGCTGGCCGGGCTCTACCCGCCGGCCGTACGCGAGCGCTGGGGCGCGGAGATCCGCAGCGAGGTGGCCGCGTCGGGACCGCGGTGCCGGCCCGACACCGTCGCGGGGGCGGTGCGGCTGTGGTTCCACCCCGGGGACTGGCCCGAGACGTTCGCCGGGCAGACCCGCCGTGTCATGACGGTCGCGCTGTTCGCACTGGCCGCGGTCAGCGCGCTGGCGCTCCGCTCGTTCGAGCCGTCCGCCGCGCTGGCCGTCGACGCCCACACCGACCCGCCGCCGGCCTGTGGCACGTCCCGCTGGTGCTCGGTCTCGCCCTCGCCGCGCCACTGCCCCCGCCGCACGCCGTGGCGCTGCGCCGCCTGGCCGGCGTGGCCGTCCGCACCCCGGCGGCCCCGGCCGTCACGGGTCTGACACTGTGTCTGCCTGCCTGGAGCGGCGCCGTACCCGCCCGGCCCTCCGGCCTCACCGACGCCGTCCTGGTGCTGTCCTACTGGCTCACGCTCGGCTTCATCGCACTGCGCCTGTGCGTCCTCGTCGCCCGCGTCGCCCGGATCTCGGCCCTGCCCTCGGCCCGGCGGCTGTCCACGGCCCTGCTGCTCATCGGGACGGACCTGGCTCTCGCAGCGGGCCAGAACCTCCTCGCCACCGCCCGCACCGCGGGCGGTGGCCCGGTTCCCGTCACCGAGAGCCTCGTACTCGGCCTCCTCGCCGCCACGGCCCTCGGCACCGGCCGCGACCTGCGCCGACGCGCCACCGCCGGGCGTGAGGGGCCGCACCGCCCCCGCCCCCGGCGACAGTTCCGCTAGAGCAGCGCCCCCTTCCCGACCCGCGGAACCACCGCCCCGCACACCGCGGCCCGCCCCTCCACGCCGAACCACCGCCCGCCTCCCACCGCCCCCCGCCACCCGCAGACCGCCACCCACCGGTCGTCGCGCACCTCCCGGTACGCCGCGCCCTCCTGCCCGTTGGGAACCGGCCGGACGAGGACTATCGTCGGAATCCTGGGGCCAGGAACGAGGAGGACGGCCGGTTATGCCGCAGGACGAGGCCGTGATCGGCCGGACGGGGAAGGTGCTCATCGGGACCCGCGGATCCGCCGGTCCCGGCGAGGTCCTGGTCCGGGTCAGAGGCGGCTCCGAGACCTTCCTCGCCTGGTCCGACAATCCCCTGCCCGCGGGCGCCACGGTCCTCGTGATCGAATCACGGGGCTCCCGTGAGGTCGGCGTCATCGAGTGGGTGGATCCATTGGACGCGCTCGGCGGAGACACCCCGGGCGCAAGCTGAGGAGTACAGGCATGTTCGGATACCGCGTTCCCGCTCCCGACGAGGCGATGCTGATCTCGGGCGGCAGGCGGGGACTGGGGGGCGCTCCGTTCCGCGTGGTCACGGGCCACGGCAAGTTCGTGCTCCCGATCTTTCGGAAGGTCCGCTTCCTCACCCTGTCGATGTGTGAGGCGGAGGTCACCGAGACCTGCGTGACCAAGCAGGGCATCTCGCTGCACGTCCGCGCGGTCATCGCCTTCAAGGTCGGCAACGACCACGAGAGCATCATCAACGCCGGTCAGCGCTTCCTCTCCGACCAGGAGCAGATGTCGGTGCTGACCGGCCGGATCTTCGCCGGCCACCTGCGGGCCATCATCGGCTCGATGACGGTCGAGGAGATCGTCACCGAGCGGCAGAAGCTCGCCGCCGAGGTACTCGACACCTCGAAGGTGGAGATGGCGAAGATCGGCCTCATCGTCGACTCGCTCCAGATCCAGTCGATCGACGACGGCGACACCGGCTACATCGCCGCGATGTCCGCCCCGCACAAGGCGGCCATCCAGCGCCAGGCCCAGATCGCCCAGGCGCAGGCCACCCAGGCGGCGGTCGAGGCGGAGCAGGAGGCGGCCCGCAAGCAGGCCGAGTACGCCCGGCAGACCGCCATCGTCAAGGCCGAGTACTCCGCCGAGGTGGACCGCGCCCAGGCCCAGGCCGCACAGGCCGGACCGCTGGCGCAGGCCCACGCCCAGCAGGAGGTGCTGGACGCGCAGACCGAACTGGCCCAGCGCCAGGCCCAGTTGCGCCAGCAGCAGCTGGTGGCCGAGGTCGTCAAGCCCGCCGAGGCCGAGGCCGAGCGGGTCCGCATCCTCGCCTCCGCCGAGGCCCAGCGCATGAAGATCCAGGCGGAGGCGGCGGCCTCCTACGACCGGGTCGCGCTGGACCGGATGCTCATCGACCAGCTCCCGCAGATCGTGAAGGAGGCCGCGGGCGGCCTCGCGGGCGCCAACGTCAACGTGCTCAACGGCGCCGACGGCCTCGGCGAGATCGCCGCCGGCCTGGTCTCCCAGGGCCTGACGATCCTCGACTCGGTCCGCCAGAACCTGAACGGCCAGGACAAGGACCGGGACGGTGACCGCGACCGCGGCCGGCCGGAGAACACCAACCCCAGCGGTCTGCTCCAGCTGCGCGCCGGCAAGGGACGCGGGACGGGCGACGACGGTCCGGTCGACGTCGACTAGTGCTCCGGCGGGCAGAATTCGCCCGTCCAGCAGCGGCGTCCGGCGCGTGCTGTCGGCGTGCCGGCCGCCTCCGCAGGGGAAGTCCTCGTACGGGGCCGTACGTTGGGCCTTCGGCCGGTGCGGCGGGTGGGGGCGCCTCCCGCGCGGCGGGGGAGGCGCCGGGCGTCGCGACGGGGCGAGCGTCGCCTGTCGGGGCGGCACGCGCCGGGCCCCGCCCGGGTCCGCCGGGCCGCACCGTTCGTCCCGGCCGGCCCGATCCAAACGCCCCCCTAGGGGTGCCCCGCGTCCTCCACGACCGTGAAGTGCCGGTCGGCGCCGGGGGTTTCCAGCTCGTCCAGCACCGCCGCGGCCAGGTCCTCGGCGCTGACGTACGACCGTCCGTCGGCGCCGGTCAGCAGGGTGTCGGTACCCCGCCGGTAGCGGCCGGTGCGCTCGCCGGGCGCCAGCAGGGCGGGCGGGCTCAGATAGACCCAGTCGGCGCCGGCGTGGGCCCGGCAGGCGTCCAGCTGGGCGATCCCGGCAGCGGCCACCGCACGGTGTTCCGCCGGAACGTAGCGGGGGTTCTCGGCGACCGGCAGCGCCGGGTCGCCGGGGCTGCGCAGGGCGCCGGCCCCGCCGACCACGAGGACCCGGATGCCGAGCCGGGCGGCGGCGTCCAGCACCGTCCGGGTGGCGCCGACCAGGAACTCCCGGTCGGCCGGGAAGGTCCGCACGCTCAGGACGACGGCGTCGGGGGCGCCGTCCTCCAGCGCCTGGCGCACGGCGTCCGGCTCGCCCACGTCGACCGCGACCGGCGTCACGTCCGCGTCACCCGACCCCCCGGCGCCGCGCTCGCCGGCCTGTTCGTCACTCGCCGGTTTCCGCGACAGCGCCAGCACCCGGTGCCCGCGCGCCCTCGCCTCGGTCACCACCCGCGCGCCGACCATCCCGGTAGCGCCCAGCACGGCGATCGTCATGCACCGCGTCGTCATCACAGCTCTCCTCTTCCGTCCCGTACGTCTGCGTGACGCACGTGCGCGCCACGTGCCTCCGCGGCGCGTCCGTCTGCGCCGCGCTCTTCTTCTCCCGCTCCCCGGGCCCGAGTTGGGCGGCCAGCAGCGCGGCCAGGGACAGGGCGAAGCCCAGGGTCTGGGGCAGGTTCAGGGTCTCCCCCCGGGCCAGTCCGATGACGGTCGCGACCAGCGGGGACAGCAGCACCAGCGGGGCGCTCGCGGCGACCGGGAGACGGCCGATCCCGCGGAACCACAGCGTGTACGCGATCAGCCCGCCCATGCTGCCGAGCCACAGGTAGCCGCCCGCGGCGCCCGCGTCGATCCGCCCGGGCACCCCCTCGACGCCGAGCGTGAGGGGCAGCATCAGCAGTCCCCCGGCGGTCAGCTGCCAGCCCGTCAGGGCCAGCGGGCTCACCCCGGGGGGACGGCCCCAGCGCTTGGTCAGGACGACCCCGCACGCCATGGTCGCCGCGTGCCCGAGGCCGGCCAGCACGCCGACGGCGTCCAGCCGGGCGCTCGGCCCGAGCACGACGAGCCCCACACCGAGCACCCCGAGCACCCCCCAGGCCAGCCGCCACAGGGTGGGCCGCTCGTGCAGCAGTGCCGCGCCGACGGCGGCGGCCAGCAGGGGCTGGGCGGCGCCGAGGGTGGCCGCGACGCCGCCGGGGAGCCGTTCGGCGGCCACGAACAGCAGGGGCATCGCGCCGATGTTGAGGGCACCGAGGGCCGCCGTCCGCCCCCACCACCGCCCGCGGGGCAGCACCCGGGTGAGGGCCAGCGCGATCAGGCCCGCGGGCAGGGCGCGCATCAGCCCGGCGAACAGCGGGTGCCCGGGCGGCAGAAGCCGCGTGGTCACGGCGTACGTGGTGCCCCAGGAGGCGGGGGCGAGGGCGGTCAGGGCGACGGTGGCCGCCCGCGCCCGGTGCCGGGGCGGGGAGGTCAGGGGGTCCATGCCGGAAGTGTCGCCAGGCAGCGGCCATGCCTCCAAAGCATGGTTGCCATCGCAGCCATGAACGGAAACCATCGATCCATGGACCTCCAGCAGCTCCGGTACGTCGTCGCCGTCGCCGACACCCTCAACTTCACCCGCGCCGCCGAGCGCTGCGAGGTGGTGCAGTCCTCGCTCAGCCACCGGATCGCCGCGCTGGAGCGGGAGTTGGGGGTGCGGCTGTTCGCTCGCTCCAGCCGCCGGGTCGAACTGACCAGCGCGGGCGCGGCGTTCCTCGCCGGGGCGCGCGAGTGCCTGGCCGCCGCCGACCGGGCGGTGGCGGACGCGGCCGCCGCGACCGGGGTGGTGCGCGGGCGGCTCGCCGTCGGCGTGATCGTGACGACGGCCGCCGTCGACGTACCGGAGCTGCTGCAGCGCTACCGCGCCCGGCACCCGGACGTCCAGGTGGCCCTGCGCTCCGGGCGCAGCGACGACCTGGCGGCCGCGGTCCGCTCCGGTGAGCTGGACATCGCGTTCCTGGGCCTGCCGGAGGGCGAGCGGCCGGCCGGGGTGGAGACGGTCGTCCTCGATCACGACGAGCACGTGCTGGTGGTGCCGGCCGGGCACCGGCTGGCGGCGGCGCCCCGGGTGACGCTGGCGCAGATCGCCGGGGAGACGTTCGTGGACTTCGTGGCCGGGACGCCCGGCCGGGCACCGTCGGACCGGGCGTTCGCCGCCGCCGGGCTCGTGCGCGACGTGGCGTACGAGGCGGGGGTCGTGGAGCTGATCACCCGGCTGATCGGGCGGGGGCTCGGCGTCGCGCTGCTGCCGTCGGCGTTCATCCGCCCGCTCGCCGCCGACGACCCCGGGCTGGCCCTCGTCCCGGTGGTGGACGGGCCGCGCCGGCTGGAGTACCTGGCGTGGAGCCGCTTCAACCCCAGCCCGGCCACCCGCGCCATGCTCGACGTCCTCGGCGTCCGCCCGGGCTGAACCGGAGCGGCGGCACGCCACATGTCACACCGCGTTACAGCCTCATGACGTTCACCACCATGATCTGCGGTCTCACCACTTGCTGACGTAAATTGACTGTGGCCTACAGGCACGAACTCGGGGGAATGAATGCTGAGCAGGCAGGTTCGGAACGTCTTTCGCCGGTTCCCGGACTCACGCCAGGGCCGGCTCCGCGACGCGCACCTGCGCGCGCACAGCCGTCAGCTGATGCGGCGGCTCGAACTGCCCGTGCCGCTCGACCCGGGGATCCTGTGCGAACGGCTCGGCGAGTTCCGCGGCACCCCGATCCGGCTGATGGCCTGGGAGCTGCCGGTCGACGGGCCGTTCGGCATGCTGATCTCACGCCCGCACGAGGACGCGATCGTCTACCAGTCCCACACCACCCGGGCCCACCAGGCGCACATCATCCTGCACGAGGTGGGGCACATCGTCGCGTACGACCTCGCGGGCGAGCGACCCGACGGGACGAAGCTGCGCACCTGTTACTCGGACCGGGACGAGCGGGACGCCGAGGTCATCGCCTCCACGATCATGCGGCAGGCGATCCTGCTGGGTCGCCGCGCCCGGCGCTACGGCATCGACGAGCCCTGGCGGCCGACCGTCTACAACAGCCTGGTCCCGACCGACGGGCTGACGTGAGGGCGTTCGACTGCGTCGCCGTCGTCACGCTGCTGGCGGGCACCCTGTGGACCCTGCCCGCGCTCGTCCGACGCCGGTTCCGCGACCCCATGCGGCTGCACCTGTGCCTGTCGCTGTTCCTGATGGGGATGGGCAACCTGCTGGCACAGCCCGCCCTGATCGCCCTCGTGGACCGGCACACGGCGCCCGGCGTCGCCAAGTGCACGTACAACGCGATGGTCCTGGTCGGACTCTGCCTCATGGTCTCGTTCCTGCGGGAGCGCCCGATCGACCGCCGTACGGCCGCACGCTCGTGGGAGGTGCTGCTGTGTGCGGGGTGCCTGGCGGGCATGCTGGCGATGACCGCCCTGCTGCCGCCCCGGCTCCGCAACCACTCGCTGACCGGCGTCTTCCTCGCCGACTGGCGCGTGCGGGTGTTCTACGACCTCGGCAACGTCTTCCTCTTCTGCGGATACGCCGCCTGCGCGCTGCTCGCCTGGCGGCACGCCCGCACGGGGCATCCGCTGCGCCGGTGGTCCCTGGCGGTCATCTCCGCCGGCCTGGTCGGGCTGGCCCTGAGCTGCGTCTACCGCGTGCTGTGGGTCAACGTGCCCGCACTGCGCGCGCCCGGGACGCCGGTGACGTACGCGGACGACTTCGCCTTCGGCGTCGCCGACACCATCGTGGTGTGCGCCGGGCTGAGCCTGCCGTTCTTCGTGGGGGTGTGGCAGCTGGTCCGCGACCGGCTCGACCACCGGGCGCAGTTCCACGGGCTTGAGGAGCTGTGGCGGCGCCTGGTGGCCCTGTACCCCGAGCTGGTCCTGGACCAACGGCCGCTCGCCGGGCGCCCGTTGCTGTCGGTCGCGGACTACTCGTCGGCGACGTACCGGCGTTACGTCGAGTGCCGGGACGGGCTGACCCGGCTGGGCCCGTATCTGCGGATCGCCGCCGACGAGTTGCCGGTCGCCGCGGTGGCGGCCCTGCCCAGGCAGCCGGGCGCGGCGGCGCGCGTCATCGACCGCGCCCTGCGCCTGTACGGGGAACGGCCGCTGGACAGCGCGGCACCGACGGCGAACGCCCTGTTCATACCGGGCCCCCGGGACGCCTCGGACGACTACGAGAGCGACCTGCTGGGCCTGATAGAGATCTCCCGGGCACTGAGGACACTGCGCGCATCCCGGAACTAGTGCCCCGGCAGGCAACGTTTGCCCGTCAAGGAGCGGCGTCCGGTGCGTGCTGTCGGCGGGCCGGCCAGAAGTCCTCGTACTGGGCGTACGTGGGCTTCCGGCCGGTGCGGCGAGTGGGGGCACCTCCCGCGCAGCGGGGGAGCGTGCCGGGCGTCGCGACGGGGCGAACGCTGCCTGCCCGGGCACTAGGCGGTGTCTTCGCATGACCGGTCCGGCCGTTGCAGCCGGTGTCGTCGCGGGGGCGCAAGCGGTTGGCCTGCCGCGGGCCCCGGGGCCTCGGCGGGCTAGGGGACCAGCACGAACTTCCCCCGGAACCCACCGGCCTCCAGCCGCCGGTGCGCTTCGTGTGCTTCCGCAAAGGAGAGAACGGTCGTCCGCTGCCGCAGACCGGCGTCGCGGGCCGCGCGGTCGGCCACCTCGGCGAGGTCGTCGCGGTTCAGCTCCACGCCGTGGAGGACGAACTCCACGTCCGGACGCCGGGCCGGGTCGGGGGCGCTGAAGGGAGTGAGGGTGACGAACGCGCCGCCCGGGCGCACCGCGTCGATCAGGTCGGGGGCGCCGCCCGCGTCCACGACGACGTCGTACGCCTTGGTCCCGACGCCCGCCGGCTCCGTCAGCACCGCGCCCTCGCCGGGGCGGCCGGCGCGCAGCTCCCGCCAGGTCGCGGCGTCACCGGGGCGGACCAGGAGGTCGGTGCGGGTCTCCGGCTCGTCCAGCAGGCGCGGCGCGAGCTGTCCGCCGACGCTGCCCTGGGCACCGACGAGCAGCACCCGGCGACCGGCCCGCTCGGGCGTGCGGCGCAGCGCCTGGACGGCGGTGACGCCGGCCAGCGGCAGAGCGGCGGCGTCGGTGAGGCCGAGGGAGTCGGGGACGCGGACGACGAAGGCGGGGTCGAAGCGGACGTACTCCGCCATACTGCCGACGCCGGTGCCGAGCGGGGCGGTCATCGCCATGACCCGGTCGCCGGGGGCGAAGCCGGAACCCCGCGGCGCGTGGGCGACCGTGCCGGCCAGGTCCCAGCCGAGGACGGCCGGGAGCGCGGTGGGGATGAGGCCCGAACGGGTCGCGAGGTCCACGGGGTTGACGGCGGCGGCCGCCACCCGGATGACGAGCCCGGCCGCCTCCGGGCCATCCCCGTCCGGTCCCTCGGTGTCCGGTTCGGGCAGGTCCAGGAGGCCGAGCACCTCCGGGCCGCCGGTGCGGGTGATCCCCACGGCCTTCATCGGTCGGTGTCCCGTCCTTCCGGGCTCGGCGCGGACGGCCTCGGGGCGTCCAGCGCGTCCATGATCGACAGCAGCTGCTCGCGCATCTCCGGGGTCATCCCGCCGGCCCGCATCGCGATCGAGCGGACCTGCCGGTCGGCGAGCGCGGACGCCCAGGCCGGGTCGTCGGCGGCCTCCGCCGTCTCCTCGTTGATGAGTGCGCCCACCGAGACCGGGAGCGTCATCGGACGGGCGCGGAAGTACTGCACGATCGCCGCGAGCACGCTGATCGTGGGGTTGGTCTGCGAGCCGTTGCGCAGCGCGGCGAGATAGCTCCGGGAGATGGTCACGTCGTGCGACGGGTCCTCGGAGATCGCCTGGGCGACCTCGGCGGTGGAGGGCTCGCGGCGGCGGCCCACGGCGTCCGTGGTGGCCGCGTCCGCGAACCAGGCGTTGAGGCGTTCCGCCAGCGTGGCCATCTCCGACTCCCTGGGCTGCGTCGACTCGGGTCGGGTGACTCGGCCGCGCGTTTCAGTCGCCGAGACGCTTGAAGCGTAACACAAATGACACCGGGACCAACAAGGCTGCTAATATATTGGCATCAGCGATCGCCACAGCGACGATTGTCCTGTGAGAGCCTTCCGCATACGGAGGAGACATGCGCAGCGGTACGTCCTTCACCCAAGGTCTGCGGCACAGCGTCGACAACGGCCCGGCGAGCGGGCCGGCCTGGACGGTCGAGGCCGTCCGCCAGGTCCGCTACCACGTCGTCAGCTCCGACCACCTGTTCGCCCTCGACAACACGGCCCTGCTCGACGCCTGCCCGGACGCCCCGCTGCGCTCCGGTGACCGGCGGCTGGTGGTCGTCGACGAGAACGTCGACACCCTCTACGGCCGGGAGATACGCGAGTACTTCGGCTACCACGGCGTGCGGGCCACGATGGTGCCGCTGCGCGCCGACGAGCCCGTGAAGGAGTGGGAATCCGTCCTGCGCGTGGTCGACGCCATGAACGACTTCGGCATCGACCGCCGCCGCGAGCCCGTGCTCGCCATCGGTGGCGGCGTCCTCACCGACATCGTCGGCTTCGCCGCGAGCCTCTACCGGCGCGGAACGCCCTACGTCCGCATCCCCACCACGCTGATCGGCCTGGTCGACGCCGGGGTCGGGGTCAAGACCGGCGTCAACTACGGCCGCGGCAAGAACCGCCTGGGCACCTACGCCCCGGCCACGGCGACCTTCCTGGACCGCACCTTCCTGCGCACCCTCGCGCCGCGGCACATCAGCAACGGGCTCGCCGAGATCATGAAGATGGCCCTGATCCGCTCCGAGGAGTTGTTCGAGCTGCTGGAGTCCTGGGGCGCCGCCGTGCACGCCGACCGCCTGCAGGGCACCACCGGCGAGCTGGCCGCCGCGGCGGACGCGATCACCGCCGAGGCCATCCACCTCATGCTGGAGGAACTGCAGCCCAACCTCTGGGAGTCCCACCTGGAGCGCTGCGTCGACTACGGCCACACCTTCAGCCCGACCGTCGAGATGCACGCCCTGCCCGAACTGCTGCACGGCGAGGCCGTGATGATCGACATGGCGCTCACCACCGCGCTCGCCGCCCTCCGCGGCGACGTCAGCACCGCGCAGGCGGACCGGATCTACGCCGTCGCCGCCTCCCTCGGCCTGCCGCTGTGGAACGACGTCCTGGACGACCCGGCGCTGCTGGAGGCCGCCCTGCTCGACACCGTGCGCCACCGCGACGGCCGGCAGCGGCTGCCGCTGCCCGTCGGGATCGGCCGGCACCGCTTCGTGGACGACGTCACCCCGGCCGAACTCCAGGAGGCCACCGCCCTGTTGCGCGACAAGGCCCGGGCAGCGGGCCGTACCCCGGCCGCCGCGTCCGTGCGGGTGAGCGCGTGAGCGCCCCGGTGCGCGAGCCCGCGACCGCCGTCGTGATCGGCGGATCCACCGGCATCGGCCGGGGCGTCGCCGACGCCTGGGCCGCCCAGGGCATCGAGACCCACGTCTTCAGCCGCACCCGCCCCACCGGAGCCGGCGCCGACCTGCTCGCCTGGCACCGCCTCGACCTGCGCGACGGCGACCGGGCCCAGGCCTCCCTGCGCTCCGGCACCCCTCCCCGGGTCGACCTGGTCTGCTACTCGGCCGTCTACTTCACCTCCCGTCGGGAGCCCTTCACCGAGGTCCGCGAGAGCGACTGGCTCGACCAGTTCGCCGTCAACGTGCACGGCCTGGCCTGGAGCCTGAAGGCCACCCTGCCCGCCCTGCGCGCGGCCCGCCCCGGCCTGTTCCTGCACATCTCGTCCGAGGTCGTCTACAACGCGGGCCCCCACCGCTCCGGTTACGCCGCGACCAAGGCCGCCGCCGACTCGCTGATCCGCTCCGTCACCCAGGAGACCGACCCGGCCGAGGTGACGTTCGTCCAGGCTCTGCCCGCCGGGATGGTCGACACCCCCGGCATCCGCGCCCGCCGCCCGGCGGACTTCGACTACGGCGCCTACATGACACCGGACCACTTCGCCCCCCTCGCGGCCGAGCTGGCCCGCACGCGCGGGGTGCCGTACGCCGGTGAGGCGCTGGTCGTGCACGAGGACCGGACCTGGACGACCGTCCATGCCGGCGTCCCCGTGTCCCAGTCCCGCCCCCTCGCCGGCACCCGTGCCTGAGCCCCCACCGCTCACCCGACTTCCCCGACTCCCTGACCGAGGAGACCCGTTGCCGCTGCTTCAGGCGCACACACTGCTGTTCGACATGGACGGAACGCTGGTGGACTCCACCGCACTGGTCGAGTCCACCTGGGCGGGCTTCAGCGAGCGGCACGGCCTGGACCTCGCCGCCGTCCTCGTCTTCGCCCACGGCCGCCCCACCCGCGAGACCGTCCACCGCTTCGTCCCCGACCCCTCCCTGGCAGCCGCCGAGACCCGCCGGCTGGTCGCGCACGAGGAGTCGGAGACCACCGGCATCACCGCGGTCCCCGGCGCCGGCGAACTCCTCGCCGCCCTGCCGTCCGGCTCCTGGGCGGTGGTCACCTCCGCCAGCCGTCGGCTGGCCGAGGTCCGGCTCGGCGCCGCCGGCCTGCCCGTGCCCCCGGTCCTGGTCAGCGCGGACGACATCACACACGGCAAGCCCGACCCCGAAGGCTACCTCCGCGCCGCCGGCCTGCTCGGCCGGACCCCGCGCGAGACGGTCGTCTTCGAGGACTCCCCCGCCGGCATCCGCGCCGGCCTGGCCTCCGGCGCCCGCACGGTGGTCATCGGCGCCTGCGCCGCCCACGACCACGAGGCCGAGCGCCACGCCGACTTCCGGGGCTTCCACGTCCGCACCGGCCCGGCCGCCGACGCGGTCACCCTGTCCACACCGGAGCCGGTGAACGGCGGCCGGCTGGTACGGCGATGACCGCGGCCCAGCCGCCCGCGGACCGGAAGACTCGCCCTGCGGGGGACACGGCACCGGCTACCGGACCCGGCACCCCGCCGCCCCCTGCCCCCCTCGCGCACATGCCCCGAGCGACCCTCGCCGCCGACGTCGGCGGCACCTGGGTGCGGTGGCGGGCCGGCGGGGCGGTGGAGCGGGTGCCGTCGCCGAGCCGGCTGCGACGGCCCGGGCGGACGGTGGCGGAGCTGCGCCGGGACATGGTGGAACTGCTGGGCGGGGCCGCTCCGCCCGGCGCCCGGGCCGCGGTCTCCTTCGGCGCGGCCATCGACCACCTCACCGGCGTCGTCCACGGCTCGGCCCCGCTGTGGGGCGCGGTGGACGAGCCGTACGACCTGCTGGGCGCCCTGCGTGCGCACCGGCCCGACGTGACCTGGACCCTCGTCAACGACGTCACCGCCGCCCTCGCCGACTTCGCCACCACGCATGCCCGGCCCGGCACCCGGCACGTCGGCTATCTGACCGTCAGCAGCGGGATCGGGCTCAGGATCGCCGACCTGGAGCGGTCCGTGATCCCGGTGGACGCGTGGGGGCTCCAGGGCGAGGTCGGGCATCTGGCCGTCGCGTGCCCGCCGGAGCTGGCCGGGCTGGTGTGCGAGTGCGGGGGCTCGGGCCATCTCGCCTCGCTCGCCGCCGGGCCGGGATTCGTCCGGGTCGCCGAGCGGCTGGGGCTGACCGGCCCGGCGGAGGTGACCCAGTGGCTGCCGGCCGCCCTCGACGCGGACGATCCGGCGGCCCGGCGGCTGCTCGGCCTGTGCGTCGAGCCGGTCGCCCAGCTGATCCGCACCCTGTGGTGCCTCGACCCGCACCTCGATCTGCTCGGCGTGGGCGGCGGGGTGGTCGAGGGGCTCGGCGCGCACTACGCCGCCGAACTGCGCGGCCGACTGGCCACCCCCACGTCCTACGCCGCCCGCGGCTACGGCCCGGCCTGGCTCGACGACCGGCTGGTGCTGTGCGGTCCCGGCGACGTGGACGCGCTGCGCGGCGCGGAACGCATCGGCCGCTGGCCGCCGAGGATCGCGCCATGAGCGCGGCCACGTACCACGCGCTGGTGCGCCGCACCCCCGACCGCCACGGCCGCACCCTGCTCGACGTCACCGAGGTGCCCACCCCCGCGCTGGAGCCGGGCGACGCGCTGCTCGCCCCGGCCGTGGCCGGCATCTGCGGCACCGACTGGCAGATCCTGCGCGGCCTGCGCGAGGACCCGGCCCCGGTGCTCGGACACGAGGGCGTGGCATACGTCGTCGAGCCGGGCGGCACCGGGCTGCCCCCGGGCACGGCCGTCACCGTGAACCCCACGCACCCCGGCGACCCGTCGTTCCTGCTCGGCCACAACCTGCCCGGCCTGTGGGCCGAACGCACCCGGATCCCGGCCTCGGCGGTGCGCGCCGGGCTGGTCGTGCCGGTGCCGGACAGTGCGGTGGGCCCCCGGTCGGCCGCACTGGCCGAACCGCTCGCCTCCGTGCTGTACGGGCTGCGCACGGCGCTGCGGCTGACGCGGCCGGCCGCGCTGGTGGTCTGGGGGGACGGGATCGTCGGACGGCTCGCCGCCGAGGTGTGGCCACGCGAACTGCCCGGCCTGCGCGTGCTGTTGGTGGGCCACGGCGAAGGGGCCGTCCACCCGGACGACCCGACGCTGCCGGCCGCGCTCGCGGACCTGCCCGGACCGGTCGCCGCCGTCCTCGCCACCCCGCGCACCGGCACCCTCCCGGCGCTGCGGGCCGTGGACCGCCATGTGCCGGGCCCGCTGGTCGTGGACGTGCACGCGGGAGTGCCCGCCGGTGCGGTGGAGCTGACCGCCGGCGCGGTCGACGTGGCGGCGGTGCGTGCCGGGCACTGCGGGGGCACCCCCTGGCCGCCGCACGCCACGCCCCTCGCCCGGCCCGCCGGACCCCTGCTCCTGCACGGCCACCGGGGCGTGTCCGGTGACCACCTGCGCGAGGCCGTCGCGCTGCTCACCGCCCCCGGCGAGGCCGTGGGCCGGGACGTGCTGACCCACGAGGCAGACCTCGCCGGGGCCGCCGACCTCGTCAACACCGTGCTGACCACGCGCCGCCGGTTCGCCGGCGGGCGCCGGGTGCTGAAGGCCGCGATCCGGCTGACGCGGGAGGACCGATGAGCGGGGCGCGGCCGTGCGGCGCGGTGACGGTCGCCGCGCCGCAATGGCGGATCGGCACCGACCGGGCCGCCGCGGCCCGGGCCGCGCTCGCCGCCGGCGCGGACGCGCTCCACCTGGACTTCGGCGGCGCCCACCGCGGACCGCCCCTGACCGACCCGGCCGAACTGGCCGCCGCCGAGGCCATCGCCCAGGTCGTGCCGGTCCCGGTGCTCGCGGTGAACCACGTCAACGACATCGGCCTGGCCCTGGCCCGCGGTACGGCCAACCCCGCCGCCCTGGTCGTGCTGCACCGGGCCCTGGACTGCGCCCGCCGCCTCGGCGTCCGGGTGCTGCACGTCCCGGGCTTCCGGCGCAGCCTGGCCACCACCGCGGGCCTGCGCGCCGGGACCGCCGACGCGCTGCGCACCCTGTGCGAGCGCGCCGGCGCCGCCGGGCTCACCCTCGCCTACGAGTCCCCGCTCGGCCCCGAGGACAGCCTCGCCCTGGCCCGCGCGGTGGACCATCCGGCGCTGCGGCTCGTCCTGGACACCGGCAACCTGCTGGACGCGGGTGTCCGGCCGGCCACGTTCGCCCGCGCCGTGGCGGCGGCTGGGCTCCTGCTGCCCGACATGCACGTCAAGGACCCGGCAGACGCGGCGGGCTGGTCGGGCATGAGTGCCGAACTGCCGCACCTGCTGCGCCTGTTCACCCCCCGCACGGTACTCGTGGAGAACGACTACCGGCATGACCCCGCCCGGCTGCGCGCCGACATCGACGAGTGCCGTACCGCACTGGACACCGGCCACGAGACCATGGACCACAGGGAGTTGCCGTGAAAGCAATCACGCTGACCGCACCGCGCACGGTGTCGATCACCGAGACCGACCCGCCCGTCCCCGGCCCCGGCGAGGTCCTCGTCCGGGTCGGCCTCCTCGGGCTGTGCGGCACCGACCTCGGCTTCTACGACGGTTCCAGCAACTATCTGCGGGACGGCCTGAAGAGCTATCCCTTCGTCCTCGGCCACGAATGGGTCGGCACGGTGTGCGGCACCGGCCCCGGGGTGGCCGCCGAGTGGCGGGGGCGGCGGGTCTCGGGGCACAACTTCCGCGCCTGCGGCCGGTGCTCGGCGTGCCGGGCGGGCCGGATCCGGCACTGCCCCGACCGCAGCGAGATCGGAGTACTGGGGCCCCGGCCGGGCGCCGGCACGGAGCTGCTGACCGCGCCCGCCGACACCCTGACCCGGATCCCGGACGCCCTGTCCGACGCGGCGGCCGCCCTGCTGGAGCCGACCGCGGCGGCCGTGCACGCGGTGGACCGGCTCGCGGTGGGCCCGCGCGACCGGGTCGCCGTGCTCGGCGCGGGCACCCTGGGGCTCGCCGCCGCCCAGGTGGCGCGGGCGCTCGGCGCCGACACGGTGGTCCTCGACCCGCACCCCGCCGCCCGGGACCTGGCGGCCGGCCTGGGCCTGCGCGCACAGGCGGCGCCGAGCGAGCGGGACGAGGCGGCGTACGACGCCGTGGTGGAGGCCTCCGGCGCCGAGGCCGCCGTACGCACGGCCGTCGCCCTGGTCGCGTCCGGCGGGCGGATCGCCCAGCTCGGCACGCCGCACCGCGCGGTCGCGGACTTCGACGCCGCCGCACTGGTCATCAAGGACGTCACCCTGCACGGTGTGCTGTCCGGGGTCGGGTACTGGGACCGGCTGGTGGAGTTCGTGGAGTCGGGCGCGGTCGACCTGGACGCCCTCGTCGACCGGGTGTTCCCGCTGGGCTCTCTGGACGCCGCGTTCGCCCGTCTCGCCGCACGCGACCGGCTCCGGCCCAAGGTGATGGTGCGCGTCGGGGCGGCCGACGCATGAAGGCCACGACAGCCCCGGCGCTCCGCCCGCCGGCCCGGATCGGCGCGCGGACGGCCGCCCGGCTGGCCGCGCTGGCTGCCGCGACCTTCGTCTACGTCACCTTCGAGGTCTTCCCCGTGGGCCTCCTGCCGGACATCGCGCGCGGCCTGGACGTCCCGGAGGGCCGGGTCGGGCTGCTGGTCAGCGGGTACGCCGTCGTCGCCGCCGTCGTCACCGTGCCGACGGTGGCGCTCGCCGCGCGGGTGTCGCGGGGTACGGCGCTGCTGGTCTCCCTGCTGGTGCTGATCGCGGCTGAGGTGCTCGCCGCGCTCGCGCACAGCTACCCGGTGATGGTGGCCAGCCGGGTGGCCGCGGCCCTCACCCACGGGGTGCTGTGGTCGCTGATCGCCCCGGCGGCGGCCGCTCTGGTGCCGCGCGAGCGGGTGGGTACGGCGACCGCGGCGGTGTTCGGCGGTTCCTCCCTGGCCGCGATCGTCGGCAGCCCCGGCACCGCCCTGATCGGCCGGCTGATCGGCTGGCGCGCCACGGCACTGCTGCTCGCGCTCGCCACGGCGGTCGTGGCCGCGGCCCTGGGGTGGGCGCTGCGGGGGCAGCGGGGCGACGCGGACCCGGCCGCGGCATCGCGGCAGGAGGCGCCGTCGGGCGCGGGCATGGACCGCCGTGCGGTGCTCACCCTGTGCGGGGTGGCCCTGGTCCTGGTGACGGCGCACTTCGTCAGCTACACGTACTTCTCCGTGCTGATCAACGGCGTCACCGGTTCCTCCGGGGCGGTGGTCGCGCTGCTGACGGTGTTCGGGCTGGCGGGGGCCGTCGGCACGTTCCTGGTCGGCCGCCACAACGACACCGCCCCGCGCCGGACGGCGACGGTGACGATGGCGGTGTTCGTGGCGGGCGTGGCCCTGCTGCTGCCCGGCTTCGCCCCGCTGCCGACGGCGGTCGCCGTGTCGTCGGCCACGGTGGGCGTGGCCCTGTGGGGCGGGGCGTTCGCCGCGGCGGGGCCGGTGTTCCAGACCGGCATCATGCGGGTGGCCGCCGCCGAGGCCGACCGGGCGTCGTCCGTCTATGTCACGTGCTTCCAGGTCGGGATCGCGGGCGGGTCGGCGGTGGGGGCGGCCCTGCTGGGCGGGGCGACTGTGTGGTTGCCGGTGGTTTCGGCGGGGCTGGCGGGGGCGGTACTGCTCGCCGTGTGCGTCCTGCGCCCGGTTCCGGGAGCGCCTGGTGAGCGAGCCGGGTGAGGGCCGGCGCCCTCACAGCCGGTGATCCGCGAGGAACCGCTCCACGTCCCGCGCCCACACCTCCCCCTCCGCCTGCGTGAAGGCGTGACCGGCGTCCGGGTACTCGATCAGCGAGGCGCCCGGGATCCGCTCCGCCAGCACGCGGCTGGTCGACGGCAGCACGACGCGGTCCGCGCCGGCGACGACGACGAGCGTGGGCACGGTGATGCCGGGCAGGCGGTCGGTGAGGCGGACCCCGGTGGCGGCCGTGATCTGCCGCAGGCCGCCCGCGGGCAGACCCTCGCCGAGCGCCTTCGCCTGGGCGTGGTGCTCGGACTCCCCCAGTGCGGCGAGGAGTTGGGGATGCGTCAAATGGCTGATGAGGTACGCGCCCAGCGCCTGGCGGTCGCCCGCCGCGTCCAGCGCCGCCCACACCGAGGCGACCGTGCGCAGCTGGGCGTCCGCCTCGCTGAAGCCGACCGTGAGGACCAGTCCGGTCACCCGGTCGGGGTGGCGCAGCGCGGCGGCGAGTGCGACGGCGCTGCCGAAGGACGCGCCGACCACGGGGAAGCGGCCGTGGCCCTCGCGGACCAGCGCGGCGACCAGGGAGTCCGCGAGGGCGAAGACGTCCAGGTCGCCCGCCGGGTGCGAGGCACCGGTGCCCGGGTAGCGGGTGCCGACCAGGTGCCGGTGGCCGGACAGGCGGCGCAGCAGCGGGCCGAAGTTCAGCTCGACGTCGCCGCCCGCGCCGTGGGCGAGGGCCAGGCCGGCGCCGGTCCCCGCGTGCACGTACTCGGTGGTGCCGGTGTCGAGCAGCGCGCTCGCCACCGGCGGCACCGGCTGGTGGAGCTCTGTCATCGCCTTCCCTTCACGGAGCCGAAACGTCGTACGAGGGGCATCTCCACGTACCGGTACAGGAGCCCGGCCAGGGCCAGGGAGACCGCCAGGGCGGCCGCCAGGTAGCAGGCGACCATCGCGTCCGAGTCGAACGGACCGTGCAGCACCTTGGTGTTCAGGGTGTAGAGCACCAGGTAGTGGCACAGGTAGAAGGCGAAGGACGCGTTGCCGAGGGCCACCAGGGGGCGGGAGGACAGCACGCCCGGACGGCCGGCGGCGTCCCGTTGGGCGGCGGCCACGATGAGCAGGACGCAGGAGATGATCAGCGGCGCCCGCCAGCCGAACAGCACCGGGCTGTAGCTGGCGACGACGTACGCCGGGACGAACGACACCAGCACCCACGGCAGGCTGACCCGCGGGAACCGGCCCGAGGTCACCAGCAGGGCGGCGAACATCCCGGCGAAGAAGTCGAAGAGCCGGCCGACCGGGAAGACGTAGGCGAACCACAGCTGGAAGCCGGTCACGCTCGGCTCACTGATCAGCTTGATGTGCCCCGCCGGCAGGACGTCGTAGGCGAGGACCGGCATCAGGAAGGCGCCGGCCACGCAGACCGCCAGCCCGGTCCAGGCCGTACGGGGGCGGACGGTGCGGAAGCGTCCGACGACGAAGGGGAACACCAGGTAGAAGACGGCCTCCACGGCCAGCGACCAACCCGGCGGGAGAACCGTGAAGTTGTGCTTCGGGTTGGGCACCCACACCTGGGTGAGGGTGGCGTAGCGCACCACGTCCCGCACCTGCGTGCCGGTGCCCCAGAACACGGCCACGGCCGCCGCGCCGGCGACGTAGTACAGCGGCAGGATCTTGACGAACCGGCGCCGGTAGAAGTGGGTGAGCCGGTCGCCGGCGCGCGAGGACCAGGTGAGCACGAAGCCGCTGAGGACGAAGAAGAACGCCACGCCGAGGCCGCCGAACTGATTGGCGATCTCGTGGAAGACGACGTTGGTGTGGTGGTCCGCGAACGTCGGCAGCGCCAGGTAGGAGGAGTGGCACACGAACACCGACAGGGCGGCGAAGAAGCGCAGTCCGGTCAGCGAGTCCAGGCGGGGACGGCGCCCGGCCGGGGCCGGCGGCGGCCCGCTGGGCGCGGGATCCGCCGCCGGCGCCGCCACGGGCGCGCCGCCGCTGCCCTGCACGGCTCTCATGCGCCGGTCAGCGACGTGACCGCCGGCACGGCCGCGAGACCGTCCTCGTAGCCGAGTACGGCGGCCACACCGCGTACGTCGGGGTCGAAGGGGTCCGAGCCGAAGCCGGCCCGGGACCGCTCGGAGGGCTCCAGCAACAGGGCACGGTCCAGGACCCGCTGCCGCTCGGGCGTCACATAGCCGGGCAGGTCCGGCTGGGGCCGCACCACCAGCACGCGGTCGGCCTGGGCGGCGAGGTCGGCGTTGGTGAGGGAGTAGGTGCCGCCGTCGACGTAGTCGTGGCCGTCGATGGTGACCACCGGCCACAGGCCCGGTACGGCGCAGCTGGCGGTGAGCGCGTCGACGAGGGAGACGCCGGAGTCCGCGGTGAAGACGGTGGTCTCGCCGTCGGCGCGCACGGCGGTGACCGAGAGCCGGGCCTCGGGCCAGGCGTCCTTGTGCAGCCGTCCGGCGATCACCTCGCGGCGCCGGGCCGGGTCGGTGCCGGAGCGCTCCCGGGACAGCGCGGCGAGCTGTGCGGTCTTGGCCGCGAGGGACTCGCCGGTGCCGTGGACGGCGAGCACGTCCGGCAGGATGTCGGCGAGCGCGACGGCCGGGGCGATCTCCTCGTTGCGGCGGGCCTTGCGGACGGTGCGGTCGAACTCGGCGGCGGCGCCGGACTGGAGCACGGCGGCGGCGACGGCGGCGCCGGCGGACGTGCCGATGACGTGGCCGGCCGAGGACAGCCGGAGCGCCCCGGCCTCCTCCAGTGCGGCCAGGACGCCGATGGTCCAGCCGATACCGGCGAGCCCGCCGCCGCCCAGGACCACGGCGGTCGATTCCTGCGACATGAGCATCCTCCTGTTGTCGGGGAGTTGAGGGACGGGGCCGGCCACCGGCTCCTGTGCCGGGGCGCGGTGGCCGGCGTCGGCCCGGCCGGGGGGCCGGGACGGTTCCGGGGTGCGGTGCGCGTCAGCGCGGGTGCACCGGTTCTGCCGGTCGCCCGGTCCGGGCGACCGCCTCCGCGTGCGTCCGTGCCGGGGCCGCCGGGCGCGGGGGCGTGTTGCGGCGGCGCCAGCGCTGGTCGAGGGGCTTCTCGACGAGCTGGTACGACAGGTACGTGGCGACAACGGTCAGGGCCACGATCCCGGCGTACACGATCAGCGCCTCGACGGCGCTGTAGCCCTGGCCCTCGCGGTGCAGGTACCACATCCACAGCAGCGGCCACTGGTACATGTAGACGCCGAAGGTGAAGCGGCCGAAGCGGGCGAGGGCGGGCGCGGCCCGCTCCGGCGCGCGGCGCAGGTCACCGGCGCCGACGGCACCGACCAGCAGCGCGATGCCGGTGATGGTGGCGGCGCTGGTGGCGAAGATGAAGTGGGCGTGCTCGGTGGCGACGTAGATCTCCGGCGCGAGGACGACCAGGGCGGCCCAGCGCGGGATACGGGGCCAGGCACCGCGCTTGAGCAGCAGGGCGATCAGCATGCCGAGGACGGATTCCAGCATCCGCGCCGCGGGGCAGACGTAGACCAGCCAGAACTTCCACTCCGAGATGTCCTCGGGCCGGCCGTGGTAGTTCATGCCGGGGCTGCGGAAGGTGGCGCCGTCGGGGAAGAGCGACAGCACGAAGGGCAGGGCAACGATGGCCGAGGTCAGGACGACGGCGAGGGTGCGCAGGGCAGTTGTGGAGCGCTTGACCAGGAAGCCGTAGAGCAGCGGGAAGACCAGGTAGAAGCAGATCTCCACGGACAGCGTCCAGGCCGGGTTGTTGACCGCGAAGTACACGGTGTGGTCCGGCACCCAGGCCTGGACGAGGAAGAGGTTGGCGAGGACCGTGCCGAGCGGGAAGGCCGTCGCGGCGAACAGCGCCACGCAGATCACCCAGGCGATCAGGTGGACGGGGATCACCTTGACCACGCGCCGGGACATGAACCGCCGCCAGCCCAGTGAGGTACCGCGCGAGGTCCAGGTGAGCACGAAGCCGCTGAGCACGATGAAGAACGACACGGAGGTGTAGCCGATCTTGCTCAGAGCGCCGTAGACGTGGGACTGCAGTGCCTGGTCGGCGAAGAGGCCCACGCCGACGATGTGCGAGGTGAGGATGAAGAGGGAGGCGGGCAGGCGGGCCAGCGAGAGCCCGGGCAGGTTGCCGCCGCGCCCGGTCCCGGTCGGCTGGGCGGTGCTCACGAGGACACCCCCGCCCCGGCTTCGACGCCGTCGGTCGCGGCGCCCTCGGTCGCGCTCGGGGCGGCCGGGGTCCGGGCCGATGTCCCGTGCGGGAGCCGGTGGGCGCGGCGGGCCGTGGCCCAGCGGTTCATCGCGGGCAGCTCGACCAGCCGGTACAGCAGCCAGCCGGCGAGGATCGTGGCCGCGAAGGTGCCGAGGATCAGACCGATCGCGGGCAGCGGAGCGTAGTGGACGCCGTGCTGGATCTTGACGCGCAACGTGTACATGATCACGTGCTGGGTCATGTAGAAGCCGAACGACACCTCGCCCAGCCACACCATCGGCCGCGAGGACGGCCAGGTGGGCCGCCCGTCGAGGTCCCGGCGGACGGCGGAGCCGACGAGCAGCAGCAGCGGCACGAGCGTGAACGGGATGAAGGAGAAGGTGAACGGCACCAGTTCGGCGACGACGTAGCCGGCGAGCAGCGCGCCCCAGGCGGCGGCGGGCCGGACGGCGGGCAGCCGGCCGGCGGCCAGCAGGCGTGCCAGGACCATGCCCGCGGTGAACTCCAGGAGGCGGGGCAGCGGGAAGTTGTAGCCGAACCAGAACTGGATGGTGGAGATCGGCATGCCGTCGGTGTGCGGGGTGTTCGGCAGCAGCGTGGTGATGCCCGCGATCACGAACGTCCCCGCGACGCATCCGGCCAGCGCGAGCGCGAGACACCTGTCGGGTATCCGGCGCACGAGCGGGGCGAGCAGCGGGAACAGGGCGTAGAACATCAGCTCGCAGCACAGCGACCAGCTGGGGACGTTGACCGCGAGGAAGATGTCGTGGACCGGGAACCAGGAGTTCACGAGGAAGAGGTTCGGCAGGTAGTCCCAGGGGGTGGCCGCGGCCGCGCCGGCGAACAGGACCATGGCCGCCGTCCACGTCACCACGTGGGACGGGAACAGCTTGACCAGACGCTTGCGGAAGAAGTGCCAGTAGCCCCGGCTGTCGGAGTTCCGCCACATCAGCAGGAAGCCGCTGAGGACGAAGAAGAAGGACACGCCGACCCAGCCGGCCTTCCAGAAGATCGTCTTGTAGGCGTCGGCCCAGGTCGGGTCGCTGAACGGGTTCATCGGGATGAACGTCAGCGACAGATGGAAGAAGAACACGGGCGCGGCCGCGACGAAGCGCAGACCGGTCAGGGACGGCAGCGGTGCGCGGTGGTCGATGCTAGGCCTGGAAATGGGACGCCTCCTTGATGCGGTCGACGGGGGAAGAGGCCGGTCGCGCGTGCCGCCATCCGTAGAGGGCGAACCCGCCCAGGGCGAGGACGGCAGCGGCCAGGGGTACGTCGTGCACGTCGTGGAAGTGGGTGATGACGCGGCCGCCCGCGAACGAGCCGAGGGCCGCGCCGACGCCGAAGGCCGACATGTTGGTCGACAGCGACAGGCTCGGGGCCGCCGCGGCGAGGTCCAGGACGTCGCTCTGCAGGATCGGGATGAGCGAGAACGTGGCGAGGGCGAAGAGCACCGCGCCCACGGGGAAGGTGACGGTGGAGCGCTGGAGCGGCTGGAAGGCCGCGCAGCCGGCGATGAACGCGGCCGCCGTGAGCAGCGCGGGCACTCGGCCGCGGCCCGCCAGCCGCCCGCCGATCGAGTTGCCGGCGATGCTCGCGACGCCGTACGCGACCAGCAGCACGGGTACCGCCCGCTCGGCGTACCCGGCGGCGACGGCGCTGGGTTCGAAGTAGGTGATGATCGTGAACATCGCCGCCGAGAACAGCGCCGTGGCTCCCACGGTGAGCGCGACGTTCAGGTTCAGCAGCGCCGAGATCTCCTGCCGGGCGTCCGGCTCGGGGGTGCCGATGTCCAGGTGGGCGGTGGCCCTGTGGACTCCCCAGGTGGCGAGCGCGGCGACCACCGAGATCACCGCGAACGGGGTCCGCCAGCCGCCGAGCTGGGCGAGCGCGGCACCGGCCGGGATGCCGAGCACGGTGGCGAGGTTGACACCGAACTGGATGGCGGTGACGGCCTTGCTGGAGCGCTCCACGGGCAGCAGCCGCTGGGTCACCACGATCGCGGTGGCGAGATACGCCCCGTGCACGCTCGCGGTGACGACCCGGCCGAGCAGGACCAGGGGAAAGCCGGCCGCGGTCGCGATGACGACGTTGCCGGCGGTGAACACCGCCAGCAGCCAGGTGGCCAGGCGCGCCTTGGAGACCCCCGCTGTGAGCACGGTGACGACGGGTCCGGCGAGGGCCACGGTCGCGGCGTAGACGGTCACGAGCAGGCCCGCGGTCGTCACGTCGACGTCCAGCGCCGAGCCGAGCTGGGACAGCATCCCGCCGGGCAGCAGCTCGGAGGTGCCGATGCAGCAGATACCGGCCACCAGCGGAATGGTTCTGCGGGTCACAAGGGAGTCCTCTCAGGAGCCATGAGGAGACTTTAGAAGTCGAGTTGCCAATATACAAGACAGGTGGCGCACCAAAAGGAGTGCGGCTCGCAAAGCGAACGCACTGTCCAGCTGAAGAGAGGCCCAGGGGGAAGTCGGGGGCGGACGTAAGAAGTTGCCGCACAACCGATCAGAGGGGCGGGCGCCACTCGCGCCGGTGACACCCCGGCCCGGCAACGCGACCCGGAAACCCTACGTATTGTAGGTTCCCAACCGCCAGCGGCCACACGTCTGTTCAACGGGGGACCCATGCAGGACACCGAGTCGAAAGCCGGCAGGGGGCCCGGCGCGCACAGTCTCGCGCCGACGGTGACCCTGCTGGTCGTCAGCCTGGTCATCGCCGCCGTGGGCGTGTACGAGCTGTGCGGCTTCGGCCTGCACAGCCTCGACCGGCGCCCGCATCTGTTCAGCGACGGCCTCGCGACCGGCGGGGTGATCGTCGCCGTGGTCGCGGCCGGCGCGGCGGTGGGCAACCTCGCCTGGCACCTGGCGGCGGCCCGCCGCGATCCGGGTAAATCCGGGTAGAACCAGGTAAGAGGCACAGGCGGCGCACAGGATGCGGCGGGTAAGGCGCGCACAGGGAGTTCCCAGGAAGGCGGGAACGGAGAGATCCGGGTAAGAACGGATGCCGGTACGCTCCCGATAGCCCCGGCACCCGGCACCCTCGCCGCTCGGTCCGTATGAATCTGGTGAATGCCGTCGTACCGGGGCCGCGCACCACGCGCACCCGCGCTTACCCTACGAGCTGTAGGGTCGGCGTTTGCCCTGTCCCCTCCCCACCCCAAGGTGACCAGTCACCATGACCGCTCAGCAGCAGTCGACCCTGGTCGACGCGCAGGTCCCCGGCCAGCGCGGCGGCCGCCGCGAATTCCAACTGCCCGCCCCCAGCCCCCGGCTGCGCGCGGCGGCGGCCTCGGCCACCGTGTGGTACCTGCGGCTGATCGCCGTCTTCAACATCATCGCGGTGTTGTCGGTGCCGTTCCGCAAAGAGGTGCAGGAACACAACGACGGCAAGATCTTCACCGCGCGCCATGTGCAGGCGCACACCCACCACGCCGGCCAGTTCTTCACCCCGTACCTGGCCACCGCGGGCCTGTCCGCCGCCGCGGCCGCGATCTTCCTGGCGCTGGTGATGCGGCGCGGCAAGCGGGCCGCGTGGGTGGTCAACATGCTGATGGCCGGCCCCCTGTTCGTGCTGTACGTCCTCGCGCTGACCCAGCACCCCTTCCGCGACCACGCCTTCAACTGGGTCTCCACCGCCCTGACCGGCCTCTTCGTCGCCGCCCTGCTGATCGGACGCCGCGAGTTCAACGCCGTCGGCGACCCCTCCAACCCCAAGCTCGCGCTGGCGGTCGGCGCCGGCGGGGTGCTGCTGACCGGCGGACTGGGCACGCTGCTCGTCCACGCCACCAACAAGGTGCCGGGCGGCGGCCCCCTGTACGAGGAGCTGGCCTACAGCCTGCTGCGCGGCATCAGCGTCGGCCCCTTCGCCGACCGGGTCGACTCCGTGCACGCCCCCCGCTGGGTCGACATCCTCCTCAACGTCCTGCTGGCAGCGGCCTTCTGCCTCGTCCTGTACGCCTGCTTCCGCTCCCCGCGCGGCCGCCGGCGGCTCACCGACGAGGACGAGGAGAAGCTGCGCGCGCTGCTCGCCAAGCACGGCGCCCGTGACTCCCTCGGCTACTTCGCGCTGCGCCGCGACAAGGCCGCCGTCTTCTCCCCCACCGGCAAGGCGGCCGTCACCTACCGCGTCGTCGGCGCGGTCTCCCTCGCCTCCGGCGACCCCATCGGCGACCCCGAGGCCTGGCCCGGCGCCATCGACGCCTGGCTGGCGGAGGCCCGCCGCCACGCCTGGACGCCCGCCGTCATGGGCGCGAGCGAGGAGGCCGGCACGATCTACGCCCGGCACGGCCTGGACGCGCTCGAACTCGGCGACGAGGCGATCGTGGACATCGCCGACTTCACCCTGGAGGGCCGCGCCATGCGCGTCGTCCGCCAGGCCCACAACCGGGTCAAGCGCGCCGGCTACACCGTCCGGATCCGCCGCCACGAGGACATCCCCGCCGAGGAGATGGCCCGGCTCGTCCAGCGCGCCGACGACTGGCGCGACGGCGCCACCGAACGCGGCTTCTCCATGGCCCTCGGCCGGCTCGGCGACCCCGGGGACGGGCGCTGCGTGATGCTGGAGTGCCTCGACGCGAACGACGAACCGCGCGCCCTGCTCAGCTTCGTGCCCTGGGGCGAGCACGGCCTCTCCCTGGACCTGATGCGCCGCGACCGCGACAGCGAGAACGGCCTGATGGAGTACATGGTCGTGGAACTGCTGCTCCAGGCGAAGCAGTTGGGCGTCCAGCGCGTCTCGCTCAACTTCGCCATGTTCCGCGCGGTCTTCGAACGCGGCGCCCGCCTCGGCGCCGGCCCCGTGCTGCGCCTGTGGCGCTCCGTCCTCACCTTCTTCTCCCGCTGGTGGCAGATCGAGTCCCTGTACCGGGCCAACGCCAAGTACCGCCCGGTCTGGGAACCCCGCTTCCTGCTGTTCGCCAAGTCCAGCGACATCCCCCGCATCGGCCTGGCCTCGGCCCGCGCGGAGGGCTTCCTCACGCTGCCGGGGATGGGCGGCGACTCCCCGTCGTAGCGGACCGACCGGGCCGCACCGTCCTCGGGCTCCAGGACGAGTCCGGGGACGTACGGCAGGGCGGCCCGCACGGCTTCGGCGACGCCGGCGAGGTCCACGCCCGAGCGGGTCGGGTAGGACGGGAGTTCGTCGAGGGGCAGGCCGGCCTCGCGGACGACGGTCCGGGAAGTCCTCGATCGGCTCCGACAGGCGCGGGCCTCAGCCGCCGCCCCGGCCGGGCACCGTTCCCCCGCCCACGGTGAAGCCGATGACCGAGCCGCCGCCCTCGCGACGGAAGGCGAAGGGGGCGCCGCCGTGCGAGAGGGCGACTTCGCGGACGATGGACAGGCCGAGGCCCGAACCGGGCAGGGAGCGGGCGTCGGCGGCGCGGTAGAAGCGGTCGAAGATGCGGATGAGGTCGCCCTCGGCGATGCCCGGCCCCCGGTCCAGCACCTCCACCCGCACCGTCCCCGACCGCGCCGGGCCGGTGATGTTGACCTCGATCGGCGCCCTGCCGTCCCGGTCGAACTTGGCCGCGTTCTCCACCAGGTTGGACAGGGCCCGCTGGAGCATCCCCGGCCGCCCGTCGATGGTGGTGTCGCCGCTCGTGCGCAGCACGATCTCGCGCCCGGTACGGCGCTTGGTCACGCCCACCACCTCTTCGGCGATGTCGGCGAGGTCCACCCGCTGCGGCGGCTCGGTGTCGGACTGCCCGGCGGCGAGATCGACCAGCTCGTTGACCAGGTCGGTCAGCTCCCGGGCCTCCTGGGTGAGGTCGGCGACCAGGTCCTCGCGGGTCGCGGGCGGGAGCTCGTCGATGCGCCGCAGCAGCGAGATGTTGGTCCGCAGGGAGGTCAGCGGGGTGCGCAGCTCATGGCCCGCGTCCTGGACCAGGCGGCGCTGGTCCTCCTCGGACTGCGCGAGCCGGCCGAGCATCCGGTCGAAGGCACGGCCCAGCCGGCCCACCTCGTCCAGCCCGGCGACCGGCACGTCGATGCCCAGCCGACGGGTGCGGGCGACGTCCTCGGCGGCGGTGGTGAGGATCACCAGGCGCCGGGTGATCCGGCGCGCCAGCCACCAGCCGAACAGACCGGCGGCCACCACGACCGCCGCCATCAGGATCAGCGTGCGCTGCTGGAGCGTGCGCAGCAGGTCCTCGGTGTCGCTGAACTCCTGCGCGACCTGCACCGCGCCCCGCCCGTCGCCGAGCGAGATGGTGGCGATGCGGTACACGTCCGAGTCCACCGGCACGTCCTTGCGCTGGACCACCTTCCCGGCGGTCTGCGCGAGGGCCATCGCCTTGTCGCGGGAGGTGACGGGCAGGACCGGGTTGCCGTGGTCCACGATCTGGCCCTGGGCACCCAGCACCTGCACATCGGTACGGGCGGGCCGGACCAGGTCGTGCCCCGGCCGGGAGGAGGAGAAGTCCTCCGGCACCATCTCGTGCTGCCGCACCTCGTCCCGTACGTCCTGGACGACCTGCGTGAACACGGACTGCTGGTCGACCCGGACCAGCCGCGCGGCGGAGCTGTACGAGGCGATGCCGACGAGGATGGTCACGGCGGCGGTGACGGCCGCGAAGGAGACCGCGAAGGTGGTGCGCAGGGAGACGAGCTTGGGCCGGCGCCGGGCCAGCAACCGCCTGAGCCGCTTGAGGCGGCCCACTCAGTCCTCCCGCAGCACGTAACCCACGCCTCGCACGGTGTGGATCAGCTGCGGAGCGCCGGGCTCGTCGAGCTTGCGGCGCAGGTAGCCGACGTACACGGCGAGGTTCTTGGACCCGGGCCCGAAGTCGTACCCCCAGATCCGGTCGTAGATGGTCGAGTGGTCGAGCACGATCCCGGCGTTGCGCACGAGCAGCTCCAGCAGCTCGAACTCGGTGCGGGTCAGCTCCAGCTCGCGCTTGCCGCGCCAGGCGCGGCGGGCCTGGAGGTCCATGCGGATACCGGCGGCCTCGACCTGCCGGTCGGAGATCTGGACGTCCGCGCGCCCCGCATCGCTCGCGCTCGTGCCGCCGCCGCTCGCGGCGGGCACGGGGCTGGTACGGCGCAGCAGCGCGCGCAGCCGCGCGAAGACCTCCTCGACGTCGAAGGGCTTGACCACGTAGTCGTCGGCGCCCGCGTCCAGGCCCGCGATGCGGTCGGCGGTCTCGACCAGCGCGGTGAGCATGAGGATCGGGGTGCGGTTGCCCTCGGCGCGCAGGACGCGGCACACCTGGAGCCCGTCGATCCCGGGCATCATCACGTCCAGCACGAGCACGTCCGGCGGCGTCTTGTGGGCCTGCGCCAGCGCTTCGACGCCGTCGGCCACCGCCGTCACCTCGTAGCCTTCCAGCGTCAGGGCACGCTCCAGGGCATGGCGGATGGCACGGTCGTCTTCGGCGAGCAGCACAGTCTGGGGCACGCACCCAGTTTGCCAAGGCCTCCGGCGGTTCGGTCGGGGCGGGCGGCCCTACCATCACGCTTTTTACCGCCCTCTCACCGTGACAGCGGAACCCCACCCCGGCCCCTACCGTCCTCTCACCGTTGCGCACCGGCTTCCGCGTCCGTGCCCGCGTCCGCCGCCGTGACCTCCCGTTCCGCGGTCCCGCGCTCCGTGGTCCTGCGCGCGGCGGCCAGCAGGGACCGGTGGGTCGGCGCCTGCGGCACGTCCGCCGGGCGGCCGGCCGCGAACTCCGCGCGCAGCACCGGTACGACCTCCTCGCCGAGCATGTCGAGCTGCTCCAGCACCGTCTTCAGCGGCAGCCCCGCGTGGTCCATGAGGAACAGCTGGCGCTGGTAGTCACCGGCGTACTCACGGAAGGACAGCGTCTTCTCGATCACCTGCTGCGGCGAGCCCACGGTCAGCGGGGTCTGCTCGGTGAAGTCCTCCAGCGAGGGCCCGTGGCCGTAGACCGGCGCGTTGTCGAAGTACGGCCGGAACTCGCGCACCGCGTCCTGCGAGTTGCGCCGCATGAAGACCTGGCCGCCGAGCCCGACGATCGCCTGCTCCGGCGTCCCGTGCCCGTAGTGGGCGTACCGGGTGCGGTACAGCTCGACCATCCGCTTGGTGTGGTCGGCGGGCCAGAAGATGTTGTTGTGGAAGAAGCCGTCGCCGTAGTACGCGGCCTGCTCGGCGATCTCCGGCGAGCGGATCGAGCCGTGCCAGACGAACGGCGGCACGCCGTCCAGCGGCCGCGGGGTCGAGGTGAAGCCCTGCAGCGGGGTGCGGAACCTGCCCTCCCAGTCGACGACGTCCTCGCGCCACAGCCGGCGCAGCAGGGCGTAGTTCTCCAGGGCGAGGTTGATGCCCTGCCGGATGTCCTGGCCGAACCACGGGTACACCGGCCCGGTGTTGCCGCGGCCCATCATCAGGTCCACCCGCCCGTCGGCCAGGTGCTGGAGCATCGCGAAGTCCTCCGCGATCTTCACCGGGTCGTTGGTGGTGATCAGCGTGGTGGACGTGGACAGGATCAGGCTGCTCGTCCGCGCCGCGATGTAGCCGAGCATCGTGGTGGGCGAGGACGGCACGAACGGCGGGTTGTGGTGCTCGCCGGTCGCGAAGACGTCCAGGCCGACCTCCTCGGCCTTCCGGGCGATGGCGACCATGGCCTTGATCCGCTCGCCCTCGGTCGGGGTGCGCCCCGTGGTGGGGTCCGGCGTGACGTCGCCGACCGTGAAGATCCCGAACTGCATGGCCGCTCACCCTCCAGATTGTTGACCGTTCAACTATAGCGCCGTAACACCCCTCCTCGGGTATTCCGACGCCACCCCACCCCACCGGAGGTCCCGCCGGCCCTACGGCACCAGCACCAGCCGCCCCCGCAGACCCCCCTCCGCCAGCCGCGCGTGCGCCTTGCCCGCGTCCTCCAGGGCGTACGTCGCGGCCACCCGCAGCGTCAGCGCCCCCGCGTCCACCAGCCGCGCCAGCTCCGCCAGCCGCGCCCCGTCCGGCCGCACGGCCACGGAGGAGACCCGCACCCCGCGCACCGTGCCGGGATGCTCACCGGGCCGCACCCCGACGTACGCGCCCCCGTCCCGCACTCGGGCGAGCGCCCGCTCGCCGAGCACCGCCGCGTCCAGCACCGCGTCCACGGACCCCTCGCCCGCCCCGTCCGCCGTGAAACGCGCCGCCCCCAGCGAGCGCACCAGTTCCTCGTCACCGGCGCGGGCCTGCCCGACGACCTCGATCCCCCGGTGTGCGGCCAGCTGCACCGCGAACCCGCCGACCGCGCCCGCCGCACCGGTCACCAGCAGCGAGTCACCCGGCCCGAGGTCCAGCAGGTCCAGCGCCTGGACCGCGGTCAGCCCGTTCAGCGGCAGGGTGCCCGCGTGCACCGCGTCGACCGACCCCGGCGCCGCGGCCACCGCGCCCGCGTCGACCACGACGTACTCGGCGTGCGCCCCGAGCGGCACGTCCACGCCCGGCGCCAGCGCCACCACCGGATCACCGGCCCGCCAGGCCGCGGGGAACCCCACCGCGTCCACCGTGCCGGCCACGTCCCAGCCGAGCCCCAGCGTCTTGCCGGCCCCGCCGAAGAAACCGGCCCGCACGGCCGCGTCCACCGGATTCAGCGCACCGGCGGCCACCTTGATCCGCACCTGCCGCGGCCCCGGCTCGGGCACGGCCGCCTCCGCGACCTCCACGACCTCGGGCCCGCCGAACGTCCGCACCACGACTGCACGCATGACAACTCTCCCTGATCTCACGGCACTTGCTGCCCTCCACGGCGGCTTCCCGCTCGCAGCACCCACCGTAGGAGAGCTACTATCCATCGGGAAGTAGTTACCTGAGAGTGCGTATCCGACCCGGAGGAGAGCCATGGCGACGACGACCGCGGTACAGCGACGCGAACAGGCCCGCGCCGCCTACGACGCCTTCCTGCGCGAGTGCCCCACCAACCAGCTCCTCGGCCGGCTCAGCGACAAATGGGTCAGCCTCGTCGTCGCCGCCCTGTCCACCGGCCCCCTGCGCTACAGCGACCTCGGCCGCAAGATCGCCGGCGTCAGCCCGAAGATGCTCACCCAGACCCTGCGCACCCTCGAACGCGACGGCATCATCAGCCGCACCGTCACCCCGTCCGTCCCCGTCCGCGTCGACTACGCCCTCACCCCCCTCGGCGCCAGCCTCGCCGGACTGCTCACGGCCGTGAAGGAGTGGGCCGAGACCCACTTCGACGACGTACGGGCGGCCCGCGAGGCCTACGACGCCGAGAACCCGGCGTAGACCTCCAAGGCCGGCCGCCGCGGGGACGTACGCCGTCCGCGCCCCCGCCCAGGCGCCCTTCAGCAGGTGCCGGGCGGATGACAGGCTGAGGGCATGCCGATCCTCCGCTCCGCCGCCCTGTTCGTCGTCGCCGCGCTCTTCGAGATCGGCGGGGCCTGGCTCATCTGGCAGGGTGTCCGGGAGCACCGCGGCTGGCTGTGGACGGCGGGCGGAGTCCTCTGCCTCGGCGCGTACGGTTTCGTCGCCACCTTCCAGCCCGACGCCCACTTCGGCCGCATCCTGGCCGCGTACGGCGGGATCTTCGTGGCCGGCTCGATCCTGTGGGGCATGGTCGCCGACGGCTACCGGCCCGACCGCTACGACATCACCGGCGCCCTGGTCTGCCTCGCCGGGATGGCCGTGATCATGTGGGCGCCGCGAAACGGCGGTTGACCCTCACTTACGCTGGACGCGAGCCACCACCCAAGATCCCGGCCCGTCCGGACGACCGACCACAGGAGCAGCCCATGGCCCCGGCCCCCGCGTCCCGCATCGCCGTCGTCACCGGCGCGAGCAGCGGCATCGGTGCCGCCACGGCCCGTCGACTCGCCGAGGCCGGCTACCGCGTCGTCCTCACCGCCCGCCGCAAGGACCGCATCGAGGCGCTCGCCGAGGAGCTGACGGCGGCGGGCCACTCGGCGACGGCGTACCCGCTGGACGTGACGGACCGCGCGGCGGTGGACGAGTTCGCGTCGGCCTTCGGCACGGTCGGCGTCCTGGTCAACAACGCGGGCGGCGCCCTCGGCGCGGACCCGGTGGCCACCGGTGACCCGGCGGACTGGCGCGCGATGTACGAGACGAACGTCATCGGCACGCTGCACGTCACCCAGGCCCTGCTGCCGAAGCTGGAGGCGAGCGGCGACGGCGTGGTGGTCGTGGTCTCCTCGACCGCCGGGCACGGCACCTACGAGGGCGGCGCGGGCTACGTGGCCGCCAAGCACGGCGAGCACGTCCTCGCCGAGACCCTGCGCCTGGAGATCGTCGGCCGGCCCGTCCGCGTCGTCGAGATCGCCCCCGGCATGGTCAAGACCGACGAGTTCGCGCTGACCCGGTTCGGCGGGGACGCGGCGAAGGCGTCGAAGGTCTACGAGGGCGTCCCCGACCCCCTCACGGCGGACGACGTGGCCGAGACGATCACCTGGGCGGTCACCCGCCCCAGCCACGTCAACGTGGACCTGCTGGTCCTGCGCCCCCGCGCCCAGGCCTCCAACACCAAGGTCCACCGGGAACCGTGATGCCCGAGGAGACCGCCCCCGAGGCCCCGAGCCCCCTCGACACCCTCGAAGACTCCCTCGAACGGCGCCGCCTGGCCCAGGAGACCAAGGACGAACGCAAGGTCTGGTGGTTCCTGGGCTACTTCCTCTTCGGCATCCACATCGTGGCGTTCGTGATGATCTACGCGGTCCGGCACGGGCACTGACGGGCGTCAGCCCTTGACGCAGACCACCTGCTTCAGCTTCGCCACGACCTCCACCAGGTCGCGCTGCTGGTCGATGACCTGGTCGATGGACTTGTAGGCGCCCGGGATCTCGTCCACGACGCCGGAGTCCTTGCGGCACTCCACGCCCCGGGTCTGCTCCTCCAGATCCTTGGTGGAGAACCGACGCTTGGCCGCGTTGCGGCTCATCCGCCGTCCCGCGCCGTGCGAGGCCGAGTTGAAGGCCTTGTCGTTGCCGAGGCCCTTCACGATGTACGACCCGGTGCCCATGGAACCGGGGATGATCCCGTACTCACCCGAGCCGGCCCGGATCGCGCCCTTGCGGGTGACGAGCAGGTCCATGCCGTCGTAACGCTCCTCCGCCACGTAGTTGTGGTGGCAGGAGATCTCCGGTTCGAAGGTCGGCTTGGCCTTCTTGAACTCCTTGCGGACGACGTCCTTCAGGAGCGCCATCATCAGCGTGCGGTTGTGCCTGGCGTACTCCTGCGCCCAGAACAGGTCGTTGCGGTAGGCCGCCATCTGCGGGGTGTCCGAGACGAACACCGCCAGGTCACGGTCGACCAGGCCCTGGTTGTGCGGGAGCCTCTGGGCCACGCCGATGTGGTGCTCGGCGAGTTCCTTGCCGATGTTCCGGGAGCCGGAGTGCAGCATGAGCCATACCGCGCCGGTCGTATCCGTGCAGACCTCGACGAAGTGGTTTCCACTTCCAAGTGTTCCCATCTGCTTCGATGCCCGGTCCTGGCGGAATTTGACCGCTTCCGCGACCCCGTCGAACCGCCCCCAGAAGTCGTCCCACCCGGCCGTCGCCAGCCCGTGAAAGTCCCCCGGCTCCACCGGATCCTCATGCATCCCCCGCCCCACCGGAATCGCCTGCTCGATCCGCGACCGCAGCCGCGACAGGTCACCCGGCAGGTCATCGGCCGTCAGCGACGTCCTCACCGCCGACATCCCGCATCCGATGTCCACCCCGACCGCCGCCGGGCACACCGCGCCCCGCATCGCGATGACCGAGCCGACCGTCGCGCCCTTGCCGTAGTGCACGTCCGGCATGACGGCCAGGCCCTCGATCCACGGCAGGGTCGCGACGTTCTGGAGCTGGCGCAGGGCCACGTCCTCCACCGTCGCGGGGTCCGTCCACATCCGGATCGGCACCTTCGCGCCCGGTATCTCCACGTACGACATGCGTTCCCCATTCCCCCGAGTACGACAACAGAAGGCTTAGAAGCGACATAAGCAACAAAGCGCAAAAGCGGCGCCAGGATCCGTGAAAAGGGACAGAGGACCGGCGTTCACCGCAGTGCGTGCGATAGACATTGTCTCCAGGGGGCGCCCCGCTGCGGCAAGCGAATAACCGGCGGGGACACTGGAGCAGCAAGTGAGCGCACACCCACCCGAGAGGAGCCCGACCGTGCAGCGGAAGGCGTACGTACCCGGCGCAGCCGCCCTCCTCGCGGCGCTGGTGGCCGGCTGCACGAGCGGCTCCGGCGGCGGGGGCACCACGGACAACGCCAACCCCGGTGGCGCGGGTACGACGACGGTCGCGGCGCAGCCGGGCAAGTACCGCACGCTGCCCGAACCCTGCGGCGCGGTCAACCACGGCACCCTCGACGCGCTGCTGCCCGGCATCCAGCAGATGGCCGACCCCGACCAGCGGGACAAGGCGTACCAGGGCGACGCGGAGCTGACGTACGACACCGACCGCAAGGTGGGCTGCAGTTGGAAGGTGGACTCGGACGACGCCACCGACCGGCTGTCGATCGACTTCGAGCGCGTGGTGTCGTACGACAACGCGGTCAGCGACGCCGACCAGGCGAAGAAGCTGTTCGCGGACAAGGAGTCGGCCGCCGATCTGCCGGAGCCGCGCGGTTCGTCCGCGGCGAGCGGGGCCCCGTCCGCGTCGTCGAGCGGCAGGCCGTCCGGCTCGCCGAGCGGCTCGCCCTCGCTCTCGCCCTCGCCGAGCGGCTCCCCCTCCGGCTCCCCCCCGGGTTCCGCCTCCGGTACCCCGTCCGGGACGGCGTCGCCCTCGGGTACTCCTGCCGATCTGCAGCCGCGCGTGCTGACCGATCTCGGTGACGAGGCGTATCTGGACGACCAGCTCACCACGTCCGGTTCGACGGCCGAACAGCGGACGGTGACTGTGGTGTTCCGCACGTCCAACGTCCTCGTCACCCTCGTGTACGAGGAGCAGCCGACGACGACCGGAACGGCCCCCGACAGCAAGGAAATGCAGGACAGGGCCCGTAATCTGGCGTCCAAACTGGACGACGCCCTGGGCGGCTGACGCCCGCCGCACCCCGCTCGCGAAGAACGCGAACCGAAACCGCACAGCTCCTTCACCGCGTACCGTGGCCCCGCAGGAACCCGTACGATCACCGAGCGTAGTGAAGGAACCATGCAGCGAGCAGCCCAGCGAGACGACCGTGCCCAGCAAGGAAGGCGCGGCAAGCGCCTGAGCCGTGTACTTGTCTGCGCGGCAGCCGTTCCCGCGGTGCTGATCACCGCCGCCTGTTCGTCGGACTCGGGCGACGCCAAGAGCAAGGGCGGCGACAGCGGTACGCGGCAGTCGGCGGACGCGGGCGGTAAGCCGTCGTCGGCGAGCGCGTCCCCGACGGTGCAGCCGGCGGCGTACAAGAAGCTCCCGGATCCCTGCGGAGTGCTGTCGAAGGGCACGCTCTCGGACCTGGTGCCGAAGGGGACGTCCGGCAAGAAGGGCGGCTCGGACGATCCGTCGTCCCGCTCCTCCTGCTCCTGGAACAGCCTGGACAACAACGGTGTGAAGGGCTCGCAGTTCCGCTGGCTCAACGTCTCGCTGCTGCGCTTCGACTCGGACGTGACGCGCGGCACCGGTGAGGCGCAGGCCCACACGTACTTCGCGCAGCAGGTGAAGGCCGCCGAGGCGGTGGACGGCGCGAAGAACACCAAGGAGGTGCCGCTGTCCGGCACGGGTTCGGAGGCGACGGCGGTGCGCTACGACCTGAGCAAGAAGGAAGGCCTCTTCAAGCAGCAGACGGTGGTGGCGCGGGTCGCGAACGTGGTGATCACGCTCGACTACAACGGCGCCGGCCTCGCGGGCGACCAGACGCCGAACGCGGACGACCTGACGCAGTCGGCGACGAAGGCGATCAAGGAGGCGGTCGCGTCGGTGTCCTCCGCCAACGGTGACTCGTCGTCGGGCCAGTCGGGCTCGTCGTCCTCGCCGTCACCGTCGGCCTCGTCCGGCAAGTCCGCGTCGTCCTCCCCCTCTTCCGGCCCGTCCGCGTCGAAGTCGGCGGACAAGAAGGGCTGACCGCCGCCCCCGCCGCGATGAGCGTGGCATCGGTGAAGTCCCGACCGATGCCACACTCGCCGTACACGTGTGCCACCCTGTTGCGCGCAACAACAGGCAACGGGAGGGGAGTACGAGTGGCCGCGCCACCGCAGCTGACTCGGATGCACCGCGTACTCATCGGCGTGGTGGTGACCGGCGCCTTGATCATCGCCGGCATCGGCTTCGCCGGGTCGTACGCGGCGGTCCGTGAGCTGGCCATCAAGAAGGGCTTCGGGAACTTCTCCTACGTGTTCCCGGTCGGCATCGACGCGGGCATCTGCGTCCTGCTCGCCCTGGACCTGCTGCTGACCTGGATCCGCATCCCCTTCCCGCTGCTGCGCCAGACGGCGTGGCTGCTGACCGCGGCGACGATCGCGTTCAACGGCGCGGCGGCCTGGCCGGATCCGCTGGGCGTGGGCATGCACGCCGTGATCCCGATCCTGTTCGTGGTCGCGGTCGAGGCCGCCCGGCACGCCGTCGGCCGGATCGCCGACATCACGGCGGACAAGCACATGGAGGGCGTCCGCCTCACCCGCTGGCTGCTCTCGCCGCTTCCGACGTTCCTGCTGTGGCGCCGTATGAAGCTGTGGGAACTGCGCTCGTACGAGCAGGTCATCAAGCTGGAGCAGGAACGTCTCGTCTACCAGGCCCGGCTGCGCTCCCGGTTCGGCCGGGCGTGGCGCCGCAAGGCTCCGGTGGAGTCGTTGATGCCGCTGCGCCTGGCGCGGTACGGCGTGCCGCTGGCGCAGACGGCCCCGGCGGGCCTGGCGGCGGCGGGCATCGAACCGGTGCTGCTCCCGCCGACGCCGCGGCCCGGGCCGCGGCTCCAGCCGCAGCCGCAGCCGCAGCCCGAGTTGGCGGCGCCGGGCGAGCCGCCGGCGGACGACCAGAGCCCCTGGTTCAAGGCGGAGCGGCAGGTCGAGTACCAGGGCGGCTACGACCCGACGTACGACCCGATGATGCAGGAACCCCAGTACGCTCCCGAGGAGCAGTACGAGGGCTGGTACGAGGAGCAGGCCCCGGAGGACTTCCAGCAGCCCGGCCCGGAGGAGACCGGCAGCTTCCCCATCCCGGTGGGCCCGAACCGCACCCGTGAACTCGGCGAGGGCGGCGGCATTGTGGAGCCGGAGCCGACGGAGGAGGACTTCTACCTCGTCTTCCGCAAGTCGATCGACGGCAGCTACCCGACCGGCGCCCAGTTCAAGGACGACGTCGAGGCGACGTTCGGCATCGCGCTCAGCCCGGCGGACGCCAACCGCATGGTCAATCGGTTCACCAATCGCCACACGGCGGAACTGCAAGAGGACCACATCGCGTAAGCGAGAAGAGAGACGAGGAAAAGGGGCCCTCCGAAAAGAGGGCCCCTTTTCCTTACCCGTTTACTGGTCCGGCCTTACTCGCCGAGCAGGCGCCGCACCCGCTCCTGGCCCACCGCGAGCAGCAGCGTGGGCAGGCGCGGGCCGGTGTCGCGGCCGACGAGCAGGTGGTAGAGCAGGGCGAAGAAGGTCCGCTGGGCGGTCTTGATCTCCGGCGGCAGCTCCTTCGGCGTGGCGTCGGCGGAGAATCCCGCCTGCACCTTCGGCACGCCGTAGACGAGGTGCGTCAGCCCGTCGAGGGACCAGTGCTCGGCGAGCCCGTCGAGCAGCAGCCGCACGGACTGCTGGGAGGCCTCGTCGAGGGACTTCAGCAGGTCGGCGTCGGGCTCGTCGCGCACGATGGTCCGCTGGTCGGCGGGCACGTGCGTGTTGATCCAGGCCTCGGCCTTGTCGTAGCGGGGCCGGGCCTCGTCCAGGGAGGCGAGCGGCTGCTCCGGGTCCAGCTCGGAGAGGATGCGCAGGGCCTGGTCCTCGTGTCCGGCGGTGATGTCGGCGACGGAGGCGAGCGTGCGGTACGGCAGCGGGCGCGGCGTCTTCGGCAGCTCGCCGGCGGCCGTGCCGACCGCGCGGCTGTACGCGGCGACGTCGGCGGGCAGGGCGGAGCCGTCCGCGACCTTCCCGGCCAGCTTGTCCCACTCGTCGTAGAGCCGCTGGATCTCCTGGTCGAAGGCGATCTTGAAGGACTGGTTGGGCTTGCGGCGGGCGTAGAGCCAGCGCAGGATCTGCGGCTCCATGATCTTCAGCGCGTCGCCCGGGGTCGGGACGCCGCCGCGCGAGGACGACATCTTCGCCATGCCGGAGATGCCCACGAAGGCGTACATCGGACCGATCGGCTGCTTCCCGCCGAAGATCCCGACGATCTGCCCGCCCACCTGGAACGACGACCCCGGCGAGGAGTGGTCGACACCGCTGGGCTCGAAGATCACGCCCTCGTACGCCCAGCGCATCGGCCAGTCGACCTTCCAGACCAGCTTGCCGCGGTTGAACTCGCCGAGCCGGACGGTCTCGGCGAAGCCGCAGGCGGTGCAGGTGTAGGCCAGCTCGGTGCTGTCGTCGTCGTAGGACGTGACGGTCGTGAGGTCCCTCTCGCAGTTGCCGCAGTACGGCTTGTACGGGAAGTACCCGGCCGAGCCGGAGGAGCCGTCGTCCTCGCTCGCGGCGCCCGAGCCCTCCTCGGCCTCCAGCTCGGCCTCGTCCACGGCCTTCTGCTGCTGCTTCTTGGCGGGCTTGGGCTTGGTGCGGTACTGGGCGAGGACGGCGTCGATGTCGGCGCGGTGCTTCATCGCGTGCAGGATCTGCTCGCGGTAGGCGCCGGAGGTGTACTGCGCGGTCTGGCTGATCCCGTCGAACTCCACGCCCAGCTCGGCCAGCGAGGCGGTCATCGCGGCCTTGAAGTGCTCGGCCCAGTTCGGGTACGACGACCCCTTCGGCGCCGGGACCGAGGTCAGCGGCTTGCCGATGTGCTCGGCCCAGGACTCGTCGACGCCCGCGATCCCGGCCGGGACCTTGCGGTAACGGTCGTAGTCGTCCCAGGAGATCAGGTGCCGGACCTGGTACCCGCGGCGGCGGATCTCGTCCGCGACCAGGTGCGGGGTCATGACCTCGCGGAGGTTGCCCAGGTGAATGGGTCCGGAGGGGGAGAGGCCGGACGCGACGACGACCGGTTTGCCCGGGGCCCGGCGCTCCGATTCCTCGATGACCTCATCCGCGAAACGGGAGACCCAGTCGGTGGTCTCGGTGCTCTGAGCCACGATCGGCACGTCCTTCTTTCTGGAACGGGGAGGCACTCCAACGGATCGGGGTGACACTCCATTCTCACAGACCGGATCGCGCCCGCGAAAACCGCTTTACCCTCCGTGGGATACTGGCTGGGTCTATCCATCCCCACGAGGAGAACGGCACCCATTCCTATGGCCTCGGTCACGTCCCTCAGCGACTCCGTCCAGCAGCACCTGGCGTCCGCCCTCTCGGCCACCCTGCCGGAGGCCGCCGGCGCGGACCCGCTGCTGCGACGAAGCGACCGGGCCGACTTCCAGGCCAACGGGATCCTGGCCCTGGCCAAGAAGGCGAAGGCGAATCCGCGGGAGCTGGCGACCCAGGTCGTCTCCCACGTCGTGACGGGCGCGGAGCTGATCAAGGATGTCGAGGTCTCGGGCCCCGGCTTCCTGAACATCACGGTCGCCGACCGGGCGATCACCGCGAACCTCGCCGCGCGCTACGCGGACGACACGGGCCGCCTCGGCGTGCCGACGGCCGCGCGGCCCGGCACGACGGTGATCGACTACGCGCAGCCGAACGTGGCGAAGGAGATGCACGTCGGTCACCTGCGCTCGGCCGTCATCGGCGACTCGGTGGTCCAGCTCCTCGAGTTCACCGGCGAGAACGTGATCCGCCGCCACCACATCGGCGACTGGGGCACCCAGTTCGGCATGCTGATCCAGTACCTGGACGAGCACCCGCACGAGCTGGACCACAAGGAGTCCCAGGTCTCCGGCGAGGAGGCGATGTCCAACCTGGACCGCCTCTACAAGGCCGCGCGGGCGAAGTTCGACTCCGACGAGGAGTTCAAGACGCGCGCCCGGCGCCGGGTGGTGGACCTCCAGGCCGGCGACCCGCACACCCTCGCCATGTGGCAGAAGTTCGTGGACGAGTCGAAGATCTACTTCTTCTCCGTCTTCGAGAAGCTGGACATGGAGATCCGGGACGAGGACATCGTCGGCGAGTCGGGCTACAACGACATGCTGGCGGAGACCTGCCGTCTGCTGGAGGAGTCCGGCGTGGCGGTCCGCTCCGAGGGCGCCCTGTGCGTCTTCTTCGACGAGATCAAGGGCCCGGACGGCAACCCGGTCCCGCTGATCGTGCAGAAGTCCGACGGCGGCTACGGCTACGCGGCGACGGACCTGTCGGCGATCCGCGACCGCGTGCTCAACCTCAAGGCGAGCACGCTGCTCTACGTGGTGGACGCCCGCCAGGCCCTGCACTTCAAGATGGTCTTCGAGACGGCGCGCCGGGCCGGCTGGCTGAACGAGGACGTGACGGCGGAGCAGCTGGCCTTCGGCACGGTCCTCGGCAAGGACGGCAAGCCGTTCAAGACGCGGGCGGGCGAGACGGTCCGCCTGGTCGACCTGCTGGACGAGGCGATCGACCGCGCCTCGGCCGTGGTCCGGGAGAAGGCCCAGGACCTGTCCGAGGAGGAGATCGCGGAGCGGGGCGCCCAGGTGGGCATCGGCGCGGTGAAGTACGCGGACCTGTCGACGTCGGCGAACCGGGACTACAAGTTCGACCTGGACCAGATGGTCTCGCTGAACGGCGACACCTCCGTCTACCTCCAGTACGCCTACGCCCGTATCCAGTCCATCCTCCGCAAGGCCGGCGACACCCGCCCGGTGCCCCACCCGGAGCTGGAACTGGCGCCCGCTGAGCGGGCGTTGGGCCTGCACGCGGACGCGTTCGGGGAGGTGGCGGCGGAAGCGGCCGGCGAGCACGCCCCGCACAAGCTGGCGGCCTACCTCTACCAGCTGGCGTCCCTGTACACGACCTTCTACGACAAGTGCCCGGTCCTGAAGGCCGAGACGCCGCAGCAGGTGGAGAACCGCCTCTTCCTCTGCGACATCACCGCCCGCACCCTGCACCAGGGCATGGCCCTCCTGGGCATCCGCACCCCGGAGAAGCTCTGACCGCCACCTGACCGGCACCCCCTAGAGTCTGTGGAGCGTCCCCCTTCCACCGACCTCCACAGACTCCCAGGGAGCCGAACCCGATGTCCGAGCGAGTCCCCGACCCGTCCACGGCCCATTTCGGCAGGGACGGCATGCGCCGGTTCACGGTGCCCGCCTCCTACGGCATCCAGCTGCCTGACGCGGCCCGCGTGGCGCTGGCGGAGACCGGGGTCCCGCTGCACGTGGCGCCGTACTTCACGGCGGCGGCCGAGACGGACGGGCCGACGCTGGGGATGACGGCGGGCCACCATGGCGTCCCGGTGCCAGCGGGCCAGGAGGCGTGGCTGCGGATCGGCACCGACCCGCTGGCCGACCTGTGCGTACGGCCGGACGGGGCGGTGCAGGCCGTGTTCCTGGGCGTCGGTGAGGACGACATGTTCGTCAGCTCGGACATCCCCGCCTTCAACGCCTCGCTGACGGCCCTGGACCGCCGGCTGCCGGTGATCGCCGCCTCCACCAGCCTTCCGGTGGCGGCCGCCGCGTTCCGCGAACTCAACGCGGACCTCCGTCAGATCGACGCCGCCGCCTTCGAGGACCGCGAGAGCTGGTGGCCGAGGGTCCTGGACGACGTGCGGCACACGTTGAACTTCCCCTTCTCGTCGGCCTTCGAGTACGTCGACGCGACGGGCGCCAAGCAGATCGTCACCGACACCACGGGTCCGGGGCGCCCGCACCCGGAGGAGCTGGTCTGGCAGCGCCTGCACGCACAGGGGGTCTCCCCGCAGCAGGTGCGCCGCGTCTACTGCGAACTGGAGCCCTGCATGATGCCGGGCCATTACTGCGCCGTATGGCTCCAGGCCACCTTCCCGCACGCCGAGTTCACGCACAGCTTCGACTACGGGTCGACGGCCGAGTCGCGGGAGGACGGCCTCAAGGAGCTGATCACCTACGCGGCCCAGCAGGCCGGGGGCAGGTGACGTCGGCACGAAGGCCGTCGCGAAGGTCATCGCGAAGGTCGTTGTGAAGAGGGAGACACCGTGACCGAACCGAAGTGGTCCCGCCCGGCCGCGGGCCGCGAACCGGCGGCCGCGGCGCTGCTGGCCTGGCTGGCGGACGAGACCGCGCCCCGGCTGTGCGTCGTCACCGGCAGCGCGGGGTGCGGCAAGTCGACGCTGCTGGCGTGGCTGATCGGGCACGGGACGCGGGAGGGGACGCGCCGGGATCGCCGGGTCCACGGCTTCGTCCCCCTCACCGGGCAGTCCGCGCTGACCGCCGCCTGGACCCTGTCGCAGCAGTTGTCGGTGGCCGCCCGCACCCCGGGTGAGCTGCTGAGGGCGATCTCCGCCGACACACGCCGTACGGTGATCGCGCTGCCGGAACTCCATGCCGCGGAGGATCCCGGAGCGATCGCCGAACTCGCGCTGGAGCTACTGGAGTTGCCCCACGTCCGACTGTTGGTCGAGGTACGTGGTGACACTGCCGAGGCCGCGAGGATGACGGCGGTCCACTCGGCCGTGATGGACCTCGACCAGTCGCGCTGGACGGACCCGGAGCGGTACGCCCTCTGGGCGGCCGCGACGCAGGACGAGCGCGCGACGGCAGCCGAAATCCCCCCGCCTCCCCCTGCTCCGGTCGACTTGGACGACCCCGCGGCTGTCTGCCACGCGGATCCCGCGCAGGTGTCCGTCCGCTACGAACGCTCCTCGGAGGCACACGGAGGGCTGCGCGCGGCATGGCTGCGTGCGGGGGCCTCCCTGACCCGCGAACAGGCGCCCGCGGACCAGGCCGTCGTCCTTCTGGCGGCACTGGGCGACGACGCGGACCCGCGACTGCCGCAGGCGCTGGCCGAGCTTGCCGAGGGTGCCGCATGGGAGGTGGTCTGGCGACGGGTGCGCGGCGATGTCCGGCCGCCGTGGCCGGGACCGGCCGTTGCGCTGGCGTCCGGTCGCGGGCACCTCTCCGGAAAGCTGGTCGTGGCCGATCACCGGGGCACGGTGCGCCTGGTGGAGGACGTGAACGCCGCGCCGGCCGGCAGGCTGCCGGAGCCGGTGGCACAGACGCGGGCCGTGTGCGCCACGCCGGAGGGGGACGTACTGCTCCTGGACGCACAGGGCCGGTTGCACACCCGGCGCAGTCCCTCCGCGCCGAGGGCCGCGGGCCTGTCCGCGCTGCTGGACGACGGCCCGACGCCGCTGGAGCGGCTGACGGAGGCGGTGCGCTCCCGACTCGGCGGAACGGCTGCGGCACTGGCGCTCCAGGACGGACTGCTCGCCGTCGGCGACGCCACCGGCCGGATCCACGCCTTCCTCGAACACGGCACGGTCGAAGAGGCCGGCACGGACGACACGCCTCTCGCCGTCCGGCTGCACGAGGGCGAGGTCGCGGCCCTGGCCGCCCTGCGCCTTCCGGTGTCCGAGGACGAACCGGGCATCCCGCTGGTCTACAGCGGCGGTGACGACGGGACGGTACGGGCGTGGGGCCCGGGCGCCGAACCGCTCGCCTCCCCCGTCCGGTCGCGACCATGTCCCGTCACGGCGCTGGCGGCGGTCGGCACGACAGGCACCGGTGGTCCACCGGTGCTGGCCGTCGCCTGGGCGGACGGCCTGGTCGAACACCATACCTTCGACGAGGACGGCACGGTCCGCACGTACTGGCCGGGAGCGCCGGTGCACGCGGTGGCACTGACCGGCGCCGGAACACTCGTGATCGGCACGGACGAGACGCTGGTGTGCCTGCGCCCGGCCTGAGAGACGGCGGCTGTTGTCACAGTCATGCGATAGAACCCAGAACCGGACTTGCCCGCCAACCCACGCCCCTCGTTAGGGTTTTCATACTTATATGACGACCAGTAGGACGAGGGGGCGTCACGGGGGATGGGCTACACGATTCCGGGTTGGCTGGACCAGGTCCTGGACTACATCGGCATCCACTTCCCGAACGTGGACGAGGACGACTACCGCCACATGGCCACCGCCCTGCGGGAGTTCGCCGACAAGTTCGAGGGCCACGGCGCGGACGCGCACAGGACGGTGGAGCAGATCCTGGCCTCCTCCCACGGCTGGGCCGTCCACTCCATGCAGGCCCACTGGAGCCAGGTCAAGGCGGGCCACCTGGACAAGGTCCCGGAACTGGCCCGCCTGTTCGCCGACGCCCTCGACGTGATCGCGGACATCGTGTTCGGCATGAAGACGAAGGCCGAGGCCGAACTCGCCGTGATGGCAGGCTCGGTGGGGCTCTCGCTCGGGCTGTCCTTCGTCACGGGAGGGCTCTCCGCCGTACTCGGCGCGGCCGAGGTCACGGCCATGCGGCAGTTGGTGAAACGAATCATCGACGAAGCGGCCGACCAGATCGTGAACGAACTGCTCGCCAAGGTCACCGAACCGGTCAACGCCAAGCTGGAGGCGATGATCGAGGACACGGTCCTGAACCTGGCCAACGACGCCTTCACCCTGCCGCCCGCCCCCGGCAGCGGTGACGGCGGTTCCGCGCACGGTCACGGTGGCATGCAGCTGGCCTCGGCGGGAGACGCGAGCGGCCTGGAACTCGCCTCCGCATCCGGCGGCGCCGTCGGACCGGGCGCGGGAGCCGACCTCTTCATCGACCACGAGGAGTTCGAAAGCGGCGCCGCCAAGCTCTCCTTCCACGGCAGCGAACTCCACCTGAACAGCGCGGCCCCTCTCGGCCGGGCCAAGTCCCTCTTCGGCCGCACGAGGGGCAAGGATCCCTTCACCCAGACCTTCGACTCGGTGCTGCACGGCGGTCTGGAAGGCTGCGAGAAGGCTCTCAAGAAGATCGGAAAACACCTCGCGGAGACGGTCCCGAACCGTACGAAGGCGATCTCGCAGCTGCACAAGGACATCGACAACGAGGTCGGGCAACGGGTCAAGCGAATCAGCACGGGCCATCACGGGGACGGCGACACCCCGATGTTCCTCCTCAACGCGGACGGAACGGTTGAGCGGCTTCACGCCGACGGCCGAAAGCCCACGAGGGTCCATGGTCACGAACAGGGTCTTCCGGACCTCGTGGACAGCGACGGCAGAGCCTGGCGGTACCGCAAGGCAGACCCGGAAAAGAACCCTTTTCCCCTGTCTCCGGACCCCACCAACCCGAAGGTCTCCTCCAGGCGTCTGCGCCCGGACGAGGTGAGCGACCTGGCCTACGCGACACAGCTGGCACGCTATTCGAAGAAGGACTACGGCGGCGGCAACTACGCCGCAGCGCACTACGTCGACTCCAACGGAAAATCGTTCATCTTGGTCGGCCACAGCAAGGGTGTCCACTCAGAACGGACCATTGGGTATCCCGTACTCAGAGACGGCAATCCGCATGGCATCCGCTCTCTCTACACAGAACGGGAACCCTGCCAGGACTCAAGCTCATGGTGCGATCAATGGCTCGCCAAGCACTTCGGTGCGGACCAGCACGTCACCCACTCGCACAGTTACGATCAATCGCCCGTGGACGGCAAGCGTCCAAGCTCGTACAGCATCGATGGTGAGCACCGGGCATACCGGAGGAATCTGGAGGACTGGCATCGCAAGCATGGCCTCGATGCTGGGATGATGACCGAGTCGGACGGTGCGGCCATGGAGGCCGCGAGGAAAAGCAGGCGGGGCTGAACCATGCTCTTCGACATTGACCATGAAGTCTTGTCTCATGCTGTCGGCGAGGGCGGCGTGTCCCGCCTTCCCGAGGCAACGGCCCGGCGCTACGGCTTCACCGGAGAGACTCTCGACTTCCTCGTCCGCACGGGCATCCCCGGAGCCGAGGACTTCGAGTTGTCCTTCGGCCTGCCGACCGAATTCGACGCTCGCTTCGTCTGGGACTGCGCGGAGGAAGCAGAACGAGGCCGGACCTTCCCTGACGGGGTCAAAAAGGTCGTCAAGATCGGCAACTTTCCCGTCAACGCCGTCGTCATCGATCCGGAGACCGGGGTGGTGTACCAATACACCGATGCCACGCAGGACGCGATTCCGGTCCACGGCGACCTCTCATCACTGACGAAGACCGTGATCTCCTTCCTCGACTACATCGAGTCCTACAGCCGCGACGAGGACGCGGATGACGAGGACGCGGAGTACGTACGCCGTGAGCGCGAAGTCGACGCCTTGATGGATGACATCCGCGCCGTCGACCCGCTGCCCTTCGCCCACGAGTACAGCGAATGGACCGAGATGTTCGACAACCTCAAGGGCGGCATCTACACATGAGCAGCGGCCGGCGATGACGAGGACGGATCCGCGGTTCGCCGGGTATCTGCCGCAGCCTGGTGAGCGGCAGGCGCCGGTGTCGGCGGTCGTGGCGGAGGCGAGCGAGGCAGAGGTGCCGGTGCTCGCCGCGTTGCAGGCGCGGGCGCGTGGTGGGCCCGCGGACGAGTGGGCGGAGCGCATTCGGCGGGTGTGCGGTCGGGAGCGCAGCCTGGTGGTCACCGCGAAGGTGTCCGGCGAGACCGTCGCGTACGCGAGCGCCGAGTTCCTGCCGGAGCATCCGGCGGATCACGCCCCGGCCGGCCACTACCTGACCGGCGTCACGGTGGACCCGGCCTGGCGGCGCCGTGGTCTCGGGAGGCTGCTGACCCTGCGGCGCGTGGACTGGGTGTGGGAGCGGGACACGGCCGTCTGGTGCTTCGTCTCCGCCCGCAACGGTGCCTCGCTCGACCTGCACCGTGACCTCGGCTTCGAGCAGGTACGGAGCGGGCCGTCATTCCAGGGCGTCGAGTTCGCCGGCGGCGCGGGCCTGCTGCTGCGCGGGCTCCGCACGCCGTAGGTTCTCGCCGGCCAGTTCCCGCACCCGCCGCACCAGCGCCTCCCGTACCGAATCCGGCTCCAGGACCCGCAACGGCGATCCCAGGCCGAGGAGATAGCGGGCCAGGCCGTCCGCGTCCGGGCCGCCGACCTCGACCCTCGTCGCGTCCGGGCCGTCCGGGCGGTGGGTTCCGATCGTGGCGGGGACGAGGCGGAGGGCCTCCCGGAGGGGGACGGGGAGGCGGACGGTCGCCGTGAGCGGGTAGGGGCCGGTGGCGATGTTCCGGGAGACCAGGCGGGCCGGGTCCGGGACGTCGGTGAGGTCCGCCGGGTGGCCGGTGGACTGGAGGCGCTCGACCCGGTCGGCCCGGAAGGTGCGCCACTGGCCCCGGGCCACGTCCCGCGCGACGAAGTACCAGAGCCGGCCGGTGTGGACCAGGCGGTACGGGTCGATCTCCCGGACGGTCGAGCGCCCCTCCCCGTCCGTGTACGTCAGCCGGGCCCGCTCCCCGCGCCGGCAGGCCGCCGCCAGTTCCAGCAGCAGCCCGGGTCGGATCTGATGTGCGCCCGTGCCCGGCAGTCGTACGAAGGCGTCGTCCAGTTCCCCCAGGCGCTCCGCGATGCGCCGGGGCAGGACCTGGCGCAGCTTCAGCATCGCCGACAGGGCCGCCTGGTCCCCGCCGAGCGCCGCCTCGCTCAGCCCCACCGCCACGGCCAGCGCCTCCTCGTCGTCCAGGATCAGCGGCGGCAGGTGGGAGCCCGCGCGGAGGCGGTAACCGCCCCAGGGGCCCGCCTCGGAGTCCACCGTGTAGCCGAGGTCTCGCAGCCGGGCGACGTCCCGGCGGACCGTGCGGTCGGTGACCTCCATGCGCTCGGCCAGTTCGGCGCAGGTCCAGGACGGGCGGGAGGAGAGGAGGGACAGCAGCCGCAGCAGGCGGGCGGACGCGGCGATCACGGTCCAGAGTCTGGCACACGGTCGCGCCCGACCAGGACCGTACCTGTCCTGGTCATGGCCTAGCGTCCTCCTCATGAGCGACGACACCACTCCCGCCTTCCGCTACGCCGCCGTCACCTTCGACTGCGCCGACCCCGCCGAACTCGCGCGCTTCTATGGCGAGTTGCTCGACTACCCGACCCTGTTCGCCACCGACGACTTCGTCTTCCTCGGCAAGGAGGGCGCGGCCGGCCTCGGTTTCAACCGCCTCGCCGACTACCGCCCGCCGACCTGGCCGGACCCGGCCCAGGAGAAGCAGGCCCACATCGAACTGGGGGTGGACGACCTGGACATCGCCGAGAAGCACGCACTCGGACTGGGCGCCACCAAGCCCGAGTTCCAGCCGGAGCCGGACCGCTGGCGCGTGCTGCTGGACCCGGCCGGTCACCCGTTCTGCGTCACGACGCTGGTCTAGGGCTCTTGGGCCCTCGTGTCACAGGGCCCGCAGCAGCCAGGCCAGCCCCAGCTCGCGGGCCGTCAGGCCGGCCGTCTCGCGGAGTTGGTCGGCCTCCGCGCCGGGGGGAAGCTCACCGGCGAGCGTCACGGCCGCCGCCTGCGCACGGGCGCCGAGGGTCGCCGCAGGTGGTAGGACCGGCGCAGCAGGACGATGCCCTGTTCCCGGTCCTGCGCCGGCAGGTGGCCGCCGATGTGGCGTACGGCGTAGGACTCCAGCAGCGCGTCACCTCGCTCCCGGGCCTGTTCCAGGGCCTGCCGGCAGCCCGGCCCGGCCGTGTCGGGATCGTCGTCGACGTTGTCGGCGAGCACACCGAGCCAGAACACGGCCCAACCGGCCACCCGCGTGTCGGCCGTGGCGGCACGGAAGCCCTCGCGGGCCTGCCGGAGGTCGTCGGGGCGCGGGTCCAGACCGAACAGCAGCCCGGTGTGGCGCAGTTGCGCGCCGAGGTATCCGGCGAGCACCGGCTCGCCCGGCAACAGCGCCTCGACCGCCTCCTCGGCGGCCGCCGCACCGTCCAGCCGCCAGAATCCGCCGACGCTGAGCTTCGTGGTGTGGGAGCCGGCACTGCGACTCAGAGAACGACCCCGCCCACGGGCCGACCCTCCGGGTCGAACCCTCCGCCTGGGCCTCCTTCACCGCCTCCCTCAGGTGACCGTCGGCCCCGCCGTGCGCGGGGCGTCCGCTGGGGCCACAGCAGGACGTACGCCGCCGAGCCGATACAGAACGCCAGCCGGATGAGACCCCGCGTCGAGTCCGACGGGACGACCAGGACGCTGCCGTAGAGCGTGATCAGGGCGATCCAGCTGACCCAGGGGACGAGCCGGCGCTGGCCGATCGAGTCCCACAGCAGGGTGCCGAGGAGGACCGAGGCGTTGTAGTACGTGTACACGCTCGGGTCCAGCATGATGCGCGCGTCGACGGCGAGGAAGACCACCGCCGGCCAGCGGTTGCGGCGTACGGCCAGGGCGCCCAGGGCCAGGCCCAGGGCCATCTGGGCGGGGCGGTCCCAGGGCGGGGTCGCCGGGTCGTTCACGCCGAACCAGCGCAGGGCGGACGCCGGCTGGTTGGGGATGGTGAAACGCGCCGCGTGCAGGGTGTTCAGGTGGGTCAGGTAGAACGGCAGCCAGGCCACCGCCACCAGGCCGAACGCCCAGAACGCCGAGCGCAGGCGGGACCCGCGGGGCAGGGCCAGCAGCAGGGGCAGGAAGCCCACCGCCCAGGGTTTGGAGTCCACGGCGAGGGCCAGGAAGACGCCCACCCCCGTGGCGTTGCCCCGTACCAGCGCGCGGACCGCGAGCGTCGTGAAGAACAGGGCCATGACGTCGTCGAGGTGGGCGAAGCGTACGGAGACCTCGACCCACATCGGGATGAAGGCGGCACCGGCGATCAGGACACGCTGTTGCAGGCGTTTGTGGTTCAGGCCCGTGCCCCGGTTGTAGTCCGCTGCCGCCCGGCCTATCAGGACCAGCATGTACAGGCCGAGGCCCGACATGAACGCGTCAGCGAGTTTCTCGCCCACCGCGAGGGGGAAGGGTGCGAAGAGGCCCGCGACCAGGAAACTGACAGGGCCGATCTGTAGCTCGGGGTGGTTGGCATAGAGCGCCAGGCCACCGCCGCCCCGCTGACCGAAGAGGAGCTGCTCGCCCTCGCGCAGGTAGTGCCAAGACACCGCCGCGTGACGTTCGGCCACCAAGAACCAGACGACCGTCCACAACGTGAGCAGCACGATGTGCCACCGCACCGGGTAACGCCCGATCCGCACGTTCCGATTCCGTCCTTCCCGTCCTCACACCACCTGATAAGAGGGACTGCCGGGGCAGGTGGTTCATCGGGCCGGTCCGCCAACAGGATTGTCAGTGGGGCACCCTACAGTGCCCGCATGGCGACTCTTCCCAACCCGCTGCCCAGGCTGGCCCTCGACCCCAGCGGCCGTTCGCTCGGGCTGCGGCTCCCTCCCGGCCGGCTGGTCGACGCGACCGACGACGGCCCCTGGCACGAGCCCCTGCTGTGGCACGCGGAGAAGCCGGCCGCGCCCGGCACCTGGAAGGCCCTGGGCGCACCCGGCGCACGGGTCGGCCTGCTGCCGGTGCTGGTGGACCTGGGCGCGTACCGAACCGGCCCGGAGGACTGGGGTCTGCTGCCCGGCGAGGCCTCGTATCCGGGCGACCACGACGCCGAGGAGGTCCTCGGGGAGTACTGGGAGGAGGAGACGGCGGAGCTGACGGACGGTGCGGAGATCGCGCCGTTCGGGGACGAGTGGCCGGGGCTCGCGCCCGCCGGGCAGCTCGCCGCCGACCCCGACACCCGGGCCGCCCAGGTCGCGGACGCGCTTCGGAGCGGTCCCGGCATGCTGATCGAGGAGGCGCACCTCGCTCTGGTGCCGGCCCGCCGCTCCGCCGACATACCGGCGGCCATCGGGTGGACGGGGCCGGTGAACTACGAGAGCGACGTGGCCCGGATATGCGCGGTCCTGCGCTCCTGGGAGGACCGCTTCGGCATCCGCGTCGTCGCCCTCGGTCTCGACGCCCTCGTCGTGTCCGTCGCCGCCCCGCCGACCACCCAGGAGGCCGCCGAGGCGGTCGCGGCGGAGCACTTCGCGCTCTGCCCGGACACCATCGTCGAGGGCGAGTACGACGACGCCGAGAGCCTGCGCGCGTACGCCAAGTCCCTGGTCGGCGAGCCCGTGTGGACCTTCTGGTGGGACTGAGCCCGCTCCCCGGCCCGGTGCGCGTCAGCCGGTGGGCCTAAGTCCCCGGCCCAGCCGCCGCAGCCCCTCCGCTATCTCCCGCGGGGTCTGCGTGACGAAGCACAGGCGGAGCGTGGCGGGGTCGGGCGTCCCGGCGTAGAAGGGCGCGCCGGGGACGTACGCCACGTTCTGCTCGACCACCTGGGGAAGCAGTGCGAGCGTGTCGTACCCCTGCGGCAGCCGGACCCACAGGAACATCCCGCCCTCGGGCCGGCTCCACCGCGAGCCGGCCGGGAGGGCACCCGGCAGGCCCGCGAGCATGGCGTCGCGGCGGGCGGCGTACACCGACCGCACGCGCTCCACGTGCGCGTCGAGGACGTCGAGGTAGCGGACGGCGGCCAGTTGGTTGAGCGTCGGGGTGTGCAGGTCCGCCGCCTGCTTGGCGACCGCGCACGCCCGGCGCAGCTCCGCCGGGGCGCGCAGCCAGCCGAGCCGCAGGCCGGGCGCCATCACCTTGGAGAAGGAGCCGATCAGGACCGTGCGGTCCTCGGCACCCGGCAGGGAGGCGATCCAGGGGACGCGCTCGCCGTCGTAGCGCAGCGCGCCGTACGGGTCGTCCTCGACGAGCCACAGGCCCGCGCGGGAGGCCACGGCGGCGATCGCCTCGCGGCGCGGCGCGGGCATCGTACGGCCGGTGGGGTTCTGGAAGGTGGGGACCAGGTAGAGCAGCTTCGGGCGCTCGCGGCGCACCGCCTCCTGAAGCGCGGCCGGGTCCACCCCGTCCGCGTCCCCCGGCACCGCCACCACGCGCGCGCCCGCGAGGCCGAAGACCTGGAGGGCCGCCAGGTAGCAGGGGTCTTCGACCAGGACCGTGTCACCGGGTTCGAGCAGGGCGGTGGCGAGGAGGGACAGGGCCTGCTGGGAGCCGGTGGTGACCAGCAGGTCGTCGGCGGCGGTCGGCAGGCCCTGGGCGGTGACGCGGGAGGCAAGGGCGGCCCGCAGCGTGGGCTCGCCCTCGGTCGTGGAGTACTGCAGCGCCCGCGCCGGGCTGTGCGCGAGGACGTCCGCGAACGCCGCCGCGATGCCCTCCCGGTCGAACAGCTCCGGCGCCGGCAGCCCGCCCGCGAAGTTGATCACCTCGGGTCGCGCGGTGACCGCGAGGATGTCCCGCACCGGCGAACCGCCCACCGCGCGGGCACGCGCGGCGAGCGGCGGGACGGGGGCGGGGGCGGGGGCTCTGTCGGCGAGCGGCGGGGCGGGCGGGGCGGGCTGGGCGACGGTCATGGCACGGCTCTCCTTCGGCGCTGCGGCTCGGAATCCGGCCACAGTAGAGAAGGTAGGTGCCGTCTACACCGGCAATTCCGCGATGCGGACGCTCCGGTGGGCCTGGCGCTCAGTTCGCCCCGGCCGCCGGTTTCCACGCGTCGCCGCCGAGCGGAAAGGCGTACGCGGGCCGCCCGTTGGCGCCGCTGGTGCGCAGCGGCCGGCCGTTGTCACCGATGAGCAGCGTGCCGTGGCGTGTCCCGCTGGACCAGGACAGCTCCAGGTACCAGCTGACGTCGTACGCGGAGGCGTCGGCCGTGACGTGGAGGACCTCGGGGTCCGTCCGGCTCACCTTGAACGGGAAGCCCTGGTGCCCGGACTCGGGTACGACCTGGGGGCGCAGGGCGTCGAGCGCGACCGTGAAGGAGCGCGTGGGCACGCCCCCGCCGCAGCCCACGCCGGGATAGCCCATGGCGTAGTCGTTCCAGGAGAGCGGCGAGCCCCGGCCCGCGACGCGCACGGACAGCCCCTCCAGGACGACGGTGTCGCCGCCGGTGCCCTGCACGGTGAGCGTGACGAACTGCTCCCCCGCCGACACCGCCTTGTGCACGGCCACCCAGGCCGGCGCGTCCTGCTCCAGCGGGGGCGGGGAGACGTCACTCGGCGCCCGGTCGATCAGGTAGTGCTGGGAGCAGGGGCTCTCCCAGGAGTACGGGTGCGTGGTGACCGCCAGGGGCGGGGCGGCGGTGTCCGTGCCACCGGGGGTGGCGGTGTCCTGGACGCCAGGTGCGCCGCTCGGAGGCGCGGCGGAGGACGTGCCGGACGGGGAGACGGACCCCGGGCCGGTGGCGTCCGTGCCGGCCGTGCCGGCAGTGCCGTGCGGGGCCCCGGCCGTCGGCGCATGCCGCGGTACCGCGGAGCCCGCCGCGGGCGCGGCCGCCGTGCCGTCCGCCTCCGCGCCGCCGGAGGGGAGGGTGAGAGCCAGCGCCGCCGCCCCGAGCAGCGCGGTGACGGCGACGGCGGACAGGAGCGCGATCCGGGTACGGCGGGTGAGGCGGGCAGGGCGCCGGCGGCCGCCGGACCGGCCGCCGGGCAGGTCACCGCGCCGGGAAACGGCCACCGGCTCGGCGATGTCCGACACCGGCGGCACCAGTTCCTCGACGGGCACCGCGTCCGGGGCCGGGACCGACTTCGCAACGGGCGCCGCCGGCTCCGGCGCCACCGGCTCCGCGGGAGCAGGCTCCTTCCTCCCCCGAGCCGCGTCCGCCAGCACCCACCTGCGGTGCAGCTCCACCAGTTCCTCCGGCGTCGCCTTGCACAGGCGGGCGAGGCGTTCGACGGGGGCGTAGTCGGTCGGTACGGCGTCCCCGTTGCAGTACCGGTGGAGCGTCGACGTACTCATGTGGAGCCGCTTGGCGAGCGTGCCGTAACTGTGTCCGGAACGGTTCTTCAGCTCCCGCAGAAGCTCCGCGAAACCGCTCTCCGTGCTGCCGTCCGTCACCGTCTCCCCCTCCCCCCTCGTCCCATCCCGGCATTCCAGGGAGGGACTGTTTACGCAGGTCAGCACCTATGCCGGTGTTCCAGCGTCCCGGATTGGCCAGCACCTGTGGCCGCCGGGACGAAGCTCCGCACAGGCTGTGGCTCATCCAAACACGCCAACCGGCCCAGCCCGAAAGAGGACTTGCCATGCGTATGCGCCACATCCGTCTGCTCGCCGCCGCCGGCACCGCGGTGACCGCCCTCGCGCTCAGCGCGTGCGGCGCAGGCGGGACGGGGACGAAGGACGAGGGGGCCGCGCGCTCGGCGGCGCCGACGGCGGCGGACGGGACGCCCAGCGCGTCCTCCGGTTCCTCCGCCTCCCCCGGCACGGCCGCGGGCACCGGCGGGACGGCGAACGGCACGCCCGTGACCCGCACCCACGCCCCGGGCGGCACGAAGGCCGGGGGGACGGGAGCCGCGACCGGGAACGGCACCGGCACCGGCGGCTCGATCGTGCTCTGCAACGGCGCGAACACCCGCGTCACCGCACAGCCGCTCAACCGCCCCCTGAACCACATGCTGCTCACGGTGACCAACACGGGCCGCAGGACGTGCGACCTGACGTACTACCCGATCGTGCGCTTCGACGAGATGCAGTGGGCTCCGCAGGCGGACAAGGGCACCCAGCCGCAGGCGGTGACGACGCTGAGGCCGGGCGAGTCGGGGTACGCGAGCGTGCGGCTGTCGGCCGCCGACGGCAGCGGCGAGGGCGGCGCGACCGCCCACAAGCTGACGGTGATGTTCCAGGGCCGCACCCCGAGCAGCGACGGCGGCGCCACCGCGAGCCCGGTACTGCCGGCGAAGGGCGTCTACTACGACAGCGCGCTGACGGTGACGTACTGGCAGCGGAGCCTGGACGACATCGCCGGCTGGTGAACCGTGCGCCCGCGACTAGCGCAGGGTGCGGGCCACCTCGGTCGCCCAGTAGGTGAGGATGTTCCGGGCGCCGGCCCGCTTGATGCCCGTCAGGGTCTCGACGATGGCCCGGTCCCGGTCCAACCAGCCCTTCTCGGCGGCGGCCTCGATCATCGCGTACTCGCCGGAGATCTGGTAGGCGGCGACGGGCACGTCCGAGGCGTCGGCGACGCGCGCGAGGATGTCCAGGTACGGCCCGGCCGGCTTGACCATGACCATGTCCGCGCCCTCTTCGAGGTCCAGCTCCAACTCCCGCAGGGAATCACGCCAGTTGGCCGGGTCCTGCTGGTAGGTCTTGCGGTCGCCCTGGAGCGAGGAGCCGACGGCCTCGCGGAAGGGGCCGTAGAACGCGGACGAGTACTTGGCGGTGTACGCGAGGATCGCCACGTCCTCCCGCCCGATCTGGTCGAGCGCGTCGCGGACGACGCCGATCTGGCCGTCCATCATCCCGCTGGGGCCCACCACATGGGCTCCGGCGTCGGCCTGCACCTGGGCCATCTCGGCGTACCGCTCCAGGGTGGCGTCGTTGTCGACGCGGCCCTCGGCGTCCAGCACACCGCAGTGCCCGTGGTCGGTGAACTCGTCCAGGCAGAGGTCGGACATGACGAGGAGGTCGTCGCCGACCTCGGCGCGCACGTCGCGCAGCGCGACCTGGAGGATCCCGTCCGGGTCGGTGCCGGCGGTCCCGAGGGCGTCCTTCTTCGACTCCTCCGGCACGCCGAACAGCATGATCCCGGAGACCCCGGCCTCCACGGCCTCCAGCGCGGCCTTCTTCAGGCTGTCGCGGGTGTGCTGGACGACACCGGGCATGGCGGCGATCGGCACCGGCTCGCTCACGCCCTCGCGGACGAACGCCGGGAGGATGAAGTCGGCGGGGTGCAGCCGCGTCTCGGCCACCATCCGCCGCATGACGGGCGAGGTCCGCAGCCGCCGGGGCCGGGCACCGGGAAACGATCCGTACTTCGTCATGCCCTCTACGCTACGCCCGCCCGGCGAGCGCCTTTGCCAACACGGTGTCGGCCCACGGCGAGGGGCATTCAGGGGCATACCGGCACCCCGATACGGACGTCCGCGTCACCAGGCGGCCTGACTCCGTGTGCTCACGGACCCGCGCCAGATAGCCGTGCGCCTCCAGCTCGCGCAACGCGGACGCGATCCGGTCCCGCCCCTCGGGGAAGCGGTCCGCGAGGCTGCGGATGTCGACGGGGGTCCCCTCGGGCACCGAGAGGATGTGGGTCGCGAGTCCGATGGCGGTCAGGGACAGCTCGCGGTGCTGGGCGAGGTGGTTGCCGACGACCACGTACTGGCCGGGCTGGTACGTGCGTACGTGGGTGACACCGGAGGGGGTGGTGGATCGCCGAACACCCTGAAGCGGGCGCAGGGCGGCGTTAGGCTTCTTCTCAGCCATAGGGAAGGGTCGACTTCCTCGTTGGTCAGGCCCTCGCACTGGGATTGCCGTCCCGGCGGGGGCCGATGCATGTGTGGGGTTGTGAGTGTCCGAGGCGCATATGCCTGCGGCGCCTCGGGGCTGAGCCTGCACGCCCGAACCGCCGCCACGCCAGCCAGACCGACCCGTTTCACCCGAGCGAGTGACCTACGCGGGGTTTGGTTTGGTTGGTTGTTTTTTCCCCGGGTTCTTAGGTCTTTTACGGCCCGCAGCCCCGGCCGCGGAGCCACCGAGTCACGCATTCCCCGGCTCCGGTGCGAGGTGCGCCGATGGCCCGGCCGTATCGGTTTCGGCCCACACCGTCTTGCACGGCACCGGCCCCTGCCGCACACCCCAGCGGTCCGCCAACTCCTCGATCAGCAGCAGTCCGTAGCCGGACTCGGCCGACCCCGGGGCGGCGGCCCGCGGAACGGGCAGCGCGTCGCCACGCGTGTCGGTGACCTTGATACGCAGAACCCCCTCGGCCGTCACCGCGAGAGCCGGCCGGAAGCTCCGCCCGAGCACCCCGCCGTGCAGCGCGGCGTTCGCCGTCAGCTCGGCGACGATCAGCCGGGCGGGGGCCAACGGCATCCCCCAGGAGCGCAATTGCTCGGTTGCGAGCAGTCGGCCGAGGCGGGCGCCGCGCCGGGTCGAGGAGAGCGGCACGCAGAACTGGCGCGCCGGGATGTGCAGGGTGGAGATTCGCTCATTCACGTCACTCAGCGTGTCCACGCGTGCCTAGCCTGTGAAGAACGGCAGCCCGTGCGGACGGAGGCTGTCCGTGCCGTGTCCGGGTGCATCCGGGCCGTACGGGGTGAGTGGTGACGGGAGGACGGCGCAGGTGAGCGACTGGGATGCGGGGCTGGAGGACGACGAGGCCGGAGCCGTCATGCGGACGGTCTCACGGCAGCTGAAGCTGTGGCGGGAGGCGGCCGGCCTGACCCAGGCGGAGTTCGGGACGGCCATCGGGTACGGCGAGGAACTGGTCTCCTCGGTGGAGCGGGGACGGCGGATTCCCCGGCCGGAGTACCTGGACGCGGCGGACGAGGTGCTGGGTGCGGGCGGGAAGATCACGCTCAAGCAGGATGTGGCGGAGGTCCGGTACCCGAAGAAGGTCCGGGATCTGAAGAAACTGGAAGCGGATGCGGTCGAGCTGTGCGCGTACAACAACTCTGTCGTGCATGGGTTGTTGCAGACCAGGGAGTACGCGCAGGCGGTCTTCAGCGCTCGCCGGCCACCCTTCACCGCAGAGGAGTTGGACCAACGGTTGGCAGCCAGAGTCGCACGTCAGGAGGTTGTCGACGAGACCATGGCCCGGCCCGTCTTCAGCTTTGTCCAGTGCGAGTCGACGCTTCGTCGGCCCATCGGCGGCAGGATGGTGATGCGAGCGCAGCTGGAACGCCTGCTGGGTGTCGCCGAGTTCCGCAACGTCGACCTCCAGGTACTGCCGCTCGGACGTGAGCAGAACTCAGGCCTCGCCGGGTCGTTCAGGTTGCTCAGGCTCAAGGACGGCACCACGGTCGGGCACGTGGAGGTGCAGCACATCAGCCGGGTGATCGTCGACCCGAAAGAGGTGCAGCTCCTCGATATGCGTTATGGGATCATCCGGGCACAGGCTCTCGACCCACGGGAGTCGATGGCCCTCATCGAGAAAGTGCTTGGAGAGACATGAAGCTGGAGTGGATAAAGAGCAGCTACAGCACGGACGAGGGCCCCGACTGCGTCGAAGTGGCGACCATCCCCGACCAGATCCTCGTCCGCGACTCCAAGAACCCCACTGGCCCCCGTCTCACCCTCACACCCGACGCGTGGGCGACCTTCCTGCCGTATGCCTCCGGGCGCTGACACACCAGCGGGCGACCGTGCCCTCGAGGACCGCATGCGACGCAAGAACGCCCCGCCGTATCCCTGAGGGACGGCGGGGCGTTCGTCGATCGGCTCATGGCGGACCACCACCCATGGGGCTTCAGGTGGTCGACCGACGCCTCCGCGCCCCCGGCCTCCGCTCGCTCGGCCGGGTCACCGGGTCCCCCGCCTCCACCGCCGCGGCCCGCCGCTTCATGCCGAACTCGGCCAGCGCCTCCGCCAGCTTGTGGACCGACGGCTCCGGGGCCATGACGTCCACCCGGAGGCCGTGCTCCTCGGCCGTCTTCGCCGTCGCCGGGCCGATACACGCGATCACCGTCACGTTGTGCGGCTTGCCCGCGATGCCGACCAGGTTGCGGACCGTCGAGGAGGACGTGAACAGGACCGCGTCGAAGCCGCCGCCCTTGATGGCCTCGCGGGTCTCGGCCGGCGGCGGCGAGGCGCGGACCGTCCGGTAGGCGGTCACGTCGTCGACCTCCCAGCCCAGCTCGATGAGCCCGGCGACCAGGGTCTCGGTCGCGATGTCCGCGCGCGGGAGGAAGACCCGGTCGATCGGGTCGAAGACCGGGTCGTACGGCGGCCAGTCCTCCAGCAGGCCCGCCGCCGACTGCTCACCGCTCGGCACCAGGTCCGGCTTCACGCCGAAGGCCACCAGCGCCTTCGCCGTCTGCTCGCCCACCGCGGCCACCTTGATGCCCGCGAAGGCACGGGCGTCCAGGCCGTACTCCTCGAACTTCTCCCGGACCGCCTTCACCGCGTTGACCGACGTGAACGCGATCCACTCGTAGCGGCCGGTCACCAGGCCCTTGACCGCCCGCTCCATCTGCTGCGGGGTGCGCGGGGGTTCGACGGCGATGGTCGGCACCTCGTGCGGGACGGCGCCGTAGGACCGCAGCTGGTCGGAGAGCGAGGCCGCCTGCTCCTTCGTACGCGGCACGAGCACCTTCCAGCCGAACAGCGGCTTGGACTCGAACCACGACAGCTGGTCGCGCTGGGCGGCGGCGGAACGCTCGCCGACCACGGCTATCACCTGCCGGCCGCCGTCCGGGGACGGCAGCACCTTCGCCTGCTTCAGGGTCTGCGCGATGGTGCCGAGGGTGGCCGTCCAGGTGCGCTGGCGGGTCGTCGTACCGGCGATCGTGACCGTCATGGGGGTGTCCGGCTTGCGGCCCGCCGAGACCAGCTCGCCCGCCGCCACGGCCACCGAGTCGAGGGTCGTCGACACGACGACCGTGCCGTCCGACGCGCCCACCTCCGTCCAGCAGCGGTCGGAGGCCGTACGGGCGTCCACGAACCGGACGTCCGCGCCCTGCGCGTCCCGCAGCGGCACGCCGGCGTACGCCGGCACACCGACCGCGGCCGCCACGCCCGGCACCACCTCGAAGGGCACCCCGGCGGAGGCGCAGGCGAGCATTTCCTCGGCCGCGTACGTATCAAGTCCCGGGTCCCCGGACACCGCACGGACGACCCGCCTGCCGGAGCGCGCGGCCTCCATGACAAGATGAGCGGCATCCCGGGCAGGAGACGGGGCAGCGGCGGTGGTTGACGTGCCGTCAACGACCTTGAGCTGCGGCGTGCCCGTGCCCGGCGGCGAGACCGAGGAGGAATCGCCGTCCGTCCGCACGACGGAGACGCCCTGCCGCGCGTGCGTCCGGATCACGTCGAGCACCTCGTGCTCGGCGATCAGGACGTCCGCGTTCGACAGCGCCTCCACGGCGCGCAGAGTCAGCAGTCCCGGATCCCCGGGTCCGGCACCGAGGAAGGTGACGTGCCCGTGTTCGAGGCCGGCGGGAAGGGTGGTGGGGCTCAATGTGCTCGCTCCCCCATCAGACCGGCCGCGCCCTGGGCGAGCATCTCGGTCGCGAGGTCGCGACCGAGTGCCAGCGCCTGGTCGTGCGCCTGGGGCACGGGACCGGTGGTGGACAGCTGCACCATGCGGGTGCCGTCGGTCGTCCCGACGACGCCGCGCAGGCGCATTTCCTTGACAATCTGCCCGTCGGCCAGAAGGTCGGCCAGTGCGCCCACAGGGGCGGAGCAGCCGGCCTCCAGGGCGGCGAGCAGTGATCGTTCGGCGGTCACGGCGGCCCGCGTGAACGGGTCGTCGAGTTCACCGAGCGCGGCGATCAGTTCCGCGTCGTCCGCGGCACACTCGATCGCCAGGGCCCCCTGGCCGGGGGCGGGCAAAACCGTGTCGACCGACAGGAAGTCGGTCACCTCGTCGATCCGGCCTATCCGGTTCAGGCCGGCGGCGGCCAGCACGACCGCGTCCAGCTCGCCGTCCCGGACGAACCGGATGCGGGTGTCGACGTTGCCGCGGATCGGGACCGTCTCGATGTCCAGTCCGTGCGCGCGGGCGTACGCGTTCAGCTGCGCCATGCGGCGCGGCGAGCCGGTGCCTATGCGCGCGCCGCGCGGCAGGTCGGTGAACTTCAGCGCGTCGCGCGCGACGATCACGTCCCGCGGGTCCTCGCGCTCCGGTACGGCGGCCAGGACCAGCTCGGCGGGCTGCGCGGTCGGCAGGTCCTTGAGCGAGTGCACCGCGAAGTCGACCTCGCCGCGCACCAGCGCGTCGCGCAGCGCCGTGACGAAGACGCCTGTGCCGCCGATCTGCGCGAGGTGCTCGCGGGAGGTGTCGCCGTAGGTGGTGATCTCGACCAGCTCCACCGGCCGCCCGGTCACCTGGCGGACGGCCTCCGCCACCTGCCCGGACTGGGCCATGGCGAGCTTGCTGCGCCTGGTCCCCAGCCTCAGTGCCCTGTCAGTCATGCCGGTCGGTCCTTCGTGTCTGTGCTGTCCACGGCCCGGGAGACGGAGGCGACCGTCTCCGGGTCGAGGTCGAACAGGGTGCGCAGCGCGTCCGCGTACCCGGTGCCGCCGGGCTCGGCTGCGAGCTGCTTGACCCGCACGGTCGGCGCGTGCAGCAGCTTGTCCACGACCCGGTGCACGGCCTGGCGGATCTCCCCGCGCTGGCGTTCGTCCAGGTCGGGCAGGCGGCCGTCGAGCCGCGCGATCTCACTCGCCACGACGTCCGCGGCCATGGTGCGCAGCGCGACCACGGTCGGCGTGATGTGCGCCGCCCGCTGTGCCGCGCCGAAGGCCGCGACCTCGTCGGAGACGATACGCCGGACCTGGTCCACGTCGGCCGCCATCGGAGCGTCGGCCGAGGCCTCCGCGAGCGACTCGATGTCCACCAGGCGCACCCCGGCCAGCCGGTGCACGGCCGCGTCGATGTCGCGGGGCATGGCCAGGTCGAGGAGGAAGAAGAAGGGCGCCGGGCGCTCGGCGGGCGGCTCGGGCCTGCGCCGCTCGGGGATCCGGCCGACCGTGGCGGCGGTCGCGGCGAGTGCGGTGATCAGCTCGGCGTCGGCCTCGGGCGTACGACGCTCCCGCCGGTCCACGGCGCTTCCCGCGGCCCACGCCGCGTGCTGCTCCAGGGTGGCCGCGTCCATCCCGGCCACGGCGGCCTCGCCCAGCACGGAGAAGCCGCCCGGTACGGCGGCCAGGTCCAGCGGGCAGTTCTCGTCGCCGGCGGCCGGCGGCAGCGGGGCCTTCTCGTCCGCCGTGGTGAACGCGGTCGCGGCGACGGCCGGCTGCCCGGTGCGGCCCTCGACCGCCTGCGCGACCGCTTCCGCCGTGAGCACCAGGCCCGTCGCCCCGGTACAGGAGACGACGACGTCGGCACGTGTCAGCTCGCCCGGTACGGCGGCCATCTCGACCGCGCGCGCGGTGACCGTGCTGTCGTCGGCGTCGGTGAGTATCCGGGCGAGGCGCTCGGCGCGCTCGAAGGTGCGGTTGGCGACGACGATCTCGGCGACCCCGGCCCGCGCGAGCGTGGCGGCGGCCAGCGAGGACATCGATCCGGCGCCGATGACCAGCGCCTTCTTGTCCCGCGCCCAGGCGGGGACCTCGCTCCCGGCGGCCAGCTGCTCCAGACCGAAGGTGACCAGGGACTGGCCCGCGCGGTCGATGCCGGTCTCGGAGTGGGCGCGCTTGCCGACCCGCAGGGCCTGCTGGAACAGGTCGTTCAGCAGCTTGCCGGCGGTGTGCAGCTCCTGCGCCTTGGCCAGGGAGTCCTTGATCTGACCGAGGATCTGGCCCTCGCCGACCACCATCGAGTCCAGGCCGCAGGCCACCGAGAACAGGTGGTGGACGGCCCGGTCCTCGTAGTGCACGTAGAGGTAGGGGGTCAGCTCGTCCAGGCCGACGCCGCTGTGCTGGGCGAGCAGCGTGGACAGCTCGGCGACACCGGCGTGGAACTTGTCCACGTCGGCGTACAGCTCGATGCGGTTGCAGGTGGCGAGCACCGCGGCCTCGGTGGCGGGCTCGGCGGCGACCGTGTCCTGGAGCAGCTTGACCTGGGCGTCCGCGCTCAGCGCGGCCCGCTCCAGCACGCTCACCGGCGCGCTGCGGTGGCTCAGACCGACGACGAGGAGACTCATGCCGGCATCACGGCGGGTACGTCCCCGTCGGGCCCCTGGTCGGCGGATGCGGTCGACGCGCCCGGCGCGGCGGACGCGTCGCGGGTGGTGGCCGCGGGCAGCGCGCCGTCGCCCGCGGCGGTCTCCAGGACGGGCTCCTCGCCGGCCTTGCGCTGCTCGTGGAAGGCGAGGATCTGCAGCTCGATCGAGAGGTCGACCTTGCGGACGTCGACGCCGTCCGGGACGGACAGCACGGTCGGCGCGAAGTTCAGGATGGAGGTGACCCCGGCACCCACGAGCCGGTCGCAGACCTGCTGGGCGGCGCCGGCCGGGGTGGCGATGACACCGATGGAGACGCCGTTGTCCTCGATGATCTTCTCGAGGTCGTCGGTGTGCTGCACCGGGATGCCGGCGACGGGCTTTCCGGCCATCGCGGGATCGGCGTCGATCAGCGCGGCCACCCGGAAACCACGGGAGGCGAACCCGCCGTAGTTGGCGAGCGCGGCGCCGAGGTTACCGATACCGACGATGACAACCGGCCAGTCCTGGGTCAGGCCGAGTTCACGGGAGATCTGGTAGACGAGATACTCCACGTCGTAGCCGACACCGCGCGTTCCGTACGAGCCCAGGTACGAGAAGTCCTTGCGCAGCTTGGCGGAGTTGACCCCCGCCGCCGCGGCCAGTTCCTCGGAGGAGACCGTGGGTACCGAGCGCTCGGACAGTGCCGTCAGGGCTCGGAGGTACAGCGGAAGCCGGGCGACGGTGGCCTCGGGAATCCCTCGGCTGCGGGTCGCCGGTCGGTGTGTTCGGCCAGTTGCCACGGTGCTCCTGCGGGTAGAGCGGGGCTGCAGGCGGTCACACGTCCCCAGACCGCCCCGTCGAATGCAGGCTATGTCTTTGTGAACGCGTGCACAAAGATGGTGTCCGATTTGCCCGGCAGAAGTGACCGGTGTCACGAAACCGGGGCGCCCTTGACGGGAACCGGCGTGCACGCACGCGCGTTCCTTCGGTACCGGGGGCAAAATCGCACACTCTCCTCACAAATCCCGCCCCCGAGACCAAACCGCCGTCGATCCTAAGCGACTTTCGGGCCGGTTTGGACTAGTCGGTCAGTGCCCGGCGCAGTCGTTCCTCGTTCACGCGCCAGAAGGTGTGCTGTTCGCCGTCGACGAGCACGACGGGGATCTGCTCCCAGTACTGGTCGTGCAGCGCCCGGTCCTCGGTGATGTCCTTCTCCTCCCAGGCCACACCGAGTTCCCCGCAGACCTTCTCGATCACGGTCTGCGCGTCGTCGCACAGATGGCAGCCGGGCTTGCGGATCAGTGTGACGAACCGCTCACGGGGGTCGGCCTTGCGCCGGAAGAGGGGGCTCATACCCGCCATTCTCCCGCGCGCCCGGAACCCTCCCCCGGCCCGCCTCCCACCGGCCTTAACGGCTCGGTAGCGGAGAGTTCACACCCTTCCAACCTCTCGACTCCGGCAGCCCCGAACAAACTGGCTATGCTCACCGCATGGCCGCTCTCGGATGGCTCACTCCCCGTAGGCGCTCCGCCACGGCGCGGAGCGTGTTGGCAGGCGAGGCCTCGGCGGAGGCCGCGCGCAAGTCCTCGCAGGAAGCGCAGGCGGCACCGCCGGGCGCACCGGAGGAACCCCAGTTCCCGGTCATCGGCGACACCAGGGCAGCCGCGTTCTTCGACCTCGACAACACCGTGATGCAGGGCGCCGCGCTGTTCCACTTCGGCCGCGGCCTGTACAAGCGCAAGTTCTTCGAGACCCGCGACCTCGCCCGGTTCGCCTGGCAGCAGGCGTGGTTCCGGCTGGCCGGCGTCGAGGACCCCGAGCACATGCAGGACGCCCGCGACTCGGCGCTGTCGATCGTCAAGGGCCACCGGGTCGCCGAGCTGGAGTCCATCGGCGAGGAGATCTACGACGAGTACATGGCCGACCGCATCTGGCCCGGCACGCGCGCGCTCGCGCAGGCCCACCTCGACGCGGGCCAGAAGGTGTGGCTGGTCACGGCGGCCCCGGTCGAGATCGCCCAGGTGATCTCCCGCCGCCTCGGCCTGACCGGCGCGCTCGGCACGGTCGCGGAATCGGTCGGCGGCGTCTACACGGGCAGGCTGGTGGGCGAGCCGCTGCACGGTCCGGCGAAGGCGGAGGCGGTCCGCGCGCTGGCCGCCGCGGAGGGCCTGGACCTCGCCCGCTGCGCGGCCTACAGCGACAGCCACAACGACATCCCGATGCTCTCCCTGGTGGGCCACCCCTACGCCATCAACCCGGACGCCAAGCTCCGCAAGCACGCCCGTGAGAAGGACTGGCGCCTGCGCGACTACCGCACCGGCCGGAAGGCCGCGAAGGTCGGCATTCCGGCGGCGGCGGGCGTCGGAGCGGTGGCCGGCGGCACGGCGGCGGCGATCGCGTTGAGCCGCCGGCGCCGATAAGCGCCCCGCCGGGGCCCCAGCGCCCCCGCGAACCCGCACGCGACGACGGCCAGTCGCCCCTGTGGCGGCTGGCCGCTTCGCGCGCCCGATTATGCCGCGCTCACTTCAACACGCCCTGTACCTCACCGAAACAGGCCGAAAAGCGGTCAACAACCGATCAAGGTACGGCACTTGATCGGGCGTCATTCAGCAACAGAAGCGACGCAATCGATGATTTGAGCAACTCGGTGTAGCAGTGCCTGTACGAAGCGTTATTCTCCTCAGACGCAAACCGGTACCCCTCCGTCGCCACGACGGGTGAACGGTCCCGCACTGCACGTGATGGAAGCTCTGCCTCTGGGAGTCCCGTGTACCCACACGTCGGGGTTGACGCCTCGGGCCTGGCTACGCTGCGCGCAACTGTCGCAACGGTCAAAGAGACGCTGCGCGGCCTCGTCCCCACCGCGTACGCCGTCCCCGCCTTCGCCACCGCCACGCCCGCCGGTCCGTGCTACGCACTGGCCGAGTCAGGCAGCGCCGTCGTCGGCAGACGCGGCCGCGCCACCGGTGCCGCCACCGCCCGCCGCCCGGCCGCCGACAGCGACAGCGCCCGGATGATGGACCTGGTCGAGCGCGCCCAGTCCGGCGAGGCCGAGGCCTTCGGCCGGCTCTACGACCAGTACAGCGACACGGTGTACCGGTACATCTACTACCGCGTCGGCGGCCGGGCCACGGCCGAGGACCTCACGAGCGAGACCTTTCTGCGGGCGCTGCGCCGGATCGGCACGTTCACCTGGCAGGGCCGCGACTTCGGCGCCTGGCTGGTGACGATCGCCCGGAACCTCGTCGCCGACCACTTCAAGTCCAGCCGCTTCCGCCTGGAGGTCACCACCGGCGAGATGCTCGACGCCAACGAGGTCGAGCGCTCCCCGGAGGACTCCGTCCTGGAGTCGCTGTCGAACGCCGCGCTGCTCGACGCCGTACGCCGGCTCAACCCGCAGCAGCAGGAGTGCGTGACCCTCCGCTTCCTCCAGGGCCTCTCGGTCGCCGAGACCGCCCGTGTCATGGGCAAGAACGAGGGCGCCATCAAGACCCTTCAGTACCGCGCCGTCCGCACCCTCGCCCGACTCCTGCCGGACGACGCGCGCTGAAGCGATCGCGACGCTCAGCGACGATCAACTCACCGTACGTGAAGGCCTGTTGTCTTTCCGATTGACCCGTCCGCCGTCCGTAACCCAAGTGCCGCGCCAGTCGTTGTGCGGGATACAGGCTCCCTGTGGTCACGTCCTGGCCGACCCTGATCACTCGATCGTGTGGACCGGTCACGGGCGTGCAACCCTCAGGACCCCCTGGGGAGTCGACCGTCATGACGAGAGGAGGTGCCGCCAGTGATCGCGAACGTATCGGCGCACCGGCGGGCGAACGCCTTCGCCCAGGCCCTGGACGAGCAGTCCGACCGTGACACGGCGGCCGAGCGGTCAGCACCGGCGGGATCGCCGCCGGCCACCGAGGACCAGTCCGAGCGGGGCGAACTGCTGGCCCTCACCGCGGGACTCGCCGCGCTGCCCAAGCCGCAGCTCGACCCCGAGGTCAAGGTCGTCCAGCGCGCCCAGCTGGTGGCCGCGATGGAGGCCATGCTCCAGGAGGGCACCGCAGCGGCGGACGCGTCGGTACCCGAACAGCGTGCGCGCTCCAGAGGCGCACACCGGGCGAGCCCGCTGAGCAGACTCCGGCCGCGTACGCGGCTGACCAAGGGGCTCGCCGCCGGCGGGCTCAGCGTCGGCGTGGCCGCCGGGGCCTTCGGCGGAGTCGCCGCCGCCAGCTCGGATGCCCTGCCCGGTGACTCCCTCTACGGCCTCAAACGGGGCATCGAGGAGTTCAAGCTCAACTACCTGACCGACGGCGACGACCAGCGCGGCCAGACCTACCTCGACCAGGCCTCCACCCGGCTCAGCGAGGCCCGGCGGCTGCTGGAGCGGGGCCGCGGCGGGCACCTCGACCACGAGTCCATCGGCGAGATCCGCCGCACGCTCTCGGGCATGCGGCAGGACGTCACCGAGGGCCACCGCCTGCTGCACGAGGCGTACGAGGCCGACCCGGGCTCCCTGGGCCCCATCCAGGCCCTGTCGGCCTTCTCCCGCTCCCACCGGGAGGCCTGGAGCGCGCTCAGCGACAAGCTGCCCGTCCAGCTCGGGGACGTCAAAGAGCAGGTCTCGTCGGTCTTCGACGCCATAGACCAGGAGGTCGCCCCGCTGGAGTCCCGGCTCCCCAAGCCACCGGCCCAGCCCGGCGCCGGCGGTCACCAGGGCTCGGGCTCCGCGTCGACGGGCTCCGGCAGCCGCCACGGCTCCACCCCGCCCAGCTCCTCCGGCAGCACCCCGTCCACCGGCAGGCACGCGCGCACGGACGCCCCGAGCGGCTCGGCCACCGGCGACACCGGCGAGGGTCTCCTCGGCGGCAACACGGGCGGCCTGCTCGACCCGCCGAAGACGGGCACGGCGCCCACGACCCCCACCACCGGCAAGCCCACCACCCCGGCCCCGGACATCACCCTTCCCCCGCTCCTCCCCCGCCTCCTACCGGGCCTGGGCATCGAAGGGGACAACACCAACCAGTAGAGCTACGGCAGCAGGGGCGCCCCTTCCCGAGCGCGGGGCGCCCCTTCGTCGTACAGCCGTCGATCAGGTCAGAAGAACACCGACCGCCGCTGCACCAGCAGCTTGTACAACGCGTGCTGGATCTGTTCCCGGACCTGGTCGGTCAGGTTGAACATCAGCATCGGATCCTCGGCGGCCTCCGGCGGATAACCGTCCGTAGGAATCGGCTCACCGAACTGAATCGTCCACTTCGTCGGCAACGGAACCGCCCCCAACGGCCCCAACCACGGAAACGTCGGGGTCAACGGAAAGTACGGAAAACCCAGCAACCGCGCCAGGGTCTTCGCGTTGCCGATCATCGGGTAGATCTCCTCCGCCCCGACGATCGAGCACGGAATGATCGGCGCGCCCTGCCGCAGGGCCGTGGAGACGAAGCCGCCCCGGCCGAACCGCTGGAGCTTGTACCGCTCGCCGAACGGTTTCCCGATGCCCTTGAAGCCCTCCGGCATCACCCCGACCAACTCGCCCTGCGCCAGCAGCCGCTCGGCGTCCTCCGCGCACGCCAGCGTGTGCCCCAGCTTGCGCGCCAGCTCGTTGACCACGGGCAGCACGAAGACCAGGTCGGCCGCGAGCAGCCGCAGATGACGGTCGGCGGGATGGTGGTCGTGGACGGCGACCTGCATCATCAGCCCGTCCAGCGGCAGCGTCCCGGAGTGGTTGGCGACGATCAGCGCCCCGCCCTTCGCCGGGATGTTCTCGATGCCCTTCACGTCGACCCGGAAGTACTTCTCGTACAACGGCCGCAGCAGCGACATCAGGACCTGGTCGGTCAGCTCCTCGTCGAAACCGAAGTCGTCGACGTCGTAGTCCCCGGTCAGCCGGCGCCGCAGGAAGGCGAGCCCGGCCGCCACCCGCCGGTCCAGGCCGCCGCCCCGCCCGCCGGCCTCCGGCCGGGCGTCACGCGCCGCCTCCGGCGTCTTCGGTCCCTGCGGCCCTTCCGGCTCCTGCGCACGGCTCACACGTCCATCCTCCCGCGCCCCGGCCCGCCCCGGCAGCGGCTGGACCTCACCCAGCTCCCCGGTGTCGCCCAGGGCCCCGCGCCGGCTGCCCGCACCCCGGCGCCGCGCCGGGCGGGCCGCACCACCCCCGCGGGACCGGTCGTCGTCGAAGGGAATGACCTTGGCGTCCGCCATCGTTGCTGCGCTCCTCAGTTGGCGCCGTACGTCGGGAGGTGACCGCCGCCCCTCGCGGCCAGCGCGGCGATGCGGTCGACGGCCGCCGCGAGGGTCTGCGGCGGCAGCAGCCCGGGGCCCTGGCCGCGTACGAAGTCCGCGAACGTCTCCGCCGTGGTGTAGCGGGGCGTGAAACCGAGCGTCTCGCGCATCTGGCCGGTGTCCACCACCCGCCCGTGCGTGAGCAGCCGGATCTGCTCGGGGGAGAAGTCCGTCATACCGAGCGTACGCACCAGGGAACCGGCCCAGGTGACCGCGGGCAGCAGCAACGGCACGGTGGGCCGTCCCAGCCGCCGCGAGCACTGCGAGAGCAGCAGCACGCCGTCACCGGCGATGTTGAACGTGCCGCTGTTCAGGGTGCCCCGGCGCGGCTCGTGCGAGGCGATCCTGAGCACCTCGACGACGTCGTCCTCGTGCACGAACTGCAGCCGCGGGTCGTAGCCGAACACGGTCGGCAGGACGGGCAGCGCGAAGTACGAGGCGAGGGGCGTGTCGGCGGCCGGCCCGAGGATGTTGGCGAACCGCAGCACGCACACCGCGACGTCCGGCCGGCGCCGCGCGAATCCGCGCACGTACCCCTCGACCTCGACGGTGTCCTTCGCGAAGCCCCCGCTCGGCAGGGACTTCGCCGAGGTCGTCTCGGTGAACACGGCGGGATCGCGCGGCGCGGAGCCGTAGACGTTCGTACTGGACTTCACCACCAGCCGCTTGACGGCCGGCGACTTCTGGCAGGCGCCGAGCAGCTGCATGGTGCCGATGACGTTGGTCTCCTTGACCGTCGCCCGGCTTCCGGCGCCCAGCGCCGTGCCCGTCACATCGAGGTGGACGACCGTGTCCGCGCCGGTCTCGGCGAGCACCCGGGCTATCGTCGGCAGCCGGATGTCGGCCTGGATGAACTCGGCCCCGCCCAGATGGTGCGCCGGGGGCACCGCGTCCACGGCGATCACCCGCTCGACCTCCGGATCCCGCTGGATCCGCCGTACGAACCGGCCGCCCAGCTGTCGGGCCACTCCGGTGACGAGCACGACCTTCCCCAAGATCAGCGCCTTCCCTCGTACGTTGTGCGTGCGGCCAACTTAGCGGGTCGCTGTTGCGCTGTGATGACCCCCCGATGCACGAAGTGACGGAAATTCACCGATCGGAAGATGCCGGGTCCCCCGCCGGGCGCCGGATACGCCTGTGGCCTCCCGCCGTTATCGGCGGGAGGCCACAGGGACACGCTTCTCGCGCGCTGTCGCTTACTTCTTGTTGCGACGCTGAACGCGCGTGCGCTTGAGCAGCTTGCGGTGCTTCTTCTTGGCCATCCGCTTGCGCCGCTTCTTGATAACAGAGCCCACGACTACCCTCGCTCACTTCTCATCACTCGGTTGTTTGGGCGCCATGGGCCCACACGACCTACGAGGGGCTAGCCTACCCAACCGAGCGCCGAGGTCGTAATCGAGGGTGCTCCGGATCTTTCCGGAGGCGTTGTCAGGCCGTTTCCACCCCCACATAGCTGTCGCGAAGGTACTCGTGTACCGCCTGTTCCGGGACGCGGAAAGACCTCCCCACCCGGATGGCGGGCAGATGACCGCTGTGCACCAGCCGGTACACGGTCATCTTCGACACTCGCATCACCGAGGCGACCTCCGCCACGGTAAGGAACTGAACCTCGTTCAGAGGCCTCTCGCCAGCTGCCATGACACACCTGAACCTTCCGCACTCGACGGCCACCGGCTTCCCCTTCCGGTGACTCTTCGTCGCTGCGTGCTCACTCCCCAATGTAGGGGCGGGTGATGCGAGTGGGGAAGAGGTGCACCCATCGCAGGCCTACTGTGACAGACACGCTCGTTTGAGTACGTAGCGGGTAAGCGGGCGGTAGTACGCGGACCGCGCACCGTCATCAACCGGAACGGCGACGGACACGGCCCCCTCGGCCTCCCCCACGAACAGCGCGGGATCGTCGACATCGCCGAGCCCCAGGGCCTCGAACCCCAGCTGACCTGCACCGCAGACCCAGCCGTGATCCCCGACGACCAATGCGGGCAGGGGCCCGCCACCCGCCGCGGCGGCCTCCAGGGCGACCCGAACCGGCAGCGGTGAATGGCTGTGGACACCGGGCTCACAACCGGGGCGCTCGGCGCCCGGTTCCCGCACCAGGGCAATCCCTCGTACGTAGTCGAGGCGGTGGGTGCGTAGACCGAACCGGGTCAATATGTCGACACAGCGACCCTGCGCCGGTGTGAGCACCTCACACCCCGCCGCCGAGAGCGCGTCCGCCAAGGCTGCGTAGAACCCGAGCAGCCGCCCCGGGTGCCCGGTGCCGAACAGCACCGGCGCCCGGCGCCGGGCCGCCGCCCCGATGCGCTCGGCGAAGGAGTCGAGCGCGGCCACCGTCAGCTCGGGATCGATCACATCCGGACCCGAAGTGTGCAGCGGATCGGCCGAGACACCGCACTTCTCCGCCATCAAGGCAATCAGGTCCCGCTCGCGCCAACGCCCTTCGGGATCGACCCCGATCAGAACCCGAGGATCCCGGGCCGCGAACAGCCGGTAACTGCGCAGGCTGACCTCCCGGGAGGTCGCCACCTCCCCCGCCAGCCGAACAGCCGGCAGATACGCACGCAGACCTTCGGCGGACACCACGGCTGCGATGCTCGCGCATCAGGGGCGGGCGCGGACGGCGAACGGCGGGAAGTGCGCACGGTTGGCGTAACGGGCGGATGCCGCTCAGCCGTCACGGCGCACCAGCCGTCCGGCACCCCCGGCCGTCAGAGCAGCAGGCCCCGTAGCGGAAACGCCGCCCGCCGAGTGGCCCGTACCGCCTGGTCCAAACGGTCCGCGGGGTCGTAGCCCGCCTCCCACGACGCCCAACTCACCGGCCACCGGCCGTCGGTCATCCGCTGCGGCCCCAGCTGCCGGGTCCGCGCGAACACCTCCTGGCGCCAGCCTTCCGGGATCACCGTCTCCGGCGCCACCGGCCGCCCCGCGGCAATCCCCACCAGATGCGTCCACGACCGCGGCACGACGTCCACCACCGCGTACCCGCCGCCGCCCAGCGCCACCCACTTCCCCGCCGCGTACTCGTGCGCCAGATCGTGACACGCCACCTGCACCGCCCGCTGCGCGTCGAGCGATACGGCGAGATGGGCCAGCGGATCCTCGAAGTGCGTGTCGGCACCGTGCTGCGTCACCAGTACCTGCGGCCGGAAGTCGGCGATCAGCTCCGGCACGACCGCGTGGAACGCCCGCACCCACCCCGCGTCCCCGGTCCCCGCGGGCAGCGCCACGTTCACCGCGGATCCCTCGCCGGCCCCCGCCCCGACCTCTTCCGGCCACCCGGTCTGCGGGAACAGCGTACGAGGGTGCTCGTGCAGCGAGATCGTCAGAACCCGAGGATCCTCCCAGAACGCGGCCTGCACCCCGTCCCCGTGGTGCACGTCCACGTCGACGTACGCGACCCGCTCGGCACCCAGCTCCAGCAGCCGGGCGATGGCCAGCGCCGCGTCGTTGTAGATGCAGAACCCCGAGGCGCCGCCCGGCATCGCGTGGTGCAGGCCGCCCGCGAAGTTCACGGCGTGTTCGGCGTCGCCCCGCCACACCGCCTCCGCCGCCGCCACCGACTGACCGGCGATCAGCGCGGACACCTCGTGCATCCCGGCGAACGCCGGGTCGTCCACCGTTCCGAGGCCGTACTCCCCCCGCGCCCCGGCCGGGTCGGCCGACGCGGCCTTCACGGCCTCGATGTAGTCCTCGCGATGCACCAGCCGCAAAGTGGACTCCCCGGCCGGCTTCGCCGCGACGACCTCCACCTCCCGGTCGAGTCCGAGGGCGCCCACCAGCTTCCGGGTCAGCTCCAGCCGGACCGGATCCATCGGATGGTCCGGGCCGAAGTCATAGCCCGTTACCGCCTCGTCCCACATCAGCTGTGCTCGGCCGCTCATGCCCGCCACCGTATCGGTCCTGTTGAGGCGCGAACGACCTGGCGTACCCCAGCGTCACCAGCACCAACACCATCGGCACACACATCGCACCGCGATAGCTCCACGCATCGCCCAGCGCCCCGACCAACGGCGAACCGACCAGGAAGCCCACGTAATTGAAGATGTTGAGCCGCGCGACGGCCGCGTCCGAGGCGCCCGGGAACAGCCTGCCCGCCGCCGCGAACGTCTGCGGCACCAGCACGCACAGCCCCAGCCCCAGCAGCGTGAACCCCAGCATCCCCACCCACGCGCCGGGCGCCGACGCCACCACCGCGAACCCGCCGGCCGCCACCAGCGCCCCGACCCGCACGACCGCCACGGCCCCCAACCGCCGCACCCCGAGATCCCCGATGGCCCGCCCCACCAGCGTGGTCACCATGTACACGTTGTACGGCACGGTCGCCAGCTGCTCGCTGCTGCCCAGCACGTCCTTCAGGTACTTCGCGCTCCAGTTGGAGACGGTCGAGTCCCCGATGTAGGCGAAGGTCATCACCAGGCACAGCGGCAACAGCACCGCGAAGACGACCCCTGTGCCCCGGCCCCCCTGCTCCCCTTCCACGGGCGTCGGCTCGCCGTCGACGTACCACCGGCTGCCCACGAGCGTCGCCGGCAGCAGCACCGCCACCACCGGCAGATACGACACCCACAGCGCGAGGTGCCAGTGCGCCCCGACCCAGGCCAGCGAGGCCCCCAGGATCCCGCCGAGGCTGTACGCGGCATGGAAGCTGAGCATGATGCTGCGCCCGTACGCCCGCTGGAGGCTCACCCCGAGCATGTTCATGGAGGCGTCGAGCGCTCCCACGGCCAGCCCGAACACGCCCAGCGCCACGGCCAGTTCGGCGATCCGCCCGCCCGCCCCGGCGCCGAGCAGGGCCAGCAGCACGACCGGCTGGGAGCAGCGCAGCACCCGGCTGGGGCGCACCCGCTTCACCAACTGCTCGGTGGTCACACTGCCGGCGCCGGCGAGGACGGGTACGGCGGCCAGGAAGACCGGCAACAGCGCGTCGGAGACGCCGTACCGGTCCTGGACGGCCGGGATCCGCGTCACCAGGAGAGCGAAGGCGGCGCCCTGCGCGAAGAAGCTGAACGCCAACGAGGCCCTACCGCGCCGCAGCACATCAGTCATGGCGGCGAGCGTAGGGCCCCGGGCTACCTGTGGGTAGATCCAGCCAAAGATGAATTCTCCTCAGCTTCGCCCGGTGGCTCAGGCGGCGACGGCCAGGCCGGACCGCTCCGGCCGCGTCCGCTGCTCGGCCGCGCCGTCCGCCACCTCGGCGGCGAGCATCCCCTCCAGGGGCCCGACGGCCAGCGCACCGCCGACCACGAACCCGATCAGCATCGCACCGACCAGGAAGACGGTGCCGAGCCACACCATCGTGCCGACGGGAATGGTGTAGGCACCCACGACCCGGGCGGAGCACTCGGCGAGCAGCACCAGCCCCCACACGATCGAGAACGCCTTCTCCTTGCGCCGGAAGGCCGCCGACCGGACCGACGCCCCGGAGGCGAGCCGCTGCCAGGCGGCCTCCTTGACCGCGTCGCCCTTGACCAGGAAGGGCTTCATCCCGGCGGTCATCATCGGCTTGCCGAGCCAGACCGAGGCCAGGATCCCGAAGGCGATGACGCTGCTGACCCCGCTGTCCTTGGCGAGCATCAGCCGGGGGTCGCCGGAGACGAAGCTCAGCAGCAGCGAGACGACGTTGACGACCAGGATGAGACCGGCCAGCGCGTTGGTCCTGCGCTCGCGCACCACGCCCCACACGGTCCGCACCGCCGGCACCACACTGCTCCAGGCCAGCGCCGCGAAGGTGCTCATCCCGAAGGTGTCTTTGAAGAGGTAGTACGAGCCGAGCGGCACCGCCACGTCCAGGAGCAGCGGCCGGAAGTTGTCCAGCATGCTCGGGTTCTGCGCCCGCCGCTCGCTCCGGCCCCGGCCCTGGTTCCCCGTGTTCTTCGTCATGCCCTCAGCTTCGCCGCCACGGGGGGTCCGCCGGTAGAAACGATCGTCCGGAGGTCCGCATGACAATTGTCAGCCCCCGGCCGATGGCTCGGGTCATATCAGCAGGTCAAGCAACTCGCCCATGGAGCCGAAGAGTTGACCGGCACCGGCGAGCCTGGCCGCCGGGGTCATGGCGGTGAACCCGCAGACGTCCATCCCGGCCGCCACGGCCGCCTGTACGCCCAGCGGAGAGTCCTCCACGACCACGCACCGCTCGGGGGCCACGCCCATCCGCTCAGCCGCGTGGAGGAACAGATCGGGCGCCGGCTTGCCCCGTCCCACGTCCTCGGAGCTGAAGATCCGCTCGTCCGGGAACCACCGGTCGAGCCCGGTCGTCCGGTGCCCCACCCGGATCCGCGCATGGCTCCCCGAGGAGGCCACGCAGTACGGCACTCCGTCGGCGGCCAGCTTCTCCAGTACGCCCGCGACGCCGGCCACGGGCTCCAGCTCCCGCTCGAACGCCGCGAACACGCGCGCGTGGAAGACGTCGTCGAAGTCGTCCGGCAACCGCTGCCCGGTCCGCTCCAGCACCAGTTCATGGATCCGGTGCATCGCCGAGCCCATGTAGTCCCGGATGGAGTCCTCGTACGAGGTGGGGTGACCCAGCTCGGTCAGATAGGCGGCGAGGTGTCGATTGGAAATGGGCTCGCTGTCGACGAGCACTCCGTCGTTGTCGAAAATGACCAGGTCGTAGCGCATGCTGTCGAGCATAAGCGCCATAAATGCGGAAAGGCCCACACCAGACGGTGTGGGCCTTTCCCAAAAATTGTTCGGCGGTGTCCTACTCTCCCACAGGGTCCCCC